>BPJZ01000038.1 GCA_026004875.1 Candidatus Poribacteria bacterium | reverse complement strand
GCGGCTTGCGGTGGCTGTGCGCGGGATCGTCGGGTGGGATGCCGCCGGATTTTGTGATGCAACGCCCCAGAGTAGTGATCGTAGGCGCCGGTTTCGGTGGGCTCGCCTGCGCCCGCCGCTTAGCGGGACGCCCGGTGGACGTAGTGCTGATCGACCGGCACAACTACCACCTCTTCACGCCACTCCTCTATCAGGTGGCAACCGCCCTGCTCAACCCCAGCGACATCGCCTATCCGGTGAGGGCGGTGTTCCGGGGGACCCGGAACGTGCGCGTGATGCTGGACGAAGTCGTAGGAGCCGATCTGGAATCCAGGGTCGTCAAACTGAGATCGGCGCCGCGGAGCTTTTTGAGTTACGACTACCTGGTTTTAGCCTGCGGTAGCACCAACCATTTCTTTGGAATGGACCAGCTAGCGGCCACCGCCTTTCCCCTCAAGGACCTCTCCGAGGGTATGGCGCTGAGAAACCATGTCCTGGCCTGCTTCGAGAAGGCGGCACAGCTCGACGATCCGGAGGCGCGGAAGCCCTGGATGACCTTCGTGCTGGTGGGTGGCGGCCCCACGGGAGTGGAACTGGCGGGAGCATTCTCGGAGCTGATCCGCTCTGGTGCTGGTCAAGGACTTTCCCGAACTGGACATGAAACAGGTGAGAATAGTTCTGGTCGAGGCTAGAGACCGGGTACTGCCCACCTTCCCCGCGGAACTCGGCCAGGACGCCAAAAAGAGACTCGAGCGCCGCCAGATCGAAGTTCGCCTGGGTACTCGACTGGAACGGGTAGAGGGCGACGAAGTCCTACTCTCCGGCGGCGAGCGGATCGTTACCAAGACGCTGGTCTGGGCTGCGGGCGTAAGGCCCGCCGCGCTGGTAGAGGCCCTAGGTCTGCCGGCCACCAAGAGCGGAAGGGTAGCGGTGGACCAAGCTCTCAGGGTACAGGGCCACGACAGAGTCTTCGCCATCGGCGATATCGCGGCGGTGCCTTACGGAGACGGCGAGATGCCGATGCTTTCCGCCCCGGCGATCCAGGAGGGCAGGTTCGTGGCCGATGCGATTCTGAAGTTGGAGCGCGGTCTGGATCCCGGGCGCTTCCGGTATCGGGACAAGGGGATCATGGCCACCATCGGGAGGAACGCCGCGGTAGCGCAGTTGGGGAAGCTCAGGTTCAAGGGATTCGTGGGATGGATCATGTGGCTGGTGGTCCATCTCTACTTTATCATCGGGTTCCGCAACCGAATCTCGGTACTTTTGGAGTGGGCGTGGGACTACTTTAGATACGACCGGCCAATTCGGTTGATAGAGAGGGCCAAGCAGAAGGAGGGTGCGCCGTGAGATCGAGCACTGCTACCAAAGCTTCCAGATCGGTCATTCGAACCGTAAACCCTTCGAACGGAAAGGTGGTGGCGCGCTATCGCGAGGCTTCCTCCCGAGAGGTGGAGGCGGTCATCCAAAAAGCGGAGCGGGCCTGGCTGGAGTGGAGAGAGACCGAATTTTCCGAACGCGCGAAGTTCATGCGCCGCGCGGCGGAGATTCTGAGAGCCAACGCCGGGGCTTATGCCGAACTCATGGCCACGGAGATGGGCAAACCGCTCCCTCAAGGGAAAGCCGAAGCTGAAAAGTGCGCTTGGGCGTGCGAGTACTACGCGGAAAACGCCGAGAGGTTTTTAGCGGACGAGGCGGTGGCAACGGACGCCTCCAAGAGCTACGTCGCATATCGGCCCTTGGGGACCGTACTGGCGATCATGCCCTGGAACTTTCCGTTCTGGCAGGTGTTCCGCTTCGCCGCGCCGGCTTTGATGGCGGGAAATGCCGCCGTCTTGAAACACGCCTCCAACGTCTTCGGCTGCGCGCTGGAGATCGAAAAGATTTTCCGGGAAGCCGGATTCCCTGAAGGCCTGTTCGGTACGCTGCTCGTGGGATCCGGCAGGGTCAAAGAGATTATCCGGCACCCGGCGATCAAAGCGGTGACCCTGACCGGCAGCACCCCCGCGGGCAAGGCGGTAGCGGCGCAGGCCGGTGCTGTGGTCAAGAAGACGGTGCTGGAGCTCGGCGGCAGCGACCCGTACGTGGTCCTGGAGGATGCGGATCTGGGGCTCGCAGTGGAAACCTGTGTAAACAGCCGGCTGATCAACGGCGGCCAGAGCTGCATTGCGGCCAAGCGGTTCATCGTGGTGAAGCCGATCATCGGGGAGTTCACCGAGCGCTACGTGGAAACGATGAGAGCCAAGAAGATGGGGGATCCGTTCGAGCCGGGTGTCGACTTAGGGCCCCAGGCGAGAGAAGATCTCAGGGACCAGCTTCACCGGCAGGTGAAGCGCAGTCTGGCGAAAGGAGCAAAGCTGCTTCTGGGAGGAGAGATCCCCAAAGGACCCGGTGCGTTCTACCCGCCCACGGTTCTCGCGGGTGTCCGCAAAGGGATGCCGGCGTACGACGAAGAACTGTTCGGTCCCGTGGCCGCCATCATTGAGGCAAAGGACGAGGAAGATGCGATACGCATCGCCAACGACAGCTCCTTCGGCTTGGGAGCGGCGGTTTTCACCAAGGATGTGGAGCGGGGCGAGCGGATAGCCCGCGACCGATTGGAAGCCGGGTCTTGCTTCGTCAACGCTCTGGTGCGATCCGATCCCAGGCTCCCCTTTGGAGGAATTAAAGAATCGGGTTACGGAAGAGAACTCGCGATCTTCGGTATCCGGGAGTTCGTAAACGTCAAGACGGTGTGGGTCAAATAGGCCTGCCTTCCAGGATCGCTGCAAGCTTGGCGGGATCGATGTTCCCGCCGGATACGACGCAGACGATCTTTCCTTCCCCCGCCATCCCGGAGAGCGCAGCCGCCACCGGGGCCGCTCCCGCTCCTTCGGCTATCACCCGGCTGGCTATCGCCAGAAGCCGTACCGCGTCTGCCACCTGCTGCAGTGTGACCACCAGCGAGCCCGCCAGAACCTTCCGGACCAAAGGCCACATTTCCGGCAAAAGGCTGCTGGAGCCTATGCCGTCGACGAAACTGGGCGTGTAGGCTACCTGCTGCGGGGATCCGGCCGCGAGGGAAGCGGCCAGCGGGGCGGCGGTATCCACCTCGCAGGCGAAAATCCGCACCGAGGGCTTTAATGCTCGGATCGCGCAGGCTATGCCCGCGCTCAGCCCGCCTCCCCCATAGGGAACCACCACTGCGTCCACCTGGGGCAGGTCTTCCAGAATTTCCAAACCGATGGTGCCGTTTCCGGCTATTACCGCAGGATCCGACACCGGGTGTACGAAAAAGCCCTCAAGGCCGGGATAGCGGTGCTCCAGAACGGCCTGCCACCACCTATCGAAGGGCACTTTGATGACCCTCATGCCGAGTTGTTCTAGCGCCAGTAGTTTGGCGTGTGGAGCGTGGTCCGGCACCACTGCGGTTGCCGGGATCCCCATCCTGCGCGCGTGCCAGGCTACCCCCTGAGCCATGTTCCCCGCGGAGGTGGTGTAAACCCCGCCGCGCAAGCGTTCCGGCGAAGCGGCAAGCAGGGCGTTTCCCGCTCCGCGAATCTTGAACGATCCGATCGGCTGGAGGTTCTCGAGCTTGAGGTAGATCTCGGTCCCGGGCCGGTCGCGATTCAAGGGTACCAGGGGCGTGCGGACGACCAGCTCGCGGAGCCGCTCGCGGGCGGCGCGGATCTCCTCCAGCGGTATCGGCTCAAGCTCCTTCACGCCTGCCGCCGCCCAGTTCCACCCAGGTTCCGGTTCTCTCTTCCAGCGCCCGGCGGTAGATGTGCTCCACCGAGGCGAGGTCCTCCACCGCCAGTCCCAGCGACTTGAACACCGTGATCTCTTTGGCGGATTTCCGCCCGGCGATCTTACCCGCGAGTATCTCCCCGATCTCTCCCTGAATGTGGTCGTCGCCGATGGCGCCTTCGGAGCGCGGGATCAGAAAATCACCCGCCTCGTTCAGCGCCGATTCTCTCCGGTCCACGAAAAGGCGAGATCGTTTTACCAAGGCCGTATCCAGCTCTCTAGCCGTGGGAAGGCTTGCTCCTACCGCATTGATGTGCGCTCCGGGAGAGACCCAATCGCCCTTGAGAACCGGTTCTCTGGAAGATGTCGTGGTGCAAATAATGTCCGCGCCCCTAACGGCGCCCCGGGCGGAGCTGGTCGGCTCGATCTCCACCGCGTGCCGCTTCGACTCGCGCTCCGCGAAGGCCCGGGCGTGCTCCGGAGTCCGGCTCCACACCCGGATCCGCCGGATCTTGCGTACCTGGAGCATCGCTTCCAGATGGGTTCGGGCTTGGACCCCGGAGCCCAGAATCGCGAGATCGCACGCGTCTTCCCGCGCGAGGAGCCGGGTGGCAACCGCGGAAACCGCGGCGGTGCGTATGGCGGTCACTTCGCTGGCGTCCACGATCGCCCTCAAACTCCCGTGCTCCGCCTCGAAGAGAAGCACTGCGCCCTGGTGGGAGTCGTATTGCGTGCCGGTGTTGTCCGGGAAGACGGTTATCACTTTCACGCCGATCGCGTTGAGCGCCTGAGAGTATGCAGGCATGGACGCCAGGGCCGCCTTCTTGTCGGGCAGCACCACCACTTGGCGGAGCGGCAGGACCACTTTGCCTTCGGCGAGGGCTTTCAACGCCTGCGCCATGGCCTCGATGCACTCCGGCATCGGCAGAAGCCGGGCCACTTCTTGCTGGTTGACGATCAGTACTTTCATGCCGCCCGGGTCGGTTACCGGTTCAGGATCCACCTAGCTGCGTCGGGAGGCTCGCACATCGGACTCAATATCGCGTTGTGAAATCCGCTCGGGATCCACCGAGCTGCGTCGAGGTGGTAGAAATACGGCCGCTGCTCGCGGGCGGCAAGGACGGGGCGGCCCGGTTGAGGGAAGCTTGCAGCGGAGGCATAATTGGCGTGGCCAAAAGAGCAGTAGGGGGAGTTCGATGGCACTGGACAGGCGGGAATTTTTGAAGGCTGCCGGCGTTCAGGTCGGGATCTTGGCGGTCGGCGGTTGCGCCGCACGATCGCCGGGTGCGTTGAGCGTAGGAATTCCGGCGATCGGCCGAAACCTGCCGGATGTGGCGGTGATCGGAGCGGGAGCCTTTGGAGGGTGGACCGCGTTTCACCTGAGAAGGATGGGTGCTTCGGTGGTGCTGGTGGATCAATACGGGCCGGGCAACTCTCGCGCCACGTCAGGAGACGAAACCCGGGGAATCAGGAGCTCCTATGCCGAGCGGGAGCTGTGGGTACGGCTGGCTAACGAGGCGATCGATCGGTGGATGGAGTGGGAAGAGGAGTGGGCGCGGCCGTTCAAGATGCATCTGTTCTTCAATACCGGAGATCTGATCCTCAGGGCCGATCCCGAGGACCGGTTCATAGTCAACAATCGGGCCTCCTGGGACAAGCTGGGGATTCCTTACGAGGTGCTGAGCATCGAAGAGGTGCGTTACCGCTGGCCGCAGATCAACGTGGAGGGGATGAACGCCGCGCTATACGAGCCTCGAGCCGGGGTGGCGCGGGCCCGCCGGTCGTGCGAAGTGGTGGCGGAAAGTTTTCGGCAAAGCGGAGGAAACTTGGTGATCGCGAAGGCGACCCTGGGACCGCGGTCCAGCGGCAGGCTGGACCACATAGTCCTCGACGGAAAAGAGTCTTTGTCGGCGGGCCAGTACGTCTTCGCTTGCGGCCCTTGGCTGCCGAAGGTTCTGCCGGAGGTCATGGAAGATCGCTTGCGCACTCCCTTGGGCAGGGTGATCTACTTCGGGACCCCTCCGGGGGACGAGCGTTTCACCTTTCCCAATCTGCCTTCTTTCAACTTCCCCGGCGTTACCGGTTGGCCGGCGCTGGGACCCGACAACCGGGGCTTTCGCGTGAGGGGCGGCAGCCGGCGGCGTGCCGAAGCCCAAGAAGGAGCCCAAGAACCGAGGGAACCTCCGCCCCGTCCTCCCTCGGAGTTCGATCCCGACTTGTCGGTGCGGTGGGTGCCCCCCGAGGCTCAAGAAGGACCGCGCGCTTTTGTAGAAGAGAGCGATTCCCGGATCTGGCCGACGCTCCTATAGTCGCCACCTACGCCTGCCACTACGAGAGCAGCGTGGATCGGAATCCCATAGTAGATCGGTATCCGGGATTGGACAACGTCTGGATCGCCGGAGGCGGCTCGGCCGAGGGGTTCAAATTGGGCCCCGTGATCGGGGAATACATCGCGCGCCGGGTCCTAGGTCGGAGGACCGACCCGGTGCTGGACGCCGAGTTCAGGCTGAAGGAAGAGAAGTTCGAACCGACTCAGCGGTTTGAAGACTTCGGCGGGTAAAACGGACCTCAGGGTGAGCGGGGAGGTTCTATCCTGATCGCTTTGAGGGAGTCGGGATCGGGCGCGAGCTCCTTTTGGCCCGCCGGATATTGGTTCAGCTTCAGGATGTACGCCACGATGTCGGCGTAGGTTTGCGCCGGCAGCGAGCCCGGAAAGTCGTTGGGCATCGTGGTCCGTATTAGGTCGAACAGCTGGTAGAGGGGCGCCCCGCGCCAAGCGGCGATGAAATTCGGACCGCTGAACTGGCTTGGCGTGTGGCACTCGGTGCAAGTCTGCCGAAAGGCCGTCTCCCCGCGTTGCGCCTGGGCGGCGCTGTAAACGCTGTCGCGCACGTTCTTGGACGGCTGGGGCCCGGCATCGTTCTGCGCCAGTCCAGGCGATGCCAGCGGCGGGAGGAGTGCGACTCCGACGACCAAGAGCGACGGAAGGCTGATGTACGGTTTCAATTTCACGCCGTACAAGCATATAGCGGGGCGGCGATGTGCGCGCAAGGCACAACTGCCCTTTTGAGTGCTTGCGCCGGCGGCGGAGCCAGCCCCTAAGCGCTGGCGGCGCGCGGTTCCAGGAGTCTCCTTTCCGCCGCTGCTAGGACCTGGTACATCGCTTCACCGTCGGGTGCCGCTAACAGGTCCGTGGTCACTCCTCCTTGTGCCAGCATCTGGACCAGCTTGGTCAGCCAGGGAACGTGAAGCTCCTGGTACCGCAACCCCAACACGAAGAACAGCCGGGTCGGAAGTCCGTCGAGGGCGTCGAAATCCACGCCTCCCTGGGAGCGGCCTAGCACGATGAAGGGCCGCACGATTTGCTCGGGGTGCCTGCGAAGGGTGTGAAGGAAGGCCACCCCGTTTCCCACCGCGGTGGGCATGACGTTCTCGCGTTCGATTAGTGCTCCTACGAACCAGCGCTTGTCCCGCACCAATCCCAGCGCAGCGGCGTGTTGAGCCAGTTCTTCGATTACAGCGTTCTTGCTCTCAGATCCGAGGCTCGGGAGGATGTGTTCGGGCGCGAGGCACTTGTCGAGTTCTAAAAGCCAGGGCACCGCCGAGTGTCGAAATGGCGGCATCTCCACCTCGCGCCCGCCGCTGCCCAACATTTGGTCGTCGAGCCAGGCGTCGATGGTTGCCTTGCGAAACCTCCACTGATTGCCTACCCGGACGGCGGGTAGCGGCCCCTGGGCGGCGAGCTTTAGCACAGTGCGCTCGTTAAGTCTGAGGTAGGAAGCCACCTCGCGCGCTGTCATGAGGCGATCCTCCATGTGAAACCTCCTTTGGCTAACAGGGCCCTTGACAACTGCAGATCTTTAGATATCCTATCGCGGTCCAAAATACGGTATGTTACGTCCAACAACGGAAAAATCCGTGAAATTCTTGCCGGATACGCCCATCTACCCACAATGGGCTAACCTCT
>BPJZ01000037.1 GCA_026004875.1 Candidatus Poribacteria bacterium | reverse complement strand
ATGGGCTTCGCCTCCGAAAGCGAGTGCGAGAAGGCGCGAAAGCTCGGGGTCGCCCGACTCCGAGAACACTTGGGCGAGGAGTTCCAGGTCCTCGCGCGTGCCTCGCTCTCGGAGCGCGAAGACCGCGGCCACGCGGGCCTCGTACGGACCTTCGACGCAAGGCCCTCCGGAGCGCCCTGCGCGCAGTGGCGGTCTTCCGGGCCGCGAGTGCGCTCGCGGCCGTGAAAGCAACGACCGTGTCGGTGCGGCGGAGCAGCTCGGCCAGTGCAGCGTCGTCACCCTCGGACGCGAGAAGCTCCGTGGCGCGGCGGCGAACGGCCGGCGAAGGGTCCTCTCGCGCGCAGGTCCGGAGAAATGCCGCACGCTCTTTCGGGTCTCGCTGGCGAGGGCCGCAAGAAGCGAAAGACGCCCTTCGGCAGCGGCCTCCTGCCAGAGGCGGGCGAACGCTCTCGGCATCGAGGAGCTCGCCCCGCGCGGCGAGCGCTTCGGCGGCGAGCGGCGCGAGCGCGGCGTTTCCGAGAAGACTCCGGAGAAGCGGGAGCGAAACGGGAATCCTGCGTTCGGCCGTGAGACGCAGAAGGGCTTTCCGGAGAACCAGGGGCTTCCGAGGGTTCCGGAGAACGCCCTCCCAGCTTCGAAGGACTCGACCACGCACGTGGCGCTCGAGCCTTCGCTCCCGCCCGAGCGCCTCCACCGCGTCGGACGCGAGCGAGTCGAGGCCGAGCGCCTCGACGAGCACACGGACACGTGCGGCCCCACGCTTCTCCTCGGCCAGTCTACCCGCAGCGAGGTACGCGCGGACGATCGCCGTCGTGGACGCTACCGCTTCGCACCGAAACGCGCGGCTTCGGAAGAGATGGGCTCCGGCAACCTCTTCCCGGTAGAGACTCGGCGGGCGGAACCCGGCCAGGGCGAAAACGCAGCGCGCGCCTTTCCGGAGCCGTGCCACGTCGGAGGGAAAGACCTTCTCCTCCGCGAGGACCATCTCGCCCGGCCCCTCGCCGGCGAGCCCTTCGTCCGCGCGGACATCGTAAAGAAACAGTCTTCCCTGTGCCACGCTCCGCGTGTCGGTGACCGTCCCCACGACGACCGCATCGGCGAGCTCGATTTCCGAGAAGAAATTCGCTGCTCGCGCGCCCGCCGCGACGAAGATACCAGCGAAAGCAGCGGCAAGGACCGGAATTGGTCGGAGTGCAGTAGCGTCTCGCATTCGTCTCCAACGAGGGCCGCTACACCTACGACCGGCAGCACGCCCCGTCAAGGAGCCGGCAGGTATGTTTCAGCAGCCTCCCGCTGACGACGTGCAAGGGATCCGGAGTATCCGGTCACGAAGAAGCCTGCTCCCTTTGGAGCGATCGAGGCCGTCGTAACAGAACTCCACGTACTGCCCGGCCTTCGGGTCGAACTGCCGGAGGAGCTTGCCTCAGGGCACGACCGTGATCGTCACGGCCAGGGTCTCCCTCGCGTCCTTCGAGTCCGTAGCCGAAAAAAACGAACTCGTGCGTCCCCGCCTCCGAAGCTTCCCAGAGAAATAGCCGCCCTCGCCCCGCCTCGTCGAAGAGCAGGCGCAGCAGAACGCCCCGGTCTGTCTCGGTGAGCACGCCGTCCATGTCGAAATCCGCCTCCGCCCTCTCCTTCTCCCCCAGAGCCACCGCCCCACCCGCCCGCCGCATCCACTCCACCACGTCCGCTGCACCGACTCTCCCGTCCCCGTTCACATCCCCTCGCGGAGCGAACACCACCCCCTCCGGAAGCCCCCCTTCCCGAAACACCCCGTACTCCACCCGGTCGCCGTCCGCATCCTCCGCCACCACAACGAGCGACACCAGCTCCCCCAGAAAGACCGTCGTCTCCCCCGTCACCCGCACCACCGGCGGCCTGTTCCCCACCGAGACCGGCCACCGGTACTCGAAGCAAAGCTTGCCCCGCTTCTCCGGATCCACCACCAGCGGCGTAGGATCCCTCACCCAGGCGACGACTTCGTGGAGGCCACGCTCCAACCCGCCGGCGTCGAGCACGTAGCTCGGGCCCGCACCCACGGGCTTTCCGTCCACGAACCACTCGACCTCCAGAGAATGCGTCGTGGGCTCGAGAAGCCGAAACGAAAACTCCTGCGTTCCTCCTTCGGGGATGTCGAGAACCCGGCGGGCAGGGTAACCGGGATAAAACGGCCAAAGACGTTCCAGATAAAAAGGATCCGGAATCCCGGACCCCATCTGGGTAGTGAGAATCGCATAGATCGCCACGACCACGTCACCGGGCTCGGGATCGCTCCGGCCCGTAAGGAGCTCGAGAAACCCGAGATACGCGTTCTCCGGGCCCGTACCCAAAGCATCCATCGAGGCCGCGACCCAGCGCCCCGCCGCCAAGTGGGCGACGGCTCGTGCCGGCCGCTCGGCATTCAAAAGAACGATCACGATGTCGTCGGGTCTCGGCCTGAGCGAATTGCCCGCAGGAGCCTGACAGCCCGCGGCGTAGATTTTCCCACCGAAACGCACCTTCTCGCCGTCGAGCCCCATGTCGAGCGCCGTCTCCCGCTCGATCCCCTCCCGGAGAAGATCGACGCCGGACTCGGGGCTCACCACGTCAACCACGTGCACGTTGAAGTACGTCCGGTACGCCGAAAGCGGCTCGCTTCCGAAGAGAAGGTCCACGACCTCTCCCACCTGTCCGCGGTACTTCCCGAGCTCGGCCTCCGTGTAGCCGTCACCCAGGAACACGATGTCGATCCCGACATCGCCGCCGTGATTCTCCACGAGCGTCTCCGCGTGGAACTCCGGGAAATCGCCGATCACATCCCGATGGGGAGGACAGGTAGTCCAAAGGTAGACCAAGTTCCCGGAAACCTCCCCCCGGCACTCTGAGGCGTCGACTCCCGCTGTTGCGGCCCTCCCGAACGCACCGCTTCCACCCAGTGCCGAAGAGGCCGCCAGCGTGTTGCCGGCGAAAAAAAGTACGGAAAAGACAAGGGCCCGAGCCCAAGTGGCCATCAGCCGACCCTTTCGCGGAAGTTAACTTCCCTTACCTCGCCGTCATGGAGATCAAAAAAGACAAACCGCCGCGTAAGCCGTACGCCTCGCACCCAGGCAACCAAACGGTAGTACCCCTCGGGTAGGTTGTCAACTATGAAGGCTCCGTGCGGCCCACTCATGGTTCGCACGCGCACCCTCTCGCCGTCCCTGGTGGTTCCCGATAGGGTGAGTCGAGCCCCCGCAATCGGTCTCCCGTAAGCATCCGACACGGTCCCTCTTACCGTGGCTGAGCCCGCCGCGGGCAGACCGGTGGCACGCCTGGGCTCACCCGTAAATTGTACCGGTCGGTCCTCCTCCGGCACAGCCGCCATCACTCTGCGCGGCTCGAAGACCCATCGTGGTCTCCACGGCCTCAAGACGTAAGTACCGGCGGGAATTGCCGCGATCGTGTACGCTCCCTCGACACCCGTCATAGCCTCCGCGCGTATCGGCGTCCCATCCGCAGCGCGTCCCCTAAGCCTCACCAGTGTCCGCGCAAGAGGGGCTCCTTCTGCACTAGCGACGTGACCAACCAGGTTTTGCGTTGGCACCTCCGGTGCAACGAGTGTCACGAACTGAAATGATGGAACCCCGGCTCGGTTGACCGCTGCGAAGAGGACAAGCCACTCTCCCGGAACGTCCGGTGCCCACGCGAACTGCCTGGGCTGCTGTTCCTCCGGAACCAGAAAGGCAGCGGTTATAGCGTCGACATCCACGTCTGTAATTCTTCCATCGCCGTCCGCGTCGCAAACAGCAACTTGAATTGCCGCGGGAGTCGCGCCGCCCTGCGCAAACAAAACGGCCCGTTGCAGATCAGCCACAGTAAGCACCCCGTCGAAATCCGAGTCGCCCAACGGAGCCAGAACCGCCCCCGAGGGTGCGTTGACCATCGCGTAGCGCACAGGGCCCTCCTGGTCGTCGGCAGCCTCTACAGGAAACCCAAGCGGAGCGCCTACATTCGCCCATCGGTTACCGATACGGAAAAAGTTGGGCACGTTCTCGACGCTGATCGAGATCTGCTGCGTCGAAGAAAAGCCATCCGGATCCACCGCCGTCACCTCGACGTTGTAAACTCCGCTTTGTGTAAAGGTGGGAATCCAGCTCAGGATTTCCGTGGGGGCCTGGAAGAGCGCCGCAGACAACAGGTCGAGATCTGTCTCACCGAACTGGCCATCCCGATCCAGATCACCGACAATTCCTTCGGCGGTCTCCACCGGGAGCCCGGCTGCCGCGAGCCTGGTCAGGGCAACCAGGTCCCCAGCCGTAAGTGCGCCGTCGAGGTTCGCATCGCCAAAGTGGGTAAACAGGGCGCCGGCCGGCAGCCCTGAAACAAAATACGTAACCGGTTGACCCTGGGGATCCTTCGCTCGCGTGAGTGCACGTACTTGCTCGCCCTCCCGCACCTTGACCGTCACAACCGGCGACTCGAAGACCGGTTCCGGCAGCTGTCGGACGCGCACCACCAAGCGGGACGAAGCCGCATAGCCATTCGAGTCACGCGCGATCAACAAGAACGTGAACGTCAGCCCACCCTGTTCAGGCGAGGGAATCCATCTGAAGGTTCCCGTACCGTCACCGTGATCCTCTAAGCTGGCACCGACCTCCTCCAACGGTCCCCTCGTCACCTCCTGACTGGCAGAGAGGGACACCAGATCGCCGTCCGGGTCCACACTGCGAAGCTCCAGCTCGAGCAGCTGCCCGGGATCCGTCTCGACGAAATATTCAGGGCCGCCGGCGAGGCCTTGCACCTCCGGAGAGCTAGGCGGTCGACTAGCAGGCGCGATCGACGTGGGCCACCAGTAAATCCAAAGGTGCGGAGGCCCGGTCCAGTGAAACCATTCGATCTCCACCCGAGTTCCCGGAGCCAAGTCCACGAAGACGTTCCGCTCCTGGTTATCGAGCTGGAACAAAAGCTCTCCGTCGATCCATACCCGCGCGACTCCGCTGGTCGAAGCGGTAAACACGTACATATCCGCCGGAAAGTCCAATGTTCCCCTCCAAACCACAGTAAAGGTCTCAGACTCACCGAAAGCCACTTCCTCACCTGCCCGCCAAAAGTGTTTCATCAGGTAGCCGCCGTTCGGGGCTGGCTGGGAGAAAGGAGCGTCGCGCAGCCCTCCCAAATAAGGTCCGCCCTGCCCGATGCCGTCGTAAAAGCAGACCTCAAAGTAACCGCTCGGAAAAGACTCGGAACACTCACCACTTGGCTCCCCGATCGTATTTTTTACGACGATTTCCCGCTCTACCCGGGCGTCGTTACCTTCCCGGTCGTAAGCGATTGCCGTTATCACGTGAAGGCCAAAGCTTAGCATCGTGGTGTCCAGAAAGAAGACATACGGTGAGGACGTAGCCGTCCCCTTGTAAATCCCATCCACTAAGAGGACCACCGCATCAATTCGCTCGTCGTCCTCAGCTTGAACCTCCACGCGGAGCGTCCCGGACACCACGTCGCCTTGGCCCGGTGAAACGATGCTAACACTGGGACGCACCACGTCGCCCAAGCTCTCGTAAAGCCACGGGCTCCGCCGAACAATCCGAAGCTGCCGCTCGTCGACGTTACCTCGCTCTGGGTCGAAGTCGTTCGGCCCATCCCAGCCAATCCCGTGGTTCAACTCATGGGCTACAGTAAATCGCCCCCGGCGATAATACCCCAGAACCCCGTCAGTTAGAAAGGAACGGTCTTCAAGGTAAAGATTCGGTCGCAGAGAGGGTGTCTGCAATCCCGCGACCGGCGCGATCGCCCAGTCCCCTATGTCTCCGACCGGCACATCCCAGCCCGAATTGCCCGCGACACCAGCCGCACCCCAAATCAGCCTCAGCACCTCCCGGCGGTACTCAACAGAGGCAAAGTTAGGGAGCTGCCTTTCAATTTCAGCTGCTGCGTGGCCTCTCAACCGGTCGAGGTACCTCTCTTTCCCTCCGGCCGCTTGCTCGATTCCTTGCAAAGTATCGCAGTCCCCTCCACAGATTTCCTCCTCCGTCGCGGTTGACCGCACTATAGCAAAGCCTCCGTCCCTGAACGTACGGCCGTACGCATGAAAGATAGCCGTCCTAGCCCAGCGCCAGACCCGTCTCAGTTCGTTTTCAGCCGACAACGGTAAATTCACGTCTCGTGGCAGCCATACGACCAATCTTGCTTCTGGTGGCTCCTTAAAGGATCGAGGAATCACGTGCATCGCGCACGCCTCGCTCCTGCCCGTCACTCCGGACCCCAAATCGGTCACTGTGACCCTCGCTTTCCATGCTCCCACGTCCAGAAACTGATGCACGACGGGCGAACTTGCCCCGGGAATCGCGCGCCAGTCGTCGCGTGTATTGGGCGAGTATTCCCAAGAGTAACTGAGTTCACCACCCGATGTGCCCTCAACGTGCGCTATCCACACGAGCGGTTCGCCGACCCGCGCAGGCAGCTCGGCTTCACACCTCACGGAAAGCGCCAAGGCTGCGGTCCTGATCGCGATCACAAGACCTGCCCCTAAAGCCATAGGGCCCATTAGCGTCCGGCGCTTGTACTGACCAGGAGAAACCGTACAACGCCGGCCTTGCCGGGGCAGCGGCTTACATCGGTTTTTCGGTGTCCCGATTGAGCGGCACCGTAGACGGCCCATGCCAAACCCTCCTCTGCCGCCGCTCTGGTATACAAGGAATGCGCCATCCGGGGCCGCTCGTCTGGCAACACTTTCCGCGAATCTCCGCCTTCGCGCGCTGTCCCAATCAGAAACACTGCGCGTCTCCTTCGGGGACACGGTTGTGTCCACACGAATCAGTCTCCGAGCGTTTCAAAACAATCGGCGGTCTAGTAAGTTTAGCTGCCGGGCCACTCTTGGGAGGACGCGTACCGCCTATTTCAGCTTGTTATTCAGCCGACCACCCGTGGAGTCGGTGTTTTCGGAGTTTCGAATAGAGGGCTTTCCGGGATAGTCCGAGCATCAGGGCCGCGCGACTCTTGTTTCCCTGGGAGAGCACGAGCGCTCTGCGAATCAACTCTTTCTCCACTTCTTGCAGCCGAGGAAGGCTCGGTCCCGAGGACAAAACGAAGTCGCATGTTACGTCTGCCGAAGTTTTTTCGGGCGTTGGAGTCACAGCACCGACAAGATTCGATCCCCTAATCTCCGGCCCTTGCGCCGACACAAGAGCACGCTCCACAACGTGGATGAGCTCGCGGACGTTTCCTGTCCACGGCTGCTGCAACAGAACGTTTACAGCTTCGTCGGTCAGATAAGGAGAGGGCAGGCCGTGGCGAACAGCCAACGTCCGAAGGTAATAGTTCGCTAGCAATGGGATGTCTTCGGGGCGGAGCCGAAGAGGGGGAATCTCAATCTGCTGCGCGGCGATGCGGTAATATAGGTCTTGGCGCAAGCGCCCGCTCGAGATCGCGTGGGCCAAATCCCGGTTCGTGGTCGCAATTATGCGGACATCCACCGGAATGTTGTCGGTGCAGCCCACGGGCCTCACCTGCTTGGTTTCCAACACGCGCAGAAGCTTTGCCTGTCCCCTCGGGTCCATTTCGGTGATTTCGTCGAGCAGCAGAGTACCACCGTGGGCTCCCGGTATTAGCCCTCTATGGTCGCGGAGGGCGCCGCTGAACGCACCTCGTCGATGCCCGAAGAGTTCGCTTTCTACCAGGTCGAACGGCAGAGCCGCGCAGTTGACCGCCACGAATGGACCCGTGGCACGCGCACTCAGACCGTGGATTGCCCGGGCAACCAACTCCTTGCCTGTACCTGTCTCGCCCACGATCAGGACGCTCGCATCTGTCGCGGCCACGCGCTCCACAGTACTCACCACTAACCTCATTGGAGCAGAGGCGGCGAGCAGCGGCACCTTCTCGCCGTTTCCCATGTCTATGGTGAGCCATGAGTCGAAAGTTCCAAGAAAGCGCGGTCCGGCGTATTTCTCATACGTCCAGTTGCACTTTCGTACCGGTCGCATTGTTTCACCAACATTCTTCCCTTCCGACCCTGCTACTTGCCTGAGCACCAGGTCTCGCTCTAGCGCGCGCTCGAGGAAGGGTTCGCGATCGCCTCCTGCGGCGGACCTCGGCCGGCTTCCTAGCGAATGGATTGTGCCGGCCGGGAAGCATTAAGCAGACGACACGCGTTACCCGCCATCGTTGCCGTCACTGACGTCTACTGTAAGAAAGGTCGCGTTGTTGGTCGGATCGACGTCCCCTTCGGGACCAAGGGCGCGGAGCAGGAGAGCGCAGCGCGCGGGGGAGTCTCGGCTCAGAGTCTCGAAGTCCGCGGACGATGCTACGAGGCGAAGGAGGGCGCGCCGTCTTGCGCCGGTGGGAACAAGAGCCATGGCCTGGCGACCCGGCACGGCGGGCTCGAAATCCGGATCGCCGGCAAGGCCGGGAGGACACGTCCCGGGCTCGACCAGGACTCGGATTTCCGAGGCGGCCGCAAACCTCATGTTTCCGTTCGCGACCCGTATCGCCACAACCTTCTCCTTCGTTGCGGTTCCAGCC
>BPJZ01000036.1 GCA_026004875.1 Candidatus Poribacteria bacterium | reverse complement strand
AGCGCCTACACGATCACGGATTTCCTGGGTTGGCTGCGCATGCAGTCGGCACGGCGACGCCTGTCTGTCAAGCAACAACGCTCCTCGACGACAAAGGCGCCTATCTCTTTTTTCGGCCAGACGGTCTTCTCGACGGACGAAGCTCGGAAGCAAGCCACCGAACGAGCTCGTCGGTACTCCTGCCCGCTTCCGAGCGTTTCTGAAGCTCGATCCTGAGGTACGGCAGGTCTTCCGCGCTGACGCCGCTCGGAAATCCATTTGCGTGCAAGAACGGGAGCATTGCCGCCGCTCCGGTCCGCTTGTTCCCGTCCGCGACGATGTAGACGGCGTAAGCCGCTGCCAACTCCGCGATCGAGTCGTAGTACGAATTCTTGACGGCCTGCACCGCGGCCTCCACGCCCTCGTACCCTTCGCCGCGCCGACCTCCTCCAGGGAGGCCGCCGAACCGGCACAGGAGATCGTCGTGCATTCGCACGACCTGTTCCGCCGTGAGGAACCGGACAGCGCCCGCTAGCGCTTCCGCGGCCGCCATTCGCCGCAGTCGTATTTGGCCAGGCGGTCCAAGGCCCGGCCGTACCGGCGCAGCACTGCCGCATACGCACGCTGCACCGATCGGTCGTCGAGCAGCTCGTCTTCGGGCTCGATGACAACCTGACGCCCTACGAGCGTGAGGCGAACCGAAAACAGCTCCGGGAGCGGAACTGGCGATCGTGAAGACCTGGTTGCTCGACACCGGTCCCCTGGTCGCCTACCTCGATGCCCACGACCGGGAGACGCGCTTGGACACCGGCAGGCCGATCGGTGCACATTGGCGAGCCCCCAGGGTTGGTCGCCAGGACTCCGATGCTCACAGGCACCCTGCTATCACGGTGTGCACGGCTACCGAGGTAATTGGCTCCGGCGCAACCCGTGCTCCGGTGCCACTCGGGTTGACGGAGAGGTCAGCCCCGAGGAAAAAGAAGAGTAGAAAGGGTGCCTTCGGTCGTGATTTCCGAGGAAGAGTTCGAGGCCATCCTGGCCGACCCGGACAAGGTAATCGAGGGGGACCTGGTATGGAGCAGGGACGAGTTCGGGTCCCCTGCACTCGAGTTTCGGGTGGAAATTCGTTCCGGAGCCGGCTACCCAATCTTTGTCGTGGGTCGGTTCAACCCGAAAGCCGGTAAACTCTCCTACGCCCTCATCCACCAAGAAGCCGGCCGCATCTACGCTCTCGACCTCGGTGCCGGCCACCACAACCCCGGTTGCGAGCGGCTAGGTGACACGCACAAGCACCGTTGGACCGACGAGTTCCGTGATAAACAAGCGTACGTGCCTCCTGATATAACCGCCCGTTGGGATGACCCTGTCGGAGCCTGGCAGCAGTTTTGCCGGGAAGCGAACATTCGCCACGATGGGCGTCTCCTAGCTCCGCCACCCTCGCAAAGGGAACTTTTCTTATGAACCCCGCGACCCTTTGCTCGTCGATTCGCCAGGCGCTGCCGCCGCTTTTCGAGTGCAGCCCGGGGCCAGAAGAGGCAATTCGGGTCCGGACCCCGTTCATGTACCCGGACGGCGACTATATCGACATCTTCGTTCTTCAGCGCGACAACACATACACGATCACGGACTTCGGCGAGGCGCTGGGTTGGCTGCGCATGCAGTCGGCACGGCGACGCTTGTCCGTCAAGCAACAACGCCTGCTCGAGGATCTCTGTCTCACGTTGGGCGTGGAGCTCTTCCGAGGGCAGTTGTCGATTCGTTGCGACCGACTGGGGCAGGTGGGGGATGCCGTCCTCCGCCTTGCGCAAGCTGCCGTTCGCGTAGCGGACCTGTGGTTCACCTTTCGGACCAGGCTCGTGGAGAGTGTTGAGGACGAGGTCGGTGATTGGTTCGGGGAACGCGGGATCCCTTTCGAGCGTTCCGTCAAGCATTCCGGTCGCTCGGGCAGGACCTGGACGATCGACTTTCAGACTTTCACCGACGCTCGGACCTCGTTGATCTTCTTGCTCTGCACGGGCTCCCGCGCCGCCGCTCGGCGTCTGACGGAACACGTGGTGGCCGGGTGGTACGACTTGAGCCACCTGAAGGTCGTGCAACCCCACCTGGCTTTCGTCTCGCTCTTCGACGACACGGAAGATGTCTGGCGGGAGGAAGACTTCCGCCTTCTGGAGGAGATCTCGGAGATTGCCCGCTGGTCGAGGCCCGACGAGTTCGAGAAGCTTTTGCGGGGAGAGCAGGATCAGCCTTTGGTTCGAGGGTGACCTGGGTCCACGAGAAGTTCCCGGGAATGCTGGGCCGTCTGCCTGCCCGTTCTCCGGCAATTGACGGAGGTCACGGCGACGCGAGAGTCGCTGACGAAAGACTCGGCAGCTGGAAAAAAGGCCGGGAGGCACCGCCTCTCCCACCTCGAGCGGGAAGGCGACCCGATGCACGCGGCGAGGCCTCGGTCGAGGCCCGGCGGGTTCAGGGCGTTTCTGCGGGCAGGGCAGGGTTAGCCCTTCGTTCGACTCTGTCCCCCCGGGCCGACCGGTACCCGCACCAGGTAGGACCGCGCCTCGTGCCTCTCACCCGAGCCTTGCAAATCCGGGAGTGGTATCCCAGAAATGCGAGGATCCGAGCAGGCGGTGAGAAACGAAGCCGACACGCGAGCGACCCTGGTCGACCCGAAGCTCAAGGCCGCGGGCTGGACCGACAGGCAGATCACGAGGGAGCACTACTACCAGAGGGACCACCAGTACACGCAGGGGCGGGTGATCCTCGTCGGTAGTCGAGTCCGAAGAGGCGAGTCCCGGAAAGTCGACTACCTACTGCGACTCTCCGATGCTTTCCCCATCGGCGTGGTGGAGGCGAAAGCCGAGTCGGAGCCTGCAGATGCCGGGCTCGAACAAGCCAAGAGTTACGCCCGGGATCTCGGTGTTGCCTTCGCCTACGCGACCAATGGCCACCGGATCATCGAGTTCGACTTTTTCACCAATTCGAGCCGGGAGCTCGAAAGGTTTCCCGGCCCCCAAGAACTGTGGGAACGGTGGGAACGAAACGCGGGACAGGTAGAGCAGTTCCTGACCGCAGAGCGCTATCCTCTCGCTTTCAGCTCGGTAAGACGCTCCAATCCGCTTCTCCATCCCTACTGTCCCGAAGCCCAGTGCGGCAAAACTCCCTTCTACTTCCAAGAGGTGGCTGTCCGAGAGGTCATCAGGAGGATGATGCTCGGCCGCAAGCGGGTCCTCCTCACCATGGCCACGGGCACGGGCAAGACCTTCGTGGCCTTTCAGGTCGTCTGGAAGCTCGTCAAGTCCGGCTGGCTCCAGCGGCGCCACCCGGAACGCCCCGCCCGCGTCCTTTTCCTCGCCGACCGCCTCGTGCTCCGCGACCAGGCGTACAACACGTTCGCGCCCTTCGCCGACGGCACGAGCGAGCCCCGCTTCAAAATCGAGGGCCACCCTCCGAACTTGACCCGGGACCTCTACTTCGGGATTTACCAGACGCTCTGGAGTCCGGACGAGGACGGGCGGCGCCTCTTCGAGAAGTTCCCGCCGGACTTCTTCGACCTCGTGATCATCGACGAGTGCCACCGTTCGGGGTTCGGCACCTGGCGGGAGATCCTCGACCATTTCGGCTCGGCGGTCCACCTCGGCATGACCGCAACCCCGAAGCAGGACGAGAACATCGACACCTACGCCTACTTCTGCGCGGAAGAGCCCGAGGTGGCGATCGACCCGGACCACCCCGAGCGCGGGACGTGGCGGCCGCCGGCCTACGAGTACAGCCTGGGCCGCGGCATCGAGGACGGGTTCCTGGCCACGTACAAGGTCCACCGGGTTCGCACGACCGTCGATGCCACGGGACTGCACCTCGAGGACGCGATCGAGCAGGGCGCCGAGGTCTTCGTGCCCGAGGACGTCGAGCCGCGCGAGCTTTACACGACCCCGCAGTTCGAGCGAGAGATCACGCTGCCCGACCGCACCCGCGCGATGGTCGGGCACCTGGCGGGACTGCTGCGCCGGTTCGGCAAGATGGAGAAGACGATGGTGTTCTGCGTGGACATGGAGCACGCGCGGCTCGTGGCGCGACTCCTCCAGGACGAGTTCGGCCCGGAGACGGGCCTGTCCAACTACGCCGTGCCCATCATCTCGGAGGAAGGGGAGGAAGGCCGCAGGGCTTTGGAGGCGTTCGCGGATTCGGACAAGCCGGCGCCCGTGGTGGCGACGACCGCCGAGCTCCTCTCCACCGGCGTAGACGTGCCCGCCTGCCGGAACATCGTCTTCATGAAGACCGTCTCGTCGCCCGTCCTGTTCAAGCAGATCGTCGGTCGCGGCAGCCGCCTCGACCCCGGGGCGGACAAGTACTGGTTCCGGATCATCGACTTCACGGGCGCCACGCGGCTCTTCGACGAGTGGGACCGCCCGCCGGTGCCGCCTCCCGAGGCTCCGACGGGACCTCAGACCGCCGTGCTCACGGGGCTCGTGTTCCACTGCCGAAACCGGCCAGCCCCTCGTGGGTGCCCGTGTCAGCGTGCGCACCGGCCCGAACAGCCAGCGAGGGCCCATCCTCACGGACGGGGAAGGCCGCTTCCGGTTCGACCGGCTCCCCGCGGGCCGCCTTCAGGTCCTCGTGAGCGCCGCCGGGTTCGTGGACCGTTCCCTCGGGGTGGGGACCGTTCCGGACGCGACCACCGAAATCGAGATCCCGCTCAAGCCGGCCAAGAGGAGGGGCGGCAAGATCCGGGTCGAAGGGCTCGAGGTGACCATCGCCGACGAGGCGGTGTTCCTCATCGAGGCGACCGGCGAGCAGCTCACCCTCGAGCAGTACCGCGACTACACGCGGACCCGGATCGTCGAGAAGGCGCCGAGCCGGGCCGACCTCCGCGCCATCTGGGTGGACGGCCAGCGGCGCGAAGGCGTTCCTCGAGGACCTCGCCCGGTCGAGCGTCCACCCTCAGATCCTGGCCGAGATCCTGGGCCGCCCGGAGGCCGACACCTTCGACGTCCTCTGTCACGTGGCGTTCGGAAGCCCGCTCCGCACGCGAAGCGAGCGGGCGGACGCCTTCGCCAACCGGGAGCAGGGCTTCATCCGCCGCCATGCCGAGGAGGCCCGCAGGGTCATCCTCGAGCTCCTGGACAAGTACCGCGCGGGCGGGATCGACCAGCTCGAGCCCGAAGTCTTCGGCGTCTCCCCGTTCCGCGAGTGGGGCGGCGCGGTGAAGATCAGCCGGGCCTTCGGGGGGCCGGACGCGCTGGGCCGGTCGCTTCGGGAGATGAGACAGCGGATCTACGCTGAGGAGGCTGCCGCATGAACGGACCCCAGACCCGCGAGACACTCGCGAACGAGATCTGGCGCGCCTGCGACATCCTCCGGCGCGACAACAACTGCGGCGGCATCATGGAATACGTGGAGCACTTGGCCTGGCTCCTTTTCCTCCGCTTCCTCGACGCCCAGGAGGACGAGTGGGAGACCCAGGCGAAGCTCGCCGGGCGCACGTACACGCGCATCCTCGACGGCGACCTCCGGTGGAGCGCCTGGGCGACCAAGGACTGGCCCGCGGATCAGCTCCTCCAGTTCGTCCATGCCCGCCTGATCCCCTACTTGCAGAGCCTGGGCGGCGACCCGCTCCGCGACACCGTCCGCGGCGTGTTCGCGGAGCGAAACGTCATCGTGTGCGCGTCGGGCTACAACCTCAAGGAAGTCCTCCAGATCCTGAACGGCATCGACTTCCACAGCCAGGACGACATCTTCACGGTCTCCCAGGTCTACGAAGAGCTGCTCCGCCGGCTCGGCAGCGAGAACCGCATGGCGGGCGAGTTCTACACGCCGCGACCGGTGGTCCGGTTTATGGTGGAAGTGGTCAATCCCAAGATCGGGGAGACGGTCTACGATCCCGCGTGCGGCTCCTGCGGCTTCCTCGCTCAGGCGTACCTGCACATGCAAAAGGACGAGAAGACCATCGAGGACCACAAGGCCCTCCAGGAGCGGACCTTCTTCGGGCAGGAGAAGAAGCCGCTCCCGGCGCTCCTGGGCCTCATGAACATGGTCCTCCACGGCGTCACCGCTCCGCAGATCCGGCGGCGCAACACCCTCGAGGAGAACATCCGCCAGGTTTCGGAGCGTTTCGACGTGGTGCTCACCAACCCTCCGTTCGGAGGGACCGAAGGCCGGCACATCCAGTCGAACTTCCCGGTCCAGGCCACGGCCACGGAGCTGCTCTTCCTCCAGCACATCATGAAGAAGCTCAAGCCCAGGGACGGCGCCCGCTGCGGCATGGTCGTGCCGGAAGGCACGCTGTTCCGCGGCGGCGCGTTCGCGACGGTCAAGCAGGACCTGCTCGAGCAGTTCAACCTGCACACGGTGGTGAGCCTCCCGCCCGGGACGTTTTCACCCTACTCGGACGTGAAGGCGGCGCTTCTCTTCTTCGAGCGCCCGGGGCCGACGAAGGAGGTGTGGTACTACGAGCTGCCACTTCCGGAGGGGTTGAAGAAGTTCAGCAAGGGGAGCCCCATCCAGGACGAACACTTCGCGGAGGCGCGGGAACTGTGGAGGGCCTGGGACGCCTACCGGAAGGGCCAGGGGCCGCGCGAAGCGTGCCTGTCGGAACGCTCGTGGATCGTGCCCGTGGAGGAGATCAAGGATCGGGGCTACGACCTCACCGCCCGCAACCCGAACCGGAAGGAGACCGAGGCGGTCCCGCCGCCCATGGAAATCGTGGCGGGTCTCCTGGAGCGCGAGCGCGAGATCCTGGCGATCGTCGAGGAGCTGGACCAGCTGCTGAGCGACGGGAACGCGGAGGAGGAGGCGGTGAGCGAGGGACGCTACAGGCTCCCGGCCGGCTGGCGGTGGGCCCGGTTGGGGGAGGTGTGTGAGCATCCATCCGCGACGTCCGCGCCTTTCAAGGGATCCGGGTGCGCCCACCATCCTTTGAGCCGATGCAGTGCTGTTTGTACGAGGATACCGGCAGCGGTACGATGACGTGCCGACAACCTGAACATGCGAACGCGAGAAGTTCAAAAAGGGTAGACGCTAAGCTGCGGGTTGAAGATGGGTGACTGCCTTCTCTTCAAAGCCAAGATCACGCCTTGCATGCCGAGAGCGGTAAGTCGGCGATTGCGACGGGGCTCACTGCGCTGGCAACGGGTATTGGGTCCACCGAGTTTCACGCCGCTTGAGGCCACGGGGCGGAGGCTACGCCCGAGCTTGGAGTACTTGGGCTGCTTGTGCGGCGCGACGGAAATGTTTTCGAAGCAGGCTCGCCAAGTGCCGCGTCTCAGGGGCGACAGGTAGCAGGCAACAGGCGGAGTGCCCGCAGAGTTGCTACACTGAGGTGCCCGCAGTGCCGCTCCCACCGCTCGCGGAGCAGCGGCGCATCGTGGCGCGGATCGAGGAACTCATGGCCCGCGTGCGGGAGGCCAGGCGGCTGCGCGAACAGGCCCGGGAGGACGCCGAGCGCCTGTGGCAGTCCGTCCTCGCCGACACCTTCCCCCGCCCCAGCTCGGATCTACCCGCCGGCTGGCGCTGGGTGCGGTTGGGGGAGGTGTGCGACACATCCGCGCCGTGCTATGCCCTCGTGAACGATCCGGAGCGCCAACCGACCTTGTGCTTGCGGACGAGCATCACCGGCACCATTGTGCGTCCAACCGAAAATCGGTCGCGGACAGTAAGAGAGTGAAAACTCCGATTCAAGAGGAGGGAGTTGCTCTTCGCGAAGATCAACTCCTCGCATGGCCAGAGCGGGAAGTCGGCAATTACCCACTGCGGTCGCAGGCGCATGGCATCGACGGTTCTGCCGCGTCAAACACAGTTCCGTGTTGAGGCCCTTGGATTATGTTGGGCTATGGCTGCTTGTGCAGCTCAGGTTTTGGAAGAGCCTCCAGCGCGTTCTCCGGAGCAACAGCGGAGTAGCCCGCAAAGTTTCAAGCCACGAGGTTGTGTTCAGTCGCCCCCGCTCCCACCCCTCCCCGAACAGCGGCGCATCGTGGCGCATCTGCAGAGGGTGCAGGAGCGGATCCGTAGCCTCAGGACTGCACAAATCGAGACCGACGAGCAGCTGAAACAGTTGGAACAGTCCATCCTCGACAAGGCGTTTCGGGGGGAGTTGTGAGGGAGTTGGTGGGCCGCCAATACTGGACGCCGAAGCGCCTGAAAATCCGGGAGTGGTTCGGAAGGCATGCGAAGTCTCTCGGGGAGCTCTATGAAGGCGCCTTGGGCATCTTGTTTTCGGAGGGGCCAGTTCCAGGAAGGGTTCGCTTCGTCTCCCATGCTGTTCGAGAGATCCGGAATCGGCTGGCCGACGTGATTGCGGGGCCGAAAGGCGGGCGCCTGGACTACGTTAGTCGCATGGACACCCTAGTGGAAGAGTGGAAACGGGCTGGTTTGCCAACAGATGGGTCGGTGCCGCGTGGTGTAAAGGCGGAGGATAGGCTCCCTACGAGCGGGGATGTCCCGATGCCTGTCCGGCTATATAGGCAAGTCGCGAGCCTGGTGGCTGATCACGTGAGGACGCGCGAGAAGCCATACGAAGCCGGGCAGCGTCTGTTCGAGGCAATCGATCCGAACAACAAGAGAGCCCAGGAATTCTTGAGGCCTAGAATTCAGCATTGGCTTGAGATCACAGGCTGGTTTGTCAGTCGGGTTCACGATAGCGGTCAAACGGACGACGAAGCTGGCGCAGAAGAACTACAGGGTAAGTTCGAGATATTCGAGGGGGTTCTCCTTGCCCTAGTCGTGGGATTCTTTGAGACTCTCGAGGAAATAGATGAAATCCTGGAAGAAGCCAACTCCTGAGCAGGTAGATAAGGCGGTAGCCCTGCTCGTTTATGCTGAGCAGTATCGCTACTTCTTCGACCGCCTCGAAAATCCGGAATGGATGGAGCCGTCTACGCGGAAGGGGTTTCTTCCGTCAGCCACCGGAGCCGATTCGCGAAGAGGGAGAGGGCACGATCCGTTTTCCCGCCGTGGCCAGAGGCGCGCTATCTGGCTCGGATGGCTCGGCACAAGCCGGAGCTGGTGGCCGAGATCATTCGGGAGATGGAGGATACCGAGAACGCGCGGTTCACGGCGACCTTGTGGATGCCCTGCTTGCCATGCCGCCCGAGGTATCGGCGACGCTTGTGGAAAAAGCCGAGCAGTGGGCTGGGTCGGCGTCTTGGGTGTGCCCCGAGAGGTTCGGCCAGCTGATTGGGCATTGGGCCAAAGGTGGCAAAGTAGACGAGGCCCTGCGTGTGGCGCGTGTCCTGCTCGAGATTCTTCCGGATGAACGCCGCGTAGAGCCAGGTCCCGACCGGGCATATCGCCTCCCGCCTGAGCCGCGGGCACGCTGCGACGTATGGCACTACCGGGAGATTCTCGAGAAGCAGTATCCAGAACTGGTGAGGGCGGCGGGTCTTTCCGCCCTCGATCTCCTCTGCGATCTGTTAGAGAAGGCCATCCGGTTTTCGCGCAGTCGCGAGGGTGACGAGGGGCCAAAGGACTATTCGTACGTCTGGCGACCTGCGATTGAGGACCATCCTCAGAACCCAGGTCAGGACATCAAGCACCCTCTCGTATCGGCCGTCCGCGACGCAGCAGAACTCATCGTGCGGTCCGGGCATGCCACCGTCGAAATGGTAGTGAGTGCTCTTGAGCGGAGGCGCTGGCAGGTCTTTCAGCGGATTGCACTTCATGTCCTGAGGGTGTTTTCCGAAGGTGCAAAAGCGTTAGCCCCTGCGAGGTTGACGGACCGAAGCGCTGTTCGACGCCGTCGGCGTGCGCCACGAGTACGTGTTGCTCATGCGAGCCTGGTTCCCGCGCCTAGCTGCGGAAGACCAGGCGACTATTCTCGAATGGATCGAGGTAGGACCCGAGATTGATAAGTGGAGTCAATGGCGAGAGGCTGAGACGGGTCGTCAGCCATCGGAAGAGGAGATAGGCCGCTACCGAGAGATCTGGCAGCGGGATTGGCTGGCGAGGATCGGGGTAGACAACCTGCCCTTAGAATGGCAGGAACGTTATCGAAAGCTCGTTGAGAAGTACGGTGAGGCCGAGCATCCGGAGTTTCCAGCGTACAGCGAAGGTGTTTGGGTTGGTCCGACGAGCCCCAAGACGGCCGACGAGTTGAAGGCCATGTCCGTCGGGGAGATCGTGGCATTCCTCGAGAGGTGGAGACCCCCGGAGGATGCTTTTCGGGAGCCTTCTCCTGAGGGGCTGGGCCGCGTCCTGTCCTCTGTCGTCGCTGAAGATCCGGGACGTTTTGCGGCCGAGGCCAAGCGCTTCGAGGGACTGGACCCGACATACGTCCGTTCTGTGCTGTCGGGCCTTTGTGATGCCTTGAAACAGGGCAAAGCTTTCGATTGGGGGCCGGTCCTCCGCCTTTGTGAGTGGGTGGTCGCCCAACCGCGCGAGATCCCGAGCCGGCAGGTGCGAAAGCCGGATGCCGACCCCGATTGGGGCTGGACGCGCAAAGCGATCGCGGATCTCCTCTCCCTCGGCTTCGACGATCGTCCGGGCACCATCCCCATCGGCCTGCGCCGAAAGGTGTGGGACGTCCTAGAGCCGCTGACCAAGGACCCCGACCCGACACCGGAGGACGAGCAACGTTACGGCGGGTCCAACATGGACCCGGCCACCCTTTCGATCAACACGACGCGTGGCGAAGCCATGCACGCGGTCGTCCGATACGCACTCTGGGTGCGGCGTCATGTGGAGAGGGGACCGACTTCGGAGCAGCGGCTCGAACGAGGGTTTGACGACATGCCCGAAGTGCGTGACGTCCTGGAAGCTCATCTCGACCCGGCTCGGGAACCCTCACTCGCTGTCCGTGCGGTATACGGCCAGTGGTTCCCTTGGCTCGTCCTTCTCGACCCCGATTGGGCGCAGGCCAATGCAGCGCGAATCTTTCCGGGGGATCCGGAACGCGAGGCTTTCTTCGAAGCGGCGTGGAACACCTATGTGGTGTTCTGCGCGCCGTATGACAACGTATGGGAGATACTTCGCCCCCAGTACGAGTACGCGGCGGAGCGGATCGGCGCCCAGCGCGAAAGTACTCGGTGGCTCGCTAACCGCGATGAGAAGCTGGCCGAGCATCTCATGGTCTTCTACTGGCGCGGAAAGCTTTCGCTCGACGACCCGTTGCTGGTGACTTTCTGGAAAAACGCCCTTGATGCCCTTCGGGGTCACGCGCTAGAGTTCATAGGGCGAGCTTTGAAGCAAACGGAAGGCGTTATTCCCCGAGAAATCCTGGATCGGCTGAGGCAGCTGTGGGAACGGCGTCTTGCCGCCGCCAAGGAGGCACAACGACCCTGCGATTTCGAGAAGGAAATGGCCGCTTTCGGCTGGTGGATCGTGTCCAAAAGGTTCGACCTCAACTGGGCGTTGCCCCAGCTTTGTGAATCGGTGCGACTCGCCCGCAAGACAGAGCCGGTTCGGGGAGTGCTTGAGGAGCTTGCGAGGGCAGTGGAGACGCATCCGACGGAATCGGTCGAGTGTCTGAGGATGATCGTGGAGGCCGACCGGTCGGGATTGAAATTGTACGTAGGCCGTGAACATGTGCAGAGGATTCTGGAGGTGGCGCTGCGAGACCCCACCACTGCAGGTCAAGCAAGGTCGGTTATCCATTACCTGGGCAGCCGCGGGTTTTTGGAGTTTCGAAGCCTACTTGCCCAGTGAGCGACAACAACGTGCCCGAACGGACTCCCCCGGCGGGCGGCCTTCGGGTGCGATCCCCCC
>BPJZ01000035.1 GCA_026004875.1 Candidatus Poribacteria bacterium | reverse complement strand
GGCCATCAATTGGGATTGGGTCCAAGGACAAATGGCAGCGAGCGAACTCGGGGAGAGGACAGGAAGCTGTTTGAACGTATGGAACTTTAGGTGGGTCCCGCCAACCTTTTGACGAGCGGCAAAGTCCAGAACCAGGGAGTTGAGCACCAACGGGAGAACGTGCGCATAGTGTGAAGAGCTGGGAAGCGCCAAGAGAAACGTATCGCCCACGGCAGCGCGGGGGATGACGGCGGAGATGACGGTGCGTTCGTTGGTTGCGTTGGTGATGTCGCGCCAGCCGAGGAGCCAGCCGCGGTCCCAGCGGCCGAGGAGCCTATCCTCGACCTCGCGTTCGCGGACCCAGTAGCGGGGAAGGACGTCGTAGTTCGGGTCGGATTTCGCGGTGTCGGGGACGTCGTCAGTTGACCCGGCGTACGTGTAGGTGGCCCAGCGGTGGTCGAACTGGTGGACCATCTTGGCCTCGTAGAGGGGGAGCCAGCGCTCATCGCCGCGGACGAAGATGTTGCCGTGGAGCCTGAAGCCGGCGTCTTCGAGCTGGCCATGGGTGCGGAAGAGGCCGGAGTCGCTCGTCATGTTAAAGAGACCCTGCATAAACGTGACCGACCAGGGGTTGCCGGCATCTCCCTTCGCTTCATCGACGAGCACGGGGACGCGGCGGTAGATGTGGCGGGTGAGCTCTGCGTCGCGCCGGGTTCGGAAGACGGGTGCAGTGCGCGTATTGGGGTTGAGGAGCCGGAAGTCTTCCGTGGTGAGCGTGAAGCGGCGCTCGGGGTCGGCGAGGTCGGTTACGTCTTGGCAGAAGAAGGCGAATTCTGCGACAGGCGCAGGGCGGGCAGGGCCGGCCATGGTCAGGATGGAGAACTTCATCCGGCTATCGACCGCAGGAAAGAGCTTCTTCCGGTTTTCGAAGTCGTAGAGGCTGGCGAGCTGGCGGCGCTCGACGAGGTCGGCGAAGAAGTGCTGGGTTGTGGCATCGGTGGCGATGCCGGTCGGGACGACGAGGCCGGTCCGCCCCCCGGGCGAAAGCAGAAGGCGGAAGGTCTCGGCGAAGACGGCGTAGGTGTTGACTTTCCCGCGGCCGGTAAGCCTGAAGCGACCACTGTGTGCAAGAAATTCCCTGAGCGCCTCGCTCTGATGGGCTGCTACCAGGTACTCCGCGTAAAGACGAGGGTCGTCACGCCTCAGAGAGGCGATTCTTCTCTTTCGCTGCGAACCAGGCGCGCTTGCAATCTCGACATCCCGGGTGGCGAAGAATTCCTGCTCCTGCAACTGCACCTGTTCCCAGGGCGGGTTGCCGAGGACGACGTCGAAGCCGCCGGACCAGCCTGCTTCGGGGTTTTCCGGGGCGTCGTCGGCGACCCGAAAGACCTCGGGGAACTCGAGGTGCCAGTGGAAGAACCCGAGGTCATGGGCGAGGCGACGGACCTGGTCGCGGAGGGCAGCCGTCACGAGTTCGGGATTGGCAGCGAGACGACGGAGGACGTCGGTGGTGATGGCCTCGGCCCCCTTCTGCTTTGGAAGGAAGAAGGCGGCGCACCAGGCATCGGCGACCAGGCGGGAATGCTGGTAGGCCTGGCCCTCGATGAGGTCGCGGTAGGCCAGCTCTTTGGCGGTGAGCTCTTCGGGGGTATCGTCGGGAGCCATCGACAGCCTGGTCGAGGCCTCAGCCAGTTCGCGGACTTCGGCCACGGAGGCTTCGTCGAGGGTGAGCTGAGCTGCCCTGTCCTGGAGGAGCTTGCGCTCAGCGCGGTTCCGCTTCTTCAGCGCCGCGGCCGAACCGGGGTCGTCGAGGGCATGAGGGTTGAAGGCGTCGTCGGGGATGCCGGAGGCGAGGAGGGCAGGGGTGACGCCGACCAGGCTGTTGCCACGCCGGATGTGGGCATCGAGGAAGGAGAGTGGCCTGCCGGGCTCGAGGGCTTCGAGCCAGAGTGAGAACTTGCAGAGTTCGACGGCCATTTCGTTGACGTCGACGGCGTAGATGCAGTGGGAGACGACGTCGCGGAGGGCGCGGCGGACGGCTTCGGGGGAGGGCTCTGGGTCTCCGGTGCGGACCGCAGCGAGCCTGCGAGCGATGCGGTGGGCAGCTGCGACGAGGAAGTGCCCTGAGCCTGAGGCAGGGTCGAGGACCTTGAGGGAGAGGATGGCGGTTTCGGGGTCGCTGGCGCGGGCCCGCTCTGCGAGGACGGGCTCGAGGGCGGAATCGAGGAGAGCCTGGACGAGCTGAGGAGGGGTGTAGTAGCTGCCGGAGGTTTTCCGTTCGTGGCCGGCCTCAACGCGGAGGGTGAAGGTGCCCTGCTCGACATTGAGTTCGGGATGCAGTTCGAGGAGGGATTCGTAGACGCCGCCGAGTTCTTCGCTGCCGAGGTTGCGGTAGTCGACCGCGCGGACGGTCCCTCCGTCGCTGACACGGGACAGGTGGCCGACTGCCCGGAGGAGGAAGTCGTTGGAGAGGCTGGAGGCTTCGAGGTGTGGGATAGCGCGTGGGGACCAGAGGAAGCTGCCGAGAGGCGGGAGGGCAAGCCCAGGGGCGCCGCCCTGGGCATCGAGGGCACGCATGACGACCTTGAGCCCTTCCCAGAGGTCGCCGTGCCGGGCAGAGACGCGACGGAGCGAGAGGCGGCGGAGCCGTGAGGTGGAGTAGTACCTGGTGTAGCGTTCGCGGGCCCGGGGGTCGGCCCCGGGCGCGAAGAGCATTTCGCGGTCTTCGGCGACGAAGAGGAAGATGAGCCGGTAGATGAGCCTGAGGAGCTGGCGGTAGTAGTCCTGGCGGTCGAGGGCACCTGAGGTGAGGGCTTCGCGGAGGGCAGAGTTGGAGGGGTGGGCAAGGAAGCCGGAGCCGAGTTCGTTGATGGCCTGTTCGACGCCCTGGCGGAGGGCATCGAGGGCCCTGACCCCCTGTTCGCGGGCGGCTTCGCGCCAGCGTTCGAGGATGCAGGATTCCGGGGGTTCGCCTTCGAAGCGGGACTGGTGGCAGGTGAGCCAAAGGAGGACGAAGTCGGAGTAGCTGTCGCCATCGAACATGGCGGCAAGGTCGAACTCGACGTACGACTGCCGCGTCAGAGCAGTGGAATCCCGAAGGAGGCGAAGGGCCTGGCCATTGGAGACGAAACCGTAAAGCCGCTCTTCTGAGCGGTTGAGGAGCTCCTGGACGAGGCCGTGGGGGCTTTGCGAGGCTGCGCCTGCCAGGCCCTTGGTGCGGCGGTCGAGGTCGACGCCCCAGCCCAGGAGGTGAATGGGGACTGGACCCCAGCTGTGGGAGATGGGGTAGGGCCGGCCGTCAATTTCGATGGCCCTGGACGTGGGCAGCCTGCCGTAGCCCAGCTCGGAGAAAAGGGGGAGCAGCCAGCGCTCCCTGGTGAGCGTCGTGACCGACTCGCCCCGACCAGGCTGGCCTTGCTGGCGCTCGAGTTCATCTTTGAATGCGCGCCAGGTGCCGACGAGCCTGTTCCAGGAGCGAGTTATGGCCTCGCCAAGGCGGTCGCCGGGGGAGAGGTGGTAGTCGCCGGGCTCGAGGCCACCGAGGGACTGGTCGTTGGCAGCGATTCGTGCGAGGAGGTCTGGAGGCAGGATGCCGCCCTCGGTGCGGATGGTTGAGAAGAGCTGGTTGCGGGGGCTGCTCATTGCTGGCCAACCGGGAGGTAGACGTAGACGCCAAGGACGTCTGGCGGAAGGCAGGGTTCGATGGAGAGGTTGAGGCTGCGGATTTTGGCACCGGCAGCGACACGCTCGTGGGAACGGTAGATGGCCTTTGCGCGCTCATGGGCAAAGGCCGCGAGGGCGTCCTTGAGGGCGGAGAGTCCATCGATGATGCGCTGGAGGTGGTACCTGGCCTGGTCTGGCGTGACATTAGCCACGGGCTCGAGGCTGAGGAGACGCTCAGCCTCGGCGGGGCCCAGGAGCTCTGGCTGGTCTGGAGAGCCGGCGAAGGCAAAGAGCGCGGATTCTTCCCCGACCTGGAGCCTGGCATCGTTTCCGCGACGGGTGACGAAGTTGTAGCGGAGCCTGAGGAGCAGGAGGGTCGACCTGCGTTCGACGCCGCGGGTACGAATGACCCCTCCTCGCCTTGCGATACGGAGTGCGGGTGGGGCCTGGGGGTCGAGGGCGTTATCGAGGACGAAGGATGCGAGGGCCTGAATATTGGGGTGGGTGCGCAAGAAGGGGAACCGGAACGTATGAGCCTGGTGGCTGTGAGCGCCGGGCTGCCGTTCGGGGATGAGCTGGTCGAGGAGTGCCCTGGGGCCATGGGCAAGGCTGGCAGAGAGGCCATCCTCGTCGATGGGGGTCACGACTCCGCCCAGTGAAACCAGGGCGTTTTCGGCGAACCACCGAATATCGAGAGGCCCGCCGAGGGCCTGGCGGGTAGCCTCCAGTTCGGCTGCAACCTCCTCGGCCCTGATGCCCTCCTGGGCAAAGAGCGAGCGTGACTTGCGCTCCCGTTCGACGGCACGGTCCCATTCGCGGTGGAATTCGATGCGCCGGGGAGCGACGACGTCGCGTTCAAAGAGTTCGAGCTGGCCCAGGATCTCGTCGTCGGGACGGCCGCGGAGGAGGAGGCCCTCAAGGATGGCTTCGAGGACGGACTGGCTCTCAGGAACCGGCACGCTGACGCCGAGGCTCTCACGAATGGCCCGGTGCTTGCGAAGCAGGACATCGAGGACGATGCCGTCGACGGGGTTGTCGTCGCCGTAGAGCATGACGGTGACGACCTTCGCGCTGATCTGGCCGAAGCGGTCGACGCGGCCTTCGCGCTGTTCGTGACGGGTTGGATTCCAGGCCAGGTCGTAATGAACGACGGCGTTGAAGTGCTCCTGGAGGTTGATGCCCTCGGAGAGGCAGTCGGTGGCGACGAGGATGCGCTTCGGGTGCTCGGCGAGGGCAGAGACGCGACGCTCACGCTCGTCGTGCGGAAGCCTGCCGGTGACGGCCTCGACGGTGACGTCGCGCAGCTCATTGCGGAGTGCGGCGGCGACGTATTCAGCGGTTTCGATGAACTTACAGAAGACGATTGGGGACCTGCCGAGGTTGACCAGCTCTCGGACGGCAGCAATGCCGGCTTCGAGCTTGCGGTCGGCCGGGCCCATCAGCTGCTGGGCCCTAAGGGCCAGCTCACGGAGCCGGCGGCGTTCTGAGGAACTGAGCTGGGGCTCGTCGGATTCGACCTCGGCGCCGGGGGTGACGTCGGTGCCCTCTGCGGTCTCATCAGTGAGGTCCATGATGGTCCGCCGGCCGAGGTCATCGGCCTCTGCAGCTGAGGCAGTGGCCTCGGGCAGGGCCCTCTCGTAGAGGGTTGCGGCGGCAGCAGCAGGGCTCGAGCCGATGGCACGGAGAAGTCCCAGGGCGGCCCACCAGCGGACTCGCTGGCGGTGCTCTCCTCCACCAGACTGTCTGACCCGCTCCCTGCACCAGCGGAGGACGTCGTAAAAGAACTGACGGTACTCGAGGCTCAGCTTGTAGGTGCGGTCGACGGACTCTCGCTGTGGGAATGTTGTACTGGTGTCGAGGTAACGGAGGACGTCTGACCTTCGCCGCTGGACGAAGTGATTGGCGAGGAGCGTGCGCTCAGCCCGGCGGGCCTCAGGTGACAGGTCCTCGGGGAGCTGACCGAGCCTGGAGTCGAGAAAACCGAGGAGGTTACGAAAGGCGCTCTCGTTGCCTGAGTGTGGGGTCGCCGTGACGAGGATGAGGTGACGCGAGGGATGCCGGGCGATTTCGGAGACGAGGCGATATCTCTGATGGCTGGAACGTCCGCCGGACTGGTCGGCGCATTCGTGTGCTTCGTCGACGATAACGAGTTCGGGGCATGCCCTCACGAACTCCTGCCAGCGCCGGTCAGACTTGATGAAATCGGTCGAGACAACGACGTAGGGGTATCGGTCAAAGACGGATTCGTTCATTCCAAGACCGCGTTCGAGGCGGCTGGCAGTGCCAGGGAGGACGAGTTCGGCGTCGATGTTGAACTTCTCGGCTAGCTCGCACTGCCACTGCTCGGCGAGGTGCGGAGGGCAGAGAATGGCCAGGCGGTCGACCTCGCCGCGGTCGAGGAGTTCGCGGGCGATGAGGGCAGACTCGATGGTCTTCCCTACGCCGACGTCATCGGCGATGAGAAGGCGGACAGGGTCGAGCCTGAGTGCCATGAGCAGGGGAACGAGCTGGTACGGTCGAGGCTCGAATGCGATGTGCGCAATGCTCCGGAGGGGAGCCGTCGTGTCCCTGAAGCCGAGCCTGAGGGCATCGCGGAGGAGTTTCGCAGAGCGAAAGTCGCCGAGGTCCGATGCGTCGGGCTGAGGGAAGGAGGCGGGTTTGACCGGTTCAATGGGGAGGTAAACGGCGGTGACCTCCTCATCGGTGCCGCCGAGGGGGCGGAGCATGAGGAGGTCGGGGTCAGCGTCGGACAGGACTACCCAGTCTCGGCCACGAACCCTGACGAGAGACCCTACCGGGAAATCCTGCCGAAGACGTCCGGCCATTGCTGGAGCACCCCCTCCCACGTCTCTTTGTTGCTGTTGAATCGGACTACTGTCCAGCCAGCGTTTTCGAGGCGGCGTTCGGCCTGATGGTCGCGGGCGGCCACGTCAGGGTACTGGTGAACCGGTCCATCAACGAAGACTGCCGTGAGGCTGTCATCGTAGACGAAGTCAGGCCTCGCATTCGCGGCGGCAATGTATTTCTGGGCCATGGTCGGCAGGGCAAGACCGAGCTCGTCGACAAAGCGAAGCCACTGGCGTTCGAGGTCGGTCTGGCAAAGGTTCAGGAGGGCCTGGAGGTGCTCGTGACGGGGGGTGTCAACGGGTGATGGCTCGCATCTGGCTCCGGACAGGTCGAGGAGAAAGTCGCGGACACACTGCCGGTCAAGGAGTTTGTGGTCAAGCTGGTTGGTGTAGCTCATCAGGCAGTCGTAGCAGGCTGCCTCGCAGTTCTCCTTTGCCCGCGGGGCTTTTCCGAGGTCTGTTCCGTCGTCGGGGTCAAAGTGGCATATCTCGAGGGCCCGGCGGGCGACCCGGTCAATCGCTTCGGGGTCAGTGACAAGCCTTCGGAGGACGCCGGCTCCACCTTCGGCGGCTTCGTAAAAGAGCAGAAGGTTGCGCTTCTCGCGGCGGGGCAGCGGCTCGACGGCAAGCTCGGATTCTTCGAGCTGGAACTCTACCTGTATGGCCCTCTTCAATGCAGCTGCCAGTGAGGCCATGAATGCGTCACCCCGGGGAGTCGAAGGCTCGAACAGCAGCGCGTTGCGACGGTCTTCCACGAACGGCACCACTCTTTGGCGAGGTCGATCCTGTTGTTCCTCGGCCTCCTCAGACTCATCTTCGCGTCGCTGCCAAGTGCCGCGCTCAGGGTCAATCCAAAACCCCATTCCGGCTGAACTCTTCCGTCGTCTCCAGCCGAGGTTAATCCGCCAGAGGGTTGCGGCGCCGCTGTACGTGAGGGTTGCGAGCTTCTCCGCATCCTTGCGCACTTCTGCAACCCTGGCCCGAGTGGCGCCGGCTTCCTCAGCGAAGCGGATGCCGGTCTGCACGTCGTAGCCGACCCGAACGCGCTCCTCCTCGTCGGAGGTAATCCGCTCACGGCGGATTGTGGAGACATTCTCGAGGCGGAAGAGGCTATCGATGGGGGCATCGAGGAGATGGTTGCAGCGCTCGCACAGGTCCGGGCCCGGGGGGTCGATGATGAGGTGGAGGTAGCCGCATTCGCTGCACTGCTTCGCCGAGCTGGTGACGAGCTTTCCGTCAAGGGTTCTGCTCGGTGGCAGAAGGACCCGATGGATGACGTACCTCGCCCCTTCGTGGTAGACGATGCTGCGGGGTCCGAACTCCTCGATAGCCAAGAATCTTGGGCGGGAGAGGAAATCGTCTTGTCCCTTGGTACCGCGCCGGCCGGGGATAAATGCGGAGAGCGGAAGCCTGGGGAAGTTGTAACCGGGCAGGAACCCCTCGCTGGCGAAGTAGCGATAGCTGTAGAAGTCTGACTGGTATGTCCGAGTTCCTGCAGTATCGGCGCGGAGCAGATCAAGCTGAGATTCGGCCTCGGCCCTGAGCCGCTTGGCACGATCACGCTCCTGACTGGTGCGGGAGGCGTCGCCGATGATGCGATTCTGCTCTTCTCTGGTATTGAGGGCTGCCCGATAGAGGGAGCGCCAGCGGTCGCAAGCAGCGTCGAAGCTGGTGTGCGCCTTGGCAAGGACTTCATCGAGCCATCCTTCGTGATACCAGTCGGCTTCTTTAAGGCCAGGAACCGTGTCCAGGATGCTGGAGCACCTGGCTTTAGCGCGCTCCCTGGCGTCGGGATTGGCCAGTGCGGCCCCCAGTGAAGCTCGGAGTTCAAGAGTGGGCGCTTCTCCGGAGACGTCGAGGACGTCGGCCATCGAGGACCCAAGGTCCTGCCCGGTCTCGGCCAGCCAGACGGCATGAACGTGAGCTTTGAGGAGGTCCTCGTTTGCCAGCTCAAGCTGGGGAGGCAGCACCTGGCCGGCGACCATTTCGACGGGATGACTGAAGAAGTACTGGTCGTGAGAGCTGGTGGCCGAGCAGTAGGTAAAGACCAGGGCTGGTTGGCCACGCCTTCCGGCACGTCCGCTGCGCTGAGCGTAGTTGGCCGGGGTAGGGGGAACATTGCGGAGGTTCACTACATTGAGCTCAGCGATGTCGACCCCAAGCTCCATGGTTGGGGAGCAGAAGAGAACGGGAAGCCGGCCTTCCCTGAAAGCCTTTTCACGGTATTCTCGGACACCAGACTGGACCTGGGCGGTGTGCTCCCCGGCCCTGAAGCCGACCATCGTGTCAGCGATCTGCTGATATAGGTCGACAAAATACCTGTTTGCGCCCCTGGCGGTCTCATTTGCGAGGGTCACCCGCAGGGGGTCATGGATGGGTCTTGTTCCATCGCCGGCCAACCAAATCATCGCGGCGGCTGAGAGCTGGTAGCCGGGAGCAGCTTCGTCGCGGTTATCGATGACCTCAACCAGCCCGCCGATGCGCAGAACCTGAAAAAGGTTCGCAATGACCTCCTCGACTTCCTTTTGATTGGGAGGTCGAAGACCTGAGAAGAGGTTGACCCTTTTGAGGTACTGCCCAAACAGGCTCCTCGACGAGATAAAGACGTGCCTCCAGTCCCTATCGTCGCCATTGCGGCGAGGGCCGGGGTAGGCTACCGATGCACTCTTGAGCTTCTCATCTTCGTCGAGCGCCCAAGGGGCTGCCAGGCGGGAGCCGGACCTCTGTTTTATCCGCTCCTGGTAGCCGGACTCGAGGTAGTTGACGCTGATAGCGAGCTCGCGGCGCAGAAGGTCGAGAAGCGTTCGCGATATCTCTTCCCTCTGAGCGGGCGTCGCCCCTGCGAGCGCAGGATGAAGGTCTCTCCAGTGCTCTTCGCTGGAGCAGAGTTCGTCCAGCGAGAGGTACCTGAACCTGAGAAGCCCGCATTGCTCGAGATTTGGTGCCGTCAGACGCCATCCTCGCTCGAGGTCGCGATAGAGGCGGTAGCCGAGGACATCCCGGAGTGCCTGGGCAGTCTCCTCTCTGGCAGCAAACCGCTGCTCAGGGTCCCTCGCATATTGTTCAAACGGCAAGGAAAGGGCCTTGAAGACGGCCTGGGTTAGCTCGTCATACCTCAGCCCCTCGGGCCCGGCCTGAGAGACCGCACGGTGCAGCGCTGAGCGGAGCAGGCCAACCTGAACGAAGTCGTTAAAGTGCCCTGCCTGGAGTGACGCATCCTGCCTGTTATCGGTGAAGCTAAGAACTTTTCTGGCTTCCTGAGGGAGGCCGGCTCCATCCTTCAGGCGGCGCAGTGCCTCAGCGACGAGGATGGTCGTCGCGGAAGCCCTGCCACCCTCACCGATAGTCGCGAGGCGGGCGTAGTCCTGCCTTTCCTTGCCCTCGTATGACACCCCGCATCGGAGACAAAAAGGAATTGGAGAGGGGACGACCAAGACCTCGTGGCCGTCCGGGGAAAACCTTCCGTCCGTCCCCACGCGGAAAGTTCGAGGGAGCTTGCCCCGCTTACTTTTCAGGACGTTCTCGGAAGAGGGGTCACGCCAGGAGTCCGGAATTCGGTCCAGATAGGCATCTGCGGCTTCATCAGGATCAGGGAAGTACAGGTACGCGGCACCTTCAGCCCCCACACGGGGGTCCCTTGGTTCGAACTGGTTCGGATGCACCTCGCCAGGGGTGGAAGACACATTGCCATTCGCTCCGTTGTTCGCCTCAGCGACCGAGTAGTACTCCTGGCCACACTCGCGGCAAAACGCGAGCGGGAATAGCAGCCTGGACCGGTCGCCCGGAACATACTGCTGCTCGCGAAGGGTCAGATACCGGGATTCCGGGGGCTCGAGCGAGGCGTAGACGGTGTCGCCCCTGGTGAAGAACTGATGCAAACGGAAGGCGAACATCGGCTGGCCCGTCTCTGGATTGAGGACGCGGAAGCCGGCAGAGAGGATGGCCTCAATCGCTTCTGCACACCTTTCGGGTTCGAGCCCTGTGAGCTCGGCAAGCTCGGCTGCGAGGCCACCGCTTCCGCGAATAGCCCTAGGCCTGGCCCTCCGCAGGTAAGGGCCCTTTTGCTCAATCCCCAGCTTTTCCTCAACCCAGCAGGCAAGGGCGTTCCTCCTCAGTTCCTCAGCCGAGGCAGGGACCGACCCGGATTCGACGGCCTCACGGAGTTCAACGATGAAGGTTTGATCGATTATGTCACGTTGCTCGGTAACCCGTTGAAGGGTTTCGAGGATGACGCTTTCGGGCCTGACGGTAGTCCCAAAGAGAAGCTGTGCGACTTCGGCGACACGCTCACGCTGCTGCAGGACGTCATCGGCACCTGCGAGGGTCGCCGAAGTTCCGATGCACTGCAGTTGGCGAGCCTCACAAGCCTCCCTTACCCGCCTCACGAGCATCGCCACGTCTGCGCCCTGCCGCCCGCGGTAGGTGTGGAGCTCATCCAGAACGAGGAACCTGAGGCCGCGCGCAGCCTGGACGAGGGGCCGCTCAAAGGGCCGGGTCAGGATGAGCTCTAGCATGACGTAGTTGGTGAGAAGGATATCTGGAGGATTAGCGACAATTTCCTGTCGCTCTTCGTCCGACTCCTGCCCCGTGTACCTCTTATAGCGGACGGGCCCCTGGCCTCCGGGGAACCCAAGCTCGAGGAACTTATGGAGTTCGCCGGCCTGGCTGTTGGCCAGGGCGTTCATGGGGTACACGATGATGGCCCGAATACCCCTGCCGGGCCCTTCCCGCAGGATGGCGTCCACGATCGGAATGAGATAGGCAAGGCTTTTCCCGGAGCCAGTGCCACTTGTGAGCACATAGCTTTCCCCGCGCCCTGCAACCTCTATAGCCTCGATCTGGTGCTGATAGAGCTTTAACGGCCTGCCAAGAGGGTTACCCTCGCTCTTGTCCTTTCGGAAGATTCGGCGGCATTCCTCGTGAAGCAGGCCACGTTCTACAAGTGTGTCAACGTCTGCCGGGGTCTTGAAGCCTGGGTTGAGCTGGACCAGTGCCTCTGGCCAGAGCAACCCGTCGCTAAGGGCCTGGTCTACGAATTCCCGAATTCGGCTATCTCGAATGGTCAGGAAGCTCTCTACGAAGTCCCGGTATTCACTGACCAGGCTATTCCGGAGGGCGAAGACGTCCATGGGCGCTCCAAGGGCGGCGAGGTCTGAGTTCGAACGAGCTGTACCGGGATTCTAGCGACAAACCGGGCAGACG
>BPJZ01000034.1 GCA_026004875.1 Candidatus Poribacteria bacterium | reverse complement strand
ATCATCGGAAGGCCTGCTCTGTCGGGTCCTTGTTCGTGCGTGCCACCCCCGGACGCGACGGAGCGCGTCCCTCCGACCGGTTGCGCCCGGCGCGCATCGATCTCCACGCGACGTTTCGTCCGTGCAATCGGAGGGCCACGATCTGTCGTGGCCGTGGTCATCGGCGGGACCCGGGGTCGTGGACCCAAATTCCGGCTCTGCCGGATTCCACGCAAGAAAATCCGACGAAATCAACAGACCCGGTCGCGCCCGGCGGATTTTCTCACACGGTCCACGCTCTGTCGTGGCCGTGTGCGTCGGAAAGACCTGCTCTGTCGGGTCCTTGTTCATGCGTGCCGCCCCCCCCGGACGCGACGGAGCGCGTCCCTCCGACCGGAGGCCGCGTCGACCGAGCGGACGCCGCGCGGCATTGCAAAGGTCACGGGCACATTCAAACGCGCGGCCCCCGGACACGACGGAGCCCGTCACGGCGGGATGGCCCACCGCGTTTTGCCGCAACCGCCGATCCCTGGATGCGAACCGTCGCGTCGATTCCCCCGCCCGCCCCGGACGCGCCGGCGCGCGTCCCTCCGGGTGGGACGCGTTTGCGCCCGGCAAGGTCGTTCGTCGCGGACGCGACGGAAAACGCCCGTACGCGGCCTCCGTTTCGCGCGGGGGAATCGGAGGGCCACGGGGTTGTGAACAAATTCGGGTCTTGGCGAAAGGCCAGCGAAGCAGGAGCTCGCCGGGGTCGGTCGGAGGAAAAAAGAGAAGGCTGGCGGCCTCCGGGGTTCCCACCGAGCCCCGGCTTGCCACCTCCTTCCGGTCTTTTCGTCTTCGGTTTCGGCCCTCTCTCGCGCCTACGACGCCTTAGCTTCCGCCCGCGGCCGCAAGAAGGGCGAACCACCGCAGCAGGTTGTAGGTGATCACGTTCAGCAACACGATGCACCGCACCTTCGTTCTCCCCCGTAAGACGATCTTCCCGAGCGTCCTCCAGCGCTTGAGGTCCGCGTGCACCCGCTCGCTCACCCGAGCCCGCACGCCGTAGATCGCCCGCCCCTCCGGTGTCCTCATCCTCTCTTTGAGCTGCCGCACCGCTTCGCTGTCCCGGGGCCGCACCTCGTAGGGATCGGGCTTCCCCTTCCTTTTCGGTAAAGCCCCGTAAAGCTCCACACCCCGCGCACTGAGCTCCTCCACGTTCTCCACGCTCGTGTAGCCCGTGTCCACCACATACTGCTCCGGAAGCCTCCCGAACCTCCGCTCAAGCTGCTCCAGCATCGGCACCGCCTCGGCAAAATCCGTCCTCCCCTGACTCACCTCCACCCCCACCACCACCTCGCTCTCCGCGTCCGTCGCCAGCTGGACATTGTAGCCCGGAAGATACGCCCCGCCCGTCTGCCGCATCACGCGCGCCTCGGGGTCCGTCGTCGAGCTGCGTGGCTCCCCCGAGGGCTCCTTCGCCCCCTTCTTGTAACCCTCGCGCTCCCTCTCCAAAGCCCCGAGCTCCTCGAGCGCCCTCGTAAGCCTCCTCTCCCTCTCCTCGAGCGCTCGCCTCTGCGCAGCCTGCTTCCTCCTCGAGAGGCTCCGCCGTGCCGGTGCCTCGAGCTCCCCACGCAGCGCCTCGATCTGTCTGCGTACCTCCGCCCGCAGCTCCTCCACCTTCTTTCTCCTCCGAAACGACCGGTCCCCGGCCGAAGCTCGCACCCGCGTCCCGTCCTGCGCCACCCGCCGAAGCCGCACCAGCCCCTCGGCCATCATCACCGCCAACACCTGCGTGAAAAGCTCCTCGAGCGCCTCCGCGTTCTCGCTCCGAAACGTGCTCAGCGTGTGGTAATTCACCGGTACCCCCGCCCCGAAGCCACCGGTAAGCCACGTGTTGCTCCGTCAACCTCTCGAGCTCCCTCGCACTGCCTACCCCCTCCGCCGTCGCATAGAGCCACAGCGCCAAAAGCACCTGCGGATCCGTCGCATCCCGCCCCGCCCAGCTCCCCCGCGCCTTGATCCTCTCGTAAAAGGCCGAAAGGTTCAGCTTCTTCACGACCGCCAACACACTGCGGGCCCGGTGCGTCTGAGGCAGCTCGCCGTCCAGATCCACCACCTCCCACCGAAGCTGGCTCCGCTCCGCTCTCACCACCCGCGGTGCCGCCTTCGCTGCCTCCGCCCGCCGCCGCTCCCGCGCCTCCGCGAGCCTCCGCTTCCTCTCCTCCGCACTCTCCCCGCCCAGAAGCTCCACCTGCTCCATCCCTTCACCTCCCCACCGTAGCTTCCCCTCCCTACCACACTCCGCCCCCAGAGCCGAATCCCTCCAGGGTAAATTTCGGAATTTTTTCACATCCTCCACGCTCTGTCGTGGCCGTGCTCATGCGGGGCACGTCCGTCCGCCCCCGGCACGCAATCGGAGGGCCGCCGAGCCTCGCACGAACAAATCCGACGCAATCGCGCGGCGCGATGTTACGCGGGAGTCGGCGTGCCGTCGAGGATGCGACCCCGCGGGTGCAGCCACGCGCCGCCTTCCGGCGCCCAAGACGGAACATGACGCTGCGCCCCGGCGGTGGCCGCGCGTCCGACGCCGCATGCTGACCTCAGCGGTCGCCCACGCCCCGGGTGATCTCGGCAATCACCTCCCGAGCCGCGGCCCGGAGGTCCGGAGCTCTCGTGATCGGGCGGCCGACGACGAGGTAGTCCGCGCCCGCCCGCGAGCGCTTCGGCAGGCGTGGCCGACCGGGCGTGGTCCTCGGCGGCCGCGCCCCTCGGGCGGATCCCGGGCGTCACGACGAGAAACCCGGGCGTGCCGATGCGGCCGCGCACGGCGAGAGCTTCGCGCGCCGAAGCAACGACGCCGTCCGCCCCGGCCATCCGCGCTTCTTCGGCCTTCCGGACGACGAAGTCTTCGACCGTGCCCGCAAAACCCATCTCGCGCAGGTCATCCTGGCCGAGGCTCGTGAGCAGGGTCACGGAAAGAATCCCGAGCGGAGCCGTGCCGCGCGCCCGCACGGCGGCTTCCACGGTCTGCCGCGGCCCCTGCACCGTGAGAAGGTCCACGCCTTCGGCCACGGCCACTTCGACAAGGCGGCGGACGGTCTCGGGGATGTCGCCGAACTTGAGGTCGAGGAAAACGCGCTTGCCCCTCTTCTTGAGCCCGCGGACGACGTCCGTGCCGCCGGTCATGTAGAGGGGCCAGCCGACTTTGTAGAAGCTTACGAGGTCACCGAGCGTCTCCACGATCCGGTAGGCGTCTTCGGGGAGGATGGGGCGCGTGGGATTCTCGGGGTCCGCCGGGAAGTCGAGCGCGACGATGAGCCTTTCTCGAGCCTCCATGTCTTCACGCTCCGCCGCTCTTGTACGCCGCGCCACGCGGGATCGGCGCGCCGTGGGCCACGCGCCAGGCGATCGGTACCTCGACCACGGCCGTGAGCACGACGCCCACGAGAACCAGACCCAAGGTCACCCGACCCGACAGCGCATCGAGCGGCAGGAGGAAAAGGTAGAGCACCAGGACGAGCGAGCTTGCGAGAAAGCCGCCGTAGGACATGCCCAGAAACTCGCGCGTGCCGTTCCGCTCCGAATCGAACCGGAAGAGGAAGACCTCGGTGGGCCTTCGGGCGAAATGGACGGCGGCTCCCCGCGAGAGCGCCCCCAGGAGATGTCCCCACTCGTGGGCAAGGTAGGCACAGAGAACGGCGCCGAGCGCGGCGGCAAGGCCCACGACGGCCGAAACGGCGCCCGGCGTGTGGCGGTACCTCGCGTCGAGCGCCCACAAAAGCAGCGTCGCGGCAACCAGGGTTGCGTCGCGCAGGACGAGCTTCGCCGGTATCTTGCGCACGCCCGAGAGTTATCCCGATCCGCCGGAGGAATTCCACACCCCGCGGGGCTCCTCGGGCTGCGACGCCTGGCGGACCACGCCGGCTCCTCGGCGCTCCCGGCCCATGCCGACCCTACGCTACGGGCCCCTTCGCCCGTCCGGGGCAGGAGCCGGCCCTGGATCGGGTTCGCAGAGCACCTTGCCGCCCTCGGTCCCTCCGGCACACATCGGCCATTTGCGCTCACGGCGACTCGCGACCGAGGCCCTTGTCCATCGACTCCCGCCCGTGGTATTCGGGTCTTCGGCCCTCCGACCCAGTGCTTTCGCCTGCCGACCTTGGGCTCCGCAAGGGGCTGGATACTCTACGGCCTAGGCGAAAAGGGCGGGGGGCCAACCTTCCATCGAGGCTCGTCGCTCCATCGGGTCCCCTCTGCCGTCGCCGCCTTCGTGGATCACGCGGGCCGTCCTTGCCTACGCGACGGCCGCGTTCGTCCCCCCGGCCCCCGGACGCGACGGAGCGCGTCCCTCCGCATCGGGCTGCGGCGTTTCGTCCGTGCATTTCGGAGGGACCCGCTCTGTCGGGTCCCTTGTTCCTTCGTGGCATCGGCCACGATCGGACGCGCGATTGCCGGGCTCGTCCCCGCCCTCCGGACGCGACGGAGCGCGTCCCTCCGTGGGGCCGTGTCCCTTCGTGGCACGACCCGTCCTTGCGGATACGGACGCGACGGCGCGCGTCCCTCCGGGTCGCTTGCCGCGTTTCAACTCCCCGCGGCCGCCGAGGACCTGGCCGCCAGCGCCGCGAGGGTGCGGCCGTGCCGCTCGCGCGTGATCTCGTAGCGCGCGAGGCAGAGAAGGGCGAGGAGGTAGAGGCCGAGAAGCAGGGGCCCGGCGACGAGACCGAGTTCGAGGAGAAGCTCCGGGCCCACCGAGCCCGGCTCCGCGCCGCGCGGAAAGCCGATCGCGTCGAGCGCGGCCCCGGCGAGAAGTCCCCCGAGGCCCGAGGTCGTCTTGCCGACGAAGGCGAGCGCGGCGACGAACACACCTTCCTGCCTCCGGCCCGTCTCGAGCTCGTGCTCGTCGACGATGTCGGCCACCATGGACGCGATCGTGATGCCGCTCGACACGACGAGGACACCCATCGCCAGCGAGTGCACGAAGAGAAGCGGAAGAAGGAGAGGGTCGTCGTTACCCGGAAAGGCGCCACCCAGACGCAGGAAGACGGGCAGGGGCCCCAGCGTGAGGCCCGCCGCCGAGAGGGCGACCGCCGTTCTCTTCTTGTCGAACCTCTGCGTGACGGACCTCGTCGCCAGGACCGCGAGCACCACTCCGAGGGCGAGCGCCCAGACGAGAATCCCGATCTCCCGCGTCTCGAGCCGCCAGAAGTAGGTCGTCATGTAGAGGCCGAAGACGTCGTTGAAGCCCGCAGCCACCGAGGCGAAAAAGGCGCCGAGGACGAGCATCCGGAACGAGCGGTTCCGGAGCGCCGCGCGCACCTCGTCGCGGAGTCGGCCGAGAGAGAAAGGCGAATCGCCCGTGGGGGCGCGGAGCCTGGGAATCCACCGGTGCGTGCCCGCGGCGCAGGCGAGGATCGCGAAAAAAATGAGGGCCGCGGCCGCAAGACCGAAGCTGCCGTAGGCGTCCGGGTCGAAGCGGCCGTCCGCAAAGCGTTCGGAAGGGGCGAAAAAATAGAGGTAGCCCACCTGCGCCGTCAGGAGCCCTCCGGCCCAGCCGAAAAAAAAGCGGTAGCTCACCAGCGAGGTGCGCTCGTCGTAGTCCGGCGTGAGCTCGGGAAGCATCGAGCCGCTCGGGATCAGGTAGAACGTGAGGAAGACCCGCACCCCCACGGCAAAGGCGAGAAGCCAGAAAAAAAGACCCGTCTGGCCGAGCCCCGAGGGCGGGCTGAAAAGAAGGGCGAACGAAACGGCGGTCGGCAGGGCCGAGGCGTACATGAAGGGGTGGCGGCGGCCCCACCGCGAGCGGAAACTGTCGGAGAGCGAGCCCACGAGCGGGTCCGTGATGGCGTCGACGCAGAGCGCCGCGAAGATCGCGAGGCCGCTGAGCGTGCCGGAAAGCCCGAGCACCTGGTTGTAGTAAAAGAGGAGGAAGACGTTGAAGGAGGCGTTCTTCGTGCCGTCGGCGACGGACCCGACGCCGTAGAAAAGCCTCGTCGAAAGCGGCGGTCTCGCGTCGGCACGGGCCATGGGGAAATCTCTGTCACGATTACCACGCGAACCCAGGCGCTGTGAGCCCGATCGGCGGCAAGCGTGTCGAGGCGCGGCCCGAACGGACGAAAACGCGGGCTGAGCAAATCGCCCGGGGAGCGCGGCAGCTCCGCGTGGGCCGTTGCCGTTTCGCAACCCGAGCCTTCACAGAAGGCCGACCGTCCAGCGTGGCGCGGGACGACGGGGGCTGGACGTTCCACCTCTTACTCTCGCCATGATAAGAGGAAGAGCTCCGTCCGCAGTGGGAGGGCCTCTCCGGCGATGATGCAGAACGGTCAAGATCTCGCTCCGGGCGACGTGGTCGCGGGCTTGGAGTCCTCCGAGCTCGTCGAGATCCAGCGTGTCGCTCCCTTCGGCAACAAGTGGCTGGTCGAGGGAGTCGGGCTGCAGTCCCGCCGGATGGTGAAACGTCCCCTCACCGCTGAGGAGCTGGCCGCCCTCGTCAAGGTACGGGGCCAGGAGCATACGTTCGATGGCGATGCCCAGCTTTTCCTCCTGGGCGCCGAGGCGGAGCGCATCCGCATCGCCCACCAGTTCGACCCGCTCTTCGCGGTCAACTCCAGCATCGTCGATCCGCTACCTCACCAGGTCGAGGCCGTCTATCGCTATCTCCTTCCCCTTCCGAGAATCCGGTTCCTGCTCGCCGACGACACGGGGGCAGGCAAGACCATCATGACCGGTCTTCTGATCAAGGAGCTGCTCTTTCGGGGGGTGGTCCAGAAGGTCTTGATCATCACGCCGGGCGGCCTGACGAAGCAGTGGAAAGAGGAGGAGCTCCAGGAGAAGTTCGGCCTCTACGCGCGGCTCGTGAATCGCGCGTCTTTCGAAGCGGAGCCCGGCCAGTTCTCCCGCTACGAAGAGGGCATCTTCGTCACTTCCATCGATTTCCTGGCGCGCAACGAGGGCTGTCTCAAAGCCGCTTCCGAGACCCAGTGGGACCTCGTCGTGGTCGACGAGGCCCACAAGCTCTCGGCCTACGAGTACGGCACCAAGCTCGAGGAGAGCGAGCGCTACAAGGCCGTGAAGGCGCTCGCCCGCAAGACCGATCATCTGCTCTTCCTCACGGCGACCCCGCACCGAGGAAGAAAGGACACGTTTCGCCGGCTCCTTTTGCTCCTCGATGAAGACCTGTTCCAGAAAGACGAGCACGTCGCCGACCGCGTTCGCAGCAGGCACCGCGCCGGACAGAGCTTCGGGAGAGGAGGATTTCGAGAACGAGCGCCCGATCAGCAAGGCGCGGAACCGATTCTTCCTCCGTCGCCTGAAGGAGGAGATGGTCGACTGGGACGGGCAACCCCTCTTCAAGCCACGCCACACGGAGACCGTCGGCTACGATTTCACCCCGGTAGAGAGGATTTCCTATGAGGAGGTGAACAGTTACGTTCGCTCGTAGCACACCCCGGCTGCGTTGGCGCATGAACGCCTTCATCCACGACATGGAGGCCGACATCCGGCTCGGCGACACCATGCGGCGGCCCGCATTCACGGATTCCGAAGGCCGACTCCGCCGGTTCGACCTCGTCACCGCGAATCCCATGTGGAACCAGGATTTTCCGGTGAGCCTGTACCAGAGCGATCCCTTCGGACGTTTCGGCCGCGGCGCTCCGCCGGCCTCGAGCGCGGACTGGGGGTGGCTCCAGCACATGGTCGCCTCCCTAAAAGACGGGGGACGGATGGCGGTCGTGCTCGATACCGGCGCTGTCAGCCGAGGCAGCGGCAATCAGGGCTCCAACCGCGAGCGAGACATCCGCCGCGGCTTCGTCGAGGACGACCTCATCGAGGCCGTGGTCCTCCTCCCTGAGAACCTCTTCTACAACACCACGGCCCCGGGGATCGTTCTGGTGGTGAACCGGGCAAAGCGCCGTCCCGGCGAGATCCTGCTCGTCAATGCCGGCAAGCTCTTTGCCAAGGGAAGGCCGAAGAACTACCTGACCGAGGACCACATTGCCAAGGTGGCGGAGCTCTACCACACCTGGACGGCGGAATCGGGCCTCTCCGCGATCGTCACGCGGGAAGACGCGGCCCGCAACGACTACAACCTGAGCCCCAGCCGCTACGTGGCGATCAACGAGAAAGAAGACGTGGTTCCGCTCAAAGAAGCCGTCGTTCTGCTCCGCGAGGCAGAGGAAGAACGCGCCGAAGCCGACCGGGAGCTCGCTCGCGTTCTGAAAGCGCTCGGACTCGGAGACTTCCGTGCCGAGGATTGACCTCCACGAAGGCGAAACCGTCGAGTTCAAGCGCCAGTGGACCGACCAGGCGCTCGAGGACCTGGCGGCCTTCGCCAATGCCCGCGGCGGCACGCTTCTTGTGGGCGTCGAAGACGACGGCGAAGTGGTCGGTGTCGCCGATCCAGATGCGGAGGTGCAGCGGATCGCCAATACCGTCGCGTCGCGGCTCGGCTTGACCCCCTCGGTGTCGAGGCGGTCCATGGACGGGTACGAGGTCATCGAGGTCCGGGTGGAGCCGGCGCGCGGTGTGGTCGGGCTCAATGGCCGGTACCGCACGCGCGTCGGGAGCACCAACCGCGACCTATCTCCCGAGGAGCTCGGCCGGCTCGTGCTCGAGCGCTCTGGGCAGAGCTGGGACGGACTGCCGAGCCCTTTTGACCTGGATCGGGTGGCCAGCTCCGCCATCCGCCGATTCGCCGACCTCGCCAAAAGGCGACTACCAGAGGTCGATCCGAACGAGCCCGAGCGCATCTTGCAGAACCTCGGTCTTCTGCGCGAAAGCAGGCTCACCAACGCCGCGGTGCTCCTCTTCACTGAGCGGCCGCAGCAAATCTTCCCGGCCGCACGCCTTCGCATTGGCGTGTTCAAAGGAACGCAGATCCTCGACACCCACGAGTTCGAGGGGACGCTCTGGGAGCAGCTCGACGGCGCCTTGGAGCGATTCCGACGCCTCCTCAAGGTCGCGCTGGATGTGCGTGCGACAGCGCCCACCCTGGAAGGGCTTCAGCACCGCGAGGTCTGGGAGTACCCGCTCGATGCGCTCCGCGAGGCGGTGACCAATGCCCTCGTCCATCGCGACTACGCGGCGCCGGGCGACATCCAGGTGCGGCTGCTCGAGGATTCGCTCGAGATCTGGAATCCCGGCGGCCTTCCGGAGGGCATCCGGCTGGAGCAATTGCGTGCTCCCAGCCACCCTTCGGTCCTCCGCAATCCCCTGATTGCCCGGACCCTCTACTCGGCCGGTCTGATCGAGCAGTGGGGGACCGGGACGACGCGCATTCTCGCCTGGTGCCGCCAGGCCGGGCTGCCGGAGCCGGAGTTCCAAGAGGAAGCCGGTGGGTTCCGGGTTGTTTTCCTAAAGGACCCCTACACGCCCAAGCGGCTCCGGGCCGTGGGGCTCAACGAGCGACAGGTGAAGGCGGTGCTGTATCTAAAGGACCGCGGCACGATCGGGAACAAGGAGTACCAGCAGCTGACGGGAGCCTCGAAACCGACCGTCACCCGGGATCTCGACGAGCTGGTCGGAAAAGGGATCCTGGTCAGGAAGGGAGGCCGAGGCCGTGGGACCCGCTACACGCTGAAAGGCTCGCAATGGGCTCAAAAGGCTCACAATGGGCTCGAAAAGGGCTCATGAGCCCCGTAATGAGGGCGTTCGGAGGCGGAGGCATGCTGTGGAAGGTGCCGAAAAGGCACCACAAAGGGGCCCGAAGCGGGCCAAGTAGCTTGCAAACCGCCAGCGACAGGGTCAAGGCAAAGGCGAGCGCAGAGCTGTGTACGAACAGCTCTGCTGGGAACTCGTCTTTCGGCAGTCGAGACCAGTTGATTTCCACGGGAGCAAAGGAATCTCTGTCAACAGGGTTTTTCACACGATGAAATCCAGACCTTCAGCCGGTGGAGCAGCCGCGGCAGGCGGCATGGAGTTTCAGCACCGTGTAGCGGCCTGGGTCGCAGCCTACATTCTCGCAGAGAAGGACGTAAGCCCTCCATGGGATCTTCCTGAAGGGACCACGCTCGAATGGCTTCGGTGCGAGACCGAACAACCCGTAGACGATCTGCTGGTAGGAACTTCGGCCAACGGCCTGGTCTTCGCCCAAATCAAGCGGACTCTTCAGCTTTCGCAGTCTCCAGACTCGGACCTCGCCTCCGCTCTCGACCAGGTTGTTCGCCAGTTTATCGCCTGTGCAAATAGCGAGGGTGGCTCTCGCCCTTGGGATCGTCCCCTCGATCCGCAGAAGGACCGGCTCGTGCTGGTCACATCTCCTTCTAGCTCTGAGCCCGTGCGCGTGAACCTGTGCAACTTGCTCTCCAGGTCGAGGGCGGAAGGCCGGTCGCTGGAAGATGCCGCTCTAAACGAGAAGGAGCGCCGGGTGCTCCAGGTCGTGCAGGGCCATCTTGAACGATCGTGGGAGAATCGCACGGGTTCGCGACCTTCCGAGCAGGATCTAAGAAAGCTTGTCTCTCTCATCCGCGTGCATGTGCTTGATGTGGAAGCGGAAGGCACTGACGAACGACACGCCAAAGACCTCCTGCGGCAAGCCGTCTTGACGAACCCGGACGAGGCGGAAGTAGCGTGGGCGAAGCTCATAGAGTCATGCGCAAGCTTTGCCGCCCATCGCTCCGGCGCTGATCGCTTAGCTCTCCAAAGCGAACTCCTGAACGCCGGACTCCCACTCAAAGTCCTGCGGAGCTACCAGAACGATGTTGAAAAGCTTCGGAGATACTCCGAGACCACCGTTGACGCGCTTGCCCATCTCTCGCGAATCCGCGTAGGTCCTACCACGATCAAGATTCGGCGGGTGTGCACCCAAGATCTTCGCCAGGCTGCAGAAGGGAATTCCATCCTTGTTGTTGGTGAACCAGGGGCCGGGAAATCCGGAGCTTTGCACGATCTCGTTAAAGCGCTCAGGGAGGAGGGACGAGACTGCGTACTCCTTGCGGTCGATCGTATCGCGGCCCGTAGCCTTGGCGAGCTTCGTCAGGAACTTGGTTTAGATCACGAATTGCCTGAAGTGCTCGAGAATTTGCCTGGATTGAAGCCGGCCTTCCTCGTCATCGACGCCCTGGATGCAGCGCGTGGGGATCCTGTCGGAACGATGATTCGGGATCTCATCCGCCTGGTCGCTCAAAAGGGCGGGCGCTGGCGCGTAGTGGCCTCCATTCGCAAGTTCGACCTGCGTTACGGAGTGGAGCTCAAGGAGCTCTTCGCCGGTTCTCCCCCGACGGAGTTCCGGGATGGGGAATTTGGAAGTGTTCGGCATCTCAATATCCCCCGCCTCTCGGACGACGAGCTCGGCCAGATTGCCTCGCAATGCGCCGAGCTGCGCGCGCTTATCCTTAACGCGCCTGCAGAACTTCATGATCTTCTGCGGGTACCGTTTAACCTGCGACTCGCTGCCGAGTTGCTCAGCGCGGGCGTTAGCCCGAATGAACTGACGCCGATAAGAACCCGAATTGCGCTCCTGGACCGATACTGGCTTCACCGAGTGATCCGTTCCGACCAGCAGGGAGATGCACGTGAAGCGGTTCTGCGAGAAGTATGCGAGAAGATGGTGGGAGATCGTTCACTCCGTATCGACCGTGCGGCGGTTGCACGGACGGATACGAGCGCTGTGCTCAATGATCTCCTCGCCACGCAGGTTCTCATCGAGTGGCAACCTTCCCCTGAAGCGGAACCAGACCGGTATAACCTCGCGTTTGCCCACCATGTTCTCTTCGATTATGGCGTCTCGAGACTGTTGCTGCGAGGTCCACGCAATGCGTTGGTCGAGCGTCTTGCAGGCGACCCGGATCTCGTTGTCGCCATACGGCCCAGTATCGTTTTTCACTTCAGCCATCTGTGGAACGCCGACGCTGGTCGTCGCCAGTTCTGGAATCTGGTCTTCGGAGTCACTCGCACCACGGGAATCGCCGAGATCGGCAAGCTGATCGGTCCCTCCGTGGCGGCAGAACTGACCGGAACGCTGTCCGAGCTCGAGCCCCTGTGCGCAGCCTTGGAGGGTCCGGACGCCCAGGACCAAAACGCCGCTGAGCAGGCGCTGCGCCATCTCGTCGGGGCTCTGCTCGCCGGGGTCCATGGGGCATGCCTCCTAGGACCTGGTGCAGGCCCCTGGTGTGAACTGCTCGAACGTGTGAGCCGAAACCTCCGGCCCTCTGTGGCCTATACGGTTCGGTCCCTCCTCGCGACCATGTGTGACAACCCTGAAGGCTTCACCCGAGCACAGCGAGCCGCTGCCGGGCAGACCGCGCGGCGGCTCCTGGAGTTTGCATGGTCTCAGGTGCCCAGAGACGGCTGGCTGGTAATCCATGCTCTTCAAGCTGTCTGCAGGACTTTCGAGAGCGATCCGCCCGCGTCTGCTGCCTTGATTCGGCGGTGCCTGGAGCCGTCACACCTCTCGCAGTTCGGATTCGAAGAGATGCCCTGGCTGGCACGCGAGATCAAGCGGCTGATTCCCCTGGACCCGGGGCTGGTTGAGGAGATCTACCGCGTCGCCTTTACTCACCAGGAACAGTCCGAAGAGCCAACACCCGTCGGACATAGCCGTATCCTGCCCTTAATCTCCAATCGCCGGCAAGACTACCAGTCGGCGCTGTATCAGATGGCGGAAGTCTTCCCGGAGTTCCTAGACCGCGCGCCCGAACAGGCGAGTCGTGCCCTGATAGCGGTGATGGAAGCCTACGTCGCTCGGCGCCACTCCCCGAACTCTGGTGAATGGCCTGAGGAGACCTTCGACTTTAACGGTCGCGAGGCGCGCCTCCGCACCGACTACAGTGCCATCTGGGACGAGGGCGACACCTATCACCATGACGAGCCCCTCAAGATGCTCGATGCCTTCCAGCAATACCTGGAAAGGCTGGCAGAGCGACCGGAGGCTGTTGGGGAACTGCGCAAACTTTTCCAGATCGCCATCGCCGAAAACCGGCTAGCGGTTCTCTGGCGTCGGTTCGTTCTGGTAGGTGCTCGGTTTCCTAGTACACTTGGTAGAGAAATTCTGCCCCTTGCCTGGGCTGTCCCGATCCTCACCGCTTACGACACGACGACTCCCGTCGGGAAGTTTATCAGGGCGATTTTTTCGACCCTAGACGATGAGGACCGCCGGCGTATCGAGGAGGCCATTCTCAGCATTCCTGAGGCAGTACCGGCAGACCGTCGTGGGAAAGCGGAACACATACGTGATCGCCTTCTTGGATGCCTTCCAAACGAGGCAATCGTCACCGAGGAGGCCTCCCGTCTTCTCGAGGACCTCACGACGAAGAACGCCGTCCCATCCAATGAACCGCCGGTGCAATTTGGAGAATTCGCGGGTCGTCCCTACGGTGAGGAAGAGTATCCAAAAGATCAGGGGGTGCCGGTGGAGGCCGAGGCGAACCGGAAGATCCGAGAACTGGAGCGGCCAGTTAAGGAGTTTGCCGATGAGCACCTCAACTCCGTCCCATCCTGGCAGGAGATTATCAATGTCATGCCGGCCCTGCAAGCGCTTCATGGAGCCGTCTCCCGTGCTGACGCCGACGGCGTTCACCCGAAGCAGCGCGACTACGCCTGGGATTGCCTCGCCGAGGCATGCGCCCGAGTCGCGCGCGCCGACGAGCTTTCCTGTGATGACGAGCCGGGGAGGTTCGTAAAGGACGTCCTGCTGAAAGCGAGTAATCACCCAGACCCCGCCCCTGATCCTGAGTACGACGCCCAGTTCGATGAGCACCCCTCATGGGGGAGTCCCGCAGCGCGGATCAAGGCGGCCGAAGGGCTCGTTGTCATTGCACGCCACCCTACTTGTGTAGGTGGTGCTGTACTTGAGGCTATTAAGCGGTTGAGCGAGGACCCCGTACCTGCCGTGCGCTATCAGGTAGCCAAAGCACTTAATGCTCTATACCGAACAGCCCCCCAATCAATGTGGCCCATCATCGATCGCCTGTCTCGGGAAGACCGGAGCCGGGGGGTTCTCCAGGGACTTCTAGTCGGACCACTCCAGCGACTCGCTGGGGCTGAACCGGACCGCGTCGCTGCCCTGACGAAAACAATTTGCGACCGCATCAGAAAAGGGCCGGGAGCCGAAAGGGTTAGGGAATTCTGCGTAGGGCTCTTCACGGATCTCTACATCTGGCGCGGTCACTCCCTCTGCCGTGAGGTCGTTCTAGCGATAGCGTCGAATCCGGCCGATTATCCCGAGGAGGCACATCATGTTTTAGCTTGCCTTCGCCGGCCAATCACGCAAGGCCCCACGAGTCCTTCCGACCCGAAAGCGGACGCTGTTCGCCGGCGAGCGTTGGACCTGCTCCAACGTCTCCTGCGTTCCGCGTGCGACGGTCTGCGGCGGCTCGAGGGACGGCACACCGGGGCTGGTGCCAGCGAGTGGCCTCAGCACGATCGGGAAAAGGCCAAATCGCTCTTCCGTCTTATAAATGGCGTCGGGACGGAAGTCTACTTTGCCTCAGGGGCGTACGACAGCAAGCACCACGATCAGCCTACCGGTGCTCGAACGCTGAAACCTGAGTCCATGAGGTTTTATCAGGAGGCCGGTAGGATCCTCGACGAGCTTGCGAAAGTCGGCTACCCGAGCGTTGCCCACCATGTCCTGGAAACTCTCGAGTTCCTTATTCCTGTCGACCCTCGCGATGTTTTTCTCCGAATCGGCGCTGTGCTTCGCGCGGGTCAGCAGGGGGGATACCAGTACGAGTCTTTGGCGGCCGATCTCATCGTCAGGCTCGTCGAGCGCTACCTGGCCGACTACCGGTCTTTGCTCAGGGATGATCCCGAATGCCGCCAAACCCTGCTAGAAGCCCTTGACGTGTTCGTCCAGGCCGGTTGGCCTAGTGCCAGACGGCTCGCGTACCGGCTGGAGGAGATCTTCCGGTGAGTCGGGTACGCAACGCGAACGAGTTTCTTCTACGGTTCCGTGAGCTTTCCGGAAACTACGAGCGACTTTTCGCTCCGCGCATTGCCGAGGTCCGCAGAAGATATGCTGGAAGTCCGCAGAAGGATCTGCTGGACCAGAGCCTGGAGGCCCATGTGCGCGCCTACATTGTGAACGCTTTCTTGGCTGCCTTGAACTGGCGACTGGATGCGCGGCCAGAAGACGGCCTGCCGAATGTGATTCCTGAGGTACCCGTCCGCTCTCATGGCGGGGGAACCATTCGTTTTTTCGACTACCTCGCTCTGGAGAAACAGACCAATAACCCCTTGCTCATCGTCGAGACAAAAAGATCGAGTGCTGAGTTGCCTCAGGCTCGGTCTCCAGCAGCGAGCCCTTCGGAAATCGTGAGCAGGGGCCTTGCCGGTGAGAAACTCATGGGCGAGTGGGGGACCTGGCTCGATAACCTCAGGGATTATGTCCGCTCCGCCAGTGAACAGACTGGGAAAGCTCCGCGGCGCGCGGTTGCCACCAACGGGGACTGGCTCATTCTCTTCCTCGATCCTCGAGATGCGTTCCTGAAAGAGGGAAGCCACGATCCTAACCGGATTCTCGTATTCACGGACCGTAATGACATAGAAAGGCGCTTCACCGAACTCTTCCGGGACCTGGAACACCAGCATGTCTTGAAGGAAACACCGACGCTGGTGCCCGGGGAACTGTCTTTCTATGTTGATCCCGGAGCGGTCGACCGTGCCATGCACGGGTTACAGCTCCGCTACATCGAGCAACCGGGAGTTTATCGGCCTGCGCCGGTTATCAAGGTAGCCCCGGTGGTCTTTCTCCGCTCGCGATATGGCGCGTGGTTGCGTGTGGAGGCACCTCCGCAAGATTACGAGTTACCGCATAAAAGCAGTGACCTTGCCGGGCACCTCGCCGACGTTGGGAAAGCAGCTAAGGATTTGCTCTGCTCGGTGAATCACGCGTTGGGAACGTCCCTCCATCCCTTTCCTCTCTCCAAACACTACGGGGATGAGGACGGCTTCGCGGCTATTCGGGGTGTAGTCGAGCACGACCGCGACCAGTTCCTCATGGTGACAGGAGATAGGACTCACTACCTCCTTCCGACGCCCTCTGTTCCTGGCTGTCCGTACCACGATTGGACCGCGTGCAACAGTGCGGGTGTGCCATCCAATCCGGGGCCAATTACAGTTCGGTCTGTCTCACTTCGTGCCTTCTTTATTTCGGGGGAACTGCATCATTGCGCTCACAGGGATGTTGGAGCGGCGAAGGCAAGCCCGATCACCGCGCAGAACCAAGGCCGCTGTGGTCCGAGGAGCGGCAATGAGGGCGAAGCGTTCTGCGAAATCTGGCGTTTCGAGCAACATCTTTGTTGCCGCACATGCGCGTTCGAGGAAGTATGCACAAAGGCGGCCGTCTTTCGACTGCCCTGCCAACGGCCCGGAAATCACAATAGGGCGGAGACAACCGGGCCACCAGTGGAGTTGCATTATGTCCGGTGTTAGGTCAGACCTCTCAGACGGCTTCAAGATGACCGAGCTCGGCCCGCTGCCGGAGGAGTGGGAGATCTTTCGCCTCAGGGAATTGGTAGACGCTCATGTTTTACTTGCAAGGAATGGATTCCCGCAAGGTCGGCACAATAGAAAAGCGGAAGGCGTACCTCATTTGCGGCCCTTCAACAGCGATAGGCCGAGACCAGACGGAAGCCGAACTCGGGCGAGAATAAGTCTTGTTGGAGGTTTGAAGCCGAGGACCGCAGCGACCTTGACCGACGTCCTGTCCCCTGGCGTCGTCGGGTCGTGAGCAGCACGGCCTCTCGAAGCTGGTGCACGAAAGTCGAGAGACCGGCAAGCTTCTGGGCTTGCGGCCAGGGCATCTTCGTGGTGGACGGGTCGAAGTGCCCGGCCGGCGCTCCTCGAGGACCGCGCCGACAGACGGGGCCTGGGAATGGATCCGAATCCGCCCCTCATCGATGCGCTCCACGGGGCCACGCTACTCTGAAAGAAGGAGAAGCGCGGCGACCTGGTTCGGTATCCGGCGGAGCGCGACCTCTTGGAGGACGGCCGGTTCTGGGAGCTCGCGCAGGCGCTCTTCGAGGTACTCCGTCCCGACCTGGAGGACTGTAAGCTGGTGAGCGCCCCGCTCGGCGAGCGCCCGACACTGCGCGCGGAGGGCAAGCGGACGGCGTACCGGGAATCGCAGGCAACCAGACCGTCTCGTTCATCCAGCAGGAGGTACCCTCAGAAGGTGTGGAAAAAGAGGGAAGGCGGTGTACACCTTTCCGTTGACAAAAACCAAGCCGGAGGACTTCCGGCGGAAAGGAGGACACCGCCATGCGGAGTGTAAGCAGAGCCGAGGGTCAGAGGTCAAGCCGGCAGGGGGAGGACCCGAGGCCGGAGTGGGGGGACGCTCGAGGACTGGGCACGTGCGAAGATCCAGAAGGCGGGCAAGGCGGCAGAAGCGGATTCAGCTCGAAGGACTTGAAGGTGGCCTGCTCGAAACAGGGAGTGAACTGGAACTACACCGACGGGGCCTTGCTGGAACTCGCGAACCGCTGCTTCTATCTCCACACAGCAACGGCCGGGAGCCTCGGGAAGCGCTACTGGTTCGGCACGAAGCCCACGCTCAACAAGCTGGTCGTCCAGTATCGCCAGCAGGGGGCGAAAGAGAACTTCGACGAAGAGATCCTCGAGGACCTCCGGGCGGAATCGCAGAAGGGCTCGCTCGCCGGCGCGACCTGGCGCGTGATCGTGAATCCCGTCCGAGGACCTGCCGGAGCAGAAATCGCTCGCCTTGCTCGTCCTTCCCCCGTCACTCGCCTGGGACGAGAACGGCGGGGCGAAGGAGCGCGACCGAGGCAGCGCGTGAAGGCGATCAGCACGCGGTGCGGTGGGAAGGATCGCCTGTACCGCAACACGCTCGTCTTCCTGGCGGGAACCGCTCGGGGCTTGAGCAAGCTGCGCCACGCCTACCGCGAGCGGGCCGCCCTGGAGGGCGTGCGCCGGGACTACTGGGATCAGCTCGACGACGAGCAGCGCGAAGATCTCAAGACGCGCCTGGACGCGGCGCGCAAGGCCGCGCTGGAGGCGCTGGGACCCGCCTACACGGTTGCCCTTCGGGTGCGCGGGCAGGAGGTCGAGGCGTGCGCGCTCTCGGATGCGCGCCGGTCGTTCCAGGAACACCTCGGCTACCTGTGGACCACGCTCGTCAAGGACGAGGAGTGGATTCTCCGGGGCGTGGGCTGGGTCACGCTCCAGAGCACCGGCCTCGTCCCGAAGGAAGGGGGCCTGCGCCTGAAAGATGCCATCGAGGCGTTTCTACGCTTCACGGACAAGCCCATGATCGCGACGAAGGAGGCGGTGACTGCGGGGCTTGCCCAGGCCTGTGCCGATGGCCTGGTGGGCATCGGGCGCGGCGCGAGCCTCGCTTCGCTCCAGGCGCGGTATTGCAAGCAGGCGGTGTCGCTCGACCCCAGCGAGGACGGCGTGTGGATCATCCCGCCGTTCACACCGGAGCCGGCCAGGGCTCCGGGTGGCGATGAGACCGCCGGAGCTGGGGTCGGCGCAGGCATAACAGGCATCGCAAGCGGGGCCGGA
>BPJZ01000033.1 GCA_026004875.1 Candidatus Poribacteria bacterium | reverse complement strand
TTACTGTGACGAGTTTGTGAACGTCCTGACCTACGAAGGCCGGCGGGTGCGGTTCGGGCTGGTGGCCTTCTCCGACTACCCCCAAGAGCCGCTGTGGATCAAAGGGATGACCGACCGATCCGGAGACTTCCGGAACTGGCTCCGGCGAATCGAGTTCAGCGGCGGCGGACCCCTGAGCGAGTCGGGGCTCGACGCGATCGTTGAGGCGTTGCGCCGTTTCGACTTCCGCGAGCGGGCGGCGGTTCGATTCTTCTTTTTTAGCGATGCGCCGTTCCACGACCGGGACTACGACGGCCAGTCCCAACACACCCTGGACGAGGTGATCGCTCTGCTCCAGGCACGCCGGGTCGTTGTGGACGTGATCGGCTTGGACTATCTGCCGGTTAAGCAGCTCGCTTATGGAACCGGGGGCCGTTGGATGCCCATCCCCGGCCAGGGATACCTGGAACAGATCAGCATGCCGCTCCCGGTCCGAGGAGGAGCGGCTCTGGGAGCGCTCAGCTTCCGGCCAGAGGGGCCCACCGACGAGGTGTTCGTCTTCATCGATCCCCATCGGCGGGCCGAATGGGTCGAGCTGCGCTGGCGCGTCTTGAACCCGCGTGGAGAGCGGATTCAAGGGGAGTTCGTCGAGCGGCTGGAGGTCCCCCCTGACGCAACCCGCCTGGTCTTCCGTCCCCAGCTTCGTCCGGAGTGGTTCCAGTCGGGCGGATACTACACGATCATCTATCGCCTGACCGATAGCTGGAACCACTCGGTCGCCCTCCGGCGAGTGATGGAATACCGATAGTTTCCCCCGACAGGGAGTTCCCGTATAGTAGAACCGTTCTAGGGCTCACCGAGGAAGGGAAGGACCTAAGATGCGCATCGCCGCCGTTCGCGTGACGCCGATCGCCTTTGCCGACCCGCCGCTGTTGAACTCCTGGGGCGTTCACGAACCGTACGCGCTCCGCACAATCGTCGAGCTGGAGTCGGAGGAAGGGTGTATCGGACTGGGGGAGGGGCACGGAGCCCGCTCGGTTGCCGAAGCGATTGAAGCGGCGCGGGAGGAGCTGATCGGCCACGATCCGTGGCAGTTTCCTCGGTTGCGCGCTCTGGTCAAAAACGACTCGGCCTATTCGATTCTCGAGACCGCTTGTTTGGACCTGATCGGCAAAACGATCGGGCGGCGGGTCTGCGATCTGCTGGGCGGCGCGGTTCGGGAGGAGGTGCCGTACAGCGCCTATCTCTTTTACAAGTTCTCAAACGAGGTGAATCCGGAGGTGGAGTTTGTTGACCTGAGCCCCGGCGAGGTGCGCACGCCGGAAGCGCTTTTAGAGCAGGCCAAAGCGTTTGTCGCTCGGTTTGGCTTCCGGGCGCTCAAGCTGAAGGGGGGCGTGCTGCCCCCTGAGGAGGAGATCGAGACGCTACAACGGCTCCACGATCACTTTGGGGAAGGCTACGGTCTGCGGATCGACCCCAACGCGGCTTGGTCGGTGCCCACTTCGATTCGGGTCTGCCATGAGCTGGAGCGCCGACAGCTCCGGGTTGAGTACGTCGAGGATCCGACCGAGGGGCGGGACGGAATGGCCGAGGTTGCTCGTGCCACAAGGCTTCCGCTGGCGACCAACATGTGCGTAACCCGATTTGAGCACATCGCCGACGGCTTCCGGAAGGGCTCCATTCGGGTGCTGCTGATCGACCACCACGGTGGATGGCAAGGACTACTGGCCTGTCGGCAACTGGCCCGTGTTTGTGAGGCGCTTGGCTGGCAGGTGAGCATGCACAGCAACAGCCATCTAGGAATCTCCATGGCCGCGATGACCCACCTGGGCGCAGCGATCCCCAATCTGGACTGGTCCTGCGATACGCATTACCCATGGGCTAAAGACGACGTAATCCAAAAGCGCTTGGAGTTTCATGAGGGAAGGATGCGCCTTCCTGCGGGCCCGGGGCTGGGGGTCGAGCTGGACCGAGATCGGTTAGAGGAGTTGGCCGAGACGCGGCGACGCTACGGACGCGAACGTCGAGACGACGCCGGCGAGATGCGCCGGTTCGTTCCCGATTGGCAGCCGAAGCGTCCCCCGCTGGTAGTTTTTCAAGGAGCGTTCCCGTGAGAGGACGGATGACGATCGGACTGATTCTTGTTAGCCTACTGACGGCCGGCGCGAAGGCCCAAGAGACCGGCGGTCCGACGGCCCTTTTAACCGTCTACGACGCGGAGGAGGCACCCGTTCGCGTCCTTAACGGGTGGATCACGCCGGACGGAGCGCACATCGTTACGACTCTCTCGGGCCTGCGGGGCGGTGCACGGGTGTTTTTGCGGTTGCCGGAGCAAAAGGGCGCTGAGTTAAAAGAGGCGCTCTTTGTGGACCCGTACCTCAACCTGGCCGTCTTCAGAGTTCAGGGGGAAGGGCCTTCAGCGGAGCTGCCCACCTGGGCAGGGGAAGTCGCGCTGGGCACCAAGGGTCGGTTGCTCCGCAACGAGATGCTCTCTGCAGAAGAGGCGCCGCCGGAAGCAACGGTTGTCGAGCTCTCGGCCACGCCCGGAGCTGGGCGACGCTACCGGCTGGACGGGCCGCCGGTGACCCCCTCATGGGAGGGAGCGGCCTTCGTCCGCGAAGGGGCGCTCCTTGGGATCACTACTCTCCAGAAGGGGGCCCTCTGGCTCATCCCCGTCGAAGCGATCCGCTCGGTGCTGGCGCGAAGCGCAGCAGCAAACCCGGTGCCGATCGCCGAGCTCCCCGCCCCTACAGAGCCACCGACTGCCGACCGGCTCCCAGACGCAGAACCGAGCTCTCCGGCCAAAGGACTCCTTGCACTCCTGGGGCTAGCCCTCTTCGCCGGGCTGGGGTACCGAGTCCTCTCCCAGGTCGGCGAGTAGGGCCCTATTCTCCAGTAAGTTGGAGAAGGCCCCACGTGCTCGGATCTCGGTAAGGATGGAGCTCGAGCCCCGCCGACCAGAACTGCACCCTTCCCGCGGCGTCCCGGACCAGGTAGTCGAACCCGATCCGCCGATGAGCCTCCGGGCGATAGGTGGGCAACGCTTCCCGAGAGAGGGCCACTTCGATTCGGTAACCCTGGGGAAAGGACTCTCCAGCGGTCCGGACGCCTTGCACGTTTGGGCTCTGAACGGTGTGCTCGACCCCCGGCTCGCAGCGTCCAAAGGCCACCCTTCCCTCTCTCCCCGGTGGAAGCGCGTAGAAGTGATGACAGTGCTCCGTAAACCGGTTGTGTCGTAGCTCTCCGCGCAGGTCCAAGAAGACCTCGAAACAGTCGCCTAGCCAGTACCGATGGGGGTTGATCCGAGGAGGCCGGCGTAGGTTCACTTGGGCGGCCAGGTAGAGATGATCCAGGTCCCAGGCCACCCAAACAACCGCGAACAGCTCCTCTCCGCCCTCAAGGGACCAATGGGGGAGTCGGTGCCGCTCCTCCCAGCCCTCAAGCCGCCCGTTTAGCGGTGGCGGGGCGACCATCGGATAACAGAGCGCGACCGGCTGAAAGGCGTAGCGAAACATCCGAGCTTCCATCGGCTTCCCTTTCTGGGACGACGGCTCCCTGGGCGGCCCAGTTGAGCGGCTCTCTCCCTAAATGGTACACTTGCAGCGGTATTCTGAACGAAGGAGCAGTGCCGGTGCGGGAAGTGGCTTACGTGAACGGCGTCCTCTCCGACCCCCGCCGAGGCGAAGGTCTCCATTGACGATCGGGGCCTTCAGTTTGGCGACGGCGTCTATGAGGTGGTTCGAAGCTACAACGGTCGGCTCTGGGCGATGGAGCAGCACCTGCGCCGGCTCCACCGGAGCATGCGCGAGCTGTGGATCGAGCGGATGCCGATCGGGCAGGTCGAGGCCGCCGTTTACGAGACGTACGCCGCCAGCGAAATCCCTAACGCGGTGGTCTACTTTCAGGTGACGCGGGGCGTTTCAGCGCGCGACTATGACTTCACCCCGGACCTGCAACCGACGTTGATCGTCACCGCGCGCATTCTGGAGCCGGCCCCGTCGGAGTACGCCGAACAGGGCGTCTCGGCGATCACTTATCCTGAGATTCGTTGGGGACGAGTGGACATTAAGTCGCTTAATCTGCTGGCAAACATGATGGCCAAAAAGGAGGCGAAGGAGCGAGGCGCCTACGAGGCGCTCTTTGTCACCCCCCAGGGGTGGATGACCGAAGGAGCCAGCACCAGCCTTTTTATTGTCCAAAGCGGACGCCTGATCACCCGAGAACTGGGAACCCATATTCTTCCAGGGATCACGCGGGAGCTGGTCTTAGAGTGCGCGCGGGAGGCCGGCTTTGCTGTGGAGGAGCGGCCCTTTACGCGTGAGGAGCTCCTCAACGCAGAGGAGGTGTTCATCACCGGCACCACCTTTGGAGTCTACGGGGTGGTGCGGGTGGACGGCCGTCCGATCGGTGAGGGCGTCCCTGGAGAGCGAACGCGCCAGCTCCGCGCGCTCTACCTGGACCGCGTCGCCAAAAACGACGACGCGCCCCGCAGTTAAGGACCGCCTTCCTGCTGGAACCAGAAAGGATCCAGGCTCATGATCTACGAACATCGGACCTACGTGATCCCTCCCGGACGGATGGGGGAGATTCTCGCTCGATTCCGAGACCACACGATGCGGCTGTTTCAGCGGCACGGCATCGAAGTGGTCGGCTTCTGGGTGACCGACATCGGCCCGCGCAGCTATGGTGAGCTGGTCTATCTCTGCCGCTTTTCGGACCTGAACGCCCGCCAAGAGGCCTGGGAGCGGTTCCGGAACGATCCGGAGTGGATCGAGGTGAAACAACGCACCGAAGCCAACGGTCCAATCGTCGAACGGGTGGAGGTGAAGATCCTCGTTCCGACCGACTTTTCTCCAATGCAGTGAGCCAACGGTAAGGAGTGCCGCCGTGGAGACGAACCGATATGAGGCCTGGGACGATCGAGGCGAGGAGACCGGCCCTCGCCCTTGGGAGACGCCGGAGCGGACCAAACAGATCGCCCAGCTGTACGAATCGCTGCTGATCGCCATCGGGGAGGACCCTCGGCGCGAGGGGCTCCTCCGAACGCCGATCCGGGCAGCGCGAGCGATCCAGTTTCTCACCCAAGGCTATCAGCAAGAGATCGAGTCGGTGCTGAACGATGCGATCTTTGAGGAGCCGACCGACGGGATCGTAATCGTCCGGGACATCGAGTTTTACAGCCTTTGCGAACATCATGTGCTGCCGTTTTTTGGGCGGTGCCACGTCGCCTACCTGCCGGATCGGAAGATCATCGGTCTCAGCAAGATTCCGCGCCTGGTGGACATGTTCGCCCGACGGCTCCAGGTTCAAGAGCGGCTGACCCGCCAGATCGCAGAGGCGATCCAAACGGCGATCCAGCCTCGCGGTGTCGCAGTGGTCACCGAAGCGGCGCACATGTGCATGATGGTGCGCGGCGTCGAGAAGCAGCACTCCAGCACGGTCACCAGCTACGTGCTTGGGGCCTTTCGGGAGGACCCCTCCACGCGGGTTGAGTTCTTCAATCTGATCCAGGGGGCCAGCTTTCGGATCGAATAGGCTACTCCAAGAAGGAGAGAACCCGTTCGACCTCCCGCTTGCTGCCGATAATCAGCGGCGTGCGCTCGTGCATGGACTGGGGCTGCTTTTCGAGGATGCGCCCTTTGCCGTCGGTAGCCATTCCCCCCGCCTGCTCCGCGATGAAGGCGAGCGGGTTCGCCTCGTAGAGCAGCCGGAGCTTCCCTTGAGGCGCCTTAGCGGTTGGGGGATAAAGAAAGACGCCCCCGCTGATCAGCGTTCGATGGAAGTCGGCAACCAGGGAGCCGATATAGCGAAGGCTGTACCCTCCCGCCTCTGGAGTCTTCACCCAGTCCAGATAGCGTTGGTAGCCCGCTGGGAACTGAGGCTTGTACGCCTCGTTGACGCTGTAAATCTTCCCCTCCGAGGGCATCTGGAGGTGCTCGTCGGCGATCAGGTAGGCGCCGATCGAAGGGTCCAGCGTCGCCACGTGCACCCCGTCCCCCATTGTATAAGCCATCACGGTGCTGCTACCGTAGATGACGTACCCGGCGGCCACCTGTCGGTAGCCGGGCTGAAGGATGTGGGCCATCGTGTCGCTTGGAGAGGCGTCCTCACGCCTTCGAAGAATCGAGAAGATCGTCCCGATCGAAACGTTGGCGTTGATGTTGCTGGAACCGTCCAGCGGATCGAAGAGGACAATATATTTCGCCTCCGGCCCGGCCTCCTGAACGACGTGGGGCTCTTCAGTCTCCTCAGAAACGAGAATCCCGACGTTTCCCCCGGTACCCCCAGGCAACGGACCAACGTCGCGTTGGCGATCTCGTCCAGACGGTGAACCGTCTCGCCCTGAACGTTCTGACGGCCCGTCTGCTGGAGGATGTCCAGAAGGCCCGCCCGCTGAACTTGGGCTTGAATGATCTTCGTCGCCAGCGTGATCCCAGAAAGGAGCCAACTAAACTCCCCCGTTGCCTGGGCATGTCGGCGCTGGGTCTCCAAAATGTGCTGCTGGACCGTTTTGAACGGGAAGTCGCCAAGGAGGTGATCCACGTAGGGCATGTTGCGGCTCTCCGATCGCTCGAGCTGTTCACGGGCACGGGATTTCCGGTGCCATAACTATGGCCTTCGGGGCCCTGCGGGGGCAAGGAGGAACCGCTAGCCAAGACGACGAAGCCGCTCTAGGCTCTTCCGCAGCCGACCGAGAGCAAACCGCGCTTCCGGCTCCATTCCAACCCGCGCGTGATGGGCCAGATGGCCCATCTCGATCGCGATTTGGTGCAAAAGAAGCCGCTGTTCAAAACGCTCGTCGAACAGCGCCCGATTTCCGTAGCCGCGCTTTAAAAGCTCCAGCGGCGACGCCGCGGAACAAAACTCGATGTAGGCAAAATCGTGAACCGGATGGTTGCCCTCGTACATCCCAAAGTCCACCACCCCGACAATCCGCAGCTCCTCATCAACGAAAAGATGCTCCGGCAGAAAGTCCCCGTGACAGAGAACCGGAGTAGGGCAATCGAAACGGTCCCGATACGTTTCCAACGCGCCGATCAAGAGAGCAAACTCCTCCTCCGTGATTCCGACTTGGAGGAGCTCTTCCCGCTCCTGGCTCCTGGACTCCACCATGGACTGAGCCAGCGCCTCCCAGGAGGGGAAGTCCCACTCCCCAACAGGAGAGCGACGGTAGAACCCCCCTACAGAGACGCTGTGAATCCTCCCGAGGACCTCGCCAGCCGCAACGTAAAAGCGCTCAACCTGAGAGTAGCTCAACCGGCCTTCGAGCTGGGCAAAAGGACGACCGTCCAGCCTTCGCTGAACCATTACTTCGTGAAGGCCTTCCTCCAGCGGAACCTGGTCCACAAGTAAGACTTCTGGCACCGGAACGCCCGCCGTTCGGCACCGTTCGATCGCCCAGGCCTCCTCCTGATAGGTCACCTCCCCCCGACGGCGTATCTTGAGGACGTACCGGCCCTTCGCCTTGGTTTGTACAAAGTACACCTCGCTGTCGTAACCGGCGATCACCCGTGTCTTGGAGACGGGCAACTCCCCCGTCGCCCGTCTGACGGTCTCAAAGACAACGTGTTCAGGGGCGGAAAATCCGACGTGGATGGCTGAGATCGAGCTTTCTCCGCTCACCGGAACCCTTACCGCTCCTCCGTTAGCAGCGGCGACTCGACGGCTGCCGTCGGCTCCTCCGGGGCGGGAAGGATCTCCGGCAGGAGCGACTCCAGCGTCGCCTTGTCGTGGTAGCCGATCAGCCGTTGGTAGATCGTTCCGTCCGGACGGATTAGAAAGGTGGTTGGAAGGTACTGCACGCCGCCGTAGGCTTCGGCGATCTCCCGAATCTCCTCGGAGGAGCCCAGGAGCACCGGATAAGGCACCCCTTTTTCCTGGACGAACTGCTCGACGTTCTCGCGCGAGTCGTTCACGACGATCCCAAGGATCGTCAACCCCTTCTCGTGATAGGCTTCGTAAAGCTCAATGAAGTGTGGAATCTCCTGAACGCAAGGCGGACACCAGGTCGCCCAGAAGTCCAGGATGACCCCCTGGCCCCGGTAATCGGAAAGCCGCACCAAATTGCCCGAAAGGTCGGTCAGTTGAAAGTCCGGGGCGACGTCCGGGTAGGTAGGGATCGCCTGAGCCGGGGGAGCTTCAGCCGCGGTTTGGCTCCGCCGACATCCCGACCCGAGCAGCAATGCAAGCAGCAGGATACCCGTTAACCAGAAGAAAGCCATCGGTTTCACAACATAACCTCCTCAGGACGAACGCGATCCCGCGCGGCGATCTCCCAGCGGTCCACCAGCTCCCCGTTGTCGCACACCCAAGCGTAACGATGGAGCGCCACAGTGGGACAGATATGGCGGGGCGCAACTAGGACCGGCTGCCCGATCGCCAACTCCGGCCCTTCCCCTCTTTGGAAGACCCAATGCTCTTCGCTCTGTCCGACCGGCTCCAGGTGAGGGTGTTCCGGCAGCATCCCAGGCGCCCCGGGACGGTCCGGGGAGATCGCCTTATACCCCAGGTCGAGCGTGATCCGATCCGGGCGCGGCCGGGAGATCACCCGAGCAAGAAGAAAGGCCGCCGGTCGGAACGGAAGCTCGGGATACCGGGAGGTGTACTCCGCATCGTGAAGGAGCACCGTCCCCGGCGAAAGGATCACCTCCTCCGACTCGGCATAGAAGGCCAAGGGGGGCGTTCCGCCGATGACGACCGAGCTACAGGGGAGCCCGCGTCGGCGAAGCCGGTCGCGGAACTCCAGCACCGCCTCGAGAATCCGCTTGGCCTCGCCCCGCCGAACGGAAGGGTCGGGGTCGTGGTTATGCCCGTCGTAGGCGTGAAGTCCCAGGAGACGGAAGCCCTCACGCCCGGCTTCGGCGTAAATCCGCTCGGCCTCCTCCCCGATTGGGACGCCGGTCCGGTGCATTCCCACGTCCAGGTCTAGATAGACGCCAAGCGCCGTTTTCGATCTTCGAGCCGCCTCGGCCAGTTGACGGACGCCCTGAAGGCTATCCACACAGACGGCAAATTCCGTCTGGGGATGCTCTTCGGCCAGGCGGATCAGGCGCGGGACGTTCGGGCCGACCACTGGATAGGCGATCAGCACCTCCTGGGCACCGGCCTCGGCGAGCAGCCGGGCCTCCTCCAACGTCGCGCACTTGTGCCGAACAATCCCCCGAGCGACCTCCATCCCGACGATTTGGCGGGTCTTGTGGGTCTTGACGTGGGGACAGAGCCGCTCCGCTCGGCCCTCGACCATCTGAAGCAGGCGCTCCAGGTTAGCGACAATTCGATCTCGGAAAAACAGAAGCGCTGGGCTGGGAACGGACTCTGCCACCGGAGTGGGCAAAGGGGGAACCTCGATCCACGTTGACATGGTCGGCCACTTTCTCTTATACAACAGCGCAGACAGTTCTCCTGGTATTGTACGGTACCAGAACCAGGGAGGGTTAACATGTTCCCTTCGCGGATCAAGATCCTGATCGTTCCAGCGCTTTTGACAGCGGGGTTGGTGTGGAGCGGCTGCGCGGCTTACGTGGCTACGCCTCTTCCCGCAGGGCTGTACGTCGACATGAAGGGACCGGTGGCCGTGACTGGGAACGGGCAAAGCTCGAAGGTGGGCCGCGCATCGGCCACGTCCTTTTTGGGATTGATCGCAACCGGAGACGCCAGCATTCAGACGGCGGCGGCCTCCGCGGGAATCACGCGCATCCATCACGTGGACTTCGAGGCCAAGAGCATCTTGGGGATCGTCGCCACCTATACCACGGTGGTTTACGGCGAGTGATCCCCTGTTCATTCGGGCGTAGGTGCCAATGACCGTTTTTTTGACCGGAGCCAGCGGATACGTGGGCAGCTACGTGGCCCGCGAGCTGCTTCAGCGCGGCCATCGGGTCCGCGCCTTGGTCCGTCCCGAAAGTGAATGGAAGCTCCGGGTGGACCCGGAGGCGATCGAGATCGTCCACGGGGACATCACCGCCCCAGAGTCGCTACGCGGGACGATCGAAGGGTGCGAAGTGGTGATCCACCTGGTCGGGATCATCGAGGAGATCCCCGATCAGGGGATCACCTTTGAGCGGATTCACCTTCAAGGGGCGCTGAACGTTTTGGAGGAGGCCAAGCGGAGCGGCGTTCGACGCTTTGTGTTGATGAGCGCCAACGGGGTCAAGCCTCGCGAGGAGGCCGTCTCCGGCTATCAGTGGACCAAGTACGAGGCGGAACAGGCCGTTAAGGCCTCCGGTCTGGAGTATGTTATCTTTCGTCCCTCTCTGATCTTTGGCGAGCCAGGCCCGGGGCAGCCGGAGTTTACCACCGGGTTGATCGAGGACCTGTTCAGCATTCCGCTGATCCCGCTTCCCCTCTTTTGTCGAGGGTTTCCGCTTGGGAAGATGTTGCTAGCGCTCTTCTCCTGTATCCCTTCGGTGCGAGAGTACATCTCCCGCGAGGGGACGGACGTCGAGATGCAACCGGTCGCAGTGGAGAACGTCGCCGAGGGGTTCGCCAAAGCGGTGGACCGCGAGAACGTGGTCAATCGCACCTACGAGGTCGGCGGTCCGGACCGGGTGCGCTGGGGAGTGCTGCTGGATATCGTCGCCGAAGCGGCCGGCATCCGTCCCCGGTGGAAGATGCCTCTTCCAGAGCTGTTGATCCGGCCGGTGTTGGCGTTGCCAATCTCTCTCCCGCTGACCCGCGACAAGTTGGAGATGCTCCTAGAGGGCAACGTCTGCGATCCGGAGCCGTTTTTCCGCGACTTTGAGATTCACCCGATCCCCTTCACCGTGGAGAACCTTGGGTTCTTGCGCACCTGGAAGGCGAGAAACGAACGCCGATGAGAGTCTCCCGTCCATTTCGAGTGGACGAACCGATCGTTCAGATTTCGCTAGACTTGACCTCGCTGGACGAAGCGATCGCGTATGCGGAGGCGGCGGTTCGTGCTGGCGTCGACTGGTTGGAAGTCGGGACGCCGTTGCTTCTTTCGGAGGGCTGCCGCGCAGTGGCTGCGCTCCGAGAGCGCTTTCCCGATCGGGCCATCGTTGCCGATGCAAAGATCATGGACGGCGGCTATCTGGAGGCGGAACTGTTGGCTCAGGCCGGGGCTTCCTGGGTAGTGGTGATGGCCGTCGCTCATCCGGCGACGGTTCGGGCCGTCGTCCGGGCCGGACAACGGTACGGGGTCGGCGTGATGGCCGATCTGATGGCCGCGCCGGACCCTGTTGACGCCGCGCGGCAGATGGAACAGTTCGGCGTGGACGTGCTGCTGGTGCACACCAGCTACGACGCTCGAAACGAGGACCCTTCTCTCTCCCCGCTGGACGAGCTGGAGGCGGTCTTCTGGGCGACGAAACTCCCCCTGCAAGCGGTGGGGGGACTCTCACCGGAGCAGGCGGTTCGAATGCCCACACTCGGCGCCCCGCTGGTCGTCCTCGGGGCGCCGTTGGTCATTGACGCACACGCCTTTCGACCGGCGACCTCTGGAGAGGAGCTGGAGGCCCTCCTGCGCGATCTGGTCCAAAAGACCAAGGCTCAGCCGATTCGGCGGCGGCCCTCAGAGGGCGGCTAGCTCCTCCTGGAGCCGCTGCTTTTCGCACAGCTCGGCGTAGTAGCCGCCGGCGGCGAGCAGCTCCTCATGAGTGCCCTCCTCGGCGATTTGGCCTTCAATCAACACGACGATGCGATCGGCTTCCCGGAGGGTGGAGACCCGATGGGAGATCAAGATGACGGTCATCTCGCGCAAGTAGTCACGGAGATCGTTCAGGATCGCCTCTTCAGTGGCCGTGTCCACGGCGGCGAAGGCGTCGTCCAGGATGAGAATCTTCGGGCGACGCACTAACGCTCGAGCCAAGGAGGTTCGCAGCCGCTGGCCGCCGGAGATGGTCAATCCCCGCTCGCCTAGCTCGGTGTCGAACCCCTCGGGAAACTCCTCGATCTCCGGCAACAGGTGAGCGACCCGCGCCGCCTCTCGAAGTGCCTCCTCGTCGGCTCGGTCGTTCCCAAAGCGCAGGTTCTCTCCTATAGATTCCGAGAAGAGAAACGGCCGCTGCTCCACAAATCCGATCGCCCCGCGCAGGTGTTTGAGAGAGTACTCCCGCACGTCTCGCCCGTCCACCAGCACCATGCCCGGCTCGGCCTCGTAGAGACGTGGAATCAGGCTCACCAGAGTGCTTTTACCGCTGCCGGTTGGGCCGGTGATCGCAACCGTCATCCCGGCGGGAATGTGCAAGCTGACGTCTTTTAAGACCGGCGGCAGGTCCGAACGGTACCGGAACGTCAGGTGCTGAAAGCGAATCTCGCCCCGAATCTCCGGCTCCGGAAGCCGGAGGTTCGGCGGATCGGTAATCCGCGGCTGTCGATCCATAATCGCCTTGAGCCGCCCCATCGAGGTGGCGCCCCGTTGAAGCCCCGACCAGGTAAAACCGAGCGAGGAGATCGGAAAGATCAGCATCATCAGGACGATCTGAAACTGGGTGAACTCTCCGAAGGTGATGCTCCCGCGAGCAACGGCCGTGCCGCCAATCCAGAGCAACAGGATCATACTGATCCCCGGAAGAAACATGATCAGCGGAAAGATCAGCGATTCGAAGCGGATCAACCGGCGGTTTAGGGTCACAAACTCCGCGTTCATCGCACCAAAATGCTCCAGCTCGTCCCGCTCACGGGTGTAGGCCTTTAGCACCCGAATGCCGGTAAAGGCCTCCCGAACCCGACCGCTCATCAGCGCAAAGTACTCCTGAATCCGCTCGAAGTACTGATGCACCCGCGTAGAAAGCCGCTTCAAAAGAAAAGGCATCCAAGAGAACGGGATTAAGCAGATGAGCGTCAGCCGCCAGTTGATCCACAGGAGCATCAACAGCGCGACCGGAATCCGCAGGACCGACGTCGAGAAGAACATCAGCGTCCGCCCGAGCATCTCGCGGACCGCGTTCAGGTCGTTGATTGCCCGCGAGATCAGGTCGCCCACGTTCTGCTCGACAAAGAAGGCCGGCTCCTGCCGCATCACCCGATCGAAGAAGTCGTTTCGAACCAAGTACTCGATCTTCCGGGAGCTGAACCCCATCAAGTATCGGGAGATAAAGCGCATCGTCCCCTGGATCAGCACCAGCCCAAAGAAGATCGCCGCGTAGACGCCGACAGTATAACGGGTCTGAATCTCCGGGTTTAGGCTGTTGATGCCGTCGCGGACCAGGGTTGTCCCGTAGAAGGCGAGCACCTCTGCCAGGATCAGCAGAAGCAGCGCTCCCAAAATCGCCCAGCGGTACCGCTTCAGGTAGGGAAAAAGCGCTTTGAGGTCGCGAATGGCCGTTCCCTTTCCGCTTGAAGGGCCTCTCTTTCGATCGCCAGAGAGTATAGGGCGTTTTGTCGGGGCCTACAAGGACCGGAGCCTTTCCCCTTTTGGAGACTAACCGTTCCGTCACTCGCCGTTCAACTGCCGGAGGGAGTCGGCATGAGGACGTTGACAGCACCTCCAGCTGCCGTTATACTACGCTCCGAGGGCTATATCTTTCGGGCTTCCTGCGAGTGCTGCGAAGATCAACCGGTTGTGAGGAGTTTTCCATGAAGCGGAAGTACATCCTGGAGGCGGCAGGACTGCTCGCCGCGGTGGCGCTCATCGGCCTGCTGGGCTGCAACCCGACGCCGGTGGTCAGCGGGATCAACCCGACCAGCGGGCCGGAGAAGGGCGGCAACACGGTGACCATCACCGGCAAGAAGTTCAAAAAAGGCGCTCAGGTGGACTTTGGCGGAAAGCTAATCGCCGCCAACGTTCAGGACAAGACGACGATCACCGTCACCGCTCCTCCTGGGGACGTCGGAACGGTGAACGTAACCGTCGTGAACCCCAAAAACAAGCGGGCCAAAGAGACGGTCCAGTACACCTATCTGGACACAACGCCGCCAACGGTGCAGAGCGTGACCCCCGCGGACGGGACGGTCTTCCAGCAAGGAACCGACTATCAGGACGCGGTGCAGACGGGGATCAACACCGTCCGAGTCACGTTCAGCGAGCCGATCCAGCGGGCCAACATCCGCGTGAGCTGGCAGAAGCTTCCCGATGCGATCAACCCAGAAGGGAGCGGGGAGGTCTCTGGGAGCGTTTCGGTCTCCGGGAACACGGCTACCTTTACGGCATCGTCCGACCTTCTTTCGGCGCGGCAGTATACGGTGACCATCGAGGGGACCGATACCGCGGGGAACACGAGCGCTCCGCAGACGGTCCGGTTTAGCATCGCCACGCCCAAGCGGGTGCACTACTACACCGTCAAGCCGGGCGACACGCTGGAGTCGATCGCCGCTCGTCCGGACACCTACGACAGCACCGATCGAGCGATCATCCGCAAGATCGTAGATGTCAACGACGACTACCACGAACTGAACCCGATGCGACCGCAGGCAGGGCTGCGGTTGGTCCTGCACTGGTAGACACCAAGCGATTTAGCATACGCTCCCACCTTATCAGGTAGAGAGCGGATCGGTTTCGGAACCGATCCGCTCTTTGCCTCTGAGCACACAAGCGCCGCGTCGAACGCATTTCTGCGTCCGACGCGGCGCTCGCGTCGGCTCGCCTCAAGCCGACCCGGCGCCTCGCACCCGAGGCGCCGACCAGGACCGGACGCGGGAAGTCGGCCCGTTATTCGGTCTTGATCTCAATCCGCCGCGTCCGCTCCTGCTCCACCTTCGGCAGGTGGATGGTCAGCACGCCGTTCTTAAAGCTCGCCCGCGCCTGGTCCGCCTGGACGTAAGCCGGCAGCGTCAGCGCCCGCTCGAACTTGCCAAACTGCCGCTCCGCGTAATAGACGTTCCCTTCGTTCCGCTCCTCCTCCAGCTTCTTCTCGCCGGAGATGGTCAGGACGTTGTCTTTAACGTGAATCTCAACGTCCTTTGGGTCCAGGCCGGGCAGCTCGGCGGTGACCTCTACCGCGTCTGCCGTCTCCCGGACGTCTACCGCCGGATACCAGGCGCCACCACGAGTCAGCCGATCGAAGGTCGGCCACATCGCGTCAAACAGCCGATCGATCTCCTCAAACGGGCTGAGCATTCGCCGCGGAGTCCATCGAACAACTGCCATGCCTCCATCCCTCCTTTCCTTGTGAGGATTGAGCCTTGGCGCCGTCGGAATCGGCGCTCCAGAACTTCCGATAATATAGAAAGCAAGCGGCGTGCCCACGTTTGAAGTCGGCAAGGTACCCAGCCGTGCGCGAATCCTCGGAGGAGTCCCTCTGGAAGCAGGCTGCCAGAATGACAACCCCCTCTCGGTCGAGACGATCCCTTTGACAAACCCGCTCAGGGAGCGCGTCGAGGCGATTTTTTGTTGACTCTCCGACCCTTACGGAGATACTATCACCAGTGCGCGGTGACCCCTTCGTCTAGTTGGCCTAGGACACCAGCCTTTCACGCTGGCGACACGGGTTCGAATCCCGTAGGGGTCACCATTTTTCTGTCCGTTCCTTCCTTTATCGGTCCGCTGGGAGAGGCGACGATGCTCAGCCCCGCCGAATGGTCCGCACTCTGGCTCTCGATAAAGGCGACGACGGTTAGCCTGCTGCTGATGCTTCCGGTAGGAGTTGGGATCGGTTGGACGATCAGCCGAACCCGCTGGCGGTGGAGGGGACTTCTCAACGCGCTGGTTCACCTGCCGCTGGTGCTTCCGCCGGTTGTTACGGGGTACGTCCTGCTGATTCTCTTCGGGCGGGAGGGGCCGTTCGGACGGCTGTTTGAAGCGGTCGGCCTGCCGATCGCTTTTACCTGGCGGGCGGTGGTGCTCGCCATCGGCGCGGTCGCGATGCCGTTGTTGGTCCGCGGAGTCGTTCTCGCCATGGACGCGGTGGACCCACGCCTAGAGGTGGCCGCTCGAACGTTGGGAGCCTCTCGTTGGCGGGTTTTCTGGACGATCACCCTCCCGCTCTCCTATCGCGGAGTTCTAGCAGGCGGGATTTTGGCCTTTGCGCGGGGGCTCGGCGAATTTGGCGCGACGGTGATCGTCGCTGGGAACATCCCCGGTCGCACCCAGACCGTCCCGCTGGCCATCTTCAACCGGATTCAGGTCGGGGCAGAGGCGGAGGCCTTGCGGCTGGTGTTGATCGCGGCGATTGTTTCGCTCCTGGCCGTCTGGGCCTCCGAACGACTGATGCCTGGTTACCTCCGACGACAATAAAAGCCTTCCACCCCACCCTGACGAAAGACCCCTTGCGTTCCGAGGGGGGCGATCGTTACGATTCTCTTACAAGGTCGAGAGGCAAACGCGGTCCCGGAAAGGAGGCAAGAAATGCACAAACTCAAGGGATCTCTCTGTGTGGCATTGATGCTGGGGAGCATCGTCCTGGCTCGGGCGCTAGAGCCGAACGACCCGGACCTGGTGGGCCTGTGGCTGTTTGACGACGGGAGCGGCGATGTGGCGACCGACTCTTCGGGCAACGGCAACGACGCGACCCTGAACGGCGACTTTGAGTGGATCGACGGGGCCTTTGGAGGCGGCATCCTTTCCAAAGGGGGGAGGAAGCATTGATGTGCCCACCTCGGACAGTATTAACTCGATCAGCGAAGCGCTGACCGTCGCCGGGTGGTTTCGCGTGGATGCCGACTCCGACACGGGTGTTCGGCGGCAGAACGCCTTCCTTTTGGAGGATCAGTCGGCTTCAGAGCCGGTGCCCAACGGTTGGTCCTTCCGCATCTGGACGACCGACGGGTTGAGCCCGGGCATCTACGGAACGACCGAAGTACCGCAGGGCGAATGGCACCACATCGCCGGCGTCTGGGACGGAACGCAGATGCGGCTTTACATTGACGGCGTCGAGGAGGCGGAGCTGCGCACCGACGCCAACGCTCAGACGGACGGCGCTTGGGGCGGCACCATTGGCCAGCCTGGTGACATTCTCCAACTGAAGTACGGCTCGGAGACCTTCATCGGAGGGATGGACGAGATCGTGATCTTCAGCCGAGCGCTGAGCGCCGACGAAATCGAAGCCCTCACGCTGGGATGGGAGAAGGCGCTTCCGGTCCAGCCTAGGGGCAAGCTGGCCACCGCTTGGGGAAGCTTAAAGGTTCGCTAACCGACTAGACGCCTCTCGACAGAGCAGAGAAACGCCTCGACGCCTGACCTGGAGCAGGCGTCGAGGCGTTTTTTCCGCCGTGAATCTCCAGCCGTCCTTCAACGAGGAACCCGAAGTAAAGCAATGGTCGGGGCGACTGGATTCGAACCAGCGACCCCCTGAACCCCATTCAGGTGCGCTACCGGACTGCGCTACGCCCCGACATTGAGAAAAATAACACCTTCTCCCGATGGCGGCAAGTCGAAGCCGCGGATAGAACCTCATGGGTAGCGAACGGAGAGCAAGCCCGATCGGAAGACATAACCGCCACGGTGTGGCATGCTGAAAGGGTCCAGAGAGATCAGTCGAATCGACAGAAAGGAGCGTAGGGTGCAGTTTGCTGTCTTCACCGTCAGTCAGCCGGAGACCACACCGGAAGAGGCAATGGAACAACTGGTCCGGATCGGGTACGCTGGCGTTGAGTGGCGGATCACCGTTGACCGGGACCAGGTGGGACCCTCCGGGGTTCTGGAGGGGGAAACCGTTGCACCCTCCAGGGCCGACTGGGAAGACGAGGCGTTTCAGCGCGTCGCCGAGCGGATGCGGGAGCACGGCCTTCGCTGTCCCAATCTAGGGACCTACTTGAGCCATTCTGACCTAGAAGGGATCGAACGGATGATGCAGGTGGCCCGAATCTTCGGATCGCCTTCGATCCGCGTAGGCGTGCCCCGGTACGATGGCAGTCGCCCCTACCCGGAGCTGTTCTCCGAAACGGTCGCCCGTTACGAACGGGGTTGCGGAGCTGGCCGAACGGCACGGCGTGAAGGCCCTCATTGAAATCCACCATGGGAACCTCATCCCGTCGGCGAGTGCCGCCTACCGTTTCGTTTCTCACTTTTCGGCCGGAGCAGGTAGGGGTTATCCACGACGCGGGAAACATGGTCCACGAGGGCTTCGAGAACTACCAGATGGGCTGTGAGCTGTTGGGCCCCTATCTGGCCCACGTGCACGTCAAGAACGCCGCCTGGGTCCGGGAGGCTGGGGACCCGCCGGCTTCAAGCCCCGATGGCGGGCAATCTGGGCACCGCTCCGTGAAGGGGGTGGTAGACCTTTCCGAGCCCTGTTCCGGGCGCTCAAGGCGGTCGGGTACACGGGCTGGATTTCGGTGGAGGACTTCTCGACGGAACGCTCTCAGGAGGAACGGCTCGCCGACAACCTGGCCTTTCTCAAAGCGATCGCTGCGGAGACGGGTTGAAGAGGGTCGGACGCTCCGGCGGGATCGTCGCAAGCAGCTCTCGGACCTGGGCCACGGTCCTCGCCGATCTGAGCCACGAGGGCCGAAAACCGACTCGAAGGGCAACCTCCTCACGGATCTTCCGGACGAACTCGACCCTCAAGCTCTTGGCCGTACAGGTCGCCGGAGAAAGTCGAGCAGATGAGCCTCTAGCCGGAGATCCCGTCCCCGGAAGGTGGGGCGATACCCTAAGCTAACCGCCGCCGGGAGCACTCGACCGTTGTGACGGACGTAAGCAGCGTAGATGCCGGCAGGGGGGAAGCATCATCTCTCCCGCGTCCACGTTCGCAGTGGGGTAGCCCAACCGGCGTCCTAGTCCGTCGCCCCCGGATCACGCGCCCTCGGACGGCGTACCGTCGGCCCAGCAACGCCCGAACCGTCTCTAGGTCGCCGGCGGCCAGCGCATGCCGAATCCGGCTGCTGCTGACGATCTCCCCCCGATAGGTCAGAGGCGGGAGAACCTCCACTTCGTAGCCCAACCGCTCGGAGTACTCGTAGAGGGTGAGCTTGGTCCCCTCGCCGCGGAACCCCAAAATGGACCGAATAGCCCGTTACCAGAATCTCCGCACGGAATCCGGTTACCAAGCGGTACAGAAAAGACTCCGCCGACGTGTGCCGCATCCGTTCATCGAAGCGAGCCACAATTGCCAGATCGACCCCGAAACGCTTCCAGCAGCTCCAAGCGCTGGGAGAGAGTAGTGAGCAGAGGAGGACAATGGGAAGGGTTCAGCAACCGCAACGGGTGGGGGATACAGGAAAAGCACCGTCGCCAATCGCTCTGAAGCCCGCGCTCGCTCCAGAACCCGACGAAAAATCGCCTGATGGCCGATGTGAAGCGCGTCGGTACTTCCCGAACGTGAGAACGGTCGGCCGTTCGGGAGCCCCCGAGTCCCAGAAGTCCTCGATGACCTTCACCGCTGTCCTCTCAACGCTCAGCGTTGCTCCTCGCCCGGCGTTAGCGGCCTCGTCCAGCGCCGGACCACCTCCAAAGGGAGGACGCATCGCCGGGCCTCCTGGGGGCACCGCAAGGACCCGATCCAGAGGGACGGCCTCCTCCAGACGGAAGGGGCCGCTTCGCGTGCGCACCAACTCGGCCAGGTGGCCGCCACACCCTAGACGTCGGCCGATCTCGTGGGCGAGCGTCCGGACGTAGGTACCACGCGAACAGACGATCCGGATGCGCAGCTCCGGCGGCGTCCACTCCAACAGCTCAAACCGTTTCAATTTGAACTCGGCGCGGCTTGCGCGGGAACCGTAATTCCCTTCCGCGCGAGCTTGTACAAGGGACGACCGTGAAACTTGAGCGCCGAGTACATCGGCGGCACCTGTTCCACCTCCCCCTCAAACGCTTTCAGAAGTTCGGCGATCGTCTCTGGAGAAAGGTCCGAAGGAACCTCCCCTTCGGCGACCACACGTCCTTCGGCGTCGTAGGTGTCCGTTTCGACACCCAGCCGGACGGTCGCAAGATACTCCTTGTCGTGCTCCTGGAGTTGCTCGAAGAGCTTAGTGGCTCGCCCCAGGACAGACCACCAGCACGCCGGAGGCCTGCGGATCCAGCGTTCCCGCATGGCCCGCCTTCCGGGCCCCAAGGGCCCTTTGGACACGACGCACCGCCTGATAGGAGCTGATCCCCCGCGGTTTATTCAGGTTAAGAACGCCGTCCATCGGCCCCTGCGTCTAGCTGATGAAGCGCCTGCTCCAGCGCGGCGACGACCCGTCGCTCGACCTCCTCGACGGGCGGCTCCAGAAGACATCCCGCCGCGTACGGATGGCCGCCCCCCCCAAATCGTCGGGCGATCTCATCCACCCGAAGGGGATCCCAGCGGGAACGGAGGCTTACCTTGATCTTCCCGCTCGGCAGTTCGTTGAAGAAGGCGACCGCACGCACCCCCGTCAATGGACCGCGCATAGTCGCTAAATCCGTCCACATCCTCTGAGGTAGTCCCGGTTTGACGGTACATCTCTTGGGTCACCCGAATGGTTGCAATTCGCCCTCGATCGTATAGCCGAAGGGTGTTGAGCACCATTCCCAGCAGTTTTCATCTGTCCGGCGGTGCTGGAGCCGTAGACGTGCTCGTAGGCCTCGTGGGGCTGTACGCCCGCTCGGATCAGCTCCGCAGCGATCTCGTGAGAACGGGCCGTTGTGTTGGAGAAGCGAAAGTTTCCCGTGTCGCCGATAATCCCCGCGTAGAGACACTCGGCCAACGTGCGATCGAGCGGCTCTCCAGCAAACCGAAAGAGGTCATAAAGAATCTCCGCGGTGGCGCAAGCTTCGGGGATGATGCATTCGACCTGGGCAAACCGCTTGCCGGTGGTGTGGTGATCGATGTTCATCAGGAGCGGGACGCGCGGGGCTAAGCGCTCGGCCCAGACCGCTCCCGATCCGGTTCAGGTCGGATACGTCCAGGACGATCAGAGCGTCGGCCGTCTCCCAACGGGGCTGAGAGCGGACCTCCCTGAGCGCCGGGCAGGTTACTGGACGATCCGGGGAACGCCATCCTGAAGCAGCAGTTCGACCTCTTTGCCCCGGCGGCGGAGGGAAGTGTCCCATCGCCAGCAGAGAGCCCACAGCGTCCGGATCGGGATGGATGTGCGAGGTCAGCCAGAGGCGCTCGGTTGGCTCCAAGGCCTCGAGGACCTGCTGAAAGGCCGTCTTATGGGCAATGCTCTCCACAGGGTTCCTTTCAGGAGCGGTGATTACTCTTCTTCGTCACGTTCGTCCAGGAGGAAGAATCCCTCCTCATCGGTTGTCTGCCAGGGGGTTTCTTTCGGCTCAGTGGGGGCTTTGGGCACGGCGCGCAGGAGCTGTTCCATCCGGACGGCGTACTCTGCCCCCCGGTCGAACTCGAAGCGGAGCTCGGGAGCCCGACGTAGGTCCATCCGTCCAGCCACCTCTCGCCGGAGGAACCCCTTGGCCTTCTCCAGCGCCTTTTTGACCTCCGGAATCTCCTCTGGAGGGTAAACGCTTAACCAAACTTTTGCGACTCGAAGGTCGCTGGACATCTGAACGCGAGTGACCACGACGTCGTTCAGTCGGGGATCCTTGGCCCGCCGCTGGAGGACGTCGCTCAGCTCGCGCCGGAGCAGCTCCGCGGCCCGTTCGGCGCGGCTTGCGGGATTGTTGCTCACCATCGGCCCTCACCAAAGTTCCGTGGAGGTTTCCAAGACCACGATCGGGAAGCTCGCTTCGATGAACCGAAGCACGCTCTGAACGACGCTGTCGGCGTGGCGCCCGTCGTTGGAGACACAGGCGAACGCCAACTCGGCGATCGCTCGATCGTCCAAGGCGTCCACTTCGGCGATCGAAACGTTGAATTTGCGGGTTGCACCTGATCCTTGATCCGGCGCACGACCTGCCGCTTGTCTTTGAGCGATCGGCTACCGGAGACCTCAAACCGAATGGCACCCACTCCCACCCGCATGGTCGCATCAGTCCTCTCCGGTCGAGGGGATTTGACTGTAGGGGAAGAGCCCGGCAGGCGCGGCAATCCCTTGTCGCTCCCGAGAGGCTTAGGAGCTTGGGCGCCCTCCCAAGGGAGCGTTCCACCTCTTCAAGGGCGAAAGCACTCCAGGATGTCGCCGGGCTTGAAGTCATCGAAGTTGCTCATTCCGATCCCGCACTCGTAGCCCGCGGCCACTTCGCTGACGTCCTCCTTGAACCGTCGGAGCGAGTCCACCTTCCCTTCGTGCACGACCCGATTATCCCGCAGGACGCGCAGGTGGGCGTTCCGGACGATCTTTCCATTCAAGACGTAGCAACCGGCCCACCGTGCCGAATCGGGGCACCCGGAAGGTTTCGCGGACTTCGGCGCGGCCCAGGGTGACCTCTTGGACCTCCGGGCTCCAGCATGCCCTCCAGAGCACTTCGGATGTCGTTGACGATATCGTAGATCACCGTGTAGAGCCGCACATCCACCCCTTCGCGCTCGGCGGCTTCGCGGGCTTCAGGGGTCGGACGAACGTTTAAAGCCGATGATGATCGCATTGGAAGCGGCGGCCAGCATCACGTCCGTCTCGGAGACGGCCCCGACGCCGGAATGGATCACCCGGACGCGAACCTCTTCGGAGTCGAAGCGGCCGATAGCGTTTTGGATCGCCTCGATGGAGCCTTCGACGTCCGCCTTGACGATGACGTTCAGCTCCTTGACCTCGCCCTCCTGGAGCTGCCGATGCAGTTCGTCCAGGGTGACCTGAGCGCGGCGGCGGAGTCGCTCGGCGCGGGCCCTGTTGCCGGCGCTCCTCGGCTAGGGCTTTGGGCGTCCTCTTCGCTGAGCACCAAGAACCGATCGCCGGGGTTGGGCACCTCGTCAAAGCCTAGCACCTCAACCGGGCGTCGAAGGGCCGGCCTCTTCGACCTGCTCACCCCGATCGTTGATAAGCGCCCCGCACTCGCCCGTGGGGTCATCCCGGCAACGAAGTAGTCCCCGACGCGAAGGGTCCCGTTCTGAACCAGCACCGTACCCACCGGTCCCCCGTCCGGGGTCGAGCTTTGATTCGATGATCGTCCCGATGGCGGGGCGATTGGGGTTTGCTTTGAGCTCCAAAAGCTCCGACTCCAAAGCCAGGTACTCTAGCAGCTCGTCGATCCCGAGGCGCTGTTTGGCGGAAACCTCGACAAAGACCGTATCTCCGCCCCATTCTTCGGGGATCAGGCCGTGCTGGGCCAGCTGCTGCTTGACCCGATCCGGATTTGCGTTCGGCACATCGATCTTGTTGATCGCCACGACGATGGGAACTCCAGCCGCCTTCGCGTGGTTGATCGCCTCGACCGTCTGGGGCATCACCCCGTCATCAGCGGCGACCACCAGCACGACTACATCGGTGACCTGAGCGCCGCGCGCCCGCATCGCGGTGAACGCTTCGTGGCCCGGCGTGTCCAAAAACACCACTCGGCCCGACTCCAGGTGGACGTCGTAGGCACCGATATGCTGGGTGATCTGGCCCGCTTCCCTGGCGGCAACGTTCGGACTCCCGGACGGCGTCCAGCAGCGTTGTCTTCCCGTGGTCCACGTGTCCCATGATGGTCACCACAGGGGCGCGAGGCACCAGCGATGCGGGATCGTCCTGGACCTCGATCTTCTCCAGGAAGCCGTTCTTCCAACGACTTTCGCTTGACGGTGATAAACTGGAACGGCTCCTCGAGGAGCTCCATCACCTTGGTATCGAGGGGCTGGTTGATGGTGACCATCACTCCTTGCTTGAAGAGATGGGCGATCAGGAGACTCGGCTTGACCCCTAACCGTTGGGCGATTTCGGCGACGGTGCTCCCCTCTTCGATCTCGATGATTTCGTCCCGTCGGGGGATTGCCGGCTCGGCCTCCTTTTCCTTCGGAGCGGTTGGAGCTTGGACCTTTGCCGCCCGTTCCTCTTCTCGCCGTTCTAGGCGCTCCAGACGCTTTTCTCGTTCACGTTCGCGTTCTTTTTGGGTCCGGTGACGCGACTGGGCGGGCGGAACGGTCTCCCCTTCCAGGGGGGAAGATCGGAGCGCTCGGCGCGTCGTCCGCGGCCGGCCCCTCGACCAGCGGCGGGTTCGCGTCGGAGCACCTCTCCGGTGCGAACGCGCTGTTCCTCCCGCCGGGCCGCACTGCTGCGATAGGTGCGGATGTTGTCGCCACCCTCTTCGACGCGGCTTGAGTAGGCGACGCGGGGGCGTCGTTCCGTTCGGCGCGCCTCCGGGGCCTCTTGGGGGCGTTCGGGCCGCTCCGGACGCCCAGGGCGCCCCGGACGGGCGGAGGATTCCCTTCTGGCCGTCGGCTGAGCTTGCGGCTTTACTTCCGGCTGCCTTTTTTGCTCCTGCTGGGCGACCAACACCCGCCGCTCACCGTCGCCGATGATTAAATCAGGCTTCTTCTGAACCGGGGGAGGAGTCGTCGGCTTTTGGGAGGGGGGGCCGGGACTCAGACCGAGACCGTTGGCGTACAGCACGGGGGCGTTCGGGCCGCCGAGGCGATGTCTCCGAGCGTCGAGGAGCGGGGGCACGTGACGCCTGAGGCTCTGGGAGCGTCGGCTTTGTCCTCTCCTCGACGGGCGGAGTTCGGGGCGGTTCCGGCTCTGGAGCCTTCGGTTGAGGGGTGTGCTCCGCCTCCCACGCCGCGACGACCTTTTGGGCCTCTTCCGGCGGCAGCGTGTTCGAATGGGTTGTGACGGCGTACCCGCGCCCTTGAAGCCATCGGATCAACTCTTTGTTCGGGACTTCAAAGCGACGGGCAAGCTCGTAAATCCGTACCGGCTTTTCAAATTGGGTCTTATCGGTGGCCATCGGTTCCTCCCCCCTCAAGGTCAGCCGTTCCCTCGGCAAGGCACAACAGGAGCGCCTTTCGTAACGACTGGGCCTCTTCCGCCGTGATCGGTTGTTCT
>BPJZ01000032.1 GCA_026004875.1 Candidatus Poribacteria bacterium | reverse complement strand
AGATCCGCGCCGGCATGGACCCCGGCGACCTCCTGGAACGGGCCGGCGTCCCTCTGGAGGCACTCCGGACCGAACACCTGCTCGAGGCGGCCCGTGCCGGCAACCCCTTTGCGTTGGAACACTTCCAAGAGACCGCCTACTACATGGGGTGGGGGATCGCCAACGCGGTGAGCATCCTCAACCCCGACGTGGTTGTTTTGGGGACCATCGCGACCGCTGCGGGAGAGCTGTTTTTGAACCCCCTTCGGCAGTACGTTCGCCGCTTTGCAATCGCAGAGGCGGGACGACACGTGCGCGTTCTGCCGGCCGGGTTGGGCGAGTCCACGGGCGACTACGCCGCCTTAGCCCTCGTTGCGGACTAATCTTGAGCCCGCGTCTCGGAGCGAACCCAGTCCAGATAGGCCGCACTGCCAAAGGCGACCGGCAGGGCGAGCACCTCCGGTACCTCGTAGGGATGGAGCTCACCGATTCGCACGAGGAGCCGCTCCCAACGGTCGCGGGTCGTCTTCAGGAGCAACAGTGCTTCGGTCGCTTCTTCCAGAGCGTCCTCCCACCAGTACTGAGAGCGGACACCGACGATTCGGTTCGCACAGGCAATCAGTCGCTCCTCCAGTAGCACTTGGGCAATTCGATCCGCAGTTTCCGCGTCTGGAGCCGTCACCAGAACTACGAGAAATTCGGCCAACTGGATGCCCTCCGCTTCTGGTTAGGTCTCATCCTTTTGCCTGTTGGCGGCGCTGGCGGCGGATCTCCTGGAGCCGCTCCCACGGAAGCACTTGGCACCGCTCTGCCCATTCGCGGTAAAGCTCCGACAGGTGCTGAACAACATCGGGATAGCTATTCGCCAGGTCGTTCAGTTCGGTTCGGTCTTCTTCCATGTCGTACAGCTCCCAGTTGCCTGGGTACTGGCGCACCAGCTTCCATCGGCCCAGCCGGACAGCTTGGTTTCCTTCGTGTTCCCAAAACAGTGCTCCCTCTCGCTCCCAGCGCTCCCCGCGCAGCAACGGAAGCAGCGACTGCCCTTCTAGAGGGAGCACGTGACGGCTCCCATTATGCGGCGGGTAAGGCGCTCCGGCCGCCTCCAGCAGCGTCGGGAGGAGGTCGATTACGTGCACCGGCTGATGGCTCAGGCTCCGCGGGGGAACGACCCCCGGCCAGTAGGCGAGGCAAGGGGTGGAGATTCCTCCCTCGTGAACCCAGTGCTTATAGAGCCGGAACGGCGTATTGCTCGCGTTGGCCCAGGGGCGATCGTAGCTCATGAAGGTATGGGGTCCCCCCGGCTCCAGGCCGCGAATATTTCCGATGCGCACCGGCTTGCCGTCCCGCGCTGGGTACATTCCCGACTGGGTGGGACCGTCCTCCCGCAGGTACTCGGCACAACCGCCGTTGTCGGAGAGGAAGAAAATCAACGTGTTCTCTTCCATTCCGTGTTGGCGGAGTGCCCGAACAATTCGCCCGATCCCCTGATCCATCCGGTCAATCATCGCCGCGTAGACGGCCATTCGGAGCGCTTCCCACTCCCGATCTGCAGCCTCTTCCCAAGGCGGGACTTTCGGGTCGCGTGGGGAGAGCGTCCACTTCTCGTCAATAATACCCTCTTGGATCAGTCGCTCGTTTCGCTCGGTCCGGAGCCGATCCCAACCGTCCCGGTAGCGTCCCCCGGTATTTCGCGATGTCCTCAGGGAGCGCGTGAAGCGGCCAGTGTGGAGCCGTATAGGCGACATAAAGGAAGAACGGCTTGGCCTCCTGCGCGGCCTCCTCGATGAACCGGACCGCGTAATCGCTGATCGCGTCGGTGTAGTACCAATCGTCGGAGTCCGGCTCGATCAGGCGATCGTCCAGGATCAAAGTATGAGGGTTGAAGTAACTGCCCGCTCCGGCCAGCGTCCCAAAGTGCCGGTCGAATCCCCGGTCAATGGGTCGGGGCTTCTCCGGATGGCCGATATTCCACTGCTCCGGGCGATGGGAGTAGGGACCGCCGACGTGCCACTTGCCGGACATATAGGTTCGATAGCCCACCGCTCGGAGCGCCTCGGCGATGGTCACGCATCGGTCGTTCAGGTAGCCTTGATAGCCGGGCAGTCCGTCGTTCTGAACCATGTGCCCAATGCCGGCCTGGTGGGGATAGAGGCCGGTCAACAACGCCGCCCGTGTGGGGCAACATCGGGCGTAGTTGTACATCTGGGTCAGCCGCATGCCTCCGGCGGCCAGTTCGTCCAGAGTAGGGGTCTCGATCTCCGCGCCGAAGGGGCCGATGTCCGAGAAGCCCATGTCGTCGCAGAGGATCACTACGAAGTTCGGCCGCTGGATCGTCGCGGACGACTGCATTTTCGTTCGCCTCCCCTCCGAGGACCATCCTAGACCGCCTTTCCCAAAGGCGCAAGCGCCGCCGAACGAGGCCTTAGGTGCTTTCTGATTTCCGGTTGCAGAAGCGAAAAGGCGCCAGTAGAATACGCAAGTACTAAGGCGGCAAACGGCTCCGGAGGTGGACGATCACATCAGGGGCGTTAAGGTCTCCCAGTGGAAGGGTCATCCGGTGGAGCGATTCCGGCGGTGGGTCGTCGTGTGGACGGTGTGGGCGGCAGTTCCGACGGCGCTTTGGGCGGCGGAAGGGGCGGGAACCCGTGCGTTCCCTTCTTTGAACATCGCCGTCGGCGCGCAACCGGTGGCGATGGGAGAGGCCGGGGTAGCCCTGGTCGAGGACGCCTACGCTCCCTTCTGGAACCCGGCCGGCCTGGCCCACGTAGAACGCGCCCAGATCGCCCTGTTCAACAACGCTTGGTTGCTGGACCTTCGACAGAACGGCGGCGCGTTGGTCCGACCCTTAGGCGCCTCGGCAGGGATCTCCGCCCATCTGACCTACCTGGACTACGGGGAGCTGGTCCGCCGGGATGAGTCCGGCGCCGAAACGGGCCTGTTCCGGCCGTACGACCTGACGGCAGGACTGGGGCTGGGGTTCCGCGTCAGCGACCGACTAGCCGTCGGATTGGTCGGGAAGTACCTCCGCCAGCAGATCGACACCGCAAAGGCGGACGCCTTTGCGGTGGACTTGGGGCTGCGGGCCGATCTACCCGACCGGGGTTTAGCCTTTGGCGCTGCACTTCAACACTTGGGGAGCGCCCTTCGCTTCGACGGGAAATCCTACTCGTTGGCCTCGGCCCTTCGCGTTGGGGTCGGCTATCGCGCCTGGGAGGACCGCGCCGCTGGAGCGCTGGACCTGCTGTTTCCGTTTGGAGACGACCCTCAACTGAGCGTCGGGCTCTCCTACCTACTGGGTGGGAGGCTCTCGCTTCGGGCCGGATACCGGTACACCATCGGTGGGAACGACCTAGGTGCTGTCTCCGGCATCACGGCGGGGTTTGGTCTCCTCCTGGAGACGCTGGTCGTGGATTACGCGTTCGTCTCCTACGGAGAGTTGGGGCCGACTAACCGCGTTTCGCTCGGGCTGGTCTTCTAATCGCCTGAATCCTCCACCCGGCGGCCGCTGAAGGAGCGTCTTTGGCTAGCACGATGCGTCTGTTGGTCCTCTCTCCGACGATTCCCTATCCCCCCACCGACGGGGGTCGAATTCGCGTTTGGAACCTGCTCCGCCACGCCGCGCGGGAATTTTCTATTACCCTCTGCGCGCTAGAAACGGTATCTACAGATCGTCAAGCTTTAGAAACGCTCCGGGAGTGCGGCATCGAACCGGTATTGGTCTCCCAGCGACAACCGAAGACGCCGCCGTTGAACGCCCCAGCATTCCTTCGCGCTTTGGTTCGGCGGTGGCCGTTGACCGTTGCTAAGTACGCCCCTCCCGGCGTATCGCGATGCGGTCTCTCGACTGCTAGGGACGCGACCGTTTGACCTGGTCCATTTGGAGATGATCCAGATGGGGGCATGGCTTCCGCTGATCCGACAGAGGAGCGGCGCGCCGATTGTCTGGTCCACGCAGAACGTGGACTCGGACCTTTGGCTCCGGGCCGCGGAGCATCAGTCGAAGAAGGGGCAGCGCTGGGCGATGCGCTGGCAGGCGCGGGCCATCCGCAGGATGGAAGAGCGGATCGCCGCCCAGGTAGAAGGGATTACGGCGGCCTCGGAACGGGACGCGGCCCTCTACCGGGCGATGGCCCCGCACACACCGATTGAGGTGATCGACAACGGCGTAGACGTGGAGAGCTATCGGCCGGAGCCGGAGGCCGAAGAGCCCGCGACGCTGGTCTACACCGCTAGTTACGACTGGCTGCCGAACGCCGACGCCGTCGAGTACTTCTGTACCGAGATCTGGCCCAAGGTTCGGGCAGCTGTGCCCCAGGCCCGATTCTTCGCCGTTGGAAAGGCTCCCCCGCCGCCGATGCGCCGCTGGAATGGGCAGGACGGGATTACCGTTACCGGCATGGTGCCCGACGTCCGGCCGTACATCGCCCGGGCGACCGCGTATGTCGTCCCCCCTTCGGATCGGTGGGGGAACCCGATTGAAGATTCTAGAAGCGATGGCCGCGGGAAAGGCGATCGTTAGCACCGCCATCGGTTGCGAAGGGCTGGAGGTCGAGCCGGGACGGGACCTGATCGTCGCCGACGAACCGGAAGCGTTTGCCCGCGCGATCGTTCGGCTGATTCGGGAGCCCTCTCTTCGCCGCTCTCTGGGGGAAGCGGCTCGCAAGCGGGCTTTGGAGCGCTACGACTGGCGACCTATCGCCGCGCGACTGGTCGCCTTCTACCGGACGCTCGGGGAGGCGTCCACGACCGCAAGGGGGGGAAGGTAAGGTGGCTGTGATCGAGCGACCTCGAGAGAAGCTCAGCACCCTGGACGGCGTCAACCTGATGTTCGACATTGCGGCGTCCTGTCTGGGACTCAAAGAGTCCATGCGCCAACTGCTCCGGGTGCCCTACCGTCAGATTCAAGTGGAGGTGCCGATCGTCAACGACGCCGGCGAGCTGGAGGTCTACACCGGCTATCGGGTTCAACACGACGGCGCTCGAGGGCCGTACAAAGGGGGAATTCGATACCATCCGACGGCGAACATGGACGAGGTGCGGGCGCTCGCCGCCATCATGACCTGGAAGACCGCCGTTATCGACGTGCCCTTCGGCGGAGCCAAGGGGGGCGTGATGGTCGACCCTCGGCGGCTCTCCGCTCGGGAGCTGGAGGCGCTCACCCGGAAGTTCACCCAACGGTTGGGCGACTTCATCGGCCCTTATCGGGATATTCCCGCCCCGGATATGAACACTAACGCCCAAACGATGGCCTGGATGATGGACGAATACGGCCGCCGGCACGGCTTCACGCCGGGAGTCGTGACGGGGAAGCCGGTCGAGCTTTGGGGCATCCGGGGCCGGGAGGAGGCCACCGGCCGGGGCGTCTGGCTAGCGCTCGACGAAGCCGCTCGCCAGTGGGACTTCGAGCTCCAGGACGCCCGAGTAGTGATTCAGGGATTTGGAAACGTCGGCTCCCACACCGCCCGATTTCTTCATGAGGCCGGCTGTCGGATTGTGGCCGTTAGCGATGTGGACGGAGGCATCTACAATCCTGACGGTCTAGACATTCCCGACCTGATCCGCGCTAAGAACAAGGGCATTCCCGTTCCCGCCTATCGGGACCCTGACGCCCGTCGGGTGAGCAACGAAGAGCTCCTGGAGTTGGACTGCGACGTCCTGATACCGGCGGCGATCGCTCACGTCATCGACCTGCACAACGCCGAGCGAATTCGAGCCCGGATCATCGTCGAGGCGGCTAACGCGCCGGTCTCGCCGGCCGTAGACGGCATCCTGGAAGGACGAGGAATTCGCATCATTCCCGACGTGTTGGCCAACGCCGGAGGCGTTACCGTCTCCTATTTTGAGTGGATTCAGAACATCCAGATGCAAGCCTGGGATGAGGACCACGTGGAGCGGGAGTTAGAACGCAAGATGCGCCAAGCGGTGCGCCACCTGATGGAGGTGGCCGAGAAGGAGAACGTTGACATGCGCACCGCGGCGTATATGATCGGGATTGACGCGGTTGCGCGGGCGCGGCAGCTCCGCGGCTTCTAACCTCGCAGCCTTCGAAAGGGAGTCAACCGGTGGACTTTCGAGAGGTCAATGAGTATCTCGCTCGACTGACCCAACACCATGATCCGATCCTTCAAGAGATGGAGGAGGAGGCCCGTCGGCGGCGGTTCCCAATTATCGGTCCGGCGGCCGGACAGTTTTGCTATTTTCTCAGTCGGGTGATCGGCGCTCGGAATATCTACGAGATGGGCAGCGGCTACGGCTACTCCACCGCCTGGTTTGCCAAAGCGGTCCGGGACAACGGCGGAGGGGTGGTTCATCACGTCGTCTGGGACGAGGAGCTCTCCGCGCTGGCCCGAGAGTACCTCGACCGGGCCGGCCTGGGAGAGTACGTCCGGTACACGGTCGGGGAGGCCGTGTCCGCTCTTCAGGAGACGGACGGCCCCTTCGACGTGATCTTTTGTGACATTGATAAGCAGGGCTACCCGGAAGCCTTTCGAGTCCTCAAGCCAAAGTTGCGCCCTGGAGGCCTGGTGATCGTTGACAACGTGCTCTGGCATGGGCGTGCCTGGAACCCCGCCGAGACCGACGCGGCCACTCAGGGCGTCCGCAAAGTCACCGAGATGCTCTACTCAGACCCGGAGTTTGTCACGACGTTGGCGCCGATCCGCGACGGCCTGTTGGTGGGCTGGAAGATTCCCGAGTGAGGCTCCTCTGAAGCCTACTCCTCCTGCAGAAGGGCCAGGAGCTGTCCCAGCTCGCTTTTGACAACGTCGTTCGCCTCCTTTTCGTACAGATCGTAGAGATCCAGGAGCTGTTGAGAGGACACCTGTTGTGGACGCGCGGCGGCGCTGAGCGCCTGGACAAGGCGCAAGCGAAGGTTCCATTCCGGCTCCTCGGCCAGGGCCTCCAGGAGGGGGCCCAGAGCCCGGCTGCCACAAGCTCCCAACGTTCGAATGCTCTCCTCGGCGAGCCGGGCGTTGGTCGTCCGCCGGAGCAGCCGAATTAACGGCGCTACAGCGGGCGTCGGGTCGGAGACGTACCGGATCGCCTGGACCGCCTGGAGCTGAACGGTCGGGTCGGAGTCCTCCAGGGAGCGGGTCAAAGAGACCACGTCGTCTTCAACCAGGTAAGCGGCGACGCGAGCCACCGCCCGAACGGTCGGATCGGGATCGTTCGTCGCCAGGTTCTGGAGGACGGCGGTTCCCCGCTGATCGCGCAAGGCCCCAAGCGCCTGGGCCGCAGTGGCTCGGATTTGGGGATCTTCGCTCTCGACGGCCCTTAACATGGCCTCCATGGCTTGATTTCGATCCGACTCGTCGCCCAATCGCGCCAGCACGATCGCGGCATGCGCCTGAAGCATCGGATCAGCCTTTAGGAGGGCCCGAAGGACCGGCAAGGCCTCCTGACCCATCCCAACGACCGCCTCGTAGTTGCGCAGGGCCAGGTACATGCGGACCCGATCTTCGCCCGACAGCTGTGCGTTCCGACGGGCCAGCGTGCGAGCGGCAACCCGTCGAACCTCCGGAAACGAAGATCGGAGTGCCACGGTGAGCGCTTGAGTGGACTCCTCACCGGAGATGGCCTCGAGAACCTCGGCGGCTCGCCGGGCGACTTCCCGGTCGTCCGAGAGCACGTCCTGTCGCATCGCGGTCACCGCCGCACGGGTGAGCTGAGGATGACCCCAAGAGGGCGCCCCCCGAGCCACGGTAAGCCGGACTTCGGCGTTCTCGTCCTGGAGCGCCTTTTCCAGAGCGGCGGGAATTCGAGCGAGCACGTCCTCCGCCACGCGGGTTCGGTTGGCCTGAACCAGAATCTGGGCCGCCTGAAGCCGCTCATCCGGCGTGCCCTTCTCCAAAGTCTCCAGCGCCTGGGCCATCGGGTCCTTCTGACAGCCCGCCCCGAAGCCCAGGAGCATCCCCCAAACGGCGATCATCACGAACGCTCGGTAGCCCCCTGACAGACGCATAACGGCTCTCCCTCCTTATCCGGTGCGACGTTGGACAAAAACACTGTAGCACACCCCCCGCCCTTGTCAAAGAAAATGCGATCCCACAGGGATCGCTAAACCCTAGAAGCCAAACAAAGCCTGACGGCCTATCAGAACCGATCAAGAAGCGGCGCGCAGTCGTCGCCAGACAAACCGAATCCCGATCACGACCAGCGCCAGAGCGATCAGATTGACCAGCACCTTGAAGACCATAAAGACGATCCCAACCGCCCCGACGATCGTCTTAAAGAGAAACGGAAGCCCGATCCAAACCAGAGCGATCAACGCGATCCAGAGAAGTATCTTGACCAGCAAGTTCATAGGATGTGTCCTTTCGTGAGTGAGGAATCCGATCCAAGCAACTCCTAAACGAGCGATCCAGAGAAACTCAAACGGCCAGGTTCATCACAAATCCCCTCCAAGAGGGTCAGCGGGAGATGCGTACCGGTCCGCCTACGGCATCCAGGCGAACGACCGGCCCGCCGGAGCCTAGGCGCAGCCGCCCTGACCCAAGCGCCTCACCCTCCCAGTCGGACCGGAAGGGCCCCCCGATTACCGAATAGTGCACTTCGCAATGGGGCTGCTCAGAGAGCCGGAGGGTCAAGGGGCCGCCTCGCACCTTGAGGGCGAGCTCCTCGAAGCTGGACAACTCCGGATTTTCGACGTGCAGTGGGCCGCCGACCGTCTCGACGACCAGACGCGGCCCCCTGGGGGAGCGCACCGAAGCCGGCCCACCGTGGACGGTGAGGGTTAAAGCGCCCTCTGGCTCCTCCAACTTGGCCGGTCCGCCGGCGACACTGATCTGCGCCTGCTGGACGCTCCACCCCCTGCCGTGGAACGGTCCACCCTTGACCTGAACGATCAACTCTCGGAGCGGCCGGCGCGGAAGCGCCACGCGCAAAGCCCCTCTCGCCGAGATCAGCTGAGCCCGCTCCTCTCCCTCCTCGTGGGTCGTCTGCTGAAAGTCAAGTTTCGGCTCCGGACCCCGAATCCAGTATTCCAGAACGGCGTCCGACTCTCCAGTCTCGATTCGGAGCGGTCCGGCCTCATGGTCCACCTGGAGCTGGACAAGACGAGGGAGCTCGTGGCGCTCGTGGATTTCTCCTTCTCCCTTTCGTTCTGGAGCAGGCCGCTCCCCGCGCGTCTCGCGGAAGAAGCCTTTGAACTCATCGGCAAAGCGCCTCATCGAGCGCTCGATCTCTCGGCCGAAGGCGTCCAAGTCCAGCCGCTTGCCCTCCTGTTCGAGCCAGTGAAAAATGGGAGGACGCCTCCCCCGTGACTCGGCCGGACCTTCAGCGGCGGACAGCGCTCGGAGCAATCGCTCCGCCTGTTCTGGGGAGAGCCTTCCCTCTCGGAGCAGCTCCAGGACAAGCATCTGTTCGCTCTTCTCGGTCATGGTTTGGCCTCCTGATGGAACGAAGAGGTTTGAGGCTCTTTCTCCTGGACCTCCTCCACCTCGATGACGATGGCGTGATCTTTCGGGTCGCGTGACTGCTGTCGCCGCGAGGGCCGCTCCGATTCGAGGAGTTGGCGCAATTGCCGCCGGAGCTCCTGCTGGGCCTTTCGGAGCTCTTCACCCGTCTTACGGAGCTCTTCGCGCACCTCTTCGGGTCGAATGCCCAGCTTTTCCAGCCGCTGTCGGAGGTCCTGCGCCGCTCTGGAGACAAATTCTCCAGCGCGCTGGCTGTAGTCTATCGGCTCCGGCTGCCCTTCCAGTGCCGCAAGCAGCCGATCGCCCTGTTCCGGCGTGATGCGCCCTTCGGCGACCATCTGTAGGATCATCAATCGCTCCTGGCGTCTCACCCTCCGTCCTCCTTTCACGGTTGCCCCTCCTCAGCTCGCCGCAGCGCCCAGAGGAGCTCCTCCGCCTCTTCAGGGGTCAGCCGCCCCTCTTTCAACTCGTCCAGGATGCGGCGACGCTCCTCAAAGAGCTGCTCAGGGGTCCACTGAGGACGGGCCCCTAGACCCAGCTCCTCGATCACCCGGTCCAGTCGGTTCCGCACTGTGGGATAGGAGATACCCAACTCCCGCTCGATCTCCCGCAGGTTCCCCCGGTTCTTGACAAAGATCAAAAGAAACTCCTGCGCCTCCAACGAGAGCCGGGAGAAGGGGTTCCGTCGGAACAGCCCGCGGACGCTGAGCTCGCACCGAGGACAGACGTATTCGCGGACGAGCAGCTCCCCGCCGCAGGCAGGGCACTCGTTCAGCTCCGAATGGGCCATCCTTCACCTCGCTGACTCGAATTTGTGCCGACCCTGCTGTATTTCTAACATACAGGTTTAACTTTGTCAAGGTACCACATCGCCAATTCAAAAGAAAAGGGTTCAATTTGGGGAACGGACGCCCACGTGAACGTAGCGGACAAAGCTTCGGCCTTTGGGCACCCGATAGACTTCGACCCGACGGTACCCGACCCGGAGGAGCAACCGGCCGATCTCCTCGCTGAAGACGAAGACGCCAAATGGCGCTAGGCGCGCGCAGTTGCTGAGGATCGCCGCGATCAGCTCCTGGGTCGTCTGGAGGTTTCGGCCGTAGGGCAGATCGGTGACGACCGCGTCGGCGGGACTGCTCCAGGTGCGGGCGTCGGCTTGGTGGACCGTTGCGGTGTAACCAAAATGCGAGAGGTTTTTCTGAGACATCCGGACCATCTTAGGGTTCCAATCCAGCCCGACGGCCTCTAGACCCAGAGCGGCAGCCTCCAAGAGGATGCTTCCCGTCCCGCAACAGGGATCCAGAAGGGTGCGAGCCTGAGGCGGGAGCAAGTTCACCAGCGCGCGGGCTAACCGAGAGGGAAGTGAGCTGGAGGTTCGGAAAGGCTTCCGATCGTGGCGGCGATAGGAACGGTCGGGGAGCGCCTCGAGCCTTCCAAGCCACCAGCGCAACCGCTGCTGAACGAGCAACAGTCGGAGGGAGGGCACGCTCAGGTTAGGCCGCGCCGGGATCACCGAGGCGACCGTGCGGATCGCCTCGGAGCGAGAAGGGGAAGGCTCCCCTGACAAGCGCACCAGGTCCAACCGGAAGCCCTCAGCCCCCTCAAGGGGACAGGCGGCCAGCTTGGCGACCAGGGCGTTCAGGGTCTTCCCTTCGGCTAAAAGGCGGAGTCCGAACTTGATGTAGGCGGCTTGGGGAACTCGATCCAAGGTTTGGGCCGTCGCCACTCCGTCCGGGTCCGGCAAGCCGCCGGTCAGAGCCCGACACTCGGCGGCGACCAGCTCGTTTCCCGCCTCACGACTGCAAAGAACACGATACCGACGCGGTTCCCCAGAGCCTACGCCCGGACGGCGGTCCATAACAGACGAACCCCCAGAAAGATCAGCCCGACGGCTAAAGCGCGCAGGAGCGCCCGTTCAGAGATGCGTCCAGCCAGACGCGCCCCGATCTGCGCCCCCAGAACAGCCCCCAGCGCCAAAAAGAGAATTCGATCCCAGTTCGCCTGAATGTGGCCCTCCGTGGCGTGAACCAGGACTCCAGTTCCCGAAGAGACTGCGACGACCAACGACGTGGTGGCCACGGCGACGTGCGGAGGAATGCGCAACCACCGCACGGCGAGCGGAACAAACAGCACCCCTCCCCCGATCCCAAACAGAGTCGCCGTCGCGGAAGTCACCAACGCCAAAAGGACCGCCAGGAAGGGGTTATAGCGGTACTCGTAAACCGCCCCGTGATTGTCCGCAATTCGGCGGTAGAGGATGTCGAACAACCCCTCCCCCTTGACCCGCTCAGCATCCGGACGGAGAAGAAAAGCCGCTAGCAGGAGCAGTAGGACCCCAAACGTCGCGCTGAACAGCTCACGAGGAACGTGCCGAGTTAAAAACGCTCCAAGCGCCGCGCCAGGAAAGGCTCCCATCGAAAGCAGCCCGGAGGTCAAGTAGTCCACCCGGCGCTGACGTGCATAGGCGAACACACCAGAGAGGGAGCCAAGAAAGGTCACCGAAAGCGAAATGCTGGTGATCACCGCCGGGGGCTCAGAATAAAGCTGGACGAGAATCGGCACGAGCAAGAAGCCGCCGCCTGTGCCCACCATCACAGCATAAGCCGCGATCGCCAGCCCCAGGGGGAACAGAAAAAAGTCGCTCATCGAGGGAGAAGCTCTCTTCGTTCAATCGTAAAGCTTCTTGACGGCTGCAACGATACTCGATTCCGACGGGATTGAGAAGGCGAGGTTTTTTCAGGGATTCAGCAGATCCTCAGCCCCTAGGGCGCGAAGATGCTCGGGATATCGCTGAACGACGGCCCGAAGGAGGGGTAGCAGCCGTTGAAGCTGAGAGAGCGGCCCTCGATAATCGATCCGGCCCTTCATGATCTCTCCCATCACGTTGGCGCGCCCAAGCCAGATGCGGTGGGCGGTCGTCGTCTTGCATCGAAGCTCCCCGGTCGGCGGAGGGTCGCTCTCCTCGCCGAACCGGACGGCGTTCACGCCAGGACGGGCGTCCACGGTGATGACCGCCTCCGGCTCGATCAGTCGAAAGCGAAAAACCAACCCCGAATCGGCCAGGACCTTCCGAACCTCCGGCTCCTGGGCTAACTGAAGGAGCAACGTCCCCATGTGTCGGTAGACATCCTCTTCAGTTTGGAGCGGCATTCTACCTTGGCTTCCTACCGGGTTACGGCACCAAACCAGCGGCGATAGATCTCCTCGTATCGTCCTGTCTCACGGACCTCTAGGAGCGCTCGATTCACCGCCTCTCGGAGCGGGCTCCCCGCTGGGACGGCGATCCCATAGTACTGGACGTCAAAGAGCGGCCCGGCCAAAACGACCCGCCCAGCCCCCTCGCCGTGAGCGTAGTACATCAACGCTGGCGCGTCAAAAACGACCGCGTCGGCCGAGCCGGCCAGCAACAGCGGATAGGCGGCCTCGATCCCGTCCACCGCGACCACCTGCGCGCCGAGCGCCTGGAGCCGCTCCGCGCTGGTAGAGCCTGCCACCGTCGCCACGCGCCGACCCCGCAGGTCTTCGACGCCCCGAATCTCCGAGTGCAACTGCTGCAGTGTCAGGCCGGCGGAGACCTGAGCGATCACCACCCCAAAGAAGGCGATTCCGGTCAGCATCACCCCAACGGCGGCCAGCCGACCAAGCCAGGTCTTGGGAGCAATGTCCCCATAGCCGACGGTGGTCACCGTCGCCATGACGCACCAGAAAGCCTCGCAGATGCCCGGAATGTAACGGTCGTTGATGGCACCCTGGCCTCGCTCGGCCAGCCAAAGCAGATGGCCACAGAGGAAGACAAACCCCACCAGCGCTAGAACCCACCGCAGCCGTTCGGGGGCCAGGAGCGTCCGGAGGACCGGCCCGAGCGCTGCCTGCCGCTGAGCGCGGACCAGAACCCCGAGCCCAGACTCCATATACGGATGGCTGAAGTCCATCCGCGTTTCCCGCGCCCGTGTGATCGTAATCCCCGCGATTCCCGCATCGGCCCGGCCGGCCTCGATTTCGGGGAGAAGCTGTCGAAACGGTACCACCTGAACGGTATACGCTCGTTCTAGACGCTGGGCGATCGCCTCCCACAGCTCCACATCAAACCCGATCGGTCGGCCCTCCTGAACCATCACCAGCGGAGGGAACTCGGCCATCAGCACACGAAGCGGCGGCTCCTCGCCAGAAGCGAAAACCGACAGGGAGAGAAGAAGGCCACCGACGAGAAAAAGGCCTCTCAACGCCCGAGCCTCAACTTTTAGACCAGAAAGCGCAGCCATATCCAATAGGCGAGTCCAAAGGCTAGGAGAATGTGCATCAGTACGCATAGGACGCGACAACCAATTCGCAATAGCTTTCCGGCAATCCAGAGGAGGATCAAACAGGCCAGGAACAGTCCAAAGAGCTCCATCAACGTCCCTCGGCGGGGAGTTTCTCTCGAAATCCGATCCGGTTCAAGGCGGCCTGAAGCGCCGGGATCCGCTCGGCGACCCGCCACACCATTCCGCTGCGCGCGTTTTCGATCATCAGCAGCGCCGCCCCCAGGTCAATTCCGATTACTTCTGTCGCATACCAGCCGCGGTCACGGTTGAAACTATCGGCGAACCCGTACCGTCCCCAGAGCCGTTCGCCCTCGGTCTGGAAGAGGTACCAGGCCGCCGCTTGAACCAGCTCCGGCGCGAACGGATAAGAGGCCAACATCGCCAAGACGGCGACGGTCCCATCACAAACAGGCTCTCCCGGCGGAGCCCCGTAAGCCCGGTACCCGTCCGGGCCATCACAAGCGCTCAATCCCCAGGAGTTTGGCCCAAAGCTTCGGTAGTGCGCCGCTTGATCCAGACAGTACTGGCGATTTGCTAGCGTCGCGTGGACCGATGCGGTCCAATAGTCCCATCCCTGTGGATCCTCCCAGCACCGAAAGTCCACGAACAGATGGTTGTACTGATGGACGAACAAGGGTCCGACGGCAAAGGTTCGGTATCCGGCGTACTCTCCGACGATTCGATCCCAGGCAAACCAGCTCTCCGGCGGCAGCGGATGGGTCGGCGACCCGATCCCCAACAGATAGAGGATCAAATGTTCGGCGTACCGGTCCCAGCGGTAGGGCAGGAACCCGCGTTCCGGCGTCCAACCGTGGCTGAGGGTGAGCGCCTCCGGTCGAGCCCCGCCCTCGGTCCGCATCCAGTTAAAGTCCACGCGCTCAAAGAGCGCCCGGGCGGACTCCGTCAGCGCCGTATCTTCAAAGTACTGAGCCGCAAACAGCGCTCCGATTAAAAACAACGCCGTATCAATCGAGGAGATTTCACAGTTCCAAACCCGTTCACCAGTCCGGGCATCCACGAAGTGGTACAGCCAACCGTGACGGTGTTCTAAGGAGTTGAGGACATAACGGGTCGTCTGCCGAGCGCGCTCCAGAGCATCGGAGCGGCCCAGCCACCCTCGCTCGACCCCGACCGGGAGCGCTGCTAGCCCAAAGCCGGTTGCCGCGAGGCTGGCCACAGCGTACCGGTTTGGCCCCCTGTTGTTCGCTCGATCCAAAACCAGGCCGGTCGTGGGGTCGGCCTCTTGCCAGAAGTAACACACCGCCCGCCGCTGGACCTCCTCCAGGAGCGCCTGTGGGGTGGAGGGAGTCCCCGCTCCGGCTCCAACCGCTGCCAGGAGCAGTGCAAAAATCATTCTTCCGGGCTTTCAGGCCCTTCGAGCATCTGATAGGCGGTCTGGATCAGCTCGCGGACGTGGGCTAGGTTGGCCGCCGCTGTTGCGACCGGATCGGGCCCCGGAGGAGCGTCCACGATACAGTAACCCTGAAAGGCTCGCCGGTAGAGCGTCTCAAAGAGCGGAATCAAGTTGACCACTCCAGAGCCCAGCGAGCAGATCTCCCCCTCTGCGTTCAGGTCGCGCATTCGGACCTGAACCAGTCGGGGACCGAGCTCCTCGGCGAGCTGCTCAACCGGGCGGCGGGCACGTGCGGCGGCGACAACGTCCAGCTCCGCCCCTAGAGCCGGGGAGCTGACCGCATCGAGCACCTGAAGCCCAGGCTCCCAACGCCGGGAGAAGCTCAGCGCCACCCGCGGGCCGTAGCGGGCGGCCAGATCGCCAAGGTCGCGGAAGTAGACAATCAACTCTTTCTGTTGATCCTCTTTTAGATCATCAGGGAGCGGGAGGGGAAGCGTCACCACGTCGGCGCGGAGCGCTGCCGCGCGGGAGATCAACCCAGCGATCAGCTTCTGGGTGGCCTCGCGGAGCGTCGGGTCCTCAGCGAGCAGACCCCGCACCCTGCGCGATTCCAACCGCACCGACAGAAACCGAATTCGCGTCCGTTCCCGCTCTGCAGCCAGGGCGCTGACCCCTTGTCGGCTCCAGATGGGATGCTCCCGAAGACGAGGGCCGCCGACGGAGAGCTCGACCCCATCGAACCCCAGGTTTCGAGCAAAGACCAGAGCCAGGTCTAAACTGGGATGAACCAAGACATCCCGAACAGCAACCTGAGGGGAGAGTCCCTCTTTCCGCGCGACCATACGACCGTATTCACCCATCGCCCTGGATCGTATCGTGCGGCTCCGAAGATTGCAACGGGCCCAACGCCAAGCGAAGGAGCGCCTCGCGGGAGAGCATCCCGACGTACCGACCCGAAGCGTCCACCACCGGCAGCCGTTTGTAGCGTCCCTGAACCATCAGCTCGGCTGCGCGCTCCGGCGGCTCGTCGAGGGAGACGGCGACAACCGGTTGGGCCATCAGGTCTTCAGCCCGCAGTCGTCGCTGCAGCTCGCTCAGCGACGGCGTCCCGCGCAGCGCGTCCAGCCAGCGCGATCCACGCCGCAACAACGAAGGCGTCCGCTGCCCCTGAACTGCTATCGCCTCGAACACCTCCACGTCGGTGACGATCCCGACCAGCCTTCCGGCCTCGTCCACAACGGGCAGCCTGCGATCGCCGGTTCGCGCCATCCGGTCGACAATCTCCTCGAGGGAGGCGTCCGGGGGGATCGGCGCCACCGATCGATCTATCTGCTCGGCAAGGGCGAGCGTGCCCGGACGTTCCAAAAGGGATTCTTCCGGGGTCCTCCAGAGGGCGCCACGACTGCCGATCGTCTCGAGGACGTCCAACCGGCTGAGCATACCGATTAGCCTTCCGGTCTCGTCTACAACGGGCAACCGCTTTCGGCGGTGGGCGACCATCTGCTGGACCGCTTCGCCCAGGAGCGCGTCGGGAGAGATTGTCTCGACCGGTCGGCTCATGATCGTCTCAACGGGTCGATCGAGCTCCGCCCCTGGGAGCGCCTCCTCTGCCGGAGTCCGTTCCAGCAACCCCAACCGTGCTGGCAGATCGAGCCGCTCAAACAGGTCCCCGTCGGTCACGATGCCCACGACGCGGCCGCCAGCGTCTACGACCGGCACCGAGTCGAACGGGGCCTCCATCAGCAGCCGGTACACCTCCCGGATGGGCGTCTGCGGAGAGACGGCCGTCGGCTCTGGAGTCATCACGTCCCGAACCCGGAGCGAGGGGGGGAAGAGCCGATGCCGAACGCGGTGCCGGACGACGGACAGCTCTCGATAGCCGATCAGCCCGTAGGGCACCACCTCTAGGGCGTCTTCAAGAAGCGGCTCGATCTCCGGCCACGGGGCGACCACTTCGATCCTCACCGGCAGGTCCGCCGACAGCTCCAGAAGTCGCTGATGGGAGACCGTTCCGCTTTCATCCAGTCCGGCGTGAGCATGGTAGACGGCGCACCGAGCCCCGACCCGTCGGCGCTCGATTCGCTCAAACAGCGCCTCCGCAACGGGCCGGCCTCGGTACCGCTCCCCCTCAGTCGTCCAGATTTCGATGACGCCGTACCGCTTCATCGGCCGAGCGCTCCCGCGCCCCAAAGGCCCAGAACAACCAGCAGCAGGCCGCCCAAATTGTTCGCCAACAAGTTTCCCGCTGCGGCGATCAGCCGCTCCTCCCGAAGCAGTTGTACCGTCTCCAGCGCGTAAGTGGAAAAGGTGGTAAAAGCCCCTAAGAACCCGGTCAAAAAGAGCAGACGCAGCGCTGGAGGAAGCATCGCCCGCTCCACCCCTAGCCCAAAGAGGAGTCCTATGAGCAGGCACCCGACCCAGTTGGCCAGGAGGGTCCCCCAAGGCCACCCCGGGCCCAAGAGCCGGGCCGACCCGATCGCCAGGAGGTACCGCCCGACGGCTCCGAGCGCCCCTCCGACTGCAACATAGACCCATCCGCGCTCCACGGATCCGTAGCCCCTCCTCTTCGCTAAATCGGCGGGGTGCGCTCCGCCAGGTACCGGCGAACACCCTCAGCGATCCCTTCGGCGATCCGCTGTCTGTAAGCCGGATCCTGGAGGCGGCGTCCCTCTTCGGCGTGGCTAAGAAAGCCCACCTCGATCAGTACCGAAGGAACGCGCAGCCCCAAAAGGACGACAAAAGGGGCCTCCTTGACGCCTCGGTCGCGGGCACCGGTGGCCTGGACCAGCGCCGACTGGATGGCGTGAGCCAACCGTCGGCTCTCTTCCAGCTTGGCTCCGCTGAGCAGAGCACCTAACAGTTCCGGGAGCTGATGCATCGCTCCGGCGCCTTGGTTTTCACGAGCGGCCAGCTGAGCCGCCTCGCGGTCGCGGGCTGGAGCGGCGATCCAGGTTTCCGCGCCGGAAGCGGCGGCGTTCTCCGCCCAATTGACGTGGATGCTGAGAAAGAGATCGGCCCGCCACTGTTGGGCCATTCGATTTCGCTCTTGGAGGGGCACAAAACGGTCCTCCTCCCGTGTGAGTCGGACTTGATAGCCGTCACGCCCTAGGAGGTCCTGAAGCCGGCGGGCGATGTCTAACGTGATCTCCTTTTCCGCAACCGGGCCGGCGGCCCCAGGATCGGTCCCGCCGTGGCCGGGGTCTAGAACGATCGTCTGAACGCCCAGTCCCATCTGGCGGCCCAAGTCTCCCGACTCCTCGGGCAAAAGGGGAGCAGAGGGTCGTTCTCCAGGCGGACCGACGGGGGAGGCAGGCCGTTCGGTGGCGACCTCTGCTTTCCAAGCCGGGGCCAGCTCCTGCCAAGCCTTCAGGCCGTAAACGGTGTTCGGGTAACGGTTGATCAGCTCCTGATACAGCCGCTCGGCCCGTTGGGGCCTGCCGGTCCGTCGGTAGGTTTGAGCGCACCAGTAGAGCGCCTCCGGGCGATAAGCCGTCTCCGGGAACTCGGCTAGAAGCTGTTCGAACGCCTGAATCGCTCCTTCGGCGGCCACGACAGTGCCCGCATAGACGTAGCAGATTCCAGCGCCAAAAAGGGCGCGTTCCTTCTCCTCAGGAGTTAAAGGGTTGCCCAGCAGCCGGAGGAACTGGCGGGCCAACGTGCTCCACTCCGCCGAGGAGGCACCCCGCTCCGCGTAGGCAACCTGCTGGGCAACCAGCGTCTCTAACTCTCCGGAGCTCGGCGAGAGCCGCTGTCCCGCGCAGCCGCTCCCGACCAGCAGCGCTCCAACGAGCAGGAGCACAAAAAAGAGGCTGAGATCAGAAAACCGATCCAGCCTCGACGGGAAAAGTAATGAAACGTCTCTACGCGAGCATTGTCTACCGCATACTTGTTGGAAAGGATGCGTCATTTTTCCGGTCGAGTCAAGCGGTGGTGTGCGGAAATCCGTTAAATTTTTAAGAACCCTCACTCCTTAGGCGCCGTTCGGAGTGCCTCTTTATAGATCTCCGCATAGATCCGATCCCTGGGAACGCAACCGGTCGGGAACTGCCCCAGCTCGTTGTGTTTGGCTCGCATCAGAGCGGTACAGTAGCTGACCGTAACGCAGACCTTCCGGCGGTCGAACTCCCCACCTTCCATCATGTCCTTGACAAAGTCGGGATAGGCAAGACTCCCTCGCCCGACACCGATCAGCGAGACGCGCCCTACCCGAAGGTTCCCTTCAGCGGCGTGGGGGAGGTAATGTTGCAGCCAGCTATAACCGGTCCCGACGACGGGAATCTCCGGAACGGCCCGCTGAATCGCCTCGGTCGCCCGGAAGTGCCGATCCACTCCCAGCAGGGGATGTTCCGGCGTTTGATAGCCATCGATCGGCGGCCGCTCAAAGGGTCTGCCGATGTGCGGGTTGTAGTACGGGCTACCCATCGAGACGTTGATCAGCCGGACGCCCCACTCGGCCATCTCCCGGACGTACTGAATCGGTTCGCTCAGGTCCATCTCCAAGGGGTTTTCCGGATCGGTACCCCAGGCAGCCAAGTAAGGCCGGGGAACCGACACGGGCCGCCCGATTGGCTCGTCCTCCGGCTGGTAATAAGGGATGCCGTCGTAGGCGTTCAGTCGCGTGGCGACGATAATCTGATCGCCTAGCTCCTCGACGATCCGTCGAATGGCATTCCGGGCGAGACGGGTTCGGTTCTCATAGCTCCCACCATAGGGCCCCGGTCGAAGCCGCGCGGCGAGCAGTTCGGAGAGCAAATAGCGATGGCATTGCTTGACGTCCACAAAGTCGAACCCGACCTTCGCCGCCAACCGTGCCGCCTGAACCATCGCGTCCTCAACCCGCTTCAGCTCGTCGTCGGAGAGCGTTGGATAGTCTGGCGTTACGCGAATCCCACGCTTCTTGTCGACCCAGGTGACGCCGTCCACGACCGGATCGTGCTGGGCGATCAACGGTCGCTGAACCGAGTATCGTCCCGAATGGGTCAGCTGAATTCCGATCAGCAGGTCGTCGTCGCTACCGAAGACGGCTCGGTGCTGGGCGCGGGTCCGGCGGATCAGCTCTTCCAGGGCGGAGAGGTTCTCCTCAATCATCAGCAACTGACGGGTGTTCGCGCGGGCTTCGTCCAAGATGGCCGTCGCTTCGCCCCAGATGATCTTGGCCCCACCGGCGCCAAATCGCTCCCATCGGCGAAAGGTGAGCACATCCGGCTTGCCGTCCAGGGTGCCATCGCACCCCTCCATCGGCTGGATGACGAACCGATTGCCGACCCGTCGCCCTCCCACCTGGATCGGCTCAAAGCACTTCTCAAAATGCTCTTCCAGGGGGATGTGGACACCCAGCTGTTTTATGTCCTCGCGGAGGTCGTCTAGGGTTTTGTAGGTAAAGTATTTGCGCATGGGCGACAGCTTCCCTCGCCGTTGATCGCGGAACCGGCCCTCTTGAAGCAAAAACCGCCCCTATTCTGAGGGAAAAGCCCCTTAGAAAGCAACCCCTATCTGGACGGTTGGGGCCTCTCTTCAGTTGTTCTTCAAGGGGACGGGGCGTTCAGAGGTCACTCCGCTGGCCCTTCGAGCAGTTTAAGGAGCCCGGGTCGAAGCTCCTTGAGGACGGCCTTTATCTCAGAAGGCGTGATCGTCTTCCCCGCAAGCTGTCGGATTTTGGAGACCAGGTATTTTTGTCCACCACCCTCGTCGGTGAACAGCGTCTGAAGGGCCTTTTTCACCTCGCGAGAAACATACTCTCCCCGAGCTTTCCGATCGAGTTCACCGTTGAGCACGGAGTCCCGCCGGAGGAGGCCCAGTCGTCCTGCGACTTCGGCAGCGGGCGCGTCCGAAGCGAGCTCCACTCGCCAGAGCAGCTGATCGGGCGCCTTCTCCCCGATCTTTCGCCAGTAGATGCGCCACTCCTCGCCGTTGGTCAGAACACCCCAGTCCACGTTCTCTGTGGCGCAATAGCCGATCAACTGCGCAACGGCCTTATCGTCCAGCGCTCCACCAAGGACTTTGGCCTCAATGAAGACTCGCGGGCGGCCTCTTACCAGCAAGGCACAGTCCACCTTCTTCCCAGCAAGAGCAGCATCCTCAAACCTAACGCGACTTGGATTGCTGGGGTCCCAATCCAAGGCCTCAAGGAGAGGGTAGATCAAGGACGCTATCGTCTGGGCTTCGGTATTGATCTGTTCCCGATCCCTTTGGATCCGCTCCCGGACCTCCTGAATAGCGGCGACCAGCGCGTCGCTCGGCGCCTCCTGAGGGGCGGGCTCTGGCGGAGGGGTCGTCTCCTGCCCAGAAGGCGGCTCCTCGATCCACTCCCGAAGCCCAATGATCCCCGGCTTGACCTTGACAAAGGGCGAGCTCTCATCGTGCTTCATGGAAGCATACACGCTCCCTGCGACACTCCATTGAGGGGTCTTACTTTCGCCCCTCCAGAGACCTCCCTCGATTATTCGGCGGGCAATTTCGTCCACATGGAGCGGCTCGCCGGCCTCCCGGAGGACTCTCTCGGCCGCCTGGAGGATCGTGAGCTTCTTTTCGGGACGTTTTTCGTCCATCCTTCTTTGCCGATTCTTGGGGTTCAAAACGGCCACTCAACTAAGCGCACATTTTAAGAAGTTGTCGGTGGTCTGTCAAGGTTAGCCCCGAGGGCCTCGCCGTTGCGGGGGTTGCCCTTGTGAGCCGTCCGGAGATGGGGCCATAATTAGGCCGAAACGCTTCGGCTTGACGTCAATCAGGAGTAGAGAGGACGCAATCGGCGACTATGGGACGACGATATCGGATTGCTGAGCTGCCGGGCGACGGGATCGGTCCGGAGGTGACCGACGAGGCGATGAAGGTCGTTCGGACGGCGGCGGAGGTCTTCGGGTTCGACTACGAATCGGTCCGGTACGACTTCGGGGGAGAGCGCTTTTTACGCACCGGCGAGACGTTGCCCGACTCGGCGATCTCCGAGTTTCGCGAGTTCGACGCGATCTTCTTGGGGGCGATCGGTCATCCGGAGGTAGCTCCAGGGATTCTGGAGAAGGGGATTCTCCTGAAGATTCGCTTTGAGCTCGACCTGTATATCAACCTGCGGCCGGTCAAGCTGTACCCGGGGGTTCCCTGCCCATTGGTGGGCAAAGGGCCGGAGGATATCGACTTTGTGGTGGTTCGGGAGAACACCGAGGGCCTGTACAGCGGCGCAGGTGGCTTTCAGTATAAGGGAACGCCTCAGGAGGTCTCCACCCAGATACATATTACGACGCGTTTCGGCGTCGAGCGGGTGGTGCGGTACGCCTTTGAGCTGGCTCGCAAGCGCAATAAGAAGAAGCAGCTCCATCTTGTGGCCAAGACGAACGTTCTCACTTACGTTCACGATACGTGGTGGCGGACCTTCAACGAGGTCGGCGAGGCCGACTACCCGGACATCAAGCGGGAGTACGCCCACGTGGACGCCGCCTGCATGTGGTTTGTCAAGAACCCGGAGTGGTTCGACGTGATCGTGACGGACAACCAATTGGGGGACATCATCACAGACTTAGGGGCGGCGATCCAGGGGGGAATGGGTTTGGCCGCCAGCGGGAACCTGCACCCGGGCCGGGTCTCGATGTTTGAGCCGATTCACGGTTCCGCGCCGCGCTACACCGGTCAGGGGAAGATCAACCCGATCGCTGCGATCGCCGCAGCGGGCATGATGTTGGACTACCTGGGCGAGGCGGAAGCGGCTCAGGCGGTTGAGCAGGCGATCATGAACGTCTTAGCGAGCGGGAGGATTCGGGACCTCGCCGCCGGTCGGATGGGCTACTCCACCTCCGAGGTGGGCGACATGATCGCTGCCGAGCTGCGGCGACTGGGAAGCTCCAGCTGAAGGCGGCCGGCTCAGAGAGATTCGACTCCGCGCCACCCCTGTGACAGGACGGAGTTCAAGGGAGGTACGGTGAGCAGACAGGAAGGCGGACGGGTCGAGGAGAAGCGCCGCTCTGCTGGAGAGCTACCAGAAGAGGTGGAGCGACTCGGCTATGCCCGCCGCTATCTGATCACCCCGGAGGGTCGGGCGCTGGTCGAGGCCTTTGTGGACTTCTTCCAGCGGGAGGATCGGAATGCCCGCATTTTGGAGCTGGGCTGCGGGGACGGCTTCTGGTTAGAAACGCTCCGGAATCTGGGCTTTCGCCGACTGATCGGAATCGACCGATCGCTTCCCCTCTTGGAACTGGCCGCCGAAAAGGGCCTGGACGTACGCTGCGGCGACCTTTACGACCTGGACGTGCGGAACGTGTTCGACATCGTCCTCTTTTGCGACACGCTGGAACACCTTCCCGATCCGGAGGGGGCGCTGCTTCGCGCTCACCGCGCCCTCAAGACCCACGGGACGCTGTTTGTTCTGGCGCCGGTGTACGAATCGTTTCGGTGCCGATGGCAACGGGTGGTGTTGCGCCGCTCGCGGTGGGAACAGGCCCAGGAGGACGACCCTAGCCACCTGCAGGCCTTCTCCTCCTCCCGATTGATCGAGCTGTTGGAGGCGGCCCATTTCTCGCCGGAGCACCTTGCTTACGTTGCCAACTGGTGGCCGGGGGGCCGCTTGGTGAGCGTCCCGCGCGGGCGTTGGGGGCAAGTGGGTGGCGCTTGCTGCGACTAGCCTCTTCTTTTGTGGACTGGAGCGCTCCAGCGCGCCCGCCACGCGAGCAGCGAGCGAAGGTTCCTCAGGAGGGCGCCGCCCCACCACCGCAGAAGGCTCCTGCAGAGGATCGAACCGTTGTCGAGCTCCGCTCTCCCGCCTTGGAGGAAGCGGAGGCCGAAGAGCCGTCCGAGCAGGCCGCCGCGCCCACGTCCTCCCGGCGACCAGGTCCCGGCGTCCGGCCAGCAAACGTCCGGCGACGCGCCGCCAAAAGGGGAACCGAAAGAGGAAACACCGGAGAAAGGGGAGAGCACGGCAACCGATCAGGAGCCTGCGGAACGTACCGAAACAAAGCCATCACCTCCCAAACCGGAGACGCCCTCAGACGCCCCAGGACGACGCAAGAGCGATTCGCAGACTTCATCATCTTAAACACGGCAGAGAATAAGGAGACAGAACGGGCGATGCGTCAATCCCAACTTTTTGGAAGAACGCTTCGCGAGGACCCGGCAGACGCTCAGATTCCAAGCCATAAGCTGTTGGTACGTGCGGGGATGATCCGCCCGCTGGGCGCGGGGCTTTGGACCGCGCTCCCGCTGGCGCAGCGGTCGCTGCTGAAGATTCAACAGATTATTCGGGAGGAGATGGTCGGAATCGGCGCCCAGGAGTTGGACATGCCGCTGGTGCACCCGGCAGAGCTGTGGCGAGAGACCGGTCGGTATCAGGCTCTCGCCGGCAAGGAGCTGGTCGCCTTCCGGGACCGGAACGAGCGCGAGTACGTCTTTGGCGATGACCCATGAGGAGTCGGTGACCTTCCACGCCCGGAATGAGATTCACTCCTACCGACAGCTCCCGCTGAGCGTCTTTCAGATCAAGCTGAAGTTTCGGGACGAGCCACGCCCTCGCGCCGGACTGATCCGGGTCCGGGAGTTCTTAATGAAAGACGCCTACTCGTTTCACGCCGATCAGGGAGAGCCTGGACCGGATCTACGAAGCGTTCTATCACGCCTACGAGCGGATCTTTGGCGCGGTGCGGGCTGCCGGTGATCGTCGTCGAGTCCGATCCGGGCATGATCGGTGGCTCGACGGCCCACGAGTTCATGCTCGTCACCCCCTCCGGGGAGGACCGGCTGATCCTGGACGAGGTCTCCGGCTATACGGCCAACGCCGAGGTGGCCGTCTTTGATAAGGGGAAGCCGAACTTCGGGGAGCCTGCACCGATCGAAGAGGTGGCGACACCGGGCTGCACGACGATCGAGGAGGTGGCGCAGTACCTGGGCGTTCCCACCGCGCAGACGATGAAGGCCGTCTTTTACGTCACCGAGGACGGCCGATTCATCTTCGCGGTCATCCGGGGCGATCTGGAGATCAACGAAACGAAGCTGAAAAAGGCGGTCGGAGCGGCGGAGCTCCGACCGGCAAGGCCGGAGGAGATCCGCGCGATTGGGGCGGTGGCCCGGCTACGCCTCTCCGATCGGATTGAGCGAGACGGTCACCGTCGTCTGGACGACTCGATCCCCAACATGACCAATGGCGTCGCCGGAGCGAACAAGGAAGGATACCACCTGAAAAACGTCAACTACCCCCGCGACTTCTCAGCGGATGTGGTGGCCGACATCGCCCTAGCCAAAGGGGGGTACAAGTCGGCCTTCAGCGATGGTCTCCTCCGGGAGGTTCACGGGATCGAAGTGGGAAACATCTTCAAGTTGGGGACCAAGTACAGCGCGGCGATGAACGCCACGTTCCTGGACGAGGAAGGAAAGGAACGCCTTCTGATCATGGGGTGTTACGGGATCGGGGTAGGTCGGCTGCTGGCCGCCGTCGTTGAAGCCCATCACGATGAGGATGGGATCATCTTTCCCATCTCCGTCGCGCCGTACCACGTTCACCTGGTGCCGATCGGCAAAGCGGAAGCCGTCATGGAGGAGGCGGAACGACTCTATCAGGAGTGGACCCAAGCGGGAATCGAGGGTCCTGCTAGACGATCGGAACGAGTCCGCCGGGGTGAAGTTCAAAGACTCCGATCTGATCGGCCTTCCCGTTCGGGTAACCGTCAGCGAGCGGACCTTACAACGGGACGCTTACGAGGTGAAGCTTCGCTGGGAGCCCGAGCGGGAGATCGCGCCCCGGAGTGCGTTTTCCATCCAGCATTATCTGGATCGAGCGTGGGAGTGGGCTGAACAACACCTGCGCGCGCTGGAGGGCCCGGAGGACGAAAGGAGCATGAACCAAGATTACGGCATTCGCGCCTTTCAGCGACAGATCGAGGCCCTTTATTACGATCGGGACGCGGCGCGGGGAGTGGATCGAACCTTTCTCTGGTTTGTCGAGGAGGTGGGCGAGCTGGCCAAGGAGCTCCGGCGCCAACCGACCGATCGGGAGCGGCTTCAGGAGGAGATCGGCGATGTGTTCGCCTGGCTGACAACACTGGCCAGCCTCCTGGAGATCGATCTGGCCGATGCGGCACGGCGCTACGCCGACGGCTGCCCAAAGTGTGCCCAGACGCCCTGCGCCTGTTGATCCTCCCAGACCCTCAGCTTGGAAAGAGGAGCACCACGAATGACGCTGGGAATGGTGGTCGGAACGGTCGTGGCTACGCGCAAAGACGAAAAGCTCGTCGGCGGAAAGCTGCTGGTCGTCCAGGAGCTGAGCATGGAAGGGAAGCCGCTGGACCGTTATGCCGTAGCGGTGGACTCCGTCGGCGCTGGAGTCGGCGAAGTGGTGTTGGTGGCAACGGGCAGCTCAGCACGTCTGACAGCGGCCACGAAGGATCGACCCGTCGACGCGGTCGTCATGGCGATCGTGGACTCCATTGAGATCGGGGGAAAGATCGTCTATCGGAAGTGACCATGTCCGTTCCCGATCGGAAGGCTCAGCGGACGGCCCTTCGTCGTCTCCGGCGAGCGCTGCCCGAATCCCTCCGGCGGTCCTGGAGCCAGCAGATTCAAGAGGCCGCCTGGAGACTGTTGACCGATCGCGGGATCTTCGTTCTGTTCGCCTACTGGAGCGTTCGGGAGGAGGTTCAGACGGACGCGCTGATGCGCCGCTGGCTTCGCGAAGGCCGAACGCTGGTCCTGGCCCGGCCGGACCCCTCCAGCAAGACGATGAGTCTTTACCGGATTGCAGCGTTAGAAGCGGTAGAGCCCGGCCCATGGGGCATTGCCCAGCCGCGGCAGGACCTTGGCGCACCGGTGGACCCCAAGACGGTTTCAGGCAGCGCTCGTGCCCGGCTTGGGATTTGACGCTTCTGGGAATCGGCTCGGCTCGGGCGTGGGCTTCTACGACCGGTTTCTGTCGAACTGGTCTCACCTCTGGCGGGTCGGTCTCTTTTTCGAAGCGCAGCGTCTGGAACGGATCGAGCCGGCCCCGTGGGACGTTCCTCTTGACGTCATCATCACCGAAGAACGCTGCTTGATCCTCCACGACTGGCCGGAGGTTCTCCGTAAACGGGGGGAATCGGCCCTCCGTTGAGAAGTAACGTGAGTCGGCCCCAACGACGGCACGGAGAAAGGCATTACGTGCGTCCTGTCCTATTCGGTCTGGCGTTGACCTTCTGGAGCGTCGGCCTGCTGGCGGGGCTCCTGGCGCAGACGGCCCAGGAGTCCCCCGACGGAGCTGAGGAGCCGACGGCCTTGGAAGAACCCTCCCCGTTTCTCCACGATCCGCTTGCTCCTCACCGCGCCCGGTGGCAGCCCCTGGAAGAGAACCGTTCAGAGGCCCAAGAACCGGAGGCCGAAGAGAGCTCCGACCCCAACGATCCGACCCGCCGCTATCTAGAAGCGATCCAAGCCTACGACCGGGGCCCAGCTGGCTCTAGCCGGCCTGCGCGGGACGCGCCCCTCGCTGGAGGAGGTCGAGGGCTCCCCACCTAACGCCCCCAGGGATCGACCTTCCCTTCAACTCGAACCTTCAGATCACCGGCTACAAGTCCGTCTTAGTGCAGTACAACAAAAACCCATTACTTCGGGCGGGAGGGGCTCCAGCGCTACTACGGCAACCTGGGAGAGTGTACCCGGTTTTCGACTGGATATAGCGGCTTTGAGTTCGGTTCTAGCTACTACGATTACGGCTACGACAGCTACGGGGGGTACGGCTTTGGCGGTTTAGGAGGCTACGGCTCATACGACTCGTTTGGGGGATACGGGAGCTACAGCAGTTACGGCCTAGGCGGTTACGGGGGCTACGGCGGCTTGGGAACCGGTCGAGCCGACGGGCTGAACGTCCAACAGGAGATGCAGTTGGGCATCCACGGTCGGGTGGGAGAGAAGGTCAACGTGGCCGTGGACTATACCGACTCACCGCGGAGCTATTTTGGCGGAGGGCTGGAGAACAAGCAACAACGGATTGCCGTCTGGTACGAAGGAGACGAGGACGACATTATTAAACG
>BPJZ01000031.1 GCA_026004875.1 Candidatus Poribacteria bacterium | reverse complement strand
TCATCCGGCCCGTAGGGGCTGTTCAGCAAAAAGGTTGCCCCCGGCTCGGCCGCTTGGAGAACGTTGATCTGCTCCAAAAACGGAAACTGGTGGCAAGCAACAAAATTCGCCCGCGAGATCAGATAGGCCGAACGGATCGGCCTTGGCCCAAAGCGCAGGTGAGAGACGGTCATCGAGCCGGACTTCCGGGAGTCGTAGACAAAGTACCCCTGGGCGTAAAAGGGCGTCTCCTCGCCGATGATCTTGATCGAGTTCTTGTTCGCGCCGACCGTCCCGTCGGAGCCCAGGCCGTAAAAGAGCGCTCGGACCGTCTCTGGATCCTCCGTTGAGAACTCCGGATCGTATTTGAGGCTGGTGTGAGTCACGTCGTCCACGATTCCCACTGTGAAGTGATTCTTGGGGTGGGGCTGGGCCATCTCGTCGAAGACGGCTTTCACCATCGCCGGCGTGAACTCCTTCGAGGAGAGGCCGTACCGGCCGCCGATCACTCGGACGGGACGGTCCATCCATTCGTTTACGGCGGTCACGACATCCAAGTAGAGCGGTTCTCCGGCGCTGCCCGGCTCCTTAGTCCGGTCCAAGGCGGCGACCACCTGGACGGTCGGCGGCAGCGCCTGAACGAAGTGCTGTCCGGAGAAGGGCCGGTAAAGACGCACCTTCAAGACGCCCACCTTCTCCCCCTGACGCACCAGGTGCTCCACTGTTTCGTGGGCCGTCTCCGCGCCGGACCCCATCAGAACGATCACCCGCTCGGCGTCCGGGGCCCCAACGTAGTCGAACAGCCGGTACCGTCGCCCGACCAGCTCGGCGAATCGATCCATCGTGTTTTGGACGATCTCCGGTACCGCCAGATAGTAGGGGTTGGAAGCCTCCCGCGCCTGGAAGAACACGTCCGGGTTCTGGGCCGTGCCGCGAATCACCGGGCGTTCGGGCGAAAGGGCGCGCCGACGGTGCTCCAGCACCCGCTCCTCAGGGATCATCGCCCGCATGTCCTCTTCGGTCAGCCGCTCGATCTTGGCCACTTCATGGGAGGTGCGGAACCCATCAAAGAAATGAAGGAACGGGACCCGGGCCTCCAGCGTCGCCGCGTGAGCGATGAGCGCTAAATCGTGCGCCTCCTGCACCGATCCGGAGGCCAGCATCGCAAATCCGGTCTGCCGAGCGGCCATCACATCGCTGTGATCCCCAAAGATGGAGAGCGCATGGGTCGCCACCGTTCGGGCGGCGATGTGAAAGACGGTGGGGGTCAGCTCTCCGGCGATCTTGTACATGTTTGGGATCATCAGCAGCAGGCCCTGGGATGCGGTGAAGGTGGTCGTGAGCGCGCCGGCCTGAATTGCCCCGTGCACGGCGCCCGCTGCGCCCCCTTCGCTTTGCATCTCGATCACTCGAGGTACGCTGCCCCAAATGTTCTTCCGGCCTTGCGCCGACCATTCGTCGGCAAACTCGCCCATCGGCGAGGAGGGGGTGATCGGATAGATGGCGATCACTTCGCTAACCGCATGGGCGACGGTGGCGACGGCCTCGTTTCCGTCAACGGTCACAACTGGACGGTTCATTCTCTCAGCTCCTCCTCCGAGCGAGATCGGGTTTGTTCTCTTTTCCGGCGCGCCGCACGTCTCGATGGCCTCTCCTGCACTAGAAGGAATAGCCAACCCCTTGGACGATGCAAATGGCCGGTCGGCACAGCCGGTCCGCGGGGCTCTCTAGGCCACGCCGGTTGTCCAGCTTCGGGTCGACGTGTTACCGTAAAGACGTCCTGACCCTTCCCGAGAGGAGTACGATGCTAAATCGTCCTGCGGAGCCGTTGGAGGTGGCCGGGCTGCAGGCGCAGCCGGGGGAGCGCGTCGAGGGGTACCTGCCTGTGGGGGAGCTCCCGGACGGGTCTCCGGTTCGGGTGCCAATTGTCCTGGTGCGCGGGCTGCGGCCCGGGCCGGTAGTCTACCTCCAGGCGGTCAGCGACGGGGATGAGCTGAACGGGATCGCGGTCCTTCATCGGCTCCTGCGAGCGCTCTCACCGAAAGACCTGGCCGGCGGGCTGATCCTAGTACCGCTGGTCAATCCGTCCGCCTTCCTCGCCCGACAGGCGTACAACCCCCTGGATCGGAAGAAGATGAACCGTTGCTTTCCTGGGCGACCGGACGGTTCGGCGAGCGAGCGGATCGCCTACACGCTCTTTCACGAGGCGGTCCTCCGGGCCGACCTGTGCATCGACCTGCACCAGGGGGGTGTGCGCCCGATGATTGACGAGGTGCGCGTTCGGGTGGGAGGAGATCATCCGCTGTACCGCGACTGCATGGAGCTGGCCCGCGTCTTTGGAATCGGCTACATCCTGGACGAGCGCGGTCCAGACGGGCAGTTGGCTCGCGCTGCGCCCGATGCGGGCATCCCGACGATCGATCCGGAGCTAGGTGGTTGCTATGGATGGGACGCTCAGAGCATCGCCAAAGGCCTTCGGGGGGTCCAGAACGTTCTGTTTCACTACGGCCTGATCGAGGGGACCCCACAAATCCCCGATGTCCAATACGTGGCGCGGGGCTTTCGTTCGGTCTATACCCGCCGCGCTGGGTTTGTCGAGTGGGCCGTTGAGCTGTACGACCGAGTCGCGGCGGAGCAGCGGTTAGGCGTCTTGTACAACATCTTTGGCGATCCGATTGAGGAGCTACGCGCCCCGTGTGAGGGGATCGTCTGGTCCCGCTCGCTCTATCCGATGGTGGCCGCTGGCGAGGTGGCCATGAGCCTGGGCGTCAACGTGGAGGTGTGGAAAGGTGACCAGTCCCCAGCGCCTTCCTGGCGAAGCCATCCCCTTCCAAGACGCTGAAACCGGCGTCACCGGGCTCCAGCTGACCCGGGCCGAAGCGATCCATCACACCCTTTACTTTACCCACTCTTCTGTGACGGCCGACGGACGCTGGGTGGTCTTCGTTTCGAACCGGCTGGGCGGCTGGAATCTCTTTGCTGCTGCCACAGACGGTGGGGAGATCCGCGTCCTGACTCGGTCCGGCGAGGTCAACCCCTTCTCCGGAGTAATCCATCCGTTTCGTTCTTGCGTCTATTTTTCTGCGCGGGAGACCGTTCGGAGCGTCGATATCGAGACCGGCGAGGAGAGAACGCTTCTCCAGGTGCCCGGCGCTCGGTGGGGCGGCTGTCATCTGGACGCCGCCGGCGAACGCCTGTTGACCGTTCTGCGACGGGGCGAAACCGGACGGCTGGTGTGGCTGACGACGGACGGTTCCCATTGGGAGGAGTTCTTCGCGCCGCCGCGCCCGGTCTACTACGCTCAGTTCTGTCCGGCGAACCCCGAGTGGGTGCTTTATTCCAGCGGAATTGATCAGCGGATGTGGATCGTGCACCTGCGCGGCTGGCGCGATCGGCCGCTGTATTTGCACAATCGGGAAGTGTGGATCACCCACGAATCATGGCTGGGGAGCTCCGAGACGGTGCTGTTCACCCGTTGGCCAGACGCTCTGATGGCGATCGAGCGAAACGGATCTCGTCCTCGCGTGATCGCGGCGGTGAACGCCTGGCACGCCTCCTCCCGGCGGGACGGCGGCCTGATCGTCGCCGACACGGTGCACCCGGACCGGGGGCTGATCCTGATCGATCCGGAGACGGGCCGATGGCGCACCTGGTGCTATCCGAAGGCCTCCTGCCAAGGAACGCGCTGGAAGTTCCGAACGCCGGAGCCGGGCCCCGTCCGGGAGGAGACCTACGGCCCCCAGTGGACCCATCCCCATCCGGCCTTCAGCTTGGACGGACGATGGATCACCTTCACCTCGGATGCTTCCGGCTATCCCCAGGTCTATTTGATTCCGGCACCAGAACGGTTCCCCGAAGAGGACAACGGACAACACGGCTGAGAGGAATCCAAACCCAGGGAGCAGGTGAACGATGCAGAGAGCGTATGTGCTGATCTGGTTGGCGTTCGGGACGGTGCTGGCGGGGTGCAGCACATTAAGCGAGATGGTCGGGGTGGGCCATGAGCTGATCCCCGAAGGGGCCGTCATCGAGCGCGACTTTGGAACGGACGAGACCTGGATGACCTTCGCTGCGCCGGAGCCGCTGAGCAAGCGGGCCCGATCCGACGTGGAACAGTACTGGGCCAGCCCTCGCTACGGTGCGTCCGGCTGGGTTCCGGCGATCGCCGACGGAGAGGCGAACAATCCCAGCTTTCGCGGCGCGAAGTGGATTTGGTACCCGGAAGAGGGCTTTCAGTTTGGCGGCGTTAACTCGATGCCGGAGAACAAGAAGGTGGTCCACTTCCGGCGCGAATTTTACAACGATCGCATTAAGGCTGAGATCGGCGAAGCAACCGTGACGGTGATGACCTCCGGGAAGGTCTCCTATCGAGTTTACGTCAACGGCGTCCTGGTGAAGCTGGGCGGCGAGGAGTACGAACGGCTCTACGGTCGCCCCGGTCAGCGGCGCTTCCGAATGATGACCCCAGAGGAAGAAGCGCGTCGCTACACGGTTCAGGACGAGTCGCCGCGCAACTACGACATCAAAGAGCACCTGCGTGTGGGCAAAAACGTCATCGCCATCGAGGCAGAAACCCATATCGCCAATGAGGTGGAGGGGCAGCAGTCGGTTCCTAACTTCGTTCGGCGAGGCGTGATCGCCCGGGTGCACATCGAGTAGCCGACGAGGAATCGTCGGCAGAGCGGTGAGGGAGGCGCGTTCGTGTCCGATCTCCGGGCGCCGGAGCGCCAGGCGCTTCGGCGTCAGATGCGCGATTTTTATCGTCGTGCCGCCACGTACAAGCAACAGCTCCAGACCCATACTGAAGCGTATCAGTCTAGCTATGTCGCCTTGGTCGAGCGGTTCGTCCCGCGCGGAGGCCTCCTGCTGGAGTTGGGGAGCGGCCTGGGGATCGCTGCGCGGATGCTTTCCGAGCGTGGCTATCGAGTGGTCGGCATCGACGTCTCGCCCTTGTTCCTCAAAGAGGCGGCCGCTTGGCGCTCGGAGCGGTTGGACTACCTCGTCGGTGACGGGTTGGAGCTCCCGTTTGTTGACGAGGCGTTTGACGCCGTCGTCTCCCATCAGTATCTGGAACACGTCCCCGATGTGGAGTTGGCCCTGAACGAGATGGGTCGGGTGCTTCGTCCCGGCGGTCGGGTCGTTCTGGTTGGGCCAAATCTGCTCTCTCCGCTTGTGCCGCTGATGGAGTGGCGAAACACTCGGCGAGGAAGGGTCCGGCGTGCCGTTTGGGCCCGCCACCTGGGCGGGGCACTTGTCCAGGCTCGAGACAACTGGCGCCTGCTCCGACAGAAGCGGAAGACCGACCGACCTCAGTTCTCCTACCGCCGGCCGGAGCTGGACGAGGAGGTCTCCGGCGGGGACGCCGACAGCGTCTATCTTGCGAATCCGACCGACCTCGGGCACTACTTTCGAGGACGAGGCTGGCGAATCCTCGCGCGCGGCGCCGGCGTCTCCTGGAGGGGGCGGCTTCTTGCCGTCTTGGCCCCGGAGCTTTCTCCTTATCTTTGTTTTGTCGCAGAGCGACCGGCAGGAGGCTGAACGATGAAGATCGGTGTGATCTCCGACACTCACGACAATCTAGCGGCCATCGAAGCGGCGGCCAGACGGTTCGTTCAAGAGGGGGTTCAGTACGTGGTGCACGCCGGGGACTACATCTTTCCGGCCACGGCGCGGGCGTTTGCGCCGATCCAGGAGGCGGGGGTCCCGTTCCTGGGCATCTTTGGCAACAACGACGGCGAGCGGTTTGGCCTCCGGAAGATGTACGAACCGATCGGACCGATTCATGAAGACCCTCACCGGTTCGAGTTGGGAGGCCGCCGGATTCTGGTGACCCATCGCGAAGTGCTGGTGGACGCCTTGGCCAAGAGCGGCGACTTCGACGTGGTGATCTACGGCCACACCCACCAGGTGGACCTGAGAACGGAGCCCTGCCTGATCCTCAATCCGGGGGAGGCCTGCGGCTGGCTCAGCGGCAGGCGAACTGTCGCGCTCTTGGACCTGGAGACACTCAAAGCCGAAATCGTCGAGCTCGCCTGAGGAGAAGAGTTCGGTGTACCAAAAACTCGGTGAGGTGACGCTAAAAGACGGGTCTCAGATGGAGATCGGCGTGGTGCTGGCGCCGGATCCGGCTCATGCCGAGGAGATTCGGCCCTTTCTCGCCCATAAGCCCGCTCCCTACGACGAGCACATTCGCCGATCGCTTTTAGAACCGTTGGACGCCCTAGAGACTCGCTTCTACGTGGGGAAGATCGCGGGACGAATCGTTGCCAACGTGATGACGGTGGAGCACCGGGGTTGTGGCATTCTAGGCCACGTCTACACCCATCCGGACTTCAGGCGGCGGGGCGCTTGCGATGCGATCATGCGCCTGCAGATGGAAGATTTTCGGCAGCGCGGGGGAAGGGCGCTTTACTTAGGCACCGGCTTCGATTCTCCGCCCTATCACATCTACCGACGGCACGGCTTTCGGAGCGTTTATCCTGGCAGCGGAGCGATGGTCTATCAGGCTGAGGAGGGGTTCGAGCGGCGCTATTTTGCTCCGCGGCCGGTTCAGTCGCGCCCGGTTCGGTGGGAGGATTGGGGGCCGATGAACGCGCTCACCAGTATCCTTGTGGGGGACTGGCTCCGTTCGGTCTCCGTGCTTCGTCGGGTGGAAGGACCCACCCATATCGAGGCGAGCTTTCTCCAGATGCGCCAGCAGGTGGAGGCTGGAGAGGCCCTCGTTCGCGTCCTGGCCGCGGAAGACGGTGCCGTCGTCGGCTTTGGGGCGATCGGACGTCATCCGCTTTGGCGGGAGGTTCGCCTGTTGGAGCTGTTCTGTCACCCCAACTTCTTCGATCGCGTGCCGGAGCTGGTACAGCCTTTGATGAAGGCCGCCGATCGTCCTTTAATCGCCTACGCCGACGAGGAGTCGGTCCAAAAGATCGCGGCGCTCCGAAGCCTGGGATTTGAGGTGGAGGCTCGGTTGCGCGACCGGGTACGACGCCGCCTGCGTCCCGATTGGGAGCCCTCCTCCCCGGAGGCCGACCGGGACGATCCCTCCGCGTTTGTCGATCGCCCTTTGGACCTGTTCCTGCTCCGGTGGGAGCCGTGAGAGCGACGGTGCGCGCTCTTCGGGTGGGGCGGACCGCTCCGCTTAGGGGTTTTGGCCCTCGCTTCTTGAAGCCTGTTTCTCGCGGTGGTACAATAGTTTCCGGCCGTGCTAGGTGGGGAGGTAGCGGTGCCCTGTACCTGCAACCCGCTATAGCAGGACGGAACTCCCTCCCCGAGGCGGCGTCTTGTGGGGTCCGGCCGCGATAAGTGGTGTTGACCGTCGGGTCCCGCGCAACGTGAGGTCGCTGAACCCCGCCAGGTCCGGAAGGAAGCAACGGTAGGCGACGTAGCGTGTGCCGCGGGGGCGCCTGGCGCGAGCTAACTGTCGTGGTAACGCCCGGAAGGCGTCCGTCGAAGGGAGGGTGCACGGCCGTTTTTTTGTTTCTCTGTGATCGCTGGACGACGGAGAGCCGATGCCGTACGTAGCCCTTTCTCGCAAATGGCGACCTCAGCGCTTTTCTGAAGTGGTCGGCCAGGAACACGTTGTCCGGACGCTTCAGAATGCCCTCCGCACCGGGCGGGTTCACCACGCTTATCTTTTTAGCGGCCCGCGCGGCGTAGGCAAGACCACCATGGCCCGGCTCTTCGCCAAGGCCCTCAACTGCGAAAACGGCGCCCCGAACGCTGAACCCTGTAACGACTGTACTGTTTGCCGCGAAATTCAGCAGGGGCGATCCCTGGACGTCGTCGAGATTGACGCCGCTTCCAACAATAGTGTTGAGGACGTTCGCGAGCTCCGCGAAAACGTGAAGCTGGGCACGGTCGGCTCCCGTTACCGAGTCTACATCATTGATGAGGCCCATATGCTCTCTTCGGCGGCCTGGAACGCCCTCCTCAAGACGCTAGAGGAGCCGCCGCCCCATGTGATCTTTATCTTCGCGAGCACCGAAAAGAACCGCTTTCCAGCAACGATCCTCTCCCGCTGCCAGCAGTTTGAGTTCCACCGGATGCGCTATGAGGAGGTGGTCGGCCGGCTGGCCTACCTGGCCAAGGAGGAGAAGTTTCAGGTCGAAGAGGAGGGGCTTTCGCTGATCGCCCAACAGTCGGAAGGGTGCCTACGGGACGCCCAGAGCCTGCTGGAGCAGCTGATGGCCTTCTCACCGGAGGGGAAGGCTACCCTAGACGACGTCAGCCGGATGTTGGGATTGGGCTCCGAGCGCACGCTGCTGCAGCTCATCGAGGCGGTTCTCAACCGCGATCCGGTCGAGGCGCTGCGTCAGAGCCACGCCCTCTCCTCCCAAGGTGCCGACCTGACCCAGGCGCTCCGGCGGTTGATGAGCCACTTCCACGGCCTGTTGCGGCTCAAGCTCTCCCCCGACCTTGCGGACACGATCGAGGCGTCCCCCTCGCGGATCCGCGAAATGCAAGCTCAGGCAGAACGGATCTCCTTGGAACGCCTCCAGTGGATCGTCAAGGTCCTCATGCAGGCGGAACACGAGATGCGGCTTTATGGCTACGAGCTCTACTCTTTTGAATTGGCAATTGTGGAGAGCTGTCGCCTTCCGGAGGGGGTCCCGGTGGAAGAGGCCCTCTCCCGCCTGGAGGCCCTGGAGCGTCGCCTGGAGGCGCTCTCCTCTGCGCCTGTGGTCCCGCAGGAGACGCCCACCGTCCAGGACGTCCCGCGTGCCGCTGCTCCGACCGATTCTTCGTTGGAGATCGCAACCCTGAGCCCCGCTGAGGAGCTCGAGGAGGCCGAGGAACCGGTGGGGAGTCCCCCCCTGGAAGAGGCCATCGGATCGGCGGAACAGCTCCGTGAACGGGTGCTCACCCGCCTACGCCGGAGGAACCCGGTGCTCTACGCTGAGCTTGAGGACGCCCAATGGAGCCTGGACTCCCAACAACAGCGGCTGGTTCTTGGTTTCCGTCGGCGCTTCTCGATGAATCTGATTCGAGGACGACACCGCGAACTGGCTGAAATCATCCGTTCGGTCGCTGGAACACGGGTGCCGCTTCACTTTGCCCTCCTCGAAGAGGAGCGCCGCGCGCCCGTGGAGACGGCCCCTCCTTCCCAGAGTGCCGTCGACGAGCAGACGCAGACCGAACAGACGATCCTTCGCATCTTTGATGGCGAAATTGATCTGGACCATCCACCCCGATGGCCTACGACTCGCCGGTAACTCAGAAAGGAGACCCTTCACATGGCCCGCGGCTTGGGGGACCTGATGAAACAGGCCCAAAAGATGCAAAAACGAATGCTCGAGGTTCAGGAGGAGCTGAAAAACCGGACCGTCGAGGTGACCGTCGGCGGCGGTATGGTCACCGTCGTCGCCAACGGCCACCAGGAGATCGTCTCCATCACCATCTCCCCGGAGGTGGTGGACCCTGAAGACGTGGAGATGCTCGAAGACCTGATCCTAGCCGCTGTCAACGAAGCGCGACGGAAGGCCCAGGAGCTGATGACCCAAGAGATGGAGAAGGTAACCGGCGGCCTGCGAATTCCTGGCCTTTAGGCTTGGGGGAACTCCTGGCGATGGATCGGTATCCAGAAAGCGTCGTTCGTCTTTTGACCGAGCTCCAGAAGCTCCCCGGTATCGGGCCCAAAACGGCTCAGCGGTTAGCCTTCTTTTTGCTCAAGCGGCCCGCTGAGGAGGTGCGGCGGCTCGGCGAGGCGATCCTTCAGCTGCCTGAGAGCGTTGTTCCCTGCAGCCGCTGCGGGGCGATTACCGACAAGGAAACCGACCCGTGTCCGATCTGTCGCGATCCTCGGCGGGATCGGAGCCTCCTCTGCGTCGTCGAAGAGCCAGACGATGTGGCCATCCTGGAGCGGACCGGTGCCTACAACGGGCTGTACCACGTCCTGGGCGGGGTGCTCTCAGCGCTGAACGACGTTCGCCCCGAGGACCTGCGGATCGCTGAACTGCTCAAACGAGTTGAAGAGGGGGAGGTCCGGGAGATCATCTTTGCTCTCAGTCCTAGCGTTGAGGCCAGCGCGACGATCACCTATCTGAGCCGACTGTTTGCGGGGCGTCCGGTACGGCTCACCCAGATTGCCTACGGCGTGCCGGTCGGTAGCGATCTGGACTTTGTGGACGACTTGACCCTCACCCGCGCCCTTGAGGGCCGCCATGCGCTGCACTAGTCCGATCCGTTGGCTTTTCTGGCTTGGCGCTTGGGGGATGGTCCTTCCAGCGGCTTGGGGCCAATGGGTCCCCCGCGCCGACGGCAGACAGGCGATGGAGCACCTCGAGCGACAGGTGGCCTTGGGGCCGCGCGTTCCAGGAACGGACTCCCACCGGCGGGCGTTGGATTACTTCCTGAGCGTTTTAAAACCCCTTGCGAATGAGGTAAGCGTTCAACGCTTTGTCCACCGTTCCGGGGGCCAGGAGGTGCCCATGGCCAATCTGATCGCTCGGTTTGGCGACGGAGGAGCTCCGGTCCTCCTCTGCGCCCACTGGGACACCCGTCCCCGGGCCGACCAGGAGAAGGATCCTCAACGGGCCGTTCGTCCTATCCCCGGCGCAAACGATGGGGCTTCCGGTGTTGCGGTACTCTTGGAGGTTGCCCGTCATCTTGCCCAGACGCCGCCTCCGGTGCCGGTCTGGATCGTCCTCTTTGACGGAGAGGACTGGGGGGAGACGCCGGCGGAGATGTTTCTTGGCTCTCGGCACTTTGCGCAGACCCTTCCCGCTGAGGGACGGCCTCGGTACGGGATATTGCTCGACATGGTGGGCGACGCCGACCTGCGGATCCCTATCGAGCCCCATTCTTATCAAGCGGCACCGGAGCTGATCGAGCGGATCTGGCGGACGGCGGAGGCCCTGGGAGTTCGCGCCTTTGTCCGGGAGTTCGGCCCGCCCGTTCTGGACGACCATCTTCCTTTGATCGCCGCCGGCGTGCCGACGGTTAACCTGATCGACTTCGACTACCCTTATTGGCACACCTTGGAGGACACGCCGGAGCGCTGCTCGCCTGAGAGCTTAGAAGCGGTCGGAAATGTGGTCCTTTCGTTCCTTTATGGGCTTTCCGAGTGATCCCTCACGATGAGCCGACCGGACTCAAAACAGATCGCAGCGGTCTTTGAGTCAGCAGGGGTGCCGTTGGACACAGCGGCCGCCGAGCGGTTCGCCGAGTACCTTCGCGAACTGCTGCACTGGAACCGGCGGATGAACCTGGTCGGGGAGCGGGAGCCGGATCGAATCGTTCGGCGACATCTGCTCGACTCGGCGCTAGGAGCCTTTTATCTCCCGCTTCGGGCCGGGGATCAGATCGCCGATCTGGGCTCTGGCGCGGGACTGCCGGGGATCCCTTTGGCGATCCTCTGTCCCGCCGTTACGGTATACCTCTATGAGGCCAGAACCAAGAAGGCCGGCTTTCTGGCCGCTGTGAAGGCGAAGCTCGGATTAGAAAACGCCGTGGTGATGCCGGAGCGATTCGAGACGACCCCAAAGCCAGGGGAACCGCCGGCCTTTGATGGGGTTGTCTCGCGCTACACGGCCGCCACCGATCGGCTGGTGCGCCTCGCGCGTCCTCGGCTCCGGCCCGGTGGCTGGCTCTTCGCCTACAAGCGCGATACGCCGGAGGAGCGGCGTCTCTTTGAAGCGCTCCGTGCCTCGCCGGGGGTCTCTCAGGCGCGCTGGATCGCTGACGATCGGGCCGTTCCGGGACGGTGCTTCCTGCTGCTATACCTGGAGAAGTAAAGTCCGCCCTCAGACGGGGAGGGTGTCCTCCTCCGGGGCGGCCCGAGGGTCGGCCTCCGGATGCTCCTTGAGCCAACGGTAGATCGTCCGGGAGGAGATCCCGAGAATTTTTGCGGCCAGCTCCTTGTTCCCCTCCGTCTGGCGCAAGGTCTCTCGGATCACCCGTGTTTTAATCTCCTCGAAGGTCAGGCCGATCGGAAAGGTGATCGTCACCGGTCCGTTCGATTCGTGTTCGGCGATCTCCGCAGGCAGGTCCTCCAGGGTGATCACCTCTCGACTAGAAAGAATCACCGCGCGCTCGACGACATTTTCTAGCTGCCGGACGTTGCCCGGCCAGGAGTAGTTCTGGAGCGCTCGCATCGCGGCCCGCTCGATCCCGACGACGGTTCGGGCGTGGCGTTGGGAGTATTTTCGGATGAAGTGTTGAACCAGCAGGGGGATGTCCTCCCGTCGCTCCCGAACAGGAGGAAGCTCGATCTGGACGACGTTTAGCCGGTAATAGAGCTCCTCGCGGAAGCGGCCCTCCCTGACGGCTCGCTCGAGGTCTTGGTTGGTCGCGGCGATCACGCGCACGTCCACCGGTACCGAGCGCTCGCTTCCTAGCGGTTCGATCACCCCCTCCTGGAGGGCGCGAAGCAGCTTGACCTGGACGTGGGGTTGCATGTCGCCGATCTCGTCTAAAAAGAGCGTTCCGGTGTGTGCCTGCTGAAAGCGGCCGATGCGGCGCGATTTCGCATCGGTGAAGGCTCCTTTCTCGTAGCCGAACAGCTCCGACTCGATCAGCGTGTCCGGCAGCGCGGCGCAGTTGACGCTGATAAAGGGCCGGTCCCGGCGTGGGCTGAGCTGATGGATCGCCTTGGCGATCACCTCCTTGCCGGTGCCGGTCTCCCCCCGGATCAGCACGGTGGCCGTCGTCGGGGCAACCTGGCGCACAAGGTCCAACACCCGGCGCATCTTGGGGCTCTGACCGATGACGTTGTGAAGGCCGCGATCGCGCTCAATCTCCTCCCGGAGAAATCGGTTCTCCGTCACCAGGATGTGCTTCTCCATCGCCTTTTCGATGACCGGCAGGAGCACGGCACGGGAGAGCGGTTTTTCCAAGAAGTCGTCCGCTCCCTCCTTCATCGCCTGGACCGCCGTTTCGACGGTCCCATGGCCGGTCATGACGATGACCTGTGTCTCGGGGGCCAGCATCTTGGTGGCCCGCAACAGGTCCAGGCCGTCCATGCCGGGCATCCGCAGGTCGGTCAGCAGCAGCGCTGGGGGTTGCTTGCGAATCTCGGCTAGCCCCTCTTCGCCGTTAGCCGCAACGCGGACGGAGTATCCTTCCTTCTCCAGGATGCGCTGGAGTGACTCGCGGAGCGTGTCCTCGTCCTCAACGACCAGGATGGAGCGTTCCAACACGTCCCCCGTGCCCTCTTTTGAAGAAGAGGAGCGCTCCGGGACTGCTCGACCCGAGCGGGACCCTTCGGCGCGCGTCGGTCTCATCGTTCTCCGTGAAGACATCCGATCCTCATTCCGCTGGTGGCAGGAGGATCCAGAAGGTGGTTCCTCGTTCCACCTCGCTTTCGCAGCGAACCTCTCCTTCGTGTGCCTGTACCATCTCTTGAACGAAGGCCAAGCCCATCCCTAGACCTTTTTCCTTGGTCGTGAACAGCGGCTGAAAGATCTTCTCCATGTGCTCGGGTGGAATCCCCTCCCCCGTGTCGCGCACGCCCAGGACCACCCGTCCGTCCTCCATGTCGGTCCAAAGGTAAAGCTCTCCGCCCTGAGGCATCGCCTGGAGACTGTTTTTGATCAGATTCAAAATCACCAGCCGAAACTGCTCCGGGTCCAGACAGACCGAAGGGAGCTCCGGATTCAGGTTCACGTGCAGCCGAACCCGGGCCCGCTGAACCTCCTCCTGCACGAACTCCACCAGTTCGCTTACCACGGCGTTCAGGTCCGAGACGCTCAGCGACACCTTCGGTGGTCGAACGACGGCCAGGTAATCGCGGATGGTCAGATTCATCCGCTGAAGCTCCCGAAGCACCAGATCGAGCAGCTCTCGCGCCTCTTGGGCTCGATCTGCAGGAAGAACCTCCAGCTCGTCGCCCAGCAGCTCCAGGTTGAGGATCACCGAGCTGAGTGGGTTCCGAATCTCGTGGGCCATCATCGAGGCCATCTTGCCGATCGCGGCCAACTTCTCCGACTGCCGGAGCCGAGCCTCGGAGCGTCGCAGCTGTTCCGTCCGTTCGGCGACCTTCTCCTCAAGCTGGTTCTTGAGGGCAGAGAGCTCTGCGTTTGCCTGACGAAGACGCTCAGAGAGCATCGCTAATCGTTCCTTCTCCTGCCGCAGCGCCGCGTTCTGAGCGAGAAAGTAGGCCTCTAGCGCCAGTTCGAGGTCCAGCGTCATCACCCGGCTGAGGGCTAAAAGCGTTGCGGTAATCTCCTCCTCTCCCGCCCCCAAAGTCCGCAGGTGCCGGACGATTCGGGGGTACAGCAACCGGTGGTACAGGTGATAGGCCCCAACATACCATTGGGAATCCAGTCCGATTCGATGGTGTGCCTGGCCAATCCGGAGTTTCCTCCGACAGTAATCTTCGTCGTAGACACCCTGGAAAACTTCCGCGAGGTACGCCTCCTGAATCCGCTTGAGCCGCTCCACGCGCTCCGGGTCTTCCAGTAACCGCCGCGTCTCAGGGAACCGAAGAAGATGATCGTAAAACTCCTCCGCGATCGCGGGCCCTTCCGGCTCCAAGACGGGCCAGAGGCGTCGGAGCCGCTCTCCGTCCTCCTCGGTCAACCCCAGATATTCGATTCGCCGCCGCCAGTTTTGGAGGACCTGGGTCTCCTCAGGATTTCGATCGTTCATCCCTCTCCTCCGTCCGTCATGTCTCATGCTGCGATGACATTTTGTCACAGACGGAGGAGAGGAGCAAGTAGCTCTATTCTTTTTTATCGATATTCGGCCAGTGCCTCGATCTGCTCCGAGCGAATCAGCCGCCCGATCGCCTGTTGCTCCAGCTGACGCACCCGCTCTCGGCTGACCTGAAGCCGCTCGCCGATCTCCTGAAGCGTGTGCACCTCTGCGTCAATCCCGTACCGCCAACGCAAGACTTGTGCCTCCCGTTCGGGGAGGGTCTCTAGCAGCTCCCGAAGGCGCGTCTCCATGTCGTGATGGATCGCTTCCGCTTCCGGATCCTCCTCCGGGGCAACCATCTGATCGGTCACCGCCAAGAGATCCTCACCGGAGAGATCGTCCAACGAGATCGCGTTGGCTTGAAGTTCGGTGATCTGTTGCACCTCCTCGGGAGAGATGCCGACCGCTTGGGCGACCTCCTCCTCGGAGGGCTCCCGATCCAGATGGGCCTCCAGCGCCCGACGCTTCCGGTGGTAGCGGCCCACCTGCTGCACCTTGTAGACCGGAATCCGAACGGTGTAGACGTTCTTGGAGTAGGCCCGATTGACCGCCTGCCAGATCCACCAGAGAGCGTAGGTGCTGAATTTGGAGGAGCGGCTCAGATCGTACCGATCGATTGCCCGCATCAGGCCGATGTTCCCCTCTTGGATCAGGTCCAAAAAGAGGTTCGGGTCGTTCCGGAAGCGCTTGACGGTGTAGATCACCAGTCTGAGGTTTGCCTTCAACAGCCGCTCTCGAGCCGCCTTCCAGGAGGCAAAAGCCCGCTGGATCTCCGCTCGCTCCGCTGCGCCGAACCGATCGCGCAGCGAGGGGGGCATCTCCTCCCAGACGCGGATCAACTCCTCATAACGAAGCGTTCGCGCTTCCAGCATCTGCCGGTGCTCCTCCGAAAGCGCTGCGGCTACTTGGCTCAAAAGCCGCTGGACCGTCTGCCGGGCCTCGTCCAACGTCGTGAACAGGAGGATCTCCTCCTCCCGGCTTAACAGCGGCTCCCGCGAAATCTCCCGAATGTACGCCGCCAGCGCCGGATGGCTTGTCGAGCGCTCCTCCGCCTCCGAAGCTCGTTCCAGACTCATCAGGTACTCCTCATGCCTTTCCTGAGCGATCTCCTGAGTGGTATCCCACTGCATATAAGGCCTCCTTCATGCCACCCGTTTCCCCAGTACCCGCTGAGAGCTCAAGCGATCGATCCGAACCGATCTCCTAAGGCGCAATGTTTGTGCCAAAGTGCACAATGTTGCGAAAACCGGCGCTAATTCTGCTTTTTAAGCGCGGAACGCTCTCAAAAGCCTGGGAGGAAGGCCGGAGGGGATTGGACAATTTGTCACTTGCGCCCTCTCGGGCTCACCGGAGGGCAGCCGTTTTGTCCAGAGGAGGGAATCAACCGCTCCAGAGCGGTACAAGCCGACACCGGTGGGGGGTGCCCTCTCCTAGGGCTCTCGACGAAGAAGGCCGATCTGAGGGGGGCAGCACCCGGAACCGGACCGTCTCCCCGTCTTGGCCGTAGTATCCGCCCCATCCGATGCTGAGCGCCGCGATCCGATCCCGGTCCAGACGCCCGTTGGGGTCGCTGGACCATCCGCCCAGTTGAAAGCGATCCAACGAGACGATCGTTCGCACCCATCCGCTCTGGCTCAGCGGTCGGCCCGTCGAAGCCAGGTAGTCGGCCCCGTCCGCATCTCGGAGGATCACCAACAGTTGAGCGGGCGTCCGTTGGCCTTCGGGAACCCAGGACTCCAAAACGATGCCGAACGCCTCGGAAAGGTCCTGCGGAGACGGATAGACAAAGCTCAGAAAAAGAAAAGTGTCCACGTTCCCACGGGTTAGAAGGCCGTTGGCTTCCCATCCGTCCCGACCGCTCTCCCCGCGGAAGGGCTCCGCCCTTCCTCGGACGTGTTCCCCAGCGGTTAGCATCGGTTCTGGGGTCGGCATCGGTCGGTAGGCTATCTGGGGAAGCTCGCCCAGCTCCGCGCGAATGCGCCCCGGTGCCTTGGAACGCTTCCATTGGATCACAAGCATCCCGTAGCCTTCTAGGCTTAGTTCTAAGGGCCGTTCGCCGAAGAAGGAGCGCCGCTCCCCCGTCGCGGGGTCCCAGAGGTATCCCTCTCCCGTGGCGGGCAAGGTGAGCGTCCCTCTCCACGGCTCTGGGTCCTCGTTGAAGAGAACGGTCAGCTCCCACCCTTCTCGCCGGCGGTGGCTCGCCCGGAGGGTCTCCGCCGGCTCGGAAAACTGAAGAGTCGGCTCAAGGAGCGCTTCCACGACGGCAGGAAGTAACGCTTCTGCCCCTGCTGGGAGAAAAAGCCCGACGCCTCCGGCTTCGCTTCGCTGCGGGCGAAGCCCCTCCTCGTTGCCAAAAAGACGCCTTCCGATCGCCTGGACCGGAGAGGAGGGGTATTCGCTCGCAGAGTTCTCCGGCAGCGCCCCAAGGGCGATGACGGCCCCGCCCGACTCCCAGAGTTGAACGATCCTCTCCCACGCCTTTTCAGAAAGGGTGTCCGCCCGCGGAAGCACCAGGAGGTTCCAATGTTGATCCCCAACGTGCAGCCACCCGTCCCGAACGGTAGCGCTCTCCAACGTCTGGGTGTCCAGATAAAGGAAGTCCTGTCGAGAGCGGTAGAGGCCTTCGCTAGCCGTCCGGAACGTTTCCTCGATGGCGTACGCTTCGGCCGAGTCGGTCGCCCCGTTCCGCGCCGGCACAAAGTGAATCCAAAGGCTCTCAATAGGATAAAGAACCGCAATGGACGGACTGAGTCGAGCGCCGTCCAACAGTGCCCCCAACCGTCCCGCCCAGAGGTTCAAGCGCTGGAGCTGCTCCTCGGAGAGCTCCCGGAAGGAGTAGTAGCTGGTGATCACGTTGACGCCCCCCAGCACCAGCTTGCCGATCGTCCCGCGGATCTCCGTCTCGGTGACCGTTCGCACCGGCCGTCGGTCGCCTTCAGCGCGATAGAGCTGAACAAAGTCGGAGGTCTCCGACATGACCCATCGGCGGTGGTCTAGGGTCGCGGCACTTCCGGCTAGCCGAGCGATCTGCCAGGGAACCTCGGCGGGAACGCTGGTCAGACAGTCGATCCCGGGGGCGTCCATCCGTCGGAGGACGCGAAACAGGTCTCCGTACAGCGGAACATGGGCCGCGAGCGACTCTTCCATTAGCAGATGGCCGCCGGAGGCCAAACCGTGGCGGCGGCACCACTCTTGAATCTGGCCAAAGTAGTGCTCTGAGACCAGCTCGGAAACGGTCAGCCAGAAGTCATAACGCACCCGGCGCCCTTGAGGACCGGCCTCGGCAACCAGCGCCGGCAGTAGCGGCTCGATCGAATAGCCGCGGCGCTCTCGAAAGACCTTGCTAAACTCCGGCGACCAAGGCAGTACTCGATAAGGCATCGGGCGAAAGAACAGGCTCATCAACGAAGGCTCGTCGGTAAAGGTTGCCCGGAACCAACGGCCCAGGTTCCCGCCGAGGCGTTCCGCGTACCGCTGATGTGTCACTTCCAAAAAACGCGCGGTCGGCTCCGGCCGAAGGAGGTCAATGTAAGGAAGTCGATCCCCAAAGCTGACCGCCGCATGGGTTCCCTCATAGAGGACGTCTTCTGCGATGACGAACAGATGCCAACTTCCCTCCCGAGGAGGGCTCCATTCCAAGTGGCGACTCTTGGTACTGGAGACGCCCTGGGTCCGCTCCAGGCGGAGTTGTCCGCTCTCGACAGGAACCGCGACCGCCTGGATTAGCCTCCCCGGCGGCAGCTCCAACCGGACCTTCTCTCCATGGGTTAGGGCTTCGGCAATCAACAGCCCTCGTGCCTGCCATTCGGGGTGATCCCGGAGGACGAGTCCCCCTGCCGTCCCGGAGGGATAACCCCGCTCGTCGTAGAGCCACAGGGTCATGCCGGCTTTCTTGGCCCGCTTGACGGCGCGGACGAAGGCCTCCCATTTGGGCGCGCTCTCCAGATAGTCCTCAAAGGAGACATTGCAGACCACGCCGCCGAATCCCTGCCGAAGGAGCGTCTCGATGAGAGCGTCCTGCTCTTCGGCGCGATCCGGCCAGCCGTGGATGATCTTCAAGATGCGAAATTCACGGGGCGGATCGGCGAACTGTTCCACGGGCAGAAGCCCGGCGTCCCTCAGGGGATCGGCTCCGGCAATCTTCCCCACCCAAGCGAGAAGAAGGAGTGAGAGAAAACACCTCTCCACCGGACACCTCCGGAGCCGAAGCCGATTGAGGGAGGGTTATCGAACCAGGGGAGTCCCTGTCCCAAGGAGCACGTCTCGGGTCATCTCGCTTACGATCCGGACTTGGAGAGATGGGCCCGGACCGCCTCGAGCTGTCCGGCGGAACCGAGCAGCTCATTGCGGCTGGCGATGAATTTGGCGTACTCCTCCATGAAGATACGACCTGGCTTTCGGAAGTCGATCTCCTGAGGGTGATCCCGGAAGTACTCCCGATGAACACGGGTCCAAACCAGCCGCCCGTCGGTGTCGATGTTGATCTTGGTGACGCCGCGCTTCGCTGCCGGAAGGTACTGGGCCGGGTCCACGCCGGAGGCGCCCTCCAACCGGCCGCCAGCGGCGTTGATTCGCTCCACCTCGTCCTGGGGGATCGAGCTGGAGCCGTGCATCACCAGCGGGAAGCCGGGAAGTCGCTTCTGGATCGCCTCTAAAATGTCGAAGTGGATCGTCTGCTTCCCCTTAAACTTGTAGGCCCCGTGGCTGGTTCCGATCGCCACCGCCAAGCTGTCACAACCGGTGCGCTCGACGAACTCGACTGCTTGGTCCGGGTCGGTCAAACAGGGGTTTTCGCCGACGACGTCCTCCTCGACGCCACCCAGCTGCCCGAGCTCCGCCTCGACGCTGATCCCCCGCGCGTGAGCCCGTTCCACCACTCGCTTGGTGATCTCGACGTTCCTCTCAAACGGCTCGTGAGAGGCGTCGATCATCACCGAGGAGTAGAAGCCCGACTCGATCGCGTCGTAGCAGGTCTCTTCATCTCCGTGATCTAGGTGAACGGCAAAGATGCACTCCGGCCAGATCTCCTCCGCCGTTCGAATCATTGCTTCCAGAAAACTCTTGTGGGTGTAGCTCCGGGCCCCCTTCGAGATCTGGATGATGAACGGCGCCTGGGAATCGGCGTTCCCCCGGAACAGCCCGACCGTCTGCTCCAAGTTGTTGATATTATAGGCGCCGATCGCGAAGTTCCCGTAGGCCACCTCAAACAGCTGCTTCGTCGTAACGATCATCGCACCATCCCATTCCTTGCTTTCTATTGCGCTCCGCTTGCCAGCGCACGGCTCAAAAAGAGTGTAGCACTGAGAATGAGAGGCTTCAACAACGCTGTGGGGTCAGGGGTTGCCGATGAAGAGAAAATTTGGTATCGCACAGTTCGGAGTCCGTTTTCTCTACCCTCTGGGGGATGCTACTATTTTTGTTGAACCTTTGTGGACTCGGTGCCGTTTGGGAAACCAGAGGAGCGCCAAAGGCGGGAAATGCTTCGGGCCGTCGGCCCGGCGAAAGGAAATGGATATGCGAACACAAAAGCTGCTTGCCCTGTTTGCGGTGGCGTTGACGGCCCTTTGGGTGGCCGGATGCAGCGAGGAGGTGGACCTGACGAAAAGCTTCCAAACGTCTCTCGCGGGCGTTGCGATTACCCACGTGGCGCCGGTGGACCCGGCTACCAACACGGTGGCCGTTGAATTCGCCCTGATGGACGAGTTGGGCAACTCCAACCTGGATCCCTCCCAGTTCACCGTTCGGATCTACGAGCGCTCACTCCGGACGGGAGAGCGGGAGCTGGTCTTCGATTCAAGCGCTGCTGAAGAGGTTCCGGCGGCTTCGGGCGTCCTGATGGCACCTCAGCGAGGGAATGTCCAGCCTCGGCCCCGACCGTTGAACCTGGCGATGGTCCTGGACCGCAGCGGTAGCATGAACCAGAACGAGCAGTTAACGATGGAGGCTGCCGCGCTCCGCGTCCTGGAGAACCTCCGCAACAATGACAAGGTCGAGGTGATCAACGTCAGCACCGAGGTGCACGTGGACGCCAGCTTCCGCGGAGCCAACTCCCAGCGGCTGGTTCGGGCGATCACTGAGCCTTCGATTCGGCACGGCTGGACTAAGATCTTCGACGCGATCCTTCAAGGGGCGCAGGACGCCGCAAATCACCAGCGGCGGCAGGTGGACCGCGGACAACGGCGGATCGCGGTCTTCACCGTAACTGACGGCGAAGACAACCGTTCCGACGTCTCTGTGGCCGACGTGGTGAACGCCTGCGTGGGCCTGAACGCTCCGGTCTTCATCATCGGCATTGCAGACCCCTCGGATCCGACCGATCTTCAGACCTCCGACCTCCAGCAAATCGCCGACGGCACCGGCGGGCGGCTGATCCTCACCACCGATCCGTTGGCTCTCTCGACGATCCTGACCGGCCTTCAGGACGCGGTGGGCCAGCCGTTTGTGGCGGAGTACGAGTCGCCCCACGCCGATGAGGGCGAATGGGAGGTGGAGGTTGAGGTCGAGCGCAACGGAGAGGTGTTCCGAAACGGTCGGCGTGTTGTGGTCGCCGAGGAAGGCGAGTAACCGCTGGCCGCTGCCACGCGCTCAGGCTTCGTGCCTAGACCGGGTTTCGTCGTTTCAACGCAAATTCGTGACCCATTCACGACGAGTGCCCCTCCGGCGGGCGGGCCTCCGGCTCTCGGGGACCGCGTGCGAGGGGCGGGCACGTCGTCGAAGGAAGGGGGATGTGATGGATCAACGGCTTCGAGGAATCTTTCCCGCGTTCCTGCTTGGAGCTCTTGTCGGTTTGATTCCCTTCTGGTCCGGTTGCGTGGAGGACGTGGACGTTACCGGAGCGATCCACACGCCTTTAGAAGGGGTCGCCATCACCCATGTGGAGATGGTAGATCCAGAACAGGGGATTATTGGCGTTGAGTTTGCCGTCATGGACGAAAACGGGAGCTCAGATGTAGACCTCTCTCAGGCTCGGGTGCGCATCTACGAGCGCTCCTCCCTGACCGGTCAACGGAACCTGCTTTACGACTCGACGTTGCAGGAGACTCCCGCTGCGCCAAGCTTGGTCTTACGGCCGGTTCCCATTCCTCGCTTTCTGAACCTGGCGATGGTCCTGGACCGTAGCGGTAGTATGAATCTCAACGAGCAGCTCCAGATGGAAGCCGCTGCGCTCCGCGTGGTGGATCGGCTCCGGCCTTTCGATCACGTGGAGGTGATCAACGTTAGCACCGAAGTGCACGTGGACTCGCCGTTCACCAGCTCCAACTCGCGGCAGATCGAGCGAGCGATCACCGATCCGTCAATCCGGCACGGCTGGACGAAGGTCTTCGATGCGATTATCCAAGGCGCTGAGGACGCTGTTGAGCATCGCCGGCGGTTTAGGAATACGCCGGTCGGCGTGTTTCTGAACAACGTGCTCCCCGACGATGTGGACTTGAACAATCTCCTCCAGCTAATCGATCTGGACGACCTACTGGGGAACATCATGCGACCCGCCGTCTTTACCGTGACCGACGGCGAGGACAACCGCTCCACGGCGCTGGTGGATGATGTTGTGAACTACTGCGTTCAAAATAACGTCCCGGTCTTCATCATTGGGATCGCCGACTCCACCGATCCCAGCGATCTCCAGCTGGAGGACCTCCAAGAGATTGCTGAAGAAACGGGAGGCTTCCTGATTCTGACCACCGACGCCGTGGCGTTGACGACGATCATCACCGCGATCCAGGAGGCCATCTCGGAGCCGTTTCGGGTGGACCTTTGGTCGGAGATTCTAGGCAACGAGGGCGGCGGCATCATCGAGCTGGAGCTGGACCTCCCCAACGGTCAACGAATGGGGAACCGGCGGCCCGTCGCCTTTCCGTTCCAGTGATTGAGCGCTTGAAGTTTCATGGAGCGTAAGTGGGTTATCGCAGCTATCGTCGGGGCCTCTGGAGGAGCGCTCGCCGCGATAGCTGCTCTCTTTTTTTGGTGGTGGAACTCCCCTCGTCGGGTAGACCCCCTCCAGGAGGCCTGGGACCAGAAGCTCTCCCAAGCCGAGATGGTCCGATACTATGAGGTCACGCCGGATCGTCCCCTCCGGATCGCCCTGCTCCCAGTGGACCGGGAGATGCGGATCATCTCGCACCTGACCGTTCCTAGCGACGACCCTCCCGATCCGGAGCGGGAATACGTCTACGGGCTGAAGGTGGAGTTCTTCGACAGCAGCGGGACCCTGATCGCTGAGAAGACCTATTGGGAGAGCACCCGAAAGACGCGGATCCTCGTTCCTGGGGCGCTTCTTCCCTGGGAGGCCGCCTTCTACTTTCCCCCCAGAGGAGACCACCCCGAGCCGACAACCGGCTGACGATCGTCGTCCTGGAAGGCGTTATGAGGCATCATCCCCGTCCGGTGGAGATGCGGATCACCCCGATCTTCCAGGAGGGAAGCAGCGTCCTGATTCGCCTCTATCGGCGAATGGATCGGCATCTCCAGGAGCAAGGGCTGACCTGGTATCAGCTTCCGCGTTCCCTCCGGCTCCGGCTGACGGAGAGCAATATCTATACGCTGGACCTGATCAGCGAAAAGGAACGTGAGGCGCTCGTGCGATACCGCTGGGATCGCGTCTTTGCGGAGGGGCGGCGCGATCGAGACTACCATCTCAAGCGTGTATACCTCTCCGACCCGGAGACCCGGCCCCTGCCGGACGACGAAGGGATGCTCGATCCGCTGGCCTTCTTCGCTAACGAGTACCGAATTCCTGTCTTGAACGTCCGTGGGCCGGGTCGGCTGCGCGTCCAAGTTCAACGTGCGTACGGTACGGTGGAGCTACGCATCCGGATTCTGGGCATTCAGGGCGACATCCGTGAAGAGCGCGTCGTCCTCCGCCAGCCGGAGTACTGGGTGCTGAAGATCCCCGAGGATATCCATTCGGTCGTCGTTGCTCCTTCGCGCCCTGCTTATCTGCTCTTTGAAGTGGACCACTACCCGGAGATGTTGGTCGGTGAGGCGCCTCGCCTGGACGTGGGCGGCCGATGGGTACCGATTCCGACCGTCTACTACCGAACGGTCTACTGGCGCACGGGGGATCCGCCGATCGTCGCCGACGTGCGTTGGAACGGTGAAGAGGGTCGAATCGTCCGCTTGACGCTCCGCACGCCGATTCCGGTTCTGGACCGGTTCGACCCGCATCCGTACACGCTTCGCTACCGGATTCTGGACGAGTCGGGGACGGTGCTCCAAGAGGGAACCTTCTCTGGAGAAGGGGCCGCCACCTTCTTTGACTATTACGCTCTGCGAGAGCCGGAGACGACCCACATCCCCAGCGGTGCGGAGACCTTTTACCTGCCCATTCCCCCGGAGGGGTACCGGCTGGTCCTTGAGTCGAGTCAAACGGTGGACGTAGCGCTCTCGGCGCCGGTGCGCGATTCGGAACCGATTACCGTTGATCGGGACCTCCCCGACGACTTCCCGGTGACCTATCGGGACTGCCAGGAAATTGAACGGCGTTGGTACAGCTTTCGGCCGCTGAACTACGAGGACCTGGAGCGTCAGGGGCGACGAATGGTGGTCGCTTGGCAGTGTCAGCACGTCCAGGAGCGCGATCTAGAGGCGTTGGCCCAGCGCAGAGCGCTCTGGACGACCGACATCTCCACCTTCCGAACGCCTTACTTCTTAGAGCCGCTTCGGCCTCATACGCCGGTTTCTCTGCTCGAGCACTTCGACCCTGCGACCGATCCGACCGACCTGAACGCTCTGGTTTACTCGGAGGTGCCCGCCGGCGAGACGGTTCGGCTCCGGTTCCAGGATCGGCAAAACCCCGCAAGCCGACTCCCCGTTCCGGTGAAGGTGGTGCGCCGCTATCCCGATCCGCGGCCGCCTCATCTGCTCCTAGACGGTGAACCCTATGCTGGACCGATCGTTAGGGAGGAGGAAGGGAGCTTCCGCATCGAAGAGGTGCCCGTCGGAATCCGCGCCATCACGCCGGTTGGAGAGGCGCTCTTTCTCAACCGTCCCCCTTTGAATCTCCAGGAGGTTCGGCTGTGGAGGCGACGGACGGCTTACCGGCTGGAGAGAGGAGGCGCACTGACCATCGAAGTGGAGAAGCCGACCGAGGAGCCGGTCGCGGTGAACGTGATCGTTTATACTCCCCAGCCGATCCCCCGGACCCTTCGAGGGGAGCTGCTCAACCCGCCCCCCGCTCGCCCCACGCCGGAACAAACGCCCCATCAGCGGGAGTATGAGATCGTCCAGTGGGAGCCGGCCCAGGGATTTATCCTGGAGTCTGGCCGGCCGATCGAGGGCGTTCAGCGGCTGAACTTCAGGCTCCGCTCCGATGTGCCCCCAGGGCGGTACCGCATCCGGTGGACGATTGGGCAGGGCTTGGTGTTCCTGAGGTTCTTCACGATGGAGCCGCCGTGGACCTATCTTCGTCCCGGACACGCGGTGGCGCTCAACGCGGTGGGCCCTGGCCGCATCCGGGCAGAGCTCCTCCCGGACGCTCCTCGGTCCGTTGGGCGGGCGGCACCGGAGCTTCGGATCGAAATGATGGACTCGTCGGGCGTAGTCCATGAACGCGCACGCCCTCTGCTCCGACAAACAGTGGAGCCGATCCAGATACCGCCCGGGCTACACACGATCACCCTTCGCGTGGACGGTCCGGAGACCTGGCGAGCGCTGTTCTTTGTGGACGGCCCTGAGGAGGTCCGACCTGATGTGGAGCCTCTCTTCCCGGTCCGAGAGGAGCCGATTCTCTTCAGGCCGGATTCCTATTCCCGAACGCTTTACTCGCTCCCGCTTCACCTTTCCATAAGGCAGCTTCCGCTGCCGCCCCCTTACCGACTCCTGTTGCGTTATAGTTTAGCCGGGCCGGAGGAGGCTCCGGTCGTCGGAACGGTTCGAGTCCGGTTTCTGGATGCCGGCGGGGCGACAATTGCCCAGGAGGAACTTTCTCTCCCGCCGGTGGTGTTGGACCCCTACACTGAGGAGCCGGGGAACCGCTTCTTCTCGGAGCCGGTCGCTCTGTTGCTTCTGCCGCCGCCCGGCGCTGCCAGCGCGCGGCTGGAGGCCTCGCGCCCCGCCTGGGTCGAGTGGAGCGGTCTCCTCCCGGATGTCCTTCCCGACACCTACTGGCCGGAGGACCGGCTCGGCGATGCGCTCGTCCTTCTCGACGACGAGGCTCACACTCGAATTTGGCAGCCAATGGAGCTCCCAGAGGCGATTCCGGGGCTTCCCGTGACCTTTTACGATCGGTCGGTTCGCGAGCGGGTGGTTCCGGAGCGGCCTCCGGAGCCGACCCTTTGGACCGGCGTCGACCCGATCCAGCCCGCACCGGAAATCTCCGTACTCGAGGAGACGCCGTTAGTGGATCGAGAGTCCTCCTATGGAATCGTGGGAGCGTTCCGGCCTGTCCAGCCGGGGGAGCCGATCCCCCCACCGCCGGTGCCCGGAACGGTCCAGGTCGCCTTCCAGCGTCGGACCGATGTGCCTTCGGAGTTGGAGGTTCTCGCCGGAGGTCGGCTAATTCGTCGGCTTCCCCTCCAGGGAACCAGCGGACTCCTGGAAGTGCGCGAGCTCCCTCCAGAGGGAGTCCAATGGCGGATTGTCGCCCCATCTTCAGAGGCCGGGCTCCGGCTGTTCGTCAACTTCCAAACCGATCCGGAGCGGGTCTGGTTCCTCCGCACCTACTCTCGGTTGACCGCCGATGCGCCGTTGGAGGTGCGGATTCGAAAGCCCTCCAGGGAGCCGTTGGCGCTCAACCTCACCGGTTGGCTTCCCCGTTCGCTCCAGCGCGTGCCGCTTTTTGTTCGCGTCCGGCCCTTGGATGTCTCGTCGGCGCCCTCTGCGGCTTTGCACTTCACCGAGCGGGAGCGGGTGGTCTATCTCTCCAGCGAGGCCCCAACCGAGACGGAGGCGCTGTTCCTTGAAGGGGATTTGCCCTTCCGACCCGAGGAGCACGCCCCGATCTTACCGTTGCCCATCACGCTAGGGGACGATCTCCCCGCCGGCGATTACGGGGTTACCTTTGGGGTTCAGGGGTCGGCGGTGCTCTGGGTGCGGTTCTTCATGAAGCATGACGGTTTTGTTCCGTTCCGGTCCGGACAGGTTGCGGTCTGGAACTTTCAGGGCCCGGGACGGGTTCGGATCGCCCCGCAGAGCGGCCGACCGACGCCGGTTGTGGCCCGGTGGGTCTCCCGAAGTGGAGAGCTCTGGGAGGGGACGCTCCTGGCTCCGATGACCCTCACGCTTCCCGGCGAGTTGGTCACGCTCACGCTGAAAAATGGCTCGGAAGAGCCGATCGCTCTTCGCATCGAGGTGGACCAAGCCGAAGAGATGTTGGCCGATCGGGCTTTTCCGCCCGGAGCGCCGAGGTTCCCCTGGACTCCAGTCCTTCCGGACTCCCTCGTCCTGACCGGTTACCGGGTTGCGCCTGACCGTCCCCTTGAGCTGGAGCTTCCCGTCCTGTCGGAGGAGGCTTATTTGTACCGGCTCCACCTGCGGACCGAAGCCTCGACTGTGGAGGTCGCAGAGCTCCGGTTGGAATTTCGGGGCGAAACCGATCAGTTGTTGGGTGTAGGCCGGGCTTCGGCTACTTTCCTTCCGTCTGAGGATGCCACCTTCCTTGGCTGGGGACTGGAGGATCGAATCCCCTCCGAGGAGGTGCTCCTTTACGGCGATCTACCGCCGGGGACGCGTCGAGTTCGCCTCCGCTCAGATCGGGAGCTTTTCGTCCGCCTTTCCGTTCGTCCGGCGGCGTTGGTGCGCTCGATCCGCATCCCCGAAGACACCCTCGAGCGCTCGCCGGTGATCCTTGTGGAGGAGCTGGAAAGCGAGTGGATCCCTCTGGACCCCCAGAACGACCGAGCGCTCGCCCTCGCTGGAAGAGTCCAGCGGATGGCCCGGGCCGCTCCGCGCGTCCGTCTCCGGGAGCCGGAGCCGGAGGACCTAACCCCGAAGCAAGCGGTCGCCCTCCACCCCGCAGACCCGACGCCGACGGAGCAGTTTCTGGAGCCCTACGAGCCGGAAGACCCGACTCGGTTGGAGTGGACAGCGATCACCTTTACCCAGGTCCCCCTGGGGCGGGTCGTTCGGATGCACCTGTTCAACGAGGTGGTCCCCTGGAGCCTAACGCCGACAGAGCTTCGCGTCTGGTTTCGTGTGGACCCAGATCGGTGGCGCGAGGTGGCGGATCGGCGTCCCTACTTGGAGCTGCGTGTTGACGGACACTCCTTTAGCCGGTTTCCCCTCCTCCTGCCGGATGGCGAGTGGGCTGTCGAGCGGGTGCCTGCCGGGTTTCACGACGTGGAGCTTGCCGTTGGGGGTGGCCTTGTTGCCTCGGACCTGCGGTGTTACCTCAACCGTCCCCCTGCAGACCTTGGGGCCTATCCGATCTGGAAGCGGCGCTCGGTCTATCGGCTCCTGCCGGGAGTGCCCGTTCGCTTTCTGGTCGAGAAGCCTTCCACGGAACGGATGACGGTGAACTTAGCCGTTGCGTTTGATGAACGGCTGGGGCCGCTGCCAGAACGGGCGCTGCTGCGCGTCCGGGTCAATCAAGGGTTGCGCCCAGGAAGCGTTCGGCCTACAGATGAGTATACCGCTACGGTTCGAGAGTACTCTGTTCGAATCGAGCCCGGAAGAGGATTCCTGCTTGGAGGTCGGGAGGTTGCTGTTACCCGTTCTCAGCTGTTATTCGTTCCGCTAGGTGCCGATATGCCCCCAGGGACCATTCCCCTTGAGGTTGAGTTGTTAACGCCGGTCAGCGCGCTAGTTCGCGCGTTTTGGATGGAGCCCGCAACGGTCGAAGAACAGGTAAAACTCTGGAGGGAAGAAGCCCGTGCGCCGATGGAGTAGCCTCTTTTTTGTCCTGGTGGTCGGAACAAGCCTCGCCCAGGCCGATCCGGTGGTGGAGTGGATCAACGCCTCCCGATCCGACGTGTACGTCGCCCCTTCGGCCGCAGAGTGGGTGCAGATGGGGGACCTGATTCGGATTCTGCTCTTCCGGTTTACGGAGGACGAGCCGATTGCCGATGCAGAACGCCAGGTGGCCGCTCAGTTGGGCTTTCAGATTCAAGAGAAGGAAGGGCTGGTCGCCCTGCTGGAGCTGCCCGACCGCAGACGCGGGGGAGGATTGTATATCTTTCGTCCGGAGGCGTTTCAAAACGCCCTGTTAGATCGAGTGATCCTCCAGGCGCCTCACATGCGCTACGACCGCCATACCGGCAAGATCGCGGCGACCATCTTTCATCAGAGCCAGGCCGCCGCGCTCTTTTTGAACTCCGCCCACCGGTATGTCAATCAGCCCCTCGGCGACGGCCCCCCCGATTCGGACGTGGCCCATAACGAGGGATCGTTCTACCACGCGGTCACCGTTGCCGTTTGTGATCTCATCCCCCAGGCGATCGTTGTTCAGTTTCATGGGTTTGCGCTGAG
>BPJZ01000030.1 GCA_026004875.1 Candidatus Poribacteria bacterium | reverse complement strand
CAGGTCTACCAGGAATGGGATCCCCGTTTTGGAAACCCGGATCTCGGTCACGGTGAGCCCTCCAATGACCGCGGTTTCGCCGTCATTGACCAGGAGCTTGGCGATCGCCTCTTGCGTCTGGAACGTGAAACCCAGATCTCCCGGGGCGGGCTGCACGCTGGAGTTTTCGGCCCGGATGTCCATCAGTACCCGGCGATCGTTGGTGACGTGCGGGGTCACGGTGAGCTTGATACCGGTCTCCTGGTAGTCCACCGTGGCCCGGGGTACGTTGGCACCGGTTCCTCCGACGGCGCTCACGTCTATTACCCGAATCGGTGTGCGCTCGCCCACCAAGATCTGAGCCTGGGTGTTGTCGGCCGTTGAGATCAGGGGTTCGGCCTGAAGGTCGGCGAGCTGTACTTCCTCGAGCGCTTCCACGAACGACGTCAGGTTGAAATTGCCGATCGCGGTGGAGAAGATCAGGCGCAAAGCGGCCTGCGGTATGGTCGCTTCCGCGTTGGCCAGAGCCGAAAGCGAGTTACCTCCCAGATCTATGACTGTTTGCTCCGGGTCGAAGAATTCGGTGGGCTGAATGGCATCCGGAACCCCGTCCCCGTCGGTGTCCACCGGCTGCGCCGTCGAGGGATCGCGCCGCTGAACCAGGCGGTTGAAGAATTGGGTGGGGGAGCCGAGATCGTACTTGACGCCCAGATTTTCGAGATCGCTCCGGTCCACGAAAACCAACCGCGTCTGGATGGAGACTTGCGGCGTGCGAACGTCGAGCTGGCGGATCATCTCCTCGTAGCGCTGCACCCGCTCTCGCGTGTCGGTGACGATGAGGCTGTTGGTTCCGGGGTCGGCCACGATTTTCCCCCTGGGAGACTGAATCGCTCCCAGCGGTTGTACCAGGTCAGCGGCGGTGGCGTAGTTGATCCGGAAGACCTGGGTGACCAAGGGTTCGATCGAGTCCAGCTGTGCTAGGGTTTGGGGAGCGTCCACCCGAATTATCCCGGGGTAGTCTTCCCTCGCCGACAGGCCCTGGGCCTGCAGAATTTGCTGGAGGGCGATGTCCCACGGCTGGTTGGTGATGGTGGCGGTTACCGTCGCCTCCACGTCCTTACCGACAATGATCGACTTGCCGCTGAAGGCGGCGAAGCCGGCTATGACGTCGGAGATATTGGCGTTGTCGTAGGAGACGGTTATCGCCGGCTGTTGCGACTGCGGCAGTTGCTGTTCGGCCCGCTCCAAGGCGGCCCGGCGTACCGCAGCCTCCCGCTCGGCCGCTTCCCTGAGCCAGCCGAGGTCCGAAGAAGACCAGGCGGCAAAGGTGCGATCGGTCCCGAACGACACCCGGATGACGTCTTCTGCCTGCTGGATCTCGTAGCTTTGCAGCCGCTCGAGCTCCAATACGATCCGCACCACATCGGGCCGGAATTGGGCGTACCGCAGATTGATGACGCCGCCGCGGTTTTGTCCGTCATAGGCCACCCGCGGTGCGGCGAGCGTGGCCCCCTGCACGTCGATCACCAGCCGGTCAGGGTTCCGCAGCACGAAGTCCTGGACGCTTACTCCCCCGCGCACCTCGATTACCACCTCCACGCGTCCCGGCCCTGAAAGCACTCTCACCGCGGTCACCTCGCCTGGCCCCGCAAGGGCTCGGGGCGCCGCCAGCGGCAACAGGGCGGCGGCGAGCAACAAGAACCGCATCATGGGACTCCCTCCTGCCGACGCCTGAGGGCCAGGGTCACCTGGCGCTCCACGCCGAACTCCTCGATCGAAAAGACCACCTCGTTGGGACGGATCGCCACCACGCGCAGCCGTCCCAGCTCGTCATCCACCCGCACGTCATAGCGCTTCTTGGTAGTGGTATCTCTCAGTATCGCTACACTCCTTGCCGGGTAGGCGGCGTCATATACGATCGCCATTACCCTCAAGTCCTCGAGCAGGGGCCGGACGGCTCCCGTCGTCAGAAGCGACCGGAAAGGATCGCGCCCTGAACCCCGATAACTGAACACCTCCCTCAACAACCCGGTACCCTGAGAAGCTGCAGCCGTATCCGCAGCCGCTGGCTGCGCCTGAGACGCCGCTTCTTCCGCCGCAGGCTGGGCGGGGGGCGGAACCGCGGCAGGGGCACCGGGAGGGGGAGCTTCTTCCCCGCCGCAAGCCATCGCTGCGGCGAGCCCCAACGCCCAGGTAAATCGGGTGCCGTTCAATTCCCTGCCCTCGCAGTTGTGTCCGCCGGCTGCTTGACGAAGGTCCGGATCTGGAACGTGGCGGCAACCAGCGACCCCGTGGTATCAGCGTAAGTCCGCGCCGCTTGCTCCGGTGCTCGGGTGAGGGTCACCCCGAAAGGCACCATGATCCGCTGCAGCGAGGCTATGTCCGTCAAAAACTCGCCTATGGCGTCGTACTTACCCACCACCGCCAGCCGATAGCGCTCCACGCTGAACGGGGAACCGGGTTGTAGTCCTAAGGGCGTGATCTCGGCGATCTCCACGCCCCTCACCCGGGCGCGGTTGGAGATGTCGTCTATCAAAGCGGGTACCTCGGCTCCGCTGGGCACCAGCTGCCTCATCACTTGAAGACTAGCCTCGTATTCCCTTACCCGCTGCCTCAAAGCCTCGACCGACCCGGCGGCCAAGTCCCTGCGAGCCTGGGCTACCCGCCTCTCCAGCGAATCGATCCTCACCCGCATCTCCCGGGCCCTTTCCACCGCCGGGGCGCGCCAGTACATCCAAAAACCGACCACCGCCACGGCCGCAAGGAAGATCAAAAATCCCAAAAGCTGCTTTCGCTCCTTTTCCGATAGAGCCATCGCGGTCTCCTAGCGCACCACCGACTCGATCACCGGTACCGTCCGTATAAACGCCGAATCGGCGCGCCGAAAGGCGGCGACTATGTTGAACGAAAACACCGCGCGGTCCTCTTCCACCACTGCGCGGGTCGCGCCGGGGACGATATCGGTCAGCCAAGGCGAAGCGTTGAGCTGCCTCAAGAAACGGGTATAGCCGGCCATGTCCGCCGTGCGGCCCTCGATTTCGAACCGGATACGCTGTACCGCTAGCGTGTCTTCCCCGGGGGGCGGGGCTAACACGGCCAAACGTTCGAGCCAAGTATAGTCCGGCAGAGCTTTGCTCACCTCGTCCAGGATATGGGGCCAATTGTAGCGGTCCGAGTCTATGGCCCTTATAGCCTCCAGCTCGGCCAGCAAAGAATCGCGCAGCTGCTCCTCTTTTTGCTTCTGGGCGATCAGCGCTCTGAACTGCCGCTCGCTGCGCTCGACCTGTCTCAACTCCTGCTCCAGCGCAGCGATCTTGCGGGACTCCACGGTGTAGAGCGCCGCGATGATCCCGGCGGCCAAGATCCAGGACCCTACCGCCCCGGCCAAAAGGGGATCTTTTACCTTGGCCACCAAAGCCGCAAAGTCCGGCAGGGTAAGCGCGGCACCGGCCTTTCGCTTCTTGGGACCCGGAAGCAGGTTGACTTCGATCATGCGACACTAGTCCCGCACGGCTAGTTGAGCTTCCTTAGCGCCAGCCCCACGGCCAGCATCATGAGAGGAGCCAACTCGTCCACCGACGCGGTTCCGAAAGCCCCCTCTTTCACCCGAATGGCCCGCAGCGGGTCCGCCACCTCTACCGGTACCCGGAGTCGATCACCCAACACCTCCGCCAGACCCGGGATCCTCGCGCCCCCGCCCGAGCAATAGGCCTTCTGGATCGGCCCCGCCTCCCTGGAGGAAGACTGCAAAAAGGCCACGGCCCGCTCCACCCCGATTGCGATCTCCTCGCCGCGATTCTGTACATAGGGATCCAGCTCCGGAGTCCTTTCGAACCCCCGCAGCATCGCCTCGGCGTCCTCCGAAGACAGTCCCCGCTCCCGCTGCAAGTCCTCCCGGAATTTGCGGGTACCCACACTCAAGTCCCGGGTAAGAAGCGGCACCCCGTTGTAGAGGAGGTTGATGTTCGTAACCTCGTGTCCGATATGAACCAGGGCAGCCACTCCTTCCATCGCCTCGGGATAGTTGATCTCGAAGGCGTTGTGCAGCGCGAAGGCGTCAACGTCCACGATCGCAGGCTCCAACCCCGCTTCCGCCAGCAGCGCCGTCTTAGTCTCCACCAGCTCCTTCTTGGCCGCCACCAGCAGGACGTCCATCTGAATACTCTCGCCCTCGGGGTCTAGAACCTGAAAGTCCAGCTCCACACCCTCGATGTCGAAGGGTATGTGCTGCTGGGCCTCCCAGCGCACCACCTCATAGGCGTCGGACTCCTTCATCCGGTCCACCTGGATTTTGCGGATGATCACATCCCGCCCCCCTACCGCCACCACGACCTTTTTCTGCTTCACCCCCGCAGTCTGAAACAGCCCTCGCACCGCATCCGCCACCACGGAGGGATCCATGATCTCCCCTTCCACGATGGCGTCGGGAAGCATCGGCGCAGCGTAGGCCTTGGTGATCACCGGCTCCTTGCCGTGCTGGATTTCGACCAGCTTCACCAGACCGCTGCCGATATCGACGCCAACCGTTGTTTTCGATCCCCCAAGCCCAAAAAGTGCCATATCTGCCCACAGCTTAAGGACATAAAAGGGGTGAGCGGCCCACTACAGTACCGCCCACCCGCGGTTTTGTCAAGCTCCAAGCTACTTTAACCGAGCCAGCACAAGTACCTATCGGCCAGTGAGTTATATCACACGCAGCCCGTATCGGACCGGCCCCCGGACGGCCGCCGGTCCCAGACCCCGCCTGCCAGATGGCCCTGGAGCGAGCCTCAATAGAGGCTGATCCAGGCGCGATCTTTCACCCGGACCGCGGTGGCCGAAGCTGTCGTCGCTCGGATTAGGGCGCAACTGGAGTAGTTAATGACCGCGTTCCCCAGAACCACGTTCTGCTGCAGCTCCACGTTGGCGGCGATGACGCCGCCGTTGAAGTGACCGCCGGTGCCGGTGGTCTTGATCGTGCCCCGCACTAGGACCGGGCCGTAAAACTGGAACCCACCTTGGACATCCAAGTTTCCGTTTACGATCAGGACCCCCTGACCTCGATTCTGGTTAATGCTCAGGTTCCCATCGACGTAAATGATGGGGAAGTAGTTGAAACACTCGCTGACTGCTCCGGCCGTTCCCGGGGCCCAAGGTTCACCCCAGTTCCTCTGCAACCCTGTGTTACACACGCCTCCCGTGGCCGAGGGCTCGATCTTGAGATTGCAGCCGGAAGGACAGCTGATGTACTTGGTGGCGTACAGCCTCAAGGAATCGAACGGGATTCCTCCCACCTCGGTCAAAGTCTGAGTGGTGATGCTGGTGTCCCGCACTATGTCTTGAGGTGCACCCTCGACGCAGGGGTAGTCGGGGGGGCTTCCTTTAGGACTGCAGCCCGAGGTTTGGACCTGGCTAGGGTCGGGCATGCGGATCCCCGGCAGCATCGGCTGCGTGCTGCACCCCGGCCAGCCGCTAGGCGGTGCATCCCGGCCGCTGATCCAAGACGACCCGCCCACGCGCACTTGGCCCTGAGTCTTGAGGGCCGCATTGATGTTGAACTGGAACGGCCTGAGCCGCATGAGCATACCCACCCGCTGCCGCGAGCTGTTGTCGGAGCTGAAGCCTTCGGCGCTCACCAAAAAGAGCATCTGGTTGAGGCGCTGTACGGTGCGCCTATACCATCCCCGGCCGTCCGGCGCCTGCCCCTGGGTGGTTACCGTCGATCCCACCGGCATTTGGTTGAACGCTTGGGTGTTCCAGCTCGCCACCAGTTCCTGAGTTGCAGCCTCCGCCGCAGCAAAGGCTTCCTGCTGCCTGAGGGTGTTCCGCCCGATGCGCTGTTCCTGAGTTCCCACGAAGAGAGCGCCTCCCACCAGACCCCCAACCACCACCAGGGCGAAAATGGCTACCGCCAGAGCGATCCCTCGCTCCGATTGGATCCGTCCAATTGCACGCTTTTTCATTGTGACTCCCTGCCGAAGCCGCTAAGGTTCTCCAGTACCTATCTGCTGTTCCTGAGCGCCACCTGGGTGCTCAAGGTGTCCACCACGTAGTCCATCACCCCACCAGGCCTTCTCACCTGCTGCTGGGTGCGCCCGATCACCGTGATTCCGATCCGGACAACCTGCGTTGGGTTCGTCGTCGGGTTTCCCGCCGCATTGTAGTACGTGAACTTGAGTCCTCCCGGCTCCAGCGGGCCCAAAAGGGGCTGGGGCGTTCCGGGAGTGCCGCCCTTGCTGTACTGCCGGATCCCCAGCCAGCGGGCCCCGTAGGCATCCTGGTAAACCAGAAACTCCACGACCTCGAAACCCCGTACCGGGCTACCCTGAACCACACTGTCCACCACGCCCAGGGTGACCCCGCCTATAGTCACATCGACGCTGGGGCCACCGTTACAGTTGGTACCGGAACTTACCGACACCACATTGGCCCGGATCCAGCGGTCGTCCCGGGCGTCGGTGCTGTTCCCGTCGGCAAAGATCAAGATGGAGTCCCGGGATGCGTCCAGCGGGCGCAACCCTCCGATCATCGGATTCAGGGAAACAGTCGAGCCGGTAGCCAGCGGAGAGCAAACCGTGTAAAAGCTCCGCATCGCCTTGTAGCGCAGGGTGGAATCGTTCATCGCTATGATGTCGCTCCCCGCTGCGTCTATGGTGCTCAGCTCCCGAAGCTCCGCCGGCAGAATCGCAACCGCCGAGCGCAGATTGTCGTTCAGTTCTATCCGCTGGGTCTGCTCCCGGTAAACCCGCTGGTTGCTGACCAAGAGCTGGTATATGGCCGCCGATACTATCCCGGTGAGGACCAGACCTACCAGAAGCTCGATCAAAGTGAAACCGCGTCTATTCATGGTCATCTGCACGCTATAATGGTTGTGAATTTGTCGGTTCGCGTTCCGCCCGCCACCGGCGAGACCACAGTTACATCCACCCGCCGCCAGGTATCGGCCGCGCCCGGCGTAACCGTCCAGCTTACCGAGAATCGCCCTACCTGGGCCGACCCTCCGGTCATTTCCGAACAGGGCTTGGATCTCAGAATCTCGAACCGCTCGTTGGCTATGGCGCTCGCCTCGCTGTAGCGCTGCCCCTGGGCGATCATCCTGGTGGTCAGAGCGGCGGTGGTGACCATGCCCAAAAGCCCTACGGTGAGCACCAGCACCGCTATCAGCACCTCGACTACGGTAAAACCACGTTCCGACCTCACTGAATCACCCTCCCCAACTGATTTATGCGGAGCGTCTGCACCGCCGTGCCCCGGGTTATGGTAAACACCGTCTCACCGGCCTCCCGAGCCACGCCCCGAGGATCGTAAAGACAGGTATCCAACGACGGAGAGATGGTCACCCCGTAGCGGGCGTGCAAATCCTCGACGTTGCCCACAATCACCGTGGCACCCGTAACCGGATTAACCGACTCGATCCGCACCCGATTGTTCTCCACGATCACCCGGGCCACCGCCCCCCGCTCGATCGCGGTGGCCCTGCCCTTGGCGTAAAAACCCGCCAAGGCGTTACGGGCCGATCTTACGTTCTGCCTCACCCAAGCATCGGTCAGCCGCGGAAACCCAAAGGCCGCCAGCGCTCCGATGAGCACCAGTACAATCACTACCTCGGCCAGCGTCAAACCCCGTTCCCGCATCGATATCCATCCTAAAGAAGGTCCACGCCTTTCGGTAACAAGTTGCATACCACAATCGTAAGTCCTTAGAGATCAGAAGCTTAGCATAGCGGAGGTGGTCTCAGGAAGGCGCAGCCAAGTGCAGAGCTGCACAATCTTGCAGCCGGCCGGTCCGGTCTTTGGCGCACCCGAGATCCAGAAAGGGCTGCGGAAACCTACCGGCTCGCACCGGCGGCGGCCAGCCGATCAGCCACCAAGCTTCAGCTGTTTCAGCTTGTAGAACAGGGCTCGCTGGCTGATGCCCAGTAGCCGGGCCGCCTGAGCCCGGTTGCCTCCGCATGCATCGAGAGCACGCTGGATTGCTTCCCGCGTAGCTTGCTCCAGCGCCTCTCGGAGAGTGGCGGGGCCCGCAGCGGAGCTCGCTCCCGCCCTTCCCGTGCCGCCGCTGCTCTCGGCGCCCTCGGGCCACAGCTCCGCCGGCGTGATGCGGCCGTCGGCCGATAGCACCGCAGCCCGTTCCAGGGCGTTCTCGAGTTCCCGAACGTTGCCGGGCCAGGGATGGGCTTTAAGGGCTGCCATCGCCGCGGGAGTAAGGGTCAGAGCCCGCCCGGAGCGCTGGCTCGCATGTTCCAAAAAGAGCCGAGTTAAAGCTTCCACATCTTCCGGCCGCTGCCTCAGGGGCGGTAGGTGAATTCTTACGACGTTTATCCGATAGTAGAGGTCCTCCCTAAATCGCCCTTGGCGAACATCCGCTTCCAAGTCGCGGGCGGTAGCCGCCAGCACCCGCACGTCGACCCGGCGCGTCTTGGCTTCCCCCACCCTTCGGACCTCTCCCTCCTGAAGCACCCGAAGCAACTTCACCTGCAGCTCCAAAGGCAGTTCCCCGATTTCGTCCAGCAGGAGGGTACCTCCGTCGGCTTCTTCGAAGAGTCCGGGTTTGTCCGAGGCAGCGCCGGTAAACGCCCCTCGCGCGTGCCCAAAGAGCTCCGATTCGAGCAAATTCTCCGGTATCGCGCCGCAGTTTACCGCCACGAACCGCCGGTCTTTTCTGGGGCTCATCCGGTGTATGGCCCGGGCGACGACCTCTTTACCGGTTCCGCTCTCCCCGGTTATGAGCACGGTGGTGGAGTGGGGAGCTACTCGAGAGGCGAGTTCCATCACTTTTCTCATCGCCGGAGATTCCGCCACCACTTCCCGGTCCGTCCGTCGGGTCAACTCCGCTTGAAGGCTCGCTACTTGGGAGCGCAGTTGTTCTCTTTCTTCCGCCTTTTTCAGGGTGAGAACCACTTCGTCCGAGCGGAAAGGTTTGGGTATGTAGTCGTAGGCGCCGGCCTTCATGGCGGCGATGGCCTGATCCTCTCCCCCGTAGGCGCTCATCATGATCACCAGGGCCCGGCCGCGGACCTCCCGGTATCGGCGGAGAAACTCCAGGCCATCCATCTCCGGCATCCGGACGTCGCAGAGAATGAGGTCGAACGCTTCGGATGAAGCGCGCTCCAGGGCCCGGGTTGGGGAACCCTCCGAGACCACCTCGTAGCCTTCGCCTTGGAGCAGAAGCCCCAGGGACTGCCTGAGTCCGGGATCGTCGTCGACGATCAACACGCGGCTCATTTCGCCTCCGCGGCCAGAGGAAGGAAGACCTTGAAAGCCGCTCCTCCCTCCCGGGCGTCGTCCACCCAGACCAGTCCGCCGAGTTCGTGCACTGTCCGTTGAACGATGGCCAGCCCCAGCCCGGTGCCCCGGCCTGGATCCTTGGTGGTGTAAAAGGGCTCGAAGATTTTTTCCCGCTCCTCTTGCGGGACACCGGGGCCCGAGTCGGCCACGTAGAGCAGCGCCCCCGGCTCGCCCGGCGCGAGCTGCGGTCGCCGGGAGGTGGTCGCATCCGGTCGCCGATGGCTTGCGCCTTCGCGGTCCGGATCTTGGCGCCTCTTGGCGGCCAGAGCCGAATCCTCGAGGACCCAGCGGGTAACGCCTACGACGATCGACCCTCCAGGTGCGGCCTCCACCGCGTTGAGAACCAGGTTGACCACCACTTGTTCCATGGCGTAGTGTCTGGCTCTAACGCTCAGAGGAACGGGGTCCAGTTCGAGTCGAAACTGTACGTTCTTGAGCACCCCCTGCTGTTTTAGAAGCTCGCACGCTTCCCGAGTTACCGCCACCAAGTCCACCAACCCGGTTTCTTCGGCGCGAGGCTTGGCGTAATCCAGCAGGCTCTTCACGATCCGGTCGATGCGCTCGGCCTCGCGCCGCAGCGAGGCCAGCAGGTCCGGGTCGATGGCATCCCGTTTTTTCAAGACCTCCAGGTAGGTGCCTATGGCCGAAAGCGGGTTGCCGATTTCGTGGGCGATTCCTGCGGCTAGGCGTCCTACGGTGGCCAGCTTCTCGCTTTGGACCACTTGGCTCTGGGCGTCGAGCAGCCGCTCGGTCATCCGATTGAAGCAAAGGGCCAGCTCGTCCAGTTCCCGGGTCTCCGCGCGCGGAGCGCGGCGGTCGAGATCGCCCGAGGCTATATGTTCTGCGGCCTCCTTGAGGGCGTTTACCGGCTTCAGGACCAACCGATCCAAGAGGTAGCGCCCGAAAGCGAATACGATGGCGGCGTCTGCGGCTATCAGAGCGAGGAGGGCGATCAGCGCGTAGCGGGGATCGAACATCTGCACCACGAGCGCGGTAACCACCGCCAGCGACAAAGCCGCGACCACCAGCAGACCGAGGTTGACCAGTAACTCCCGGCGCAGGGGGACCTTGGCTTCGGAACCCATGGAGAGCGCACTGCCGCCTTCGCGGTTCATGCTACGATAATGGCGGCGCCGCGCGGCGGAAGCCAGCAGGCAAAAACCCGCTTCAGTTAGTGCAGGCCGCCTCCCCCTCCACCGTGGCCGGGCCGATGGGCCCGCCGTTTCCCACGTATATGGCGCAAGTACGGTTGGTGTTGGTGTGTGTGGCGGTGGCCGCCCAGCCCTGGGCGCTTACGTTCTGGAGCGTGATGGTAACCCCGGGCGACGGGCTGAAGAGCAGAGCCGGGTCCGGGATCGGACCGCCGTAGTAAGTCTGGTTGTTGTAGTAATAGGCTTCCTGTGAGGTCGCCAGATTGCGCAGGTCCCCTTTCATCACGGCCAGAAAGGATTGCTCCTTGCTGTTGGAGTAGCTCTGGATCGAGATCGCGGCCAGTATTCCTATGATCACGATCACCACTAGAAGCTCCACCAGCGTAAAACCTCGTCGCTGCGCAACGTTTCTCATGCAACCATCCCCCGCTCAAGGATCGCGGCCTAAGTTACCGCCCTTTCCGGAAAGCCGCGAGGCGGCAGGGACATCGCCCACCGCCTCGCCCACTGCATTCCGAGGTTGCAGCAGCCCGAACAACCGGTCAGCCTGTATTACTGACAGGCGGGCTCGCCTTCAGCGGCAGTAGCGTCGATCGGATTCGCCTCGGACCCGATCCCGATGCCGCACTGTGTAGCGGTACCGGTGTGCGTGGCCGTTGCGCTCCAGCCCAGCCCCTGATTGGCGGTGGCAGTAATGGTAACTCCAGCCGACGGCTGGAAGCTCAGAGGAGCGCAGGGAGCACCGGTACAAGCCGCGAAACTCGCGTACACCATGTTGTCGGCGAAATAGGACTCCTGAGCGCTCACCAGGTTTCTCAGATCCGACTTCATGGCCGCGACGTAAGCCTTCTCCTTCGTGTTGGCGAACTTGGGAATGGCGATCGCCGCCAGAATCCCGATGATCACCACCACGATGAGAAGCTCGATGAGGGTAAAGCCTTTACGGTTCATCACAAGCTCCTCCGGGGGTTGAAACGTTTAACAAACTAAAGCCGATGACATTCCCGCAGGGAGATTTGCAATCTTCGTGCCGCCCACCCCCCAATCACGCAACCGCCTTTGTATCAAGAAGTTGGCGTTCTGCGGAGTGCCGAGCGCCGGGAGCACCCCGGGCTTTAGTCTCTCATTTTGCAAGACTCCCGGGCGCTATGCAGACTCGGACTCGTAGCGGGCCAGCTTGCGATAGAGGGTGGAAGGGTCGATCCCCAGGATCTCCGCGGCCCGAGTTTTGTTCCCCCCCACGCTCTGAAGGACCCACATGATATAAGCCCGCTCTATGACCTCCAAAGTCGGGGTGGGTAGCGGCTTCTCGGAGACCAGAGGCTCCATTTTGGGCTCCAGGATCCGCTTGGGCAGCGCCTCGACCTCTATGGTATCCCCTTGAGCCAGAACCACGGCGTGCTCCAGGGCGTTCTCCAGTTCCCGGACGTTGCCCGGCCAGTCGTAAGCCATAAGCGCCTCGAGCGCCGAGCGAGAGAGGCGCTTGGGGCCCGTTCCCCTCTGCTCGGAGAACCGTTGCAAGAACCAGTCGCAAAGCAGCGGTATGTCTTCGCGCCTCTCCCTCAAGGGCGGCAGATGCAGAGTGATCACGTTCAGCCGGTAGTAGAGATCGGTCCGGAAAGAACCGTCTCTGATGGCGTCGTCCAGGTCCCGGTTGGTCGCCGCGATGACCCGCACATCCACCGGGATCGGTTCGGTCCCTCCCACCGGCAGCGCTTCCCGCTCCTGCAACACTCGGAGGAGCTTCACCTGGGTGGAGGGCTTCATCTCGGCGATTTCGTCCAAAAAGAACGTTCCTCCCCGCGCCGCTGCAAAAAGACCTTCCTTGTCCCGGACCGCGCCGGTAAACGATCCCTTTACGTGCCCGAACAGCTCGGACTCCAGCAGGCTCTCCGGCAGCGCCCCGCAGTTGATCGAGAAGAACGGCCCTTCGCTCCGCCGGGAAAGCTCGTGGATGTAGCGGGCGATGATCTCCTTGCCGGTGCCGCTTTCCCCGAGGATCAACACCGTCGATTCGGTAGGCGCCACCTCCTCGGCGAGGCGCAGCACCTCCAAGAATTTCTCCGAGGCTCCCACCGGCTTCACCGCCCGAGAGCGATCCCGCCGTCTGATCTCCTGCCTGAGATTGACGTTCTCGACCCTGAGCTGTCGCTGCTCCGCCGCCCGCCTGCACAGCGCCAAAAACTCGTCGTTGGAGAAGGGCTTCTGGATGTAGTAAAAGGCTCCTTGATTTACCGCCTGAATGGCGCTCTGCAGCGAAGCTTGCGCCGTCATCAGGATCACCGGGATGTCCGGATCCTGGCTCTTGGCCGCCTCCAGGATATCCATCCCGCTCACCCCGGGCATCCGAATGTCGGTGACCACGATGTCCGGCGCCCCGTCGGCCAACGCCTCGAGACCCGCCTGCCCCCCTTGGGCCGTCTTGACCTCGAAGCCGTTGTTCTTGAGCAGGATCCTCAGGGTTTCGAGAATCCCGCTCTCGTCGTCGATGATCAGTACCTTGGGCCTGCCGGGCGTCATCGCTGATCGGTCTCCGTCTTGAGTCTCCTGGGAAGAAAGATCCGAAAGCAAGCTCCGCCTCCTTGGGCGGAGTCGACCAGCACTACACCCCCGTGAGCCTGCACCGCCCGCTGAACGATGGCAAGACCCAGGCCGGACCCGCCAGGTCTCCCGCTCACGAAGGGCTGGAACAACCGGTCTCGAATCTCGGGGCTGATCCCCGGACCGTTATCCCTCACTTTCAGCAGTACCGGCTCTTCCAAGTTCACCCCCGCCGGCAGCTCGTCCTCGCGTGCTGCTCTAACTTCGATTTCCACCTTCGCTCCCCGTCCTGCTGCCTGCACCGCGTTCAACGCTAAATTGGCGACCACCCGATGCAACAAGTCTTCGTCTCCCTCTATCACCGCGGGACTGCCTTCCACCGCGATCTCCACATCCTCCCCGCAGTGCGGATGGTTGCGCACCAGTTCGGCAGCGGCGGCGGCCGTAGCCAGCAGGTCGAACTCCCGCCTGGCCATGACCCGGACCCGGGAGAAGTCCAAAAACTCCTCCAGCAGCCGGCTCAATCGGTCACTTTCCCGGAGGATCAACCCTGCCAGCACCGCTTCGTCGTCTCCGGCTTTGGCCGATTTGGCCAACTGCTCCACCGAGGAGCGTATGGAGGCCAGGGGATTCCTGATCTCATGCGCCAGGGACGCCGAAAGCTCGGCCACCGCTTCCAGACGCTCGGTTCGGCGCCTGAGTTCCTCCAGGCGCTTTTGGTCCGAGATGTCGGTAAAGATGGCCGTGACCGAGCGCTGCTCCCCCTGCTCCAATCCCACGGCTGTTGCGGTGAGCCCTATGGGGAACGAACGGCTGTCTTGAACGATCTCCCCCTCGGCTCTCAACACCCGCCGCCCTCCCGATCTGGTGGCTTCGATCGCCGCCCAAAGCTGCGGGGCTCTCTTTCGGAGCAGTTCGCCCACCGGCTTTCCAATCAAGCTCACCGCTCGAATCCCCAACAGCTCCTCCGCAGCAGGATTGGCGTACGCCAGATTCCCCTCGCCGTCCACGCTGAGTATGCCGCTACGGATGTTCCTCAGGATATCTCCCGCCTCCAGCCGGAGCCTGGTCACCTCACGCCGCAGCTGCTCGTGGGCCGCGCCCACTACCCTAACGCGGCTGGCCAGCCAGCTGGTAGCGACGGCCACCGCCACAAAGATCCCCAGCTGGAGCCAAACCGCCACGGAAAGATCCACCGGCTGGAACCAGACGATGTCCGCCACGTAAAGGATGCACGCCAGGAGGGTCAGCAAGAGGCTCGAGGCCACCGGCATCAAGAGGGAGGTTACCGCTATGACCAGTATGTACAGGGCGGAGAAGTCTTCTATTCCCCCGGTGACGTGAACGATGGTGGTGACCAAGGCGAGATCGAAGAGGGCCTGGATGTAGAAGAAAGTCGGGCCCAAAGGGCCGCGCTTCAAATGGGTGTAGAGGAACGACGCGCTGCTGGCCACCACGCTGGCTATTGCCGCCGTGGCCAAAGTGACAATCACCTCGGGGGGCTGAGCGCGAAAATAGAAGGCCGCGGCGACGAATACCACCACCGCCACCAAAACTCGCCCCACATAAACCCACTGGAGCAGGTCTCGAGCCGCAGGTATGCGCGAGACCCGCGACTCCCGAAGAGCAGCTCGGTCCGAGGAGGTGCTAACCCACTTCATGAGCTCTCGGCACCGCCTCCCGGTGACCTTCGGTCATGAACCCGCCGGAGATCCGGTTCAAAACCTACTACTTGCGATAATCCAAAGCCGGCGGGCGATCGCCCAAGAGCGGCCGGTAGGTGAAATTTGGACCGCGCTTGGCCTCGAACTCCCGCCGCGCTTCCTCCACCAACCGCGGCTGCAAGTAAAGATCGACCGCCGAAAGAGCCAGGGTTTTGGCGGCAACCATCATACCCTTGAAGCCTATGCTGGTCCCCCCCGCCGCCACCGCTTGCCAGCTGTGTGCCGGAGTGCCCGGCACCCAAGTCGCCGCGGTGAACTGAGCGGAGGGCACTACCCAGCTCACATCTCCCGCATCGGACGATGCGTTGGTGACGTGCATTTGGTAAGGTTCCACTTCCGACTGCGAGCCCAGCTTCTTTCCCGTCGGCGCCAGCGTGGCGTAAATCTTTTCCGCCAGAGCCTCCTCTTCCGGCGTATAGGTTACACCACCGACCAGCCTCAAATTGGCGTCCACCAGCTTCGCCAGAGTCTCGTTGGGCAACCGGCTGTAAGTACCCCCGATAACCTCGTAGTCCATCGTGGTGCCGGTCCCTAGGGCTGCGCCTTCAGCCGCCTTTACCAGCCGCTGGAAGAGCTCCTCCACGGTCCGCGGATCCGGATGGCGCACGTAGTAATAAACTTCCGCGTAATCCGGAACCACATTGGGAGCGCGGCCTCCGGCAGTGATCACGTAGTGAATCCGGGAAGTGGAGGGAACGTGCTCCCGCATCAGGTTGGCCATGAAATTCATAGCCTCCACCGCATCCAGCGCCGAACGACCCCGCTCCGGAGCGGCCGCGGCATGAGCGGAAAGACCGTGGAAGCGGAACTTCGCAGACTTGTTGGCCAGATTGGTGGAAGGCCCCGCATCGTTTTCGTCCCCGGGATGCCAGCTCAAGACCACGTCCACATCGTCGAACAGGCCGGCACGCACCATGTACACCTTACCCGACCCGCCTTCCTCCGCAGGCGTGCCGTACACCCGTATCGTACCGCTCCTTCGCTCCTTTTGAAGCCACTCCTTGACCGCGATCCCCGCCCCTACGGCAGCCGTGCCGAAGAGGTGATGCCCGCAGGCATGACCGGCGTCTCTTCCAGGCAGCGGTTTTCTCTCGGGAACCGTATCTTGGGATAAACCGGGAAGAGCGTCGAACTCGGCGAGGAACGCGATGACCGGCCTCCCCTGACCGTAAGAGGCGACGAAAGCAGTCGGTATTTCCGCAACTCCGGTCTGAACCCTGAACCCGGCTTCCCGGAGCTTCTGCGCGAGCAGGGCCGAACTCTTTTCCTCCTGATAGCCCACTTCCGCCCAGCTCCAGATCTGCCTGGCCACGCTGGAAAGCTCCCCGTAGCGAGAGTCGAGGAATTCCTGAATTTGGCGCTTGTGCTGTTGCGCTTGGAGCGCACCCACCAAGAAGGCCGACCAACCGGCGGCCACCGCTACCGCTTTCCAGGTCCGATAAAACCGCTGCTTCATCGCCCAACTCCTTCGAGACACCCTCCCTTGAGATTCTAAGCCGGTGCCGCCACCGTCAAGCACCCCTTTCAGAGCGAGCTTCCTGCTCCCGCCACCTCGGACCGCTTCTTAGATTGGGTCGCCCCCATGCAGCAGGCGACGGGCCTTACTCGCCAGATGGGCCTTCTCGGGCTCGCGGCCACCGGGATCTGCTCGATGCTCGGAGCCGCCATAAACGTCATTCCTTTCAGCATCCAGCGAACTATCCCGGGCATCGGACCCCATGTGCTTGCTGCCTACCTGGTTGCCGCAGTCCCCGCCGCCCTCGCTGCTTTAGCCTACGCCTCCTTGGCTTCGGCGATGCCCCGCGCCGGCGGCAGCTACGTCTATGCCAGCCGGGCGATCGGCCCTTACTGGGGCTTCGCCGCAAGCTTTTCCCAGTGGTTCGGGCTCTCGATCGCCATCGGCGTGGTGGCGTATCTGTTGATCCCGTTCCTGCGCGACGCCGTCTCCACCGTAGGGTGGACGGAGGGGGCGGCGCTGTTGGAGACCGGGGCCATGAGAGTGGCGCTCGCTTTGGCCTTCCTGTGGACCTTCGTGGGGATCAACTTGCGGGGTATTCCCCTGTACGTGGCGACCCTGGTGCCGCTCATGATTCTCATGTTCGCTCTAGGCGGGGTGGTGATCGTAGCGGGATTCTGGTTCGACCAGAACGATTTCACCCGAGCGGTCATGGCCAGCGGAGCGACGCTGCCGGCCGAAGCCGACCCCCCGCCTCTTACACTCGCCGGATTCCTGGCGGCGACCACGCTTCTGTTCTCCAGCTTCATCGGCTTCGACTCCATCGCGCAGGCCGGAGGGGAGGCGCGCAATCCGGAACGCTCGCTCCCGCTGGCGATCGCCATCGCGATAGTGACGGTGGGGAGTTTCTACCTGCTTTTCACCGGGGCGGTCTACCACGCCGTACCCTGGACCTACGTGGCCGCCCAGGCGGCGGAGCGGGATGTCACCGCGCCCGGGTTGCTCGGATACCTGCTGCCTCCGGCCGCTACCGCGGCGATCCTCTTAGGAGCCGCGGTGGCCCTGATCAACGACCTTCCGGCGATGCTCCTGGCCGTATCGCGGCTGATGTTCGCCTGGGGAGAGGACGGAGTCTTCCCCAAGGCGGTAGCCCGAGTCCACGACCGGTGGCACACCCCGCACGTGGCGATTCTGGCGAGCGGGGTAACTGCCTCCTTGGGAATCCTGGGAAGCCATCTGGCCGGCGACTTTTTCCTGGGGGTGGATATTTTGGTGACGGCAATGCTGGTGAACTTCATTCTCATGGCGCTTTCGGTTCTGTTGCTTCCCCGCCGCAACCCCGCAATTGCCGCACGCGCCAAGGTGCTGGCCCGCCCCAGGCTGCGTATCCCGCTGATGTTGTCCTGCACGGCGATGCTGGCGGTATTACTCGGAGTCCACACTTTCCGCGATCTATCCGGCGCCCAAGCCTGGTATCTGAGCTCCACGGTCATATGGACGGCGGTGATGGCTCTGGCGACTGTGCTCTACGGAATTGAAACCCGGCGCTTGCGCCGCTCCGGCGTCGATCTCCGAGCGGTGTTCTCAACCCTGCCGCCGGAGTGATCCGTATGGAGCGCTGCGATCTGGCAAAGGACTTCAGCATATCCCGCATCATCACCGGGTTGTGGCAGATCGCCGACATGGAACGCCGCGGTCCCGTAGACCCGGAGTCGGCAGCTTCGGAGATGGCGCGTTATGCGGAAGCGGGCTTTACCACGTTCGATCTGGCCGACCACTATGGATCCGCCGAGGACATCGCCGGAGCGTTCCGGGAGCGTTACTCTGAGCAGGTTCCGGCGGAAATTCTCACCAAGTGGGTGCCGCCGCCGGGCCCGCTCACTCGCGATCAGGTTCGGCAGGCCGTGGAGCGGTCCTTGCAAAGGCTCAGGACTTCGCAGATCGACCTCCTGCAGTTTCACGCCTGGCGGTACTTTGATCCCTCATGGCTGGACGGACTCTTTTGGCTCGATGAGCTGCGGCGGGAAGGACTGATCCGGTATTTGGGGCTTACCAATTTCGACACACCCCATCTCGCCATGGTGTACCACTCGGGAATCGAGGTAGTCACGAATCAGGTTTGTTTCTCGCTGCTGGATACCAGGCCCCGCCGCCGGATGCTCGGGTTTTGCGCCCAGAGCGGGATCAAACTGTTGGCTTACGGGACTCTCGCGGGGGGATTTTTGAGCGAGCGCTGGCTGGGAAAACCGGAGCCTTCGGCGGGGGACTTGGCCACTTGGTCCCAAATGAAGTACTTCCGGTTCATCCAGGCTGCGGGAGGGTGGGATCGGTTTCAGGGCGTGCTACGAGCCGCCCACCGGGTGGCGCAGAGGTTGGGAGTCTCCATCGCGAACGTCGCCTGCCGGTTCGTGCTGGAGCATCCCGGCGTAGGAGGCATCATCGTGGGTGCCAGACTGGGAGAAGCGGATCACTTGTCGGAGAACCTGCGCCTTTTCGATTTTTCCCTCGACGACGAGAGCAAAATCGAGCTCGAGGAGGCGATTGCCGCTCTCCGGCCGATACCGGGCGAAAGCGGGGACGAGTACCGGCGCCCCCCGTTTCTCACCGCCTCCGGGGATCTGAGTCACCACGTAGACTCGTTTCCATCTCCGTATCCGGTGCAGTCCTCCGGCAACCGGATGTGGGTGTCGAGCGGTACTCCCTGGGAAGACTTGGCGGGTTACAGCCGGGCGCTCCGGATCGGTGATAGGATTTGGGTCTCGGGCACCACCGCCACCCATCGGGATCGGGTGATCGGAGGCTCGGATCCCGCATCTCAGGCGCACTTTGCCATCGACAAGATCGAAGGGGCTTTGGAATCGCTGGGATCGAGCCTGGAGAACGTGGTACGCACCCGGATATATCTTCCCCGCATGGAGGATTGGGAGGCCGTGGCCCGGGTACACGGAGAGCGGTTCGGCCGGGCTCGCCCGGCGAACACGCTCATCCGAGCCGACTTGGTTGACGGCAGGTATCTGGTGGAGATCGAAGCCGAGGCTCTGGTTTTGTCCTCTAGCCCTGCACCGCGTTGATCATATCGAAGATCGGCAGGTACATGGCCACGATCATGCCGCCCACTATGACGCCGAGTACCACGATCATCACCGGCTCCATGAGGGAAAGCAGATTGGAGACCGCGGCGTCCACCTCGTCGTCGTAGAAATCGGCGATCTTGGTGAGCATCTCGTCCAGCCCGCCCGTGGCCTCGCCGACCGCGATCATCGAGGTCACCATAGGCGGGAAGACTCCGGATTTCTCCAGCGGTACGGCAATGGTTTCGCCTCCGGCGATCGAGCCGCGGGACTCCATGATCGCGTCGTGGATCACCCGGTTGCCGGCGGTCTTGGCGGTGATCTCCAGGCCGTCCAGGATCGATACTCCCGAGGCAATCAGGGTACCTAGGGTTCGGGTAAACCGCGAGACTGCGGATTTGCGCAAAACGTCCCCCAGTACCGGGAGCTTGAGCATGAGCCGGTCGAGTACCAGCTGGCCGTTGGGCGTGGCGTAGTACCGCTTGATCCCGAAGACTATGGCGGCTATGGCGCCCCCGATGAGCCACCAGAAGCTCTGCAAAATGTCGCTCAGGCCGATCACGATCCTGGTGGGAAGGGGCAGCTCCAGGTTCACGGAAGCGAACATGTTCTGGAAGGTGGGGATCACGAAGATCAGCAGCACCACTACCGCGATGGCGGCGACCGAGAAGATCACCGCCGGGTAAATCATGGCCCCTTTGACCTTGCGGACGATGGCGTCGTTTTTCTCCAGGAAGGTTGCCAGTCTGAGAAGGATAGTGTCCAAAATACCGCCCGCCTCTCCGGCGGCCACCATGTTCACGTAGAGCTGGCTGAAAGCGTTGGGGTGTTTGCTCAAAGCGTCGGCCAGGGTGTGGCCGCTTTCCACATCGTACACCACTTCCCTGGTGACCGCCGCAAGCACCTTGTTGTCGGTCTGTTTTGCGAGAATGTCCAGGGCCTGTACCAGCGGCAGGCCCGAGTTGATCATGGTAGCGAACTGCCGGGTGAAGACCACGACGTCCCGAGTGGGAATTCTTCCCTTCCGTTTGGCCTTCTTGGCCTCCCGGATCCTCACCAGAACCAAGCGGTTCTTTCTGAGGTGAGCTACTACGTCATCCCTGGTGGGGAGATCGATGGTGCCGGTCTGCTCCTGACCGGTCGGTGTGCGGGCGGTGTACTCCCATACCGGCATAGGCTATCCTCTGTCTTCCTTTAACGACGTGCTCCGGCCGCCGGGCGGGACCCGGCTGGCCGATCTTCCCCTGGAATCGGTTCGCCCACCATGCGGAGGAACTCGTTTTGGTCCGGAACCACCCTGAGCGCCTCCTCCAAGGTAATCTCGCGATTCATGTAGAGGCGATACAGGTCGTCCGCCAAGGTTTGCATGCCGTGCTTCTTGCCGGCCTGCATGGCCGATATGATCTGGTGGACTTTGTCGTCCCGGATCAAGGCCCGTATGGCGGGCGTGCAGACCATGATTTCGCAGGCCATCACCCGGCCCTTTCCCGATGCCCGCTGGAGAAGGGTCTGGGTAATCACGCCTTCGAGTACGAAGGCCAGTTGCGCTCGGACTTGGGCCTGCTGGTGCGACGGGAAAACATCGATGATTCGGTTGATGGTTTCCGCCGCCGAGTTGGTATGCAGCGTGGCGAGGGCCAGGTGTCCGGTCTCGGCGATGGTGAGGGCCGCCTGAATCGTTTCCAGGTCCCGCATCTCGCCGATCAGCACCACGTCCGGGTCCTGGCGCAGAGCGTACTTCAAAGCCGCCGCGAAGCTCTTGGTATCGGTCCCCACTTCCCGCTGGTTCACCACGCACTGATGGTGGCGGTGTATGAACTCGATGGGCTCTTCGATGGTGAGAATGTGGCCCTTGGTCTCCCGGTTGATCTTGTCGATCATAGCCGCCAAGGTGGTGGACTTTCCCGAACCCGTAGGGCCGGTCACCAGAACCAAGCCCCGGGGCCGCTCGGCCAGCTTGGCGACGATGGGCGGCAGCCCCAGCTCTTCGAAGGTTTTCACCTGGAAGGGGATCTGGCGGATCACCATAGAAACACAGCCGCGCTGCTTGAAACAGTTGCCGCGGAACCGCGCCAGGTTCTGAATTCCAAAGGAGAAATCCAGCTCGTCCTCCATTTCGAACTTCTTCTTCTGATTCTCGGTAAGAACCGAGTAGGCGAGCTGGAGCGTGTCCTTGGGCGTGAGCACGTGATCGATCTTGGAATCCACGATATCCCCGTCTATTCTCAGCTTGGGACGGGCCCCGGCGGTGATGTGAAGATCCGAGGCCTCCCGCTCGATCATCTCTTCGAGCAGGACCCTCAGATTCAAGGTCTGAGAACTCGCCCGCGCCGGGGCAGCCGGCTTAGCAGCAGCCTGATCCATAGAATTAACCCGCCGTTTCCTTGACTACCTCTTCCAGAGTGGTGATTCCCTTCTTGATCTTCTCGATACCGTCCATCCTGAGGGTGAGCATCCCTTCCTTGATAGCCTGCTCTTTCAGCTCCGCCGCGGAAGCCCCCCGGAGAATCATCCGCCTCAGTTCGGGCGAAAGAGCCATGACCTCGTAAAGCCCGGCCCGCCCCTTGTACCCGGTTCCGTTGCAGGAAGCGCAGCCGGCTCCCTTGTAGAAGGTGATCTTGGAGGCCTCCTCCGGAGTCAGTCCCAAAGCCTCCAACTCCTCCTCGCTGTACTTGTGTTCCTGCTTGCAGTCGCTACAGATACGCCTGACCAGCCGTTGAGCCACGATCAGATTCACCGCGCTCGCCACGTTGAACGGCTCGATACCCATGTCGATCATCCGGGTGATGGTGGAGGGAGCATCGTTGGTATGAAGCGTGGAAAGCACCAGGTGACCGGTGAGCGCCGCCTTGATCGCGATACTACCGGTCTCGATGTCGCGAATCTCCCCCACCATGATGATGTTGGGATCCTGCCGGAGGAACGCCTTCAGGGCGGCCGCAAACGTCATCCCGATCTCGTTGCGCACCTGCACCTGATTGATGCCGTAAATGTTGTACTCCACCGGGTCCTCGGCGGTCATGATGTTCACTTCCACCGTGTTCACCCGGGAAAGAGCCGAATAGAGCGTGGTGGTCTTTCCCGAACCCGTGGGCCCCGTCACCAGCACCATCCCGTAAGGGTTCAGGATCGCCCGCATCAAATCCTTCTCCGCCTTGGGCTCGAACCCGAACTTGCTCAGGTCCAGCGTCAGGTTCCCTTTGTCCAAGATCCGCAGTACGATCTTCTCGCCGAAGATCACCGGGAGGGTCGATACCCGGAAATCGATCACCCGCTTGCCCATCTTCAGCTTGATCCGCCCGTCCTGCGGAACCCGCCGCTCGGCGATGTTCAGGTTGGCCATGATCTTGATCCGGCTGGTAAGCGCCGCCTTGAGCTTCACCGGCGGCTTCATGATCTCCTGCAAGGCGCCGTCGATGCGATAGCGCACCCGGATCTCGTGCTCGAAAGGCTCGATGTGGATGTCGCTCGCACCCCGCTTCACCGCGTCGGTCAAAATCCCGTTGATGAGCTTCACTACCGGAGCATCGTCCGCAACCTGAACCGGCCCCTCCTCCTCCTTCTCCTCGATGACCTCGAGCTCTTCTTCCTCCTCTATATCCTTGAGAAGGGTCTGAAGCTGCGCATCCGTCTGCTCGTAGTACTTCTCGATCGCATTCCGCAGCGTGTACTCGCCGGCGATCACGGGAAAAATGTCGAACCTCGTAATGAACTTCAGATCGTCGATCACCCCGACGTTGGTGGGATCCGCCATCGCCACCGTCAAGGTGCGCCCCTCCCGCTTCAAGGGGAGCACCGTGTGCTTGACGGCCACGTCCGCCGGCACCAGCTTGATGATCTTGGGATCCACCTCGAAGCGCGACAGATCCACAGCCGGCATCCGGTACTGCCGGGCCAGCATCTTGGTTATCTCGACCTCCTGAACGAAGCCGAGCTTCACCAAAGTGTAGCCCAAACGCATACCGGTAACCTTCTGTTCCTGAAGCGCCTTCTGGAGCTGCTCGCGAGTAATGAGCCCCTCGCGCACCAGCAGATCGCCTATCCGTTCGGCAGTGGCAGCAGCGGTAGCAGCCATACCTACAACCTAACCTTCCTGAAGAACATCCAGTGGTCCAACCTGCGAGTATTCAATTGGCAAGCTACGGAGCACCTACACCGTGTCAAGGGACGATCACCCGGCCCCGGAGCCCTTGCAAAATGCCAGGCCCGATACCGGGCACCCTCGAAAGGTCTTCCAGGGTCCGGTAGGGACCGTTGGCCTCCCGGTCGGCCACGATCGCTCGGGCCCTCGCCGGACCGATTCCCGGAAGTTGCACCAATTCGCGCTCGGTCGCCGTGTTCAATCTCACCTTGCCAGCGAGATCCCCCGACTGCGGCATGGTCAAGACCCAGGGCGGCTCGGGACGGCCCGAAAAGGAAACGTGCGGTCTCAGCGCATCCAAGGTGGCGGGGCCTATCCCCGACACCCTGCCCAGGGCTTCTAGGGAGCCGAACGGCCCCTTGGCTTCCCGATCCGCCACGATCCGCGCCGCCATGGCCGGTCCGATCCTCGGCAGGCGCATCAGTTCTTCGGCCGGGGCTCGGTCCACATCTATTTTCTCCCCCGGCTTGAGGGGCCGCGCCAGCCGTGCCGCCCTTGCCGCCACCGAGTCCAAAGACTGCCGATCCTCGGCCCACCGGTAGGCCACTGCCCCGGGTGCTTCCGGGCCCGGCCGCGCGAAACGCACCAGCAACCCGGCGGCAGCGAGGAGCAACAACAAAAGGGCAGCGCGCCTTTCTCCCATGGACTACAAAGATCCAAGGCGCGCCGCCGCGGCACCTAACCGGATCTTTGCGAAACGGGCGAAAAACTCGCGGAGCCCTAGCGGAGCAGCGCCACGGCTACGTCGCCCACTATCTTGAGGCTCCTGGCGCTCACCTTGTCGATAGTGTCCTCCGTGGTGTGCCAATACTCGTAGTCGATGTCGATCACGTCTATCGCCCTGATCCCGGCGTCCAAAAGAGGCAAGTGATCGTCCGTGATCGCTCCTCCCACCGTGGGCCTGAAAAACCGCTCGTAGCCCAGCTCCCTGGCCTTGTTCCACACCCGCTCGACTACCTCCGGAGCCCGGCGAACCGAGTGGCCTTCTTGCAGAATCGCCAGATCCCGATCACCCACCATGTCCCACACCACCGCAAAGAGCGGCAAACGCTCCCGGTTTACCTGCGAAGCGTAGTAGCGGGACCCTATGAGAACGTCCTTGTCCAGCGAGAAATCCCCGTAATCTTCTCCGTCCACGAAAAGCAAATCGACGCCCACGGCGGGTGGGGTTCGCCGCAGGGCGTCGGCCACGCCCAGAAGCAGGGCCACTCCCGAAGCACCGTCGTTGGCGCCGGGTATCGGCTGGTTGCGGCGGTTCGGCGGGTCGTTGTCCGCGATGGGCCGCGTATCCCAGTGGGCTACATAGAGAATTCGATCCTTGAGCTCCGGCCGGAAGCTGCCGATGAAGTTCCTGAGGCGGAGCGTGTCGCCCTCCACGGTCACGTGCTGGAACTCCTGAACCACGACGGTATCGGCTCGGGCCCGTAACTGCTCCAAAATCCAATCGCCCGCCCTGCGGTGTCCCTCGGTGTTGGGAACCCTGGGCCCGAACCGCAACTGGGCTTCCACATAGCCCAGGGCGGCTTCCCCGTCGAACTCTCCGCGGGACGCAAAAGCTCCCGATCCGCAGGCTACCGCCCATACCAGCACCGCGACAACGATCGATCTGGATCCTTTCATGGCACCCGTCCCGCAACCAGGTTGATGTCCGCGAACACGGTGAGAACCAGCTGGGAGAAACGACTCGCCAAGTGTCGCTGATCCGTCACAATGTAGCTCAGACTGGCCCCGCCGACGACGTTCTCCGCCATCCCGGTATCGATCCGGAAGTCCAGCTGCCTGCGGATGCTCTCCGCAACCGAACGGCAAAGGAGCTCACCCGCCGGAGTCAAACATACGTCCAAGTCGGAGGAAGACCAATTCAGCGACGCTCTCAAGGGCGAGCCCGACCGGAGCAACCACCGGGGAGAGGGCACCGAAAATGCGAGTCCGGCGGACCATTCCACCCGATCGGTGCGCGTGGTGCTGCCCGCAGTCTGAAGGATGCTTTGGCTCACGTTGAGTTGGGCGGAAGTGCCGATCCCTCCCTTGGCCCAGGCGATGGATATCGAAGGTGCCAGGCTGGTGGCCTCGGTTTCGGTCAGCGCCGGCCGATCGCCCGAGCCCAAGACACCGGCCTGCCTCACCGAGGTACGGCTGCGGCGAAACTGCGCGCGGCTGTCGAGCGACCTGATCAGTTCGCCGGCAAGTCCGGGCGGGCGGAAGGAGAAGTTGAGGCTACCGGCGGGCCACTCGGTACTGGCCTGATCGATGGGCGTTTGAGACGCGCCGCGGCGAATCCAAGTCGTTCCTTCCGAGTTGCGGTAACTGAGTCGCAACTGCCCGGAGGCTGAAAATCTCAGCCCCCCAGTGGCCTGAAGGGTACCGGTTTCGGCGGCGGTGGAGGCTACCTGGTATCTTCGTTCCCGAAAGCTCCCGAGTCCCCCTAGGGCGAGCTGGTAGTCGAGACCCGGCATCTGGGGCATGCGGTCGAAGGTGGAGCGACGCTCGAGCGTGTAGGACACGTCTGCCGGCGTAAACAACGACAGCAGGGCCGATCCGGTGGCGCCTGGGGAGCCGGTTCCCGCCGCAGCCAACTGCGCCAGATCGAACCGCGCCCCGATCTCACGGCGCTGGAAGTTGCTAGCCGCCACCGGGGGCCGGAGCGGAGCCGAGGAGTCGGGACTCTCCCGAACTGCTAGGCGCCGATTCGGATCCCGGACCGCGCTGAAGCCGGTAGTCAAGAGCACCCTGGGCCGCAACCAGGCGGCGATGCGGGGTTCGAACCCGGCTCCGGTGGAGATTGCGCGTTCTCTCTCGAAACCGGCGTCCCTTCCCAAAATGCGACCTCGCTCCCGCTTCAGCAGCCGTCCGTACAGGGTGGAATCCCCGTAGTCTTGGAGATCCCTGGCGGTTGCCACTTCCGCCCTGAACGACAGCGGCTCGATCGGGCGAAGCTCCGCCGCCACCCGATTGCGCCACAGGCGGGTTATGCTGGAAAGCACGGCCGATCCCGAGTCACCGGCGGCCGCTACCGGAAGGCGAAAGGTGAATCGGCGGGTATCGAAGTCGAGCCAATGCGTCCCGGCGCTCAGCGTGATCCGCCGATCCGCGGACCGGTAGTTGTAGTCGACCCTGAACTGGCGGTTCGAGGTGGTTGACCGGGAGAGCTCGGTACTCGATCGGCCGTGCTGCTCCACCAAGAAGATCGCCAGCGGATCGATCAGCAACCGCTCGAGGAATCCCTCGCCGCGGGTGGTTCGCCGGATAGAGAGCTGGTAGCTGGTAAGCCGGTTCTCAGGCTGCCGGAAGCCGTTCAGCTCCGAGGCCCGGACATCGGTTCTGCGGAGGTAGAAAGGCCGCTCTGCGCCGCGCAGGTGCTGGACGGTGAACGGCACGCTGAGACCCAGGGCTCCGGGCAGAAGCTTGTCCAGGCGGAGAGTGGTACTCAGCCGCAGTTGCGTCTGCCCCACGTATCCCGGCTGTTCGTCCAACTGCCTGAAGCGGCCGTCCACTCCACTCCACCCCACGGCGAGTTCGGCTACGTCGGCCGCCACCAGGCGGGCATCCAGTGCGGCGGCCAGACCGGGATCGTTCACCACTCCGCTGAGTCTGATGTCGTCAATCCAAACTTCGGCGGGATCGGCCGCCACCGACTCCTTGGTACGGTAGATCCCCACTGCCAGCTCCGACACTCGTGCCAGGTTGGGAGGGGCGATTCCGGGATCGCGGACCTGCACCAAATACTTCCCGTCGCACGCCACATAGGCCGTCGAGTCGCCGCCGCATAGCGCGGCACCCGAGGGTGGCGATCCGGCGAGCCAGGAGCGCTCGATTTGGCTCCGGAGCTCGATCCATTTGCCGAGTTCTATGACCAGCTCGGGCTCCCAGCTTCCCGCCCTGAGCTGCGTTCGGTAAAGGTAGAAGTTGTCCTCGTCGGTACCGACCTTGACGAAAAATTCCAGATCGCCCTCGTCCCAACCCGCTCCCCTGCCCTGAGCCCAAACTCTGAGTTCCCGGTATTTCAGAAAGTTACGGTCCGCTTCGGCCACGAAACGGGTAAAAGCTTCCGCCCGCTCCCCGGCGCGAAGCTCGCGCGCAGTAAGCCTCAAAGAGCGCTCGTTGATCTGAACCGGGGCGATTTGAAAAGCGAGACCTCGTTCCGCGGCCTGATCCAGCACTCCCGGAGGAGAGGTGTAACCTAAGTCGCGATTGTCGGTGCCGATGACCGAAGCGCTGACCTCTCCCCGCGGGAGCGCCACCTTTCCGGCAAGACCGGCTAGGGGTGTGGGAGAGCGTTTGAGCCAGGGCGCGCCCAGCAGCCGCATCCGCGCCAGAGCGAGGAAGATCTCCTCCTCCGTCCCGGACGCGCCCGGTACCGCCACGGTGATCCGCAGCGCCGCGATGTGCCGGAAGTCGGGATTGCCGATGAGCACGGTGTCGCGCCGAAACGGAACGCGGTAAAGCCTCCAGGTAAGGCGGCGCCCTGTGCCGTCGATCACGCTTCCCCCGTCCCGCACCACATAGCGATCGCTTCCCACCGGCACCACGTAACGAACCACGTGTTCCTCCGCGGCTCCCACCGTCAGGTCCAGGCGATTGTCTCCGTTGAGATCCTCGGTGTCGAGCAGCCCGTTACCCCTGGTGCAGCGCGCTGCAAGGTCTCCCAGGGGGAAGATCGGCAGGCCCGCGGCGGGGCTTCCCCGGCACAGGGGCAGGTTCCGCACGACCCGCCCGGTTGCAGCATCGATCAGCGAATCCGGCCGATCCCACACCAGCCCGAGGTCGTGGATCTGGGCGTTGAACACGTTGGTTATCGTGTCCTTCTCCGTGTCCAGACGGCCGATCCCCGCCAGCGCCACACCCCTGAACACCGTGTCCGGAGAAACCGACACCGATTCGGGGACCAGTGCCAAGGCATCCTCCAACACCGTCCCGAAGTCGAAAATCAACAGCGCGTCGTGCGACCGCGCCGTACGCCTTTCGTCCTCCAGCACCCAAAACTCGAGAAACTCCACGGTGGAGAGATCGATCCCCAACCCGGAGCGGTCCAGGGGCTGGCTGATCGAGCGCCAGCGGGGCCCGGGAGTGTGGGGCCTTATCCAGCGCGGCCTTCCCGTAACGGGATCGGGAGCTCCTCCGACGGTGTCCGGCTTGAGGGTGAGCCATAGCACCCTTTCCAGTTGCCTCGCCGTTCCCGTCAGTACGATGCTCGAGTCGATATCCCGCGGCTCGAACTCCATTACCCGGCCCCCGATCTCCACCCCGTTCTGCCAGACCAGCGCCGCTGCATCGAAGGGGCTGAACCGTCCGTCCGGCGCCAAGTGGGTAGCCGGTATTCCCCGCCCAGAGGCGGGCATGCTGCCCAACTGAAACGCCTGCTCGCTGAGAGAAATCGCCCTGGCTCCGGCGCCGCCCTCGAACTCTTCCAGGTAGGCCACACCGGCTTGGTTGGCGTTGGGCTGCGAGACGGCGATCTCGCCGTTCAAGACCAGGCTCGAGGGAGCATCGGTTTCGATCAAGGGCAGGGCGTCGAGCCCGCGCGTCAACCCTTGGGGATCGAACTGGAGCGTACCGCTTATTCCCCCGATGAAGTGGGATTTGGGCTCGAAGCCCAGCTGGGGGCGGGTGAAAAGGGTTTGTTCCCTTTGGAACAGGCCGATGGCGTCGATTCTTCCCCGGGAGCCCAAGTCGTAGGAGGTGGTGAGACCCACGATGCTCTTGGGAGCGACGTCGAACAACTGATTTTCTTCGAACTGCACTCGGACTCGAGCCGCGGGGCCCGCAAACAGGGCGTCGGGATTGAGAAACACCACCTGACCGATGTCGTAGAAGATGTCGTAGTCCCGGCCTCGGACGAGCTGCCGGTCACCCAAGTAGATCCTTTCGCTCCCCTCGCGGATTTGCAGGGCGCCCAGGTTCAAGGTGGACCGATCCCCCGTGCCGGTAGCCTCGTATCCAGCGCGAATCCGAAACCGCGGAGCCGGACCCTGGGTAGCGAGCAGATGCACCGGAGTTCGGTAAAGGGAGTCGTTCCGCTCCGAAAGAGAAAGCCTGGAGCTGTCGGCGAAGGGCAGCAGATGGGGGAACACCAAAAAGAGATCTCTCAGCGGAGCTCCTCCGTTGGGATCGCGCTCGCGGGGGAATACGCGGCTGTACTGGTCCAGTGCGGACGGGTCGGTAGGGCGGGCCAGTCGCAACAGCGACAAATAGGTGCCTTCCTTCCCGACGGGTTTTTCCGAGCGATCCAGCAGCACGCTCACCTCGATCGACGAGCGGTCGATCTCGCTGCCGCCGAGGCGGTAGATCTGCCGCATCTCGTGGAAAAAGGTGGGCACCTCGGGACCGCGGCGGGGCTCGTAGATCAAGAGCAGAGTGTCGGCGCCGCGCGCGGTTGCAGGAAAAGTTCCTACCGTATCGCCCGCGGCGGTTACGTAGGAAACCGCGAGGAAATCTTCTCCCGCGACGCGGTTGGCCAGCGCGAACCAGAGCCCCGAGGGGTCTACGTAGTAGTCCCTGCCTTCTATCAACAGCTCCCACGGGAAGGGACCTACTCGCTGGGGGCTGTCCGGCCGCACCGCGACGGCCGGAATGCCGCCCAAGTTGGGGGCGGCTCCGGCCGGGCCTCCCAAGGCGCGAAGCCGGTACACCCGGATCGCGGCGGGCTTCAAGCTCGGCGACAACGCCAAAGCTTCGAGGTTCAAGACATCCAGATCGGGGTAGCCGGGGAGGGTGCGGGGATCGATCACCCAAAAGAACCTGCCGGCTTCGAAGTCTATGTCCCTGAGTTCCAGCTCCACCGGCTGGGTGGTGCGCTCCCCGATGGTAAAGACCCGGGATCGCAGGGACGACCCCCGCTGCTGCGCCACGATAGATCGTATCTCCAAGCTACCCGTGCGGGCGTAAGCCTGAACGCCGAAGGAATTGGCGGGCACCGCGGAGGTAATGAAACGCGAAACCGGCGCGTCGAGGGTGACGTTACCTACTTCTATACGCTGAAACAGCTCGCCGGCTTGACCCTGATACCACACCCGAATGTCGTTGCTGGCCGAAAACTCCCGCTCGCTGTCGAAGTCGATGTTCACATGAATCCGCTCGCCCACGGTGCCCCCGGCCCGCAAATTGAACTGCTGGTCCAGCCCCAGGAGCGGGAACCCTTCGCGGCACCCGGAAACCGGATTGCCGATGTCCGCGGCGGTACAGCGCTCGTTGCGCAAGCGATCCAACTTCAGTTCGAACCGCCCGCGGAAAGCGATTCCCAGCTCCGGCTCCTGGCTCCCCGCCGATCGGCGGCTGTGGGCCCAAGGCCGCTCCCCGCTAAGGCGTTCCCGGATCTCGCGATCCCATCTTTCCCGCCGCGCCCGCTGAATCCGCGCCATAGTGGTCTCGAGCCAGCT
>BPJZ01000029.1 GCA_026004875.1 Candidatus Poribacteria bacterium | reverse complement strand
CTCCTGCTGAGGATGGTCCAAGAGCCATTCCGGACCAAGCTGCCTGTCTTTGCCTCCCGGGAAGGCGTCGCCGGTGGTATGATAATGAAAGGAAACCCGTGGGAGCAAGGACCCGAATGAGTCAGACGGAGCGGTTTCAGTTAGTCGCCGACTACGAGCCGGCGGGGGATCAGCCTCGAGCAATTGAGGAGCTGGTTGCTGGCCTGGAGGCGGGGCTGCGCGACCAGACGCTGCTGGGCGTCACCGGCAGCGGCAAGACCTTCACGATGGCTCACGTGATCGCGCGCGTCCAGCGTCCGGCGTTGATCATCTCCCACAACAAAACCCTTGCAGCGCAGTTGTACTCCGAGTTTCGGGAGTTCTTCCCTTACAACCATGTGCGTTATTTCGTGAGCTTTTACGACTACTATCAGCCGGAGGCCTACATTCCGGCGACGGACACCTACATTGAAAAGGACCTGCTCCGAAACGAGGAGATCGAAAAGTACCGGATGATGGCCACCGCCTCCTTGTTGACCCGCCGGGATGTGATCGTTGTGGCCAGCGTCTCCTGCATCTACGGACTGGGGTCGCCGGAGGAGTACGCCCGACAGACCGTTGCGCTCACCGTTGGTCAGAGCGTCCGACGAAGCACTTTACTTCGGCAGCTGATCGAGATTCGCTACAAGCGGAACGATACGAATCTGGATCACGGGAACATTCGGGCCCGCGGGGACGTGATCGAGGTCTTCCCACCGTACATGGAGCATCTGTACCGGATCGAGCTGTTCGGAGATGAGGTTGAGCGCATTCGGGTGCTGGAGCCGCTCACCGGCGAGGTGGTCGAGGAGCCGCGTCAGATCGTTATTTTCCCAGCGTACCACTTCATGACCGCTCCGGAGCGCTTCGAGCAGGCTCTGATTGAGATCGAAAAGGAGCTGCAAGAGCGGGTCGAGTGGTTCCTCCGACAAGGAAAGCTCCTGGAGGCCCAGCGGCTGGAGCAGCGCACCCGCTACGACTTGGAGATGCTCCGAGAGGTGGGCACCTGCAACGGGATCGAGAACTATTCCCGTCACTTTGACGGTCGGAGACCAGGGGAGCCGCCGTTCTGTCTGCTGGACTACTTCCCCGACGACTACCTCATGTTCATCGACGAATCCCACGTGACGATTCCACAGATTCGAGGGATGTATCACGGCGACCGCTCCCGAAAGGAGACGTTGGTAGAATACGGTTTTCGGCTGCCCTCTGCGCTGGACAACCGCCCGCTGCGCTTTGACGAGTTTCGAGCCAAGCAGCCCCAGACGATTTATGTTTCTGCGACGCCAGGTCCCTTTGAGCTGGACGTCTCGGAAAAGGTGGTCGAGCAGATCATTCGGCCTACCGGCTTGGTGGATCCGGTGATGCGGGTTCATCCCACGCGAGGGCAGATTGACCACCTAATCGGCGAGTGTCGGAAGCGGATTGCCAAGAACCAACGGGTGTTGGTGACGACGCTCACCAAGCGGATGGCGGAGGACCTGACCGAATACCTCACCGAGTTGGGGTTGCGTGTGCGTTATCTCCATTCGGAGATAGACACCGTCGAGCGGACAGAGATTCTGAAAGACCTGCGGGAGGGGAAGTTTGACGTGCTGGTGGGGATCAACCTGCTCCGGGAGGGGTTGGACCTGCCGGAAGTGGCACTGGTTGCGATTTTGGACGCCGATCAGCAGGGGTTTCTCCGTTCGGCAACCTCGCTGATCCAGACGGCGGGCCGCGCTGCTCGGAACGTAGACTCCGAGGTCATTCTTTACGCGGATCGGGTCACCGAGGCGATCCGCCAGGCGATCGAGGAGACGCAGCGTCGGCGAGAGATTCAGCTCCGCTACAACGAAGAACACGGGATCGTTCCCCGAACGGTCCAAAAGGAGGTGCGCCGTTCGCTCCGGCTCCAGGAGGAAGAGGAGGAGTACGACGAGGCCGAGGCGCTGGCCCCCCTGATCGTGGCCGAGGAGTTAGGGAAGCTGGAGGAGGTCGAAGCTCTTATCGCCGAGCTGGAACGGGAGATGCGAGAGGCCGCTGAGGCGCTGGAGTTTGAGCGAGCCGCCGCTTTGCGGGATCGGATCAAGGCGCTTCGGGAGGAGTACGGCCGGTGAGTCGGCGGGTTCTCCGGGCGCTGTTCTTCGACATGGACGGCCTGCTGGTAGACACCGAGCTACCGGACTTCCTCTCCTGGCAAGAGACGCTTGCTGAGTATGGGCTAGCGCTTCCCTTTGAGCTTTGGTTGAAGGGAGTGGGGACTTACGCCCCCTTTCGGCGCTTTCTTGCGGAGTTGGGCGTTCCAGAGTCGGAACACGACCGACTACGGGCCGAACAGCGGGTTCGTTACCTCAAGCGGCTGGAGTCTGCAGAGCCACTTCCCGGCGTTCGTCCGCTCCTGGAGGCGGCACGAGCCGCTGGGCTGACTCTGGGAGTCGTCTCGACCGCTAGCCGAGACTGGGTCGAGCGAATTCTTTCACACCTAGGGTTAACCGGGACCTTTCGGTTCTCCCTCAGTCGGAACGACGTCGCCAACGGGAAGCCGGAGCCGGACCTCTACCGGCTCGCGCTGGAGAGGGCCAACGTGCCGCCGGAGTCGGCCTTGGCCCTCGAAGACTCGGCCAACGGCGTCTTGGCCGCTGTGCGCGCCGGAATCACGACCCTGGCCGTCCCGAACGCGATCACTCAGCATCACGACCTCTCCCAGGCTCATCGGCGGCTCTCCTCGCTGGACGAGTTGAACGACCGGCTCCTTGCGGAGCTGGGCTATCTGGTTCCCGTCCTGCATCGCTAGTAAAGAAAAATCCCGCCCAAAGGGCGGGAAAGGAATGAGTGCTGAACGAATTGGGGATTAACGCTCCTTCAAGGCGCCCCAGGTGGTCGTCGCCTTGCCGAGCGGGTCCACGGCGGTGCCGCTGGACAGGTAAAGCTTGGCGTCGGCGACATCCGCGTGATCGCATCCGTTGCCGTCGCCACCGTCTTCGATGACGATCTCCAACTGAGAGGCCCCCGCGGGAATGTCGAACTCAACGGGGACGCCGTCCACGTTGGCGCCGTTGGCAACGCCGGTGATCACATCGGTGGCGAACACCTCGGTGCCGTCGATCAGGAAGCGGAAGACCGCCGAGCCGCCGTGACCACACTCACCGGCGAAGTTGACGCCGTCCTTTTCGTCGTCCATGCCGACGACAGCACTGAACCGCGCATAGGGCGCGCCGGTCAGGTCGTAGACCAGTCGGGCCGGGCCGTGGGTGCCGATCCCACGCTCATAACGAACCCCGCCGATCGTGATGAAGTTCCGGGTGCCCGGTCCTTCACCGATCGAGGCGTTGTCATAGTCGAGCGGTCCGCCCCATCCGGCCCACTCGGCGGGGTCGTTGCTGGGGTTCAGACCGCAGGCGTTGGGAACCGGTGTGTCGCCGCCGACGACGGCCAGATAGACGACATGATCGCCCTGTTCCGCCTTCACCTCAGAGGTGAAGGGTACATCCTTTGCGGGGGCGTCAAGGAAGACGCAGTCACCGCCGGTTCCAGCATAGGCGCTCAGCGCCAACCCGAGGGTCATCAGACCGGTTGCCCACTTCGCTGCACGCATCAGCAGCTCCTTTCTCCGTTATGTTGAGGGCCTTTCCTCTTCTTGGGTGAACGGCGGGCCGCTCTCGAAGAGCAGCCCGCCGGACGTCGTTAACGAGCCTTCAGGGTGCCCCAGGTGGTGGTCAGCTTCCCCGCCGGGTCCACCGAGAGGGCCGCGGCGGTCAGAAGTTTGGCGTCGCCGATCGTGGAGTGATCGCATCCGTTGCCGTCGCCACCGTCGGTAATGACGATCTCCAGCTCTCGGGCTCCAGCGGGGATTTCGAACTCCACCTTGACGGGGTCCACGTTCATGCCGCCCTCAGTGCCCATCAGAACGCCGGAGGCGAACATCTCCTTGCCGTCCACGTTGAAGATGAACTCGGAGCTCCCCCCGTGGCCGCACTCAGCGGGGTCCTTCTCGTCGGACATGCCGACGTAGGCCTCGAACTTTCTGTAGTCACCTCCCGTCAGGTCGTAGACCAATCGGGCAGGGGCGTGCGTTCCGATACCGCGCTTGAAGTAAACCCCTCCGATGACGATCTCGTTCCGCGTGCCGGCCCCCTCGCCGATCGTCACGTTGTCGCCGTCCAGAGGGCCGCCCCAGCCGGTCCATTCAGCGGGAGGATTGCTCGGGTTCAGGCCGCACTTGTTCGGCTTAGGCGTATCGCCGCCGATTACGGCCAGATAGACCACCCCAGGGCGGGTGTCCTCTTCGACGACTTCGTCGTAGTCATTTTGGATGTTTGGGTTCTCTTCGTTCTGCGCCTCCTGGACCGGCTTTGCCGGTGGGTTGGGAAGGTCGCCGCAATCCTCTCTTGCGGCTTGCGCTGCAGGGATTCCGAACACCGTCACCAGCCCTAGTCCCAGGGCTCCCACAACCGCACTGACTACCGTTCGCCGCTTGTTCATGGCGTACCTCCTTTGAGCGTTTCGCTCTCCTCCGGCTAGAAGAGCTTTTGTAACCCGAGGATATCATATCGGCAACATCTCCACAACGCAAGGTTTAAAAGCGGGAACGGGCCGACTCCTGACGGCTTCCGGGGATGTCTTACAATTATGAAAATTCCTGACCTGGCGCTAGGAGCGCGGGGTCCCGACGCTCTCATGACTCCTTCCGTTGAAAAACGCCGGAGAGACCGATACACTAGTCCGGGGAGGATTCGGCGAGAGCTGCTTGTGTTTCCGGCGCCGTTCCCCGTAGTGTGTCGGTTGGCAGCGACAGCACACGGCTGGAGAGCAACGCTCCGGTGGACCTGAGCCTTCTGGTAAACCAGATCATCAACGCCCTGACGCTGGGGGGCATCTACGCTCTGATCGCCGTGGGATATACGATGGTCTACGGGATCATCAAGCTGATCAACTTTGCCCACGGCGAGATTTACATGATGGGAGCGTTCTTTGGCATCCTTTTGATCGGTGCGGGAATGCCGTTTTTTCTGGCGCTTCCGACCTCAATGCTCCTGTGCGCGGCGTTAGGGGTCCTCGTGGATACGGTCGCCTATCGGCCCCTTCGGCGGGCCCCACGGTTGGCGGCGCTGATCACAGCAATCGGCGTGTCTCTTTTCTTGCAGAACCTGGCCATGCTTCTCTGGTCGGCCTCCGAGCGGCCCTTTCCGAACCTGTATCCGGCGTACCGGATTCGCCCAGCTGGGGCAGACGCCCAGCGGTACGGGGAGGAGCTGTTGAGCCGCTACGCGCAGGAGCTGGACCGCCGGCGGGAGGGCCCTCCCCGGATCAAGGCAATCCGTCGCGAAAACGGAACGCTCCTGGTCGAGTTCCGGTTGGGAACCAACTCCTTTGAGGCCATCCGGACGCTGCGCCAGTCACGCCGGGCGGTGCTAGCGGCCCTGGAAGCGGCGCACCCGGGCGTCCAGATCGAAACTCAAGAGGAGAGCTTGGATCATTTCTTCAACCGTCCGGCCTTCGTGTTGGACTTAGGAGACGTTCGGCCGGTGGAGGTCCGCTGGAAGGTCCCCTTCATCTGGGCAACCACGATCCTGCTGATGCTTCTCCTAGAGACGCTCGTTCAGCGTACAAAGATGGGGAAGGCGATGCGGGCCTGTGCCCTGGACAAGGACACCGCCGCACTGATGGGCATCGACGTCAATCGGATCATTGCGCTGACGTTCGCGATCGGATCGGCGATGGCCGCAGCGGCGGGGATCATGTTTGGCCTCTACCGCGGAAGCGGAATCGGCTATCGGATGGGTTTCCAACCAGGGGTGATCGCCTTTGCCGCCGCCGTTCTGGGCGGCATCGGAAACGTGCGCGGGGCGATGTTGGGCGGCGTAGTCCTAGGCGTCGTTCAGGTGATCAGCACCGCCTATATCACCGACTGGCTGGGTATCAGCTCCAGCTATTCGTTCGCTTTTGCCTTCGGAATCCTCATCCTGGTGATCCTGCTCCGGCCCACCGGTCTGTTGGGACGGCCCAGCGCGGAGCGCGCCTGAGAACAGGAGAGATGCCCGTGCGGAAGACGCTCCGGCGATCCTGGGAACGGCTGCAGAGACAGAACCAAGAACGTCCCGCCCGATGGCTCGGGACGGCGTTGGTGGCTCTGTTCCTGTTCCTCGTCCTGATCGGCCCGTTTCTGCCTCTGAGCCCGCAATACCGCTCCCGCGCGGCGGATATCTTCTTGCTATGCGTGATCTACTCGATCATCGCGCTGGGCTTGAACAGCGTGACCGGATACACCGGTCTGCTGGATCTAGGAATTGTTGCCTTCGCCTCGATCGGCGCCTACACGGCGACTATCCTGTACGATCGTCCTTGGATGCAGTTTCCCGGCTCGTTCCTGGTGGTGCTGTTGGTCGGAGGGCTGCACGCGGCCCTGTGGGGGCTGCTTCGGGGTGCGCCAACGCTTCGGCTTTCCGGCGATTACTACGCGATCGTGACCTTCGCCTTTGCGGAGATCGTCCGCATCTTCATCCGAACCGAGGGGTGGCTGACCGGCGGAGGAAACGGGTTTAAGAACTTCCCGGCGATCAATCTTTTTGGCGCTCGGTTGATAGAGGGGGAGTATCAGGGGATTCTCAAGACCTCTGGCTACTGGGAGTACCCTCACGGCGGCGTCTGGCACGGGGGCACGGCGGGGTTTTACTACCTTTCGCTGGTGCTGTTGATCCTAACGGTGGTCGTCATGTATCGGCTGGAGGACTCGCGCACAGGACGAGCCTGGTTTGCGATGAAGGCAGACGAGACTTCAGCGGCGGCCTGCGGTATCAACCTCTCGGCTTATAAGCTTTACGCCTTTGCGATCTCAGCCTTCTTTGCTGGAGTCGGAGGGGCGCTGCTGGGCTTCAAGATGAATGTCGTCTCGACCAACGTTTTCGACTTTTGGTTTTCGGTCGTCGTGCTGTGTGGCGTTGTGCTGGGGGGGATGGGCTCCATTCCCGGGGTGATCGCGGGGACCTTCATCGTTTACGGCCTGGGCGAGCTGCTTCGCGAGCAGGTGCGGATCGGAGGGATCGTTCTTCAGGTGGACGATCGAGCCCGGTTTCTGTTCTTTGGGATCTTGTTGGTGTTGGTGATGGTCTTCCGGCCGCAGGGGCTGTTTCCCCGGCGCCCAGTGGAGGAGTCCAAGAAACTGGCCGTGGAGTACGATTCGCCGTTATATCGGTTGGGGAGATGAGTACGGGGGCGGTTGCTTCTCACCACGAGCCGATCCTGATCGTCGAGGGGCTGACCAAGCGCTTTGGGGGGGTCGTTGCCGTTGAGGAGGTCTCCCTGGAGGTACGCCGTTCGGAGATCACCAGCTTGATCGGCCCCAACGGCGCTGGAAAGACAACCGTCTTCAATGTCGTCTCCGGGCTCTATGAAAAGACGGCCGGGCACATTTGGTATCGGCTTCCCGATGGGCGTCAAGTGGACCTGACGGAGCCGGTCTTCGATCCGCTCCACGCGCTGATCGTCTCGTTAGCGACGTTGGGGATCGGGGCGTTGGCGCTGGCTGTACCGCGTCTGCGCCGAGCGCTTTACTACCGCACGCGGACGCCGGACGCGATCGCTGGGCTGGGGATCGCCCGAACCTTTCAGAACATTCGGCTGTTCGAAGACCTCTCCGTTTTGGACAACGTGAAGGTTGGCCTCCACGGGAGGGTCTCCAGCTCTCCCCTGGACGCGGTGTTCCGGTCGCCACGACACCGCCGCGAAGAACGGGACATCGAGGCCGCCGCGGCCGAGTACTTGGAGTTTGTGGGTCTACTCCACCGCGCCTACCAGGAGGCGAGCAGCCTACCCTACGGGGAGCAGCGCCGCCTGGAGATCGCCCGTGCGCTGGCTACCGGTCCGCAGCTGCTTCTTCTGGACGAGCCGGCCGCCGGGATGAACCCCACCGAGACCAACGAGCTGATTCGGTTGATCCAGAAGATCCGAGATGCCGGCGTGACCGTCTTTTTGATCGAACACGATATGCGATTGGTCATGGAGATCTCCGACCATGTGGTCGTTTTGGACCACGGGCGGAAGATCGCCGACGGTACCCCCGCTGAAGTGCGTCAGAACCCGGACGTGATCGCCGCCTATCTGGGCACCCATACCGAGGAGGCCAGCGGGTGAGCTTGCTGATTCTCAGCGACGTCCACGCCGGTTATGGAAAGATGGAGGTCCTCCACGGGATCGACCTCTACGCCGACGAAGGGGAGATCGTCACGCTGATCGGCGCGAATGGGGCCGGAAAGACCACCACCTTGAACGCCATCTGTGGGCTGGTGCGGATCACCGAAGGAACGGTGACCTTTCGGGGGCGGGAGATTACCAACTGGCCAACCAAGGACATCGTCCGGCTGGGGATGACCCAGGTTCCCGAAGGCCGCAAGCTGTTCAGCGAGCTGACCGTCCGGGAGAACCTGGAGATGGGCGCCTATCTCCGGAAGGATCGGGAGGGAGTCCGGCGCGATATGGAGTACGTCTTTGAACTGTTCCCTCGACTCCGAGAGCGAGCGGGACAGTTGGCCGGAAGCCTCTCCGGCGGAGAGCAACAGATGTGCGCCATTGCGAGGGCGCTGATGGCCCGTCCGCAACTGCTGCTTTTAGACGAACCCTCCTTGGGACTAGCGCCGTTGCTGGTCGAGCAGATCTTCGAAATCCTCCAGCGACTCAACGCCGATGGAACAACGCTCCTGCTGGTGGAACAGAACGCCCGAATGGCCCTGGAGATCGCCGATCGGGCCTACGTCATGGAGACCGGACGGATTATCATGCAGGGCCCGGCGAAAGAGTTGATTCACGATCCCCGGGTCCGGAGCGCCTATCTCGGCGAGCCGTGAGCCCATCCTCGATCCGGCTCAGCCAACCGCGCAAAAAACGGCGCAACGCCGGGTCCCGCTCCACCAGGGCGATGTACCGCTCCCCCTGAAAGATCGCCAGCAGTTGAAGCAACGGCTCTTCCCATCCCGCCGCGACGATTCGGGAGACCGCTCCGAGGGTCTTGGGCCCGATCAGTCCGTCCACGGCTAAGTCGGAGAAAAGCCGCTCTTGATCGTTGAGAAGGTTGCAACTCCGCTGGAAGATGCGAACCGCGCGGCGAGCTCCGAGGTTGACCGCCATCTGCAGCAGGAACTCCGCTGTCCGTTGGCTGGGGAGCTCCGGTCCCCGGAGTGGGGCCCAAAACTCGCGCTCGTAGAAGATCCGGACCTGAAGCTGTACCTGCGGATCGCGGCCTAGGACCTGCGGAAAGTCCGGATCGCGCTTGAGGGCTTCCACCAGCGGCCATCCTGGCCACTGGGGAAAGCTCCGCCGGCTGATCCCCGCGTAGGTCTCTCCGCCAGGGTCGGTCGGGTCGTTGACGTAACCGCCTTCTGCGCGTAAAAGCCTCTCATAGGCCGGCTCGAACTCCGCCATCTTGAAGGTCCTTTCTGGAAAGGGGTCTCCGTGCCAGGAACGCTCGCTCGATCGCTTCGATTGCTCCTGTGGGGGATTTGCTTCCTTCTCCTCGTTCCGGCCTGGGGGGAGTGGTTCAATGCCGCTCGCCTCCTTTCAGTACCAACGGCTGAGATTCCGGAAGGGGGACATTTTTCTCTTCACGGCGAAGCCGGATGGCGCGGGAATCGGCTTCGGGAGCGCTCTCGAACCGGCGTTGAGCTGAGCGTTTCGCTCGGAGGGCGTCTGCTGGCAGGTGCAGCATGGGAAGGCCTCTCGGCGAGCGATGAACGACTGACCGGGCGGATCGGCCTGCTGGCCGTTCCGGCGAAGGGGCGTCGGCCAGCCTTGGCCCTCTGGGCGACACAGTTGGGGAGCCCCGAGGAGAACAGTTGGGCGGTCCTCTCGCAGGAATGGAACCTCCCTCGGATCGGATTCTTCTGGCTGCACGGAGGAGCCCGTCTCCGCTGGACGAAAGGAGAAAAGGAGGAGAACGGGCAACGGCTTTTCCCCTTTGGTGGGATTGAAAAGCGGTTCCGGATCGGATCGGAACAGGCACGTCTGGGCTTCGTTTGGACGGGAACGACGGCTCAAGTCGGAGGAAGCCTTTGGACCCGCCGGGGTGCGGTGGTCGGACTGTTGTACGACTTTGAACAGAGGGAGCTGGGCGCTGTGCTGGGATTCGATCCGTCCGGTTGGGAACAACGGCTTGAGGAGATCGAACGGTTGGCTAAACAGGCGGTGCGAATCGCGACCGAACCGGACTAGTCGCGCAGCTCCTCAGGGAGTTGAGAGCGGAGCTCTTGGATTCTCCGAACAATTCGCTCTTTGGCCACCTTACCCCCTTCCAGGATGAGATGGGAGAGCGGAGGGAGGATTTCGTCGGGAAGCTGACTCCGCGCGGTGGCAAACCGAGCCGCCTGAAGGGAGAGATATTCCAACTCCAGAGGGGAGGCCTCCGGTGTGAACTCGTCCAGCGCCGCTTGAAGGTCCTCCCGACGGACGGCCTGGCGGCCCGCCGAGACGGCCCGGCGAACCGCTCGCGTTACCAGCGTCGCGATGTCCTCGCCGGAGAAGCGCTCCGCGCCGGGGACGCGCATCATCTCTCCATAGGGGATCCCCTCGACTCCAAGCCCCGAACGGCGTAAGAGCCGCTCCAGAATCTCCGCCCGCTCCTGCGGCGTGGGAAGCAGGTAGATCAACGCGTCCATCTGAGGGGTGGCCAACAGGCGGGGGTGAATCCGATGCGGCCGAGAGGAGAGCCCCAGCCAGAGGATTTTTCCCTGCGTCTCCGGTATGGCCATGCACTCCAAAAGCAGCCCCAACGCCCGCGAGCCGACGGAGCGCTCAACCCGCAGCTCGTCGTTAGAGAATGTCTCGTCAACGCGCTCTAACACTAAGATGACGGGGGCGATGGAGAGCGCATAGTGAAGCGTCAGGTGAAGGTTGTTCGCGTACTCATCTTCGGGGTCCAAGCCGGGACTGATCGGACGGATGCCCAGCTCATGGGGCATCTTCAGCCGGAGCACTGGAAGGACGGCCACCGAAGAGAGCACCGAGACGGTCAGCGTCTTGCCGGTTCCGGGGGGGCCAAAGAGCCAGACGCCGTTTGGCACGCCGGGCCGCCCCTCGGTCAGGTGGGGAAGCAGTCCGGAGAAGTAACGCTCGACGTGACGAAGTCCGCCGACCTCCTCTCGGCGAACGCGGGGGGGAACCAGCTCCAACAGCCCCCGGCTGAATCGTGCCACTTCGCGGGCCTTGGCCGCGTCGAGGTCGGCGCGGGTGACCGCTCCAGAGCGGAGCGCGACGGGAAGGTACGCTTCGTAGAGGCCGCGCAGCGTCAGCCCAGCGGTACGGTGGGCGGCATCCCGTTGAGAGAAGCCTTCTCCATAGCGGAGCCGGTCGGGCACCTGGGTCCGCTGGCGATAGGGGGGCCACTCCTTGAGCAGCTTCTGATAGGCTTCGGAGCGTTCCTCCTCGGGGCTCTTGGGAGGAGGGGGTGGCTGCCAGTGCTCGGGAAGCACGGCTAGGTGTCGAAGGAAGGCCCGTCGCTTCTGAAGGTCGGGGAACGGCACCTGGAGGACGCACAACTCCGGCGCCTCCACCAGTTCTTGGGCGACATCGGCTAGGTTCTCGGCGGTCATCAGCACCAGGTTGCGTCGCTCGCGGATCTCCGGGTCGGAGGCCCAGCGGGCGAGCGTCTGGATCAACACCGCCGATTCGACCCCGCTGTGCTCCTGGAAGCGTGAGGCCCGATGACGGTTCGGCGCGATCAGCTCAACGTCTTGGATCAACACGCCCACACGACGCCCGTAGGGGTTCGCATGGAGCAAGCTGTCCAAGCGGTTAAGCACGTCCAAAAGGGGTGTGTCACGGGTAATGCCGGTTTTGGCGGTACGGATGCCCGCGTTCACCTCGCGCCAACGGACGATCGGGTCGGTGTTCAAGAGCCGTTCCAAGGCTGGGTTGTCCTTCAACCGGGCGAAGGGGCGCTCCGGCTCGGTGTCGGCTCGGATGCAGTCTTTAAAGCCCGCTTCCAGCAATAGAAGGGCTTGGAGCGCATTCAGGGCCGCTCGGTCGTTCCCTTGAATGGCATACCACTGGGCAAACTTGTAGAGCGTCGCGTTCAGTCCGTACTTCCACTGATAGTCGGCCCGCGCGTTTCCTCGAACGCGAAACCGCTCCGGAAACCGAGCCCCGCGCACCCGGTCGTAGCTGAAGACCAACCACTGGATGGAGTCGTTCTCCTCCTGCCGGTCTAACTGGCAGATGGAGAACAGAAGATAGTCCTCCATCGGCAGATAGCCGTAAGCCGGATGGCCGACCAGGTCCCGGACGTTCAGGTGCAACAGGAACTGATGGGCCACCTGCGCTTCGTATTGCGACTGAATCTGTTCCCAGACGGCTAAGCTCATGGGCTCACGCGGAGGCCGCTTCGGCGGACCGTTTGCCCGTTAGTACTGTTTCGCGCAGCGCCTGGAGGGTGCGTTCTGTGGCGCCCAGGTTCTGAAGAATATACTCCCGTCCCTGGCGTCCGCGCCAGACTCGCTCTTGGGGGTGTTCCGCAAGGTGCACAAGCGCCTGCTGAAACTGTTCGGGCGTCTCCACTCGGAGGATTGCCCCCCGCTCGATCAGGCCGTAGGCCTCCGGCGAGTTGTCCATGTAGGGACCTATGAGGATGGGACGCTCCAGCACCGCCGGCTCCATGACGTTGTGCACGCGCGCCCGGAACGAGCCACCCACATAGGCGACATCCCCGTATCCGTAAAGATGGGCCAACAACCCAACTCGATCGACGAGAACGACGTGGACCTCCGCAAGCGAAGCTCCCGCCTCAACCTGTGAATATCGGACGGAGCGGAGCCCCACCTCCTGGAGAATCGCTTCGCTCTGCTCCAGATGGCGCGGCGTCGGCTCATGAGGGACTAGGATCAGTCGGGCGTCGGAGAGCCGTTCCCGAACGGCGGCGAACTGAGGGATCAGCTTCCGTTCCTCGTCGAGGTAGGTGCTCCCTGCAACCAGGACGAAGGCGCCCTCCCACGGCTCTCGCGGGAGCAAAGGCCGCTCCGGCGGAGAGGAGGCGCGCTCGTAGACGGCGTCAAATCGCGTATCGCCGGTGACGAGAATTCGAGCCCCTGGAGGACTGAGCTCCCGGAGGCGTGCGGCGTCCTCCTCCGAAACGGCACACTGGACCGCAAAGCCCCCATGGAGCTCCCGAAAGAGGGAACGCCCGCCAGGACGAAGCCGGCGCGACGTCCGATGGAGCGTCCCGGCGATCAGGGCCAGCGGAACCCCCCGCCGACGGGCCTCCCAGACACAGTTAGGCCACACGTCGAACTTGGAGAAGACGAGCGCCTTGGGGGCAATCTGATCAAAGAGGCGACGAACGTTCCGCCGGGAGTCCAGAGGAAGGTAGATCGCCGCATCTTGGTAGGGAAATCGCCGGAGCATCTCGATCACCGAGGGGGAAAAACAGGTAGCGACGATCCGATACTCCGGATAGAGCGCCCGCATGATCGGCTTAGCCTGTTCGTACTCTCCGACGGAGGGCATATGGAACCAGAGCGTCTCTGTAGGGCCTCGCCGGGAGGTTCTCAGCTGCTGGCGCAGCTCCTCCAGCCACTTCTTGCGGCCACGATAGGCAGCACGGACCTTTCCGTCTACCGCTGCGCCGACTCGAAGGGCCGTCCACATCAGCGGGACGCCGAGCCAGTTGTAGGCGATCGGCCAGAGAAACGAAGCGTTCATGGGGTCTGGAGGTGGGCGTTCAGCGCCTCGCGCAGGTCTTCCAGGCTGCTGGTGCCGACCAGCTTGGTCGAAAGGTTCCCCCCGGAGTAGATCAAAACCGTCGGCACCGTTTTGACGCCCAGAGCCGTCAGAATCTCCGGGTGCAGCTCGACGTTGACGCGTCCAAACTCGCACCGGTCGGCGTACTCCTGGGCGATCTGCCCGAAGACCTGGACGAACTCGCGGCAAAATGGGCACCACTCGGCATAAAGGTCCACGGCTACCACCCCCGAGGAGTGGAGGACCAGCTCGCGGAACGATCGCGCCGTCAACTCCTGAACGTGGGAAGCCGTCATGGACAACTCTCCCCTTCCCTTCAGTCCGCAAGACCTCAAGTCAGGAACGGCGCTCACTCTATCAAAGTTCCCGGCACAGGTCAAACGGTAATTTTCGCTCAGTGCTCATTAATAATAACGGATAACCGACGGCCCGGGGTTCACTCCGGTGCCTCGGGGGTAAGAACCGCCCTACGAGCAAAGCGAAGACGCCCGGGGACGGCGAGATCCGCCCTCCCCAGGTGTTCCCTTCAGCTCACGTGAATGTGGGTACGTGGACCTCCACCTCCCGACCCCCTCGGGCTTGGGAATCAACAACCCCTTGAATGATGATCTGGGTCAGCAGGACCTCGTCGGGCGGAATTGGCGAGGGAAGGCCGTTGCGCACCGCGTGGACAAAGGCCGCGTCTTCGGCAAGGAAGACGTCCACCGGCTCGAAGTCTCTGTAGGCCTGATCGTGGATCTCTCCGTCTTTGTCGCCGTAGACGTAAACGCCCTCCTGGGGTCCTCGGACCTCGCCGATTCCGATTCGCAATCCGGCCTTGGTGCCCAAGAAGATCGTTCCACCCAGGGAGTCCATATGCATGCACCAACAGGTCTTGAAGACCATCCGGGCGCCGTTCTCAAAGAGGACCCAGCCACAGGCGAAATCTTCGACTTCGGTCTCGCGCAGGGCCGGGTTCCAGGTGCAGTGGCGGCTGAGATAGTTCGAGGTGATGCCGGAGACGGCGATCGGCTTGGGATGGCCCATCAGGTAAAGGGCGGTGTCCAGCGCGTAGACGCCGATATCCGCGCAGGCGCCCAGCCCAGCGGTCGCCTTGCGAATGAAGCTTCCACCGGGATTCCCGCGCCGACGGTCGGCGATCGCCTCAGCGTAGTAGATTTCGCCCAGCGTTCCGGCGTCCACGATCTCTTTGGCCTTCTTCACGTGAGGGGTGAAACGGAGCTTCAAGGCGACCATTAGGTTTTTTCCGCTCTCGTGGGCGGCTTGGGTCATCTCGATCGCCCGCTCCAGAGAGGCCTCCATCGGCTTTTCGCAGAGGACGTGTTTCCCGGCACGAAGCGCTGCCACCGTTGGCGCGCCGTGAATCGCCGTTGGCGTGCAGACCAGCACGGCGTCAATATCGTCCCGCTCCAGCATCCGGTTGTAGTCGGGATAAAGGTCGGGGATGCCCCAACGCTCCTGGGCCCGTTTGAGGTTGGCTTCGTTGATGTCCGCGGCGGCGACGATCTCCGCGCCCTCGATCTTGGAGATCGCTCGGCAATGCTGGTTGGAGATACCCCCCGCTCCGATCAGTCCAAAGCGAACTGTATCCATTCGCCTGTTGTCTCCTCAGTGTGCGTTGATCCGTGTCGGACGAACCGATCTCCTTCCGGGCCGGCGCCGTTTTTAGGCGCCGCCTGGACGGATTCATCTTCCCTAGAAGCGGCCGATCCGTCAAGGGCGACCGGATCCAACCGACAGGATGCGCTTTTCCTCGCTCTTTGCTACCCTCAACGGTCCGGAGCAAAAGCCCGGGAGGGACCGACTAAGCCCCGGCCTTCACAGGCGAAACTGGGAGGGGAACCCGAATGCACAAGCTGCAGCTCTGGTATCGGGCACCGGCCGGTCGTTGGGAAGAAGCGCTGCCGATCGGCAACGGGCGGATGGGGGCGATGGTCTTTGGGCGGTTTCCCGAGGAACGCCTTCAACTGAACGAAGAGACCCTCTGGAGCGGAGGGCCCTACGATCCGACCCACGCCGAGGCCCTGGAACACCTTCCAGAAGTGCGGCGGTTGTTGCTTGAGGGGAAGTATGTCCAGGCCGAAGAGCTCGCCAACCGGTATCTGATGGGCCGCCCGCTGCGGATGGAGATGTACCAGCCGCTGGGAGACCTTTGGGTCCGACTGGAAGGGGAATGGCCGAACACCCCGACAGAATACCGGCGTGAGCTGGACCTTGAAACGGCCGTCGCGCGACAGGAGGTGCGGATCGAAGGGGTTCAGATCGTTCAAGAGGCCTTCCTGTCGGCGCCGGACGACCTACTGGTCTACCGGATCGAGTCGTCAAGGCCGCTGGACCTGACCCTAGCGCTGACCAGTCCCCATCGCTTTAGCGTTGAGGCGACGGAGGGGCGACTTCTTCTCTCTGGCGAGGTGCTCCGTGGGATAACCCGCTTTGCGGCGCTCCTTGAGGCGGTTTCAGAGGACGGGACCGTCCACGGGGAAGGGGACCGGCTCCGCATCCGCGACGCCAGAAGCGTGACGCTCCGGCTGACAGCGGCGACGAGCTACCGCACACCGACGTACAGGGAACGGTGCGCCGAAATTCTTCGCGCCGCTCCAACTGACTACCAGACCCTCAAGAGGCGCCACCAGGAGGACCACGGGAGGTTGTTCCGCCGGGTGCGCCTTTCCCTGGAAGGCGAGGAGCAAACCTCCCATCTGCCCTCGGACGAGCGGCTCCGGGCCGTCCAAGAAGGGGAAGAAGACTTAGGGCTGGTGCCGCTCTACTTTCAGTACGGGCGGTACCTGCTGATCGCCAGCTCGCGACCGGGGACGCTCCCGGCCAACCTCCAGGGCATCTGGAACGACCGGACCGATCCGCCCTGGGGGAGCAAGTGGACGCTAAACATCAACGCGGAGATGAACTACTGGCACGCGGAGACAACCGCGCTGCCGGAGTGTCACCAGGCGTTCTTGGAGTTTATCGCCTCGTTGGTCGAGTCGGGAAGCCGCACGGCGGAGCGCCACTACGGATGCCGGGGGTGGACGGTTCACCACAACACCGACCTCTGGCGCGCGACCACCCCCTGCGATGGGGCCGGATGGGGTCTTTGGCCGATGGGAGCCGCCTGGCTGTGCCAGCACCTCTGGGAACACTACGCTTTCAGCGGCGACCGTTCCGTTCTGGAACGGTACTATCCAGTGATGCGAGAGGCGGCCCGGTTCATCCTTGATTTTTTGATCGAGGACGAGACGGGCTGTCTGGTCACCTGCCCTTCCACCTCGCCGGAGAACCGTTTCCTCACACCGGAAGGGGAGCGGGCCGGACTGTGCGTCTCGGCGACGATGGATCGAGCGATCATCGAGGACCTCTTTGGCCATTGTATTCAGGCGGCGGAGCTGTTGGGACGCGATCAGGAGCTCGTCGCGGAGATGCAAGCCGTTCTGCCGCGCTTGGTGCCGTACCGGATCGGCCGGTTCGGGCAACTTCAGGAGTGGCGAGAGGACTTTGAGGAGGCGGAGCCGGGCCACCGGCACATGTCCCATCTGTTCGGCCTGCATCCAGGTTCGAGCATCACGCCGGAAGGGACTCCGGAGTTGGCGGCGGCCGCCCGTCGCTCCTTAGAGCGCCGATTAGAGCACGGAGGCGGCGGGACGGGATGGAGCCGGGCTTGGGTGGTCAACTTCTGGGCCAGACTGCACGAGGGGAACGCAGCTTGGGAGCACCTCCTTGAGCTGTTTCGTCGCTCCACGCTGCCCAACTTCTTCGACAACCATCCCCCGTTTCAGATTGACGGAAACTTTGGCGGAGCGGCGGGGATCGCCGAGATGCTGCTCCAGAGCCATGCGGGGGAGGTGCACCTGCTTCCGGCGCTTCCCGACGCTTGGAGGACGGGTGTCGTGGAGGGCCTGCGGGCGCGGGGAGGAATCACCATGAACCTCCGTTGGAAGGAGGGACGACTCCTCTCTGCCGAGCTTCAAACCGCCCGGTCGGGTTCGGTGCGGCTTCGTCATCCCCGGACGGTTCGCGTCGAAGCGGTCCTCTCTGGGGAAGAGCCGGTCCCGTTCCAGTGCGCGGGTGCGGAGCGCGTTCACTGGGAGGGGGCCGAGGGGGGAAGCTATTTAGTTCGCTTCTGCCCGGTCGGGTAGCGCCAACCGGGCACAAAAATTGGTGCCCCCGGCTGGACTCGAACCAGCACGCCCTTTCGGGCACAGGCCCTCAACCTGCCGCGTATACCAATTCCGCCACGGGGGCACCGTTCACGACAGGGCACTGAATATAGTACGCATCTCGGGGAAGAGTGTCAAGGCCAGCCGCAAGCTGATCGAGCCATCGGGGCGGTTTTCCGCAGATCTCCTCGGAAGTATATTAGCGCCGACAAGAACGCAGGAGACGGAAGCGGTTCACGATGAAGGCGGAAAAAGGGATCGCACCTCCGCGCGAGCGTCTGGGATGGGTTCTAATTGTCGGAAGCCTGCTGACGGTCCTTCAATGCTACTGGATCGTCGTCGCCGAAGCGATGTGGTTCTCCATCCACCTGACCGTCCAGTCGATCTTTTTCACGGCGGTTTTCGCTCTTGTGGTGCTGATGCTCTTCAACGCAGGCCTTCGGGCGGTTCGCCGGAACCTGGCTTTCAGCCGCCAGGAGCTGCTGTTGCTGTATGTGATGATGTGCATGGGGGCGGCGATGGCCGGCCACGGGTTTATGCAGTTGTTGATCCCTCTGATGGGTCACGCTCATTGGTACGCCTCGCCCGAGAACGACTGGGCGGAGCTGATCCTCCCCCGACTCCCGGAGTGGCTGGTCGTCTCCGACCCTCAGGCTTTGCGCGACCACTATCTAGGGGGTTCGACGTTCTACACCTCGGAGCACCTTCGGGTTTGGCTTCGTCCCATCTTCTGGTGGACGTTGTTCATCTTCGCCTTTGTTCTTGTTCAGCTCGGGCTGAACCTCCTGGTGCGGCGTCAGTGGGTCGAACAGGAGAAGCTCACCTACCCGATCATTCAGCTCCCCTTAGAGCTGATCGAGCAACCGGTCGGATTGATCCGGAACCCCTTGTTTTGGGGCGGTTTTGGAATCGCTGCCGGCCTGAGTCTTTGGAACCAGCTGAGTATTCTCTTTCCGAGCGTGCCTTACGTGCATCTGAAGTTGACCGATATTGGTCGCTACTTTCGGGAGAAGCCTTGGAACGCCGTTGGGTGGCTTCCGATCTCCTTTTATCCTTTTGCGATTGGGCTGGGTTACTTCATTCCCTTGGACCTTTTGTTCTCCAGTTGGTTCTTCTATCTGTTCTGGAAGGCGCAACGGGTTCTCATGACCGTTGCGGGGGTTTCGGCGCGCGGGGGCTCGTTTTCTGGGTTTCAAGGGATCATCGAGCAGTCGACGGGAGCTTATCTGGCGGTGGGGATTACCGCGCTTTGGGCCACTCGCCGGCACTTTCGTGGCGTCTGGGCGGCCCTCTGGCGGAGGCCCGGCGCCGTTGAGGAGCAGGGGGAGCCGCTTTCCTATCGAACTACCGTGACGATGACCCTGTTCGCGTTTCTCTTTTTGATCGGATTCAGCGTTCGAGCGGGAATGAGCCTTTGGCTAGCCGTGCCGTTCTTTTTGATCTATTTCCTGATCACGTTTTCGATCGTTCGGATGCGGGCGGAGATGGGGGGTCCCGGTGCACGATATGCACAACGGCGGTCCGGATCAGATCTTTCCGCCGCTGCTGGGGACTCGGAGGATCGGGCCGCAGAACCTGACGATCATGGCCCAGTACTGGTTCTTCAACCGAGCGCACTATTCGGACTTTGCGCCGGCGCAGCTTGAGGGCTTCAAGCTGAGCCAACGAATCGGAGGGACGACCCGCCCGATGCTGATCGCGATTTTGGTCTCTACGCTGGTTGGGGTCTTGGCCACCTTCTGGGCCTTTTTGCACACCTCTCATCAGGTGGGGATGGCCGGACGGATCGAGTGGTTCGGCTGGGAGCCGCTGAACCGACTGGCCGCCTGGTTGACCGTTCCGCAGGAGCCCAACCCCTCCACGCCGGTCTTTCTCCTGATCGGGGCGGTGACCACCTGGTTTTTCGCTTGGATGCGCACCCGATTCGTCTGGTGGCCGCTTCATCCGGCCGGCTATGCGGTCTCTAACAGTTGGGGCATGGCGGTCGTTTGGTTTCCGCTATTGATCTCCTGGGCCGTCAAGGGCTTGCTCCTCCGGCTTGGGGGACTGGGCACCTATCGCCGGGGGATGCCCTTCTTCATGGGGCTGATGATGGGGGACTTCGTCGTCGGGTCTTTCCTTTCGGTGATCGGCACCGCTTTTAACGTTCCCGTCTACGCCTTCTGGGTCTACTAACGATCTTTCCGCGAGAACCGTTTGACTCTAGACCTAACTCCAGAGTGGTATCCTCCCGGTGAAGGAGGTTCAAGAGATGTTCCGGATCGGCGAGGTGGCCAAGCGGGCGGGTGTCAGTGTGGATGCGGTTCGGTACTACGAGCGCTGTGGACTGCTTCGGGCGGTGGGACGCACGGAGGCCGGATATCGGCTGTTCGCGCCGGAGACGATCTCGCGGATTCGGTTCATCAAGCGGGCTCAGGGGTTGGGGTTCTCCCTGAGCGAAGTAGCGGAGCTTCTCTCGCTTGCGGAGCACCCTGCCGCCACCTGTGGGGAGGTTCGGGCCCAGGTGTTGACCAAGCTCCGCGTCGTCGAGCGCAAGCTCGAACGGCTGGCCCAGCTCCGCGAGCGTCTGCTGCAGCTTGCAGAGCAGTGCGAGGGAGGTTCGCTCCCCGCCGAACGGTGTTCGATTCTTTTGGCCTTGACGGAGGAGGACCCATGCGCGTCCGGGTGATGGCCTTTCTCTCGTTATTCACCTCGACCGGGACGCTGCTTTGCTGCGCGCTGCCGGCACTGTTAGGAGCGATCGCTGGAGGGGCGGCGGTGAGCAGTTTTATCAGCGCCGTGCCGTGGGTGGTGCCGCTCTCTCGCTATAAGGCTTGGCTGTTCCTGGTTGCGGGGTTGCTGCTAGCGGTAGAAGCGGTGCTTCTGTTTCGACCCCGTTCGCGGATCGCCTGTGCCGTTAACGGCGGAGAGGCCTGCGAGGTGACCGGCCAATGGACCCGGTGGCTCTTTTGGAGTGCTGTGCTGATCTACGGGATCGGATTTGCGTTTGCCTACGCGCTGGTTCCGGTGATGCGTCTTCTAGGCGTCTGAGGGAAGAGACCGATGAAGCGAGCGATCGTCGTCTGGCTGGGCGCTTGGGCTTTGACGGTCGGGCTGGCAGCGGCCCATGAGCCGATCTTTGGTGTCGGGCCACACGTGATCGGGCGGTACGGGATCGGGTTGGAGACCGGACTTGAAAACGGGGAAGGGCTCCACGTGGGACTGCACCTTGGGTTGGCCGCCGACTTCGGCGCAAGCGTTGAGTTGGAGCGCGGGGTCGACGCTCACGCTCACGGGGAGGGTTGGGGGTCGCCGCGTCTCCGGACCAAGTGGCGGTTTTACCGTCGGGACGGACGCGGCCGAAGCGATCAGGCGGCCATCGTTCTCGGATACCGGTTTGAGGAAGGGGCCCAGCCGGGAGCGCTCCTGCTGGGTGCAACGGTCGGGCGTGAGTCGCGGGTCGAGTACTTCTTTGCCGGGCTTCGGTACCAAGTTGAGATGGACCGGGGCCGGCTCTCGGACGCTTCTTTACGATCTAGCCGTGGGGGTGCGTCCCGTTCGGACGAACTACGACGAACCGGACCTGGTCGTTCTCCTTGAGCTGAACGGCCGTTCCGGCGGTGCGCGGCGGTTGGGCGTCGGTCCGGGGGTTCTTCTGAGCTATCGAAACGTCATGGCCAAAGGAGGGGTCAATTGGGTTCTCCGGGAGGGGTCCCAGTGGCTCGCGCTGGGAGAGCGGTTCGATTCGTTTGTCGCCGTGGAGGGTACACGCGGCGCCGTTTGCGTTCCTCTACCGGGAGTGAATCCGGTCGTCGTTCGGTCGTCACTAAAAGGAGGCAAAAGGATGAGACGGAGGCTCGCCTGGGTCGTTGGGGTGATGGTCGTTGCAATCGCTGGATCGGGAGCGTGGGCGGCACCGGTAGAGCTGACGCTCCACATCGATGGGCTGGCCTGTCCCTTCTGCGCGTACGGCATGGAGAAGAACCTGAAGGCCATCCGTGCCGTCCAGAGCGTCGAGATCGAGATCGATGAGGGGTTGGTTGAGATTCAAAGCGAAGGCGCTTTGCCCCCCTTGGAAAAGCTTCAGGCGGCGGTTGGGGACGCCGGATTTACGCTTCGGGCGATTGAGCTTCAAGCAGCCGGACGCGTTCGAGCCTTAGCCGAGCTGGAGCCGACGCTTCGAAAGCGGGCAGAATTGGTCCTGCGCTCGGCTCAGGAGCAGAAGGCCGACCTCCTCGAACCGCTTTTGGTCTTTGTCGTCGGAGAGGGGAAAAATGCCGCGCCGTTACTCCTGTTGGCCGGAAGGACAACAGAAGAACGGGAGACGGTGAGTCGGCTTCTTGGTCGAGTGTCCGAAGGTTCAGTGCTGTCCTTAAAAGGCTCCATCCCTGTTCCCAAAGAGAAGCGGGCGCGGCTACTTCCGCTGCTTCGGATTCAGGCGCTCTTGGAAGAGCCCGCTTCCTAGCTCAGCGGCTTCGCCCAGACCAGACGGTAAGGGGGCCGCTGAGGATACTCCCGAACAGGGGTCTCGGGGAAGGCCTCTCGCAGCTGCTGAGCGAGCCGGCTGATCCCCGGCACCTCCGAGGTGGTGTGGTTCACGACGATGACCGGAATGCCTGCGTCCAACGCGTAGGCCCCGTCCCTCCAATAGGAGAAGCCGTCGTCGGTGCAAACGGCACAATCGGCCTCCCATTCGTTCAGGAAGGTCCAAAGGGGGGTAATCGCGCCGGTGCCGATCGCTAGGCGGGAGACCGGCCAAGACGGCTCACCGATCAACTGAACGGCTTCCTGACCCAGCGGTGCCACCCGTTCGGCAAGCCGCCGCGCTAAGCTCCCGGCGGTCTCCCCTGCGACGTTATAAACGCGGAACCATCCTTTCCCGGCGATCGGTTGGCCCAACCCTAGCGTCTCGCCCCAGCTGTCGGGGATTCCGACCCTTGGAAGCTGATCCCACAGGTCGTGGCAGCGCAGGATCACCAAGCCCTGAGCGGCGATCCACTCTCGCTTGTTCCGCGCCGCCAAGAGCCGCTGAAAGATCGTCTCGTCTTGATCACGGTGGTTATAGTAAACCGGCTCGTGGGTCACAATGAGGTTGCAGCCGTCTCCGGCGGCCCGTTTGAGGTCGCTCCAATAGGGCATCCACATGACACCGATGCCCCGCACCGGAGCGTTCGGGTCGCCCGCCTTCCAGGTGTCCACGGTGTTCTCCCAGTCCACCCATCCCCCATCGAGGGAACGAAGATAGGCATAAACGTCCTGCGCCCGAAGGGTCATGCCGGTCCTCCTTTCGGGCCGAGTGAGCCCTGTCGTGGAGCCGGATCAGGAGAGATAACGTCGGATCAGCTCCCCTGCGACGGCATCCACGGCCTGGAAGGCCCGCTCGGCACCCCAGTTGGTGGCGGCCAGAAGGGCCGCGTTCCGCTCCGGCGCCAGCCAGGCCACCGCGTACCAGAGGGTATTGCTTCCCGTATGGGTGTAAGCGATCCCGCCGGCCCATTCGCGAGAGACGATCCCCCAGCCTAACCCGTATCCCTGGCCGGCAACGTCGGTGAAGATCCGCTCGAAACTCTCAGAGCTAGGCAGCTCGGTCCTCCTCCCCGCGCGCCCCGCGCAGGCTCAGCGCGATAAACCGCGCCCAGTCCCGAAGCGTGCTGTGCACCCGTCCAGCGGGCCCGAGAACCGGCGCGTTGTCCGCGTGGAGCCCCGGAGGGATCGGCCTCCGATCCGCCGTGTGCCCCCACGGCTGGTCGGTCTCCCCCCGGTGTCCCAGGGGCACCAAAGCCGGCGCTCTCCATCCCCAACGGTTCAAACAGCCGCGACTGGATCAACTCCTCCCAAGAGAGATCAGTGACCTGCTCAAGCGCTGATCCGGCCACGATATAGCCTAGATTGCTGTAGCTGTAGGTCGTCCCCGGCGGGACGGCTGGAGGCTCCTCTAAGAGGGCAGCCGTCAACGCTAGCCGTTGCTCCTGAACGGGTCCGCTATAGCTCCAATAGCGCCGCTGATGAGACTCGTACGGTTCCGGCGTCGCCCGCCCCGGAAGCCCGCTGCGATGGCTCAGCAGATCGGCAACGGTCACCGAGCGAAATCCCGGATGAACCGAGGGAACACGCTCGGCAAAGACCTCCTCCAGGGTGGTCTCCCCAGCTCAGACGGCTCTCCTCGACGAGAACACCGGTCAACGTGGCCGTCATCGCCTTGGTGCAGGAGCCCAAATGGAACCGATCGCCGGCAGAGACGGGAACGTCGGCATCGAGCCGACGCCGGCCGGTCGCCCCCAGGCCCACTAAGCGGCCCTCCCGAAGACAGGCCCCAGCCAACGCCGGCGTCTCGTGCCGTTCCCGGATCGGCTCCAGCCAGCCGCTCAGGTCTTCAACCTGGCCGTTCCGTCCACTCATACGCTCTCCTCTTAGGAGTATTGCTACGGGAGAGCGTAGAACAACGGTGCGTCGAAGTCTAGCTCTAAGGTGTCCGAGGTATAAAATCCTTCCAATTGACGATTTTGCTCGTACGGTTCCAGCCGGAGCCGAACCCGCTGACCGGGCCGCTGAGGAACCTCCAGCGTCTGGCCGTCCATGAGAGCCCAATGGACCACCCGGATTCGCTCCAGGCGTGGATCGCCAAAGAAGGCCTTCAGGACGCGATACTCGTTGACGACCAGTGCTTCGCGATAGGGGCTGATCTCCTGCAACGTCGGGATCCGGGAAGCGGCGATCAACTCCGCCTCTACCTCGATCTGAGGGATGATCGGACGGCTCAGAAGAATCTTCCGGTACGCCTCGTACTCCGCTCGGACCTCCTCAGCGCTCAGCACCCGGTCAAAAAGAGCAACTCCCTCGAGCGTCCCGTGCCAGTCGCGCTGGCCGCTCCACTCATCGCCAAAGAGGAAGTGGTGCCGCTCCCAATTGCTGAAGTCCCCTTGAACCTGCTCGCTCTCCAGCACCTTCTCTCCGTTGAAGTAGGCGATCAACTTCCCGGGCCGATAGGTGATCACCACGTGAGTTGGCATTCGGTCGGAGACCGGCCCCAGAGTGATCTCCGGATTGGTTCCATTCGGACCGGTCTGGGGCGTTCGAAGCCGAAAGATGAGACGGTTCTTTTCCTGTCCCAGGGTGAAGTTTCGGGAGCCTGGGTCGGAAGAGAAGGTAACGATCCGAGCCGGACCGGAATTCTCCAGATGGTCCGGCCAGACCAGGGCCTCCAGAGTCAACTGGTGGGTGGCCTTGAGACGTCGCAGGAGCCACTCATCGGCCCCTTCGACTAAGTAAGCCCCGTAGGCCAGACGCATGGCGAAGTCGTGGTTCAGATGGGCGCGGCCTCTTGGCTTAATAGGAAACGCCTTCAAGCCCCCGGTCTCCGGGTCGGGCACCTGATTTGGCTGATCACCGGTTTGCCAGGCGAAGAGGAGGCCTTCTTGGGTCCGAGGCCAGGTGGTGGGTCGGATGATCAGCTTCTGCCGGGGCATTCGGTTAGGCCGTTGCGCCCGATCAAGGATGCCTTCCAGCTCCAAGGCAAACTCGGCCTCCGGTGGCTCTCGGAGTATCAACAGCAGTGACCGTTCGTCCTGGAGCCGCCAGTCGGCGACCTTCGGCCCGCCGATGGTGCGCACGTCGAAGCCGTCCGGTTCAATCGGCTCGTCGAACTGGACGAGCACCTCCCGTTCGCCCCGGAGGACGGCGACCACCGGTTTTGGCGGTTCCGCCGAACGCACCAGGACGCGGCCACGCCGAATCTGTCCGTTCCGTCGGGCCGTCAAGGAGTTACTCGCCGGGACGGGTGTAGGTATGACGGACGCGCGAGCCCCGCTCGGTCGTACCGTCGCCCAGGTCCCAGACCCAGTCGTCGCCCTCCAAGGAAAGCTCAACGGTCAGCGGCGCTTCGCCAGCGTGCATCCCCAAAGCCGCAGTGTAAGTGTATACGTCGGGGAAACGATCCGTGGCCGGGTGGAACGTATACCGAACCGCTCGACCGATCGGCTCTAGCGTCGTCGGATCGGTCCGAATGACGAAGATGTCGTAGTCCGCGCTCATATGATCGTGCTGATCGGGGGAGGCCCCGAAGGCGAGCAGATCGCCCTGGCGTGAGACCATCGGAAAGTACATGTACCCTCGGCCTTCAGGAAGCCGTGGGTCGTGCTTCTGCAGGATGTGCCCCTCTTGACCCGTCAGGAGGTCTACTTTGCCGATTGGGCCTCCAGCGTCGTCCATCCACACGGCCCACCGCCCGGCCGCGAAGTAGATTTCACAACCTCCCAGTTCCTGCCGAAGGGAGACCTGCTTCCGCTCAGGGTCGTAGACAAACACGGATGCCGGATAGCCCCAAACGGCAAAGCGCAGCGTCGGGTCGAGTAACCATCCTGGTTTATCCCGAGGAGGCTCCTGAACCAACACCGTGCTCTGCCCGGTAGCCAGGTCGTACCGATAGGTTCGACCGTCTCCACCAATATAGACAAACTGGGTATCGCTCAACCAGACGACCGCGCGCGATTGCCCGTAAGCGCGAGCTTCCGGAATGATGACCCGATCGTTGCTCCCGTCGGTTCGAATTAGATGCAGTTCGGCCGCCCACGGCTGTTCGCTGTAGGTCGTCCTCCCCTTGGGGTAAGAGAGATAGACGAGGTACTCACCGTTGGGGGCAATATGGGCAGCCTGATGTTCTCGATCTGGAGTTTCGGGGACTGAGCTGACGGAGATCCGAGCCGTCCAGGTTTCGGTACCAGATCCGCCAGCGTCCGGTCCGGTTCGACTCCCAGACGAGGAAACCGGGGGTGTTCCTGGGCGAGTCGCTGCCATTCTTCCCGCCACGCTTCTGGAGAGTCCAGGTCCTGGGCATGTCCTCCCCATCCCTGGAGAATCAACAAAACCACAAAAACCGACTGCCACCGCGTTCGCATCGTCCTCCCTTTCCCTCTCCTTTCTCTTGCTGCTTTTAAGCGTCTGTCCAACCGTCCGGGAGGATACTCGAAACCTGTAACGTTCCTACTATCCGACTCTGAAAAGTTCTGAGCGAAACGATTCCGGAACTGTGAGCCCCTGGCTACTTGAGTATTTCTCCTGGGTATGGGATACTGCCTCCGTGTGGGAAGGGGAGCGTTCCATGAACGTCGTGGTGATCGTTACAGACAGTCTCCGAGCCGACCATCTAGGTTGTCATCCCAAAGCGGTCAGCTACCACGGTAAGAAGATTCAAACGCCCAACTTGGACCGACTGGCGGCGGAAGGGGTGCTTTTCACTCGCGCCTTTTCCGAGAGCCTACCGACGATGCCGACGCGCCACACCTGGTGGACCGGGCGGGTTCAGTTCCCCTTCCGAGGTTGGCAGCCGTTTGAAAACTCCGATTACCTCCTGGCCGAGGTGCTGTGGGATCGGGGCTATACGAGCGCCCTGATCACGGATACCTATCACATGCACAAGCCGGTCTACAACTGCGGACGCGGATTCGATACGGTCGTCTGGGTGCGGGGACAGGAGTATGATCCGTGGATCGTGGACGATCGACCGGTAGACCTGGGGTCATGGCATCGGCTCCGAGGCGATCAGTCAGACTCGATGTGGCGAGAACGGTTTGAGCAGGTACTTGCGCAACCGTTCTGTCTTTCGCTCGGAGGAAGATTTCTTTGCCCCTCGGGTGACCCAAGAGGCGATCCGTTGGCTGGAGCACCAGGTTCGAACGAAGGGGATCAAGGACCGACTCTTCCTTTGGGTGGACTACTTTGATCCTCACGAGCCGTGGGATCCGCCAGAACCCTACTGGTCGATGTACCGAGATCCAAACTACTCCGGTCAGGACCTGATTGATCCGGTTCCCGGTCCGGTGGAGGGGTATCTGACCCCCGAAGAGGTAGAGCGCGTGAAATCGCTCTACGCCGGGGAAGTGACCTTTGTGGACAAGTGGATCGGCGTGTTGTTGGAGGCGATCTCCTCCCTGGGCCTGGATGAGAACACCTTGATCATGCATCTGTCTGACCACGGGGAGCCGTTTGGGGAGCATGGGATCATCCGCAAGGCACGCCCGTGGGCCTATTGGGAGCTGGTCGAGATTCCCTGGATCGTGCGGCTTCCCGGCGGCGAGCACGGCGGACAGCGGATTGACGCTATCGTCCAGCCTCGCGACCTGATGCCGACCGTCTTGGACGCCTTGGGGATTCGGGAACCGCTGGTCCTCCCCTACCGAGCTCCGCGCCCGACGCGGGAGCTGTTCCCTCAGGATGTGGTGGTCGATCAGCGACGGATCACGCTTCACGGACGGAACCTGCTTCCGCTGATTCGGGGCGAGGAGTCGAGCCTTCACGAGTTTGCCCTTTTCTGGCCATTACGGCCAGCAGTGGGCGATCCGAAACAACCTTTGGACGCTGCTGGTGAACGTTCGGGAAGGAGCTGGCCGGCTAGGGGGCCGGTACGAATTGTACCACCGCGCGACCGACCCACACGAGGAGGAGAATCGGGCCGAGGAGCTCACCGAAGCGGTAGACGCGTTGGAGTTGGCGTTACTGCGCTGGATCCGAGATCTAGCGTGAAACTCTCGACGGAACCGGACGATCGGACCTTTCTTCTGGGGGAAACACCATGGCCGAATGGGATTACGATCTCATCGTGATCGGGTCGGGCCCGGCGGGTCAGCGAGCTGCCATTCAGGCAGCCAAGTTGGAAAAACGGGTGGCCGTTGTCGAGAAGCGGGCCGTCATTGGGGGCGTCTGTGTCAACACGGGCACCATTCCAAGCAAGACGCTCCGCGAGGCGGTGATGCGGCTTTCGGGATACCGAGACCGGGAGGTCTACGGCGTCTCTTATCGGGTCAAAGAGCGGATCACCATGCAGGATCTGCTCTTTCGGGTGGATCACGTGATGCGCCACGAAACGGACGTGATGCGGCATCAGCTGATTCGAAACGGCGTGGAAGTGATCGCCGCCGAAGCCTCTTTTGTGGACCCGCACACTGTCCGGTTGAACTTTGTAGGACAGCAGGGGTTCCGGGGACGTGCGCGCACCGTACGTTATCATCGCCGTCGGGACGATTCCCACCCGTGATCCGCACATCCCCTTTGACGGGGAGCGGATTCTCACCAGCGACGACATTCTTCACATGAAGGACCTTCCTCGTACCCTGGCTGTGGGTGGGGGGGTGGAGTGATCGGTGTTGAATATGCGAGCATCTTCGCAGCGCTGGGCGTTCGGGTCACCGTCGTGGACAAGCGCCATCAGTTGCTCTCCTTCATTGACGAAGAGATCATGGACACACTGATCTATCACATGCGGCAGAACCGGGTGACCTTTCGGCTAGGGGAGGAGGTGACCTCAATCGAGCCGTACGAGGATCCGGAGCACGGTCCACGCGTTCGCATCCATCTGGCTAGCGGGCAAACAGATTGTTGCTCAACGGGCGCTGTATTCGATCGGGCGCACGGGAGCCACCGAGGCGCTCAACCTGGAGGCTGCCGGCCTGGAGGCCGACGAGCGAGGCCGCCTGAAGGTCAACGAACACTATCAGACGGCGGTCCCCCACATCTACGCCGTGGGGGATGTGATCGGGTTTCCCGCTCTCGCTTCCACCTCGATGGAACAGGGGCGCCTTGCAGCCTGCCACGCTTTTGGGCAGGAGTGCACCAGCGTTCCAGAACTGTTTCCCTATGGCATCTACGCGATCCCCGAAATCGCCATGGTGGGCAAGACGGAGGCCGAGCTCACCGAGGCCGGCGTGCCCTATGAGACCGGAAAGGCGAGCTATCGGGAGATCGCTCGGGGGCAGATCATCGGCGACACCACCGGCGTGCTCAAACTGATCTTCCACTTGGAGACCCGCCAGCTGTTGGGCGTCCACATCATCGGCGAGGGCGCCACCGAACTGGTCCACATCGGGCAGGCGGTGCTCAGCTTTGGGGGGAACGGTGGACTATTTTGTTAACACCGTCTTCAACTACCCGACATTGGCTGAGTGCTATAAGGTTGCTGCCTTTGATGGGATCAATCGGCTCGGGACATAGCCTTGAAGCTTAGAGAAAAAGGGAGGGTTCTCCGATGCGGCGCATTCGCTGGCTGGGAGCGTTAGGGGTACTCCTCTGGCTGACGGGAGCCTTATGGACATTGGCTCAACGGCCCATTGAGGTCACGCCGGAGATGCTGCGGCGCGTTCTCGAAGATTTCGAAGTCGGCGACAACTGGATATACAACGACCTGGAACGGGCCGAACAACGGGCGCGTGAGACCGGTAAGCCGCTGTTCGTTTTGTTCCGATGTGTGCCTTGCGAAGCGTGCAAAGCGTTCGATCAGGAGGTGCTCCGAGCCGATCAGGAGCTTCGGGAGCTTCTGGCCCAGTATGTGCCGGTGCGCATCGTCCGGATGAATCAGGTGGACCTTGGCCGCTTCCAGTACGATTACGATCTGAGCTGGGCCGCCTTCTTGATGAACGCCGACGGGACGGTCTACGGGCGTTATGGAATTCGGGCCGGCCACGACTCGGAGTCGCATATCTCGGTGGCCTCGCTGAAGCGCGCGCTTCGGCGCGGCTTGGAGCTGCATCGGGAGTATCCTCAAAACCGGCATCTTTTTGCAGGCAAGGAGGCCCGACCGGTCCGATTTCGGTTTGCCGAAGAGATGTTCCCCCTCCAACGGGCGATCCAAGAGGAGGACCTGCGCAAAGGATGCGTCCACTGCCATATGATCAAAGAGGCGCAGATACAGATCGCTCAGCGAGAGGGAACCTGGTCCAAAGAGAAGATTTGGGAGTTCCTCGTCTGGCCGTTACCGGAGAACGTCGGAATGGTCATGGAAGTGGACTTAGGAAACGTCATCCGAGCGGTGCTCCCCGGTTCGTTTGCTGAGCGGGCCGGTCTGCAGCCGGGGCGATGAGCTCTTCACGCTGAACGGTCAGGTGATTCTCTCTCAAGCCGACATCCAATGGGTGCTGTACCACCTTCCGACGCCAGGGGAGGTAGAGATCGCCTTTTACCGAGGACGGCGAACTCCATCGGACCACGCTCCAAGTGGAGGGGCGACTGGCGTCGTTCCGACATCTCCTGGCGGGCCTCGATGTGGTCGCTGCGGCCCCAGCTTGGCTTCTGGGCGCCGGAGCTCTCCCCGGAGCGCCGGTGGGAGCTGGGCATCCCCGAAGACCGAATGGCCCTGGAAGTCCGATGGATTCCCAACGAGGGGGCACGCCGAGCCGGCTTACAAAACCAAGACGTCATCGTCGAGGCGGACGGGCATCGGGAGCGAATGAGCCATCCGGAGCTGGCCCAGTACGTCGTGCTGAACAAAGAGGTGGGCGACTCGCTGAACCTGATCGTCCTCCGCGACGGCAAGGAGGTCTCGCTGACGGTCCCGCTGGTCTCCGAGTAGAGAGCCGCTCCAGCAGACAACAACCGGCCTTCGGAGGACCTTGAAGGCCGGTTGTGCCACTGGTGCTTCGTTTCTCTTCCGTTCGTCCTACTCTTCCAGCTTTTTCAGCTCTTGCTGGGCAACGCTAGCAGGGATCGGCAGATAGCCGTCCTTGACGACGACCTGCTGTCCCTCATAGCTGAGGACGAAGCGGAGGAACTCCAGAACGACCGGGTCCATCGGCTGGCCCGGCCTCTTGTTGACGTAGATATAGAGAAATCGGCTGAGGGGGTACTTCCCGGAGTAGACGTTCTCCGGCGTCGGCGCGTAGAACGGCTCGCCCTCCTTGACCGCCAGCGGCACAACGCGAACGCCCGAGGTTCGGTACCCAATGCCGCTGTATCCGATTCCGTACCGATCGGCGGTGATCCCCTGGACCACGCTGGCCGAGCCGGGCTGCTCCTTCACCTGATCTTTGAAATCGCCGTCTCGGAGAACGTGGCTCTTAAAGAAACCATAGGTCCCCGAAGCGGAGTTGCGGCCGTAGAGGCTGATCGGCTTGTTGGCCCATTCGCCGGTTAACCCCCAGCTCCCCCCAGACGCGAATGTCCTTCGGGTAGCCCCGCTTGCGGGTCTTGGAGAAGATCGCGTCCACCTGAGCCAACGTCAGGCCTTGGAGGGGATTGTCCTTGTGGACGTACACAGCCAATCCGTCGATCGCGACGCGGATCTCCGTCGGCTTGTAACCGTACTTCTCCTCGAAGGCGTCCCGCTCTTCGTTCTTCATTGGTCGGGGACATCGGCCCCCAGCTGGGCGGTTCCGGCGATCAGTGCCGGCGGCGCCGTCGAGGATCCCTTCCCCTCCACCTGGACGGTCACCCCCCGATAGAGGTTATGAAACGCCTCTCCCCAGAGGGTCATCAGGTTGTTCATCGTGTCAGAGCCGACGCTGTTCAGGCGGCCCGCAATACCGCTGGTCACCTGATAGCGCGGAAGGTTCGGGTCCACAGTAACGGGAGTTTGCTGGTCTTG
>BPJZ01000028.1 GCA_026004875.1 Candidatus Poribacteria bacterium | reverse complement strand
TCGACGCGATCGTCAAGAACGTGCTTGTCGGGGCGATGTCGGCCAACGAGGTACTCCGTAGCCCCTACGTCCATCAAGAGAACAAATTGATCATCACCAGCGGAGACCGGTCCGATATGATCCTTGCCGCGTTGGAGATGAACGCGGTTGGGATTGTCCTCTCCAACAACATCATCCCGCCGGCCAACATCCTCGCACGCGCTTCGGCGGCGAAGATCCCGCGTGCTTCTGGTCCCCGGCCACACTCACGAGGTGACTCGCAATCTGGACGCGATGGAGCCGCTCCTTTCGAGCGATGCTCCGGAGAAGATCGCCCTCCTCAAGGAGCTGGTCGCCGAACACGTCAATCTGCCGGCGTTGATCGGGGGGTCCTAAGCCTAGCGGAGGTCGCTGGCCCTCCGGAGATGGGCTCCGTCGGCGCCTTTTAAGGCGTCTCCCCTCCCTTGACGGCGCCTGGGGGGATGGGTATGGTGGAGCGGCCTCAACGCTTCACGAAGAGTTCGCCGGTGTGAAGAGAGCATCCCTCCAGACGAACGCAAAGCGTCCAGCGCCTTCCGGAATCCGCTGGCGGGTTCTGGGGCTTGGCGTACCGCTGATTCTGCTGACCGTTGCGATCGTCTCCTATGCTGAGCTGGTCATCACCTACATTCAGATCGGCTTTCTTCAGTTCCCGCCGGTGGTGATCGGCATTCTGTTCTTTTTAGTGCTCGCAAATCAAGCGACGCGGCGGTTTCTCCCGCGCCTTTCTCTGAGCCGACAGGAGCTGATGTTGCTGTATGTGATGCTCCTGTTGACCTCGATGGTCACCTCTCGAGGGCTGATGGAGAAGCTGATCCCGGCATTGGTGGCGGTCAACTACTACGCGACTGAGACCAACGGTTGGCGGGAGCTGTTCTTTCATCACATCCGGCCGGAGCTAGTGCCGTTCGACCCAAACGGTCCAGCCGTTCAAGAGGTGGCTCGAAAGTTCTACGAACGGGCGGAGGAGCTCTCAACCGTGCCCTGGAGAGCCTGGGTGCAACCGTTGGCCGTCTGGGGGATTTTGGCAGGACTGTTCTTCTTTGGGTTCCTCTGTCTGGCGGCGATCCTTCGGCGGCAGTGGGTCGACAACGAGAAGTTGACTTTCCCCCTCACCCAGCTCCCTCTGGAGTTTGTCGGACCGGAGGCCGGAACGACCTTCTTTGGCAATCCGATGATGTGGATCGGATTTGGAGTTCCGGCGCTGGTCTTTGGGCTTAATGGGCTGCATCAGTACGTCCCGGCGGTGCCGCAGGTTCGACTGAACTATTCGGTCAACGCTTGGTTTACGGAGCGGCCGTGGAACGGCATATTTTACACGCCGATCTTCATCTCCTTTGCGGCGATCGGGTTCTTCTATCTGCTACCGACCCAGGTGTTGTTTAGCCTTTGGTTCTTTTTTGTGTTGACCCGCCTCCAAGACGTGGTCGCGACGGCGTTGGGCTTTCGGCTGACGACGATGCCGCTGTATCCGACGCGGGAGTACCTCGCCTATCAAGTGGCGGGGGCGTACTTTGTCCTGATCGCCTGGTTTGGGTATGCCGGTCTGCGCCACTTTCGACGGGTGTTCCAAGCGGCCTTTCGGAGTATTCCGCCGCAGGAGCGCGAGGATGCCGAGGAGCTGTTGCCTTACCGGTTGGCGGTTTGGGGGCTGTTGGCTAGCTTGGTCGGGTCGGTCCTCTGGTGCCTTTGGGCAGGGATGAGCCTCTGGGTGGCCGTCTTTGAGATCGGGGTCTATCTGTTGGTCGTGGTGATCGTGATGGCTCGGAGCGTTGCAGAGGCTGGGATGCCGATGACGGAGACCTCCTTTCGTCCGGTGGACCTTTATCGGATGTTCGGCCAGAAGGCTGCGTTGGGACCCCGCAACTTAACGCTGCTCTCCTTCTTCGATGCGATCTTTACGCGGGACCTGCGAGGTCTCACGCTGACGGGGTACCTGGACGGCCTGAAGATCGCCGACGGGGTAGGCTTCCGGCGTCGCACGTTACTTGTCGCCGTGCCGCTAACGTTGACGCTCGCCTTTTTGAGCGCGGCGGTCGTTCAGCTGTATCTGCCCTACGCTCACGGGGCGAACTTTTTGTACGGCTATGTCTATCGCGCCAACCCGATCTGGGCCTTTCAGGACTACGCCCCAGCAGTAGAAGGGGTACGGCCTCCGGTAACCTGGGTGCCGCTGTTCTTCTTTTTGGTCGGCGCAGTCGTAACCGGAGGACTGGCCCTCCTCCGTTCGCTGTACTGGTGGTGGCCGCTTCATCCGTTGGGGTATGCCCTCTCCGCCTCCTGGACGCTGATCGTCTTCTGGTTCTCCATCTTGGTGGCTTGGAGCGTCAAGACGCCGCTGTTACAGTACAGCGGCGTGCGCGGGGTACCGGCGCTTTCGGCCCCTGTTTTTAGGGATGATCTTTGGCGAATTTGCAATGGCCGTCTTTTGGACGGCGGTGAGCTGGTGGACCCGAGTTCCGGCGCCCTTTTTCCCCTGGCCTTAGGGCTTGCCTAGGTGTCGGTCGGCGAAGTTGAGGTACTGCTCCCAGTCGTAAAGGGTTACGTCGTGCTTGCCGGGACGGATGTGATATCCGATCCGGCTGTGGATCGGCCGACTAAGATCGGGCATCTTGTCGGTGGCCAAGCCGTCGGTGCCCAGGAGACGGTAGACCGGATCGGCGGCCAGAGCGGCCAGGAACTCCCCTCGCGGATCGGCCCAGAGGTCCTCTTCGGCGCTAGCGATGTAGACCGGCCGCGGGGCGATCAGGGCGATCAGTTCGTGCTGATCCACCGGAAGGTCGTCCTCCCGGTCGTTGTAGCGATGGAAGTTCTCGCAGAACCAATGGGGAAAGGCGGTGTTGATATGACGCACCGTTTCGCCAAAGCGCCGTCGGGAGAGGGCGGCCCCGCCGCAGCCGGAGTTGTTGGAGATCACCAGTGCAAAGCGCTCGTCCTGAGCTCCGGCCCAGAGGGCGGTCTTCCCCAGTCGCGAGTGGCCCATCACCGCAACCCGTTTCGCGTCCACGTCCGGGTCGCGCTCCAGAACGTCCATGGCGCGGCTGAGCCCCCAAGCCCAAGCACCGATAGCTCCCCACTCGTTAGGAAGCGGGCGGCTCTGTCCCGGGCGATAAAACAGCGGGTGAACGCCGTTCTGAAATCCATCGTCAAAGTCAGGGTCCAGATCGCCGTAGTAGGCGGTCGCTAGGCCGTAACCTCGTTCCAGAATACGCTCCACCGGCCAACGGCTGGCGGCCATGCCCCGCGTTGCCTCCGTGGCGCGGTGGTTGGTAACTCCTCGCTCCGGAACGTTCCGCACCCAGGAACGGGTGATCGGAATCTCCGGGTCGGGGTGCACCGATTGATTTCCGTGAAAGTTCAGCCCCAAAAAGACCGGCGCGGGGCGCGGCCCGTCGTTAGGGAGATAGACGAGCAGCTCCATATACGGTTTCGGCCGCTCCGGGTCAAAGTAGACCGTATAGAGCTTACGGGTCGCCTTGCCTCCGAGGGCCGTTTCGTCCGTGGCGTCCAGGACGATTCGCATTCCCTCGGGCGCGCCGCCGGGGGTGTGGCCGTAGACGTGCTCGGCAAACAGCTCCAGGAGCTCGGGCCGGCGCTTCTCAAACCAAATCTCCGGTGTCGTGACCGGCTCTCCGGCCTCTGTTCGGAGCGGATCGGGAAGCGTGTACCGGGGAACCTTCGACTCATCATAGTTGACGTCGGTTCGAACCAAAAGCAACAGTCCGATCCACCAAGGGTTCATCGTGTCGTTCCTCTCTCCGTTACCCGACATTTAAGAGGTGGCCAGGAGGATTATCCCTCCGAATCGCCGCAGGGGGAAGGGAGGCCTTTCGTGGGAGCGGTTCTTTGAGGCCCCAAGCGGGCCCTCCGCTTGCCCCAGGTGCTGGGAGGGTGGTACACCTTCGAAGAAAGCAGGGACGGCATTTTGAGGAGACCTGGAAGCTCATGGAGACACCCACTCCCATGCTGAGCGTGGCCGAGGCCCAAGAGCGCATGCTTGCGGCGATGCCGATCCTGGAGGCGGAGCGAGTGCCTCTGCTGGAGGCCTTAGGCCGCGCGTTAGCAGAACCGGCGATCGCTCAGGAGGATCACCCTCCCTTCGACAACTCGGCGATGGACGGCTACGCCCTCCGCAGCGCCGACGTGGCCGGAGCGTCGGAGGGCCGGCCGGTGCGGCTCCGCGTGGTCGAGGAGATTCCGGCTGGGGTCGCGCCCCGAAAGCGGATCGAGCCGGGGACGGCGGCACGGATCATGACCGGTGCCATGATGCCTCCCGGCGCCGATGCGGTCGTCATGGTAGAGCAGACCCGACTGGAAGGGGATCAGGTGCTCGTCCAGACTCCGGTACGGGCGGGGGAGAACGTCCGGTATCGGGGAGAGAACGTCCGACGCGGTGAGACCGTCCTGGAGCCGGGGGCAACCCTTCGTCCGGCGGAGCTGGCGATGTTGGCTGCGCTGAACCTCCCGGAGGTCTCTGTCGTTCGAGCCCCTCGGGTAGCGGTGCTTTCGACAGGGGACGAGCTGGTTCCCCTCGGGAGTCCCTTGGAGCCCGGAAAGATTCGGGACAGCAACCGCTTTGGACTGATCGGTCAAGTTCGGGAGGCCGGAGCGATTCCGGTGGACTGCGGAATCGTTCCGGACGATCGGGGGGCAGTGGAACGAGCCGTGCGCAGGGCGCTCCAGGAGGCCGACGCGTTGGTCACCAGCGGCGGGGTGAGCGTTGGCGACTACGACGTAGTGCGCGAGGTCTTGGAGTCGCTGGGAGAACTACACTTTTGGCGTGTGGCCATGAAGCCGGGAAAGCCCCAGGCGTTTGGGCTGATTCAGGGCAAACCGATGTTCGCCCTGCCTGGAAATCCGGTCTCTTCGCTGGTGGTCTTTGAGCTGTTCGTTCGGCCCTGTCTTCGGAAGATGGGCGGCCATCGGCGATGGTTTCGGCCCCAAGTTCGGGCGGTGATGGAGGAGCCGGTCCAGAACGACGCGCGCGGGCGAACGAACTTCATGCGCGTCTTCCTTCGTTCCGAAGGCGGGAGGTTCTTAGCCCGAACGACCGGCCCTCAGGGCTCTGGGAATCTTCGCTCCCTTGTCGGTGCCGACGGCCTGGCCGTCGTCGCGGCTCAAGGCGTTCGGGTAGGGGAAGAGGTGGCCGTTATCCTGCTCAGCGAAACGTTCTGAGAAGGAGACTTTGCATGGATCGCAGAACCTTCCTCCGCATCTCGGCGATCAGCCTCGCTGGAACGGTCATCCGCGTGCCGGGGCTCCGGGTCAAGGCTCAGGAGCCTAATGCCGACGGCTTCGATCCGGGTGGGCCGCCGCCTCAGATTACTCGCGACGGGGTGACCCCTTCGAGCTGGATCACTCCGAACGACCAGTTCTACGTCCAGGACATCACCGGCGGGAACCCTCCCCGGATTGACCGGGATCAATGGAAGCTGATCATGAGCGGTCTGGCCCGCAAGCCCCAGTTGGTCACCTTTGCCGACCTGATGGAGCTGGCCCAGGAGCACGAGGTGACGCTCTACCGGACGCTCTCCTGCATCGGCGACCCGATCGGGGGGAACCAGATCGGCAATGCGGAATGGACCGGCATCCCCCTCCGAGTGTTAATCGAGCGGGCGCAGCCGCGGGAGATGGTCACCAAGATCGTCTTCCGATGCCAGGACGGTTATCACACGGCGATTCCGCTGGAGGACGCCCTCGATCCGAACACCGTCCTCGTCTACAAAATGAACGGCGTGGATCTGCCGCCGGAGCATGGTTATCCGGTCCGCCTGCTGAACCCGGGAAAGTACGGCCAGAAGTGCCCCAAGTGGATCATCAACATGGAGTTTGTGGCCAAGGACTACCTGGGCTACTGGGAGACGCGGGGCTGGTCCGACGAGGCCGCCGTGCGGATGGCGACTCGAATCCACCAGCCACAACCCGACCAGCGCCTACCGGTCGGGAGGTATGTGATCAGCGGCTCAGCCTTCGACGGCGGCAATGGCAGCGGGATCGCTCGCGTGGAGGTGAGCACCGACGGCGGCAAGACCTGGAATGAGGCGACCATCTGGGCACCAGGGACCGGTCTGACCTGGTCGCTGTGGATGTACGAGTGGGAGGTCGCCCAGCCGCAGCAGCGAGTCCGAATTGTAGCCCGATCGGTGAACCGTCGGGGCGAGGTCCAGTCGGCCACCGCTGCCGATCCGTTTCCCGCTGGAGCGGAAGGGTACCACACCGTCGAGGTGGAGGTTCTGGCCTCATAAGGGAAGACGTGCGGAAGGTTCTGATTATCGAAGACGACACCCGACTCGCCTGGACCTTCCAGGAGTTCCTGGCCGAGGAGGGGTATGCCGTTCTGCTGGCGGGGACCGCCGAGGAGGGGCTTCGGCTGGTTGAGGCGGAGCGGCCTGACATCGTTCTTTGTGACGTGCGTCTTCCGGGGATGAACGGCCTCCAAGCGCTTCAGGCGATCTCCTCCCGTCACCCGGACGCCTACGTGATCGTCATGACCGCCTACGGCACTGCGCAGACGGCGATCGAGGCGATCCAGCACGGCGCTTACGACTATCTGCCCAAACCGGTCGAGCTGGAGCAGCTGCGGGGGTTGCTCCAGCGCATCGAGAAGACGGACCTTGCCCGGCGTCGAGCCGAGGGGGTAGGGCCGATCGGAACCTCTCTGAGCGCCGGCCCGGTTCAGCTGGTGGGCCAAAGCCCAGCGATGCAGGAGATCTACAAGCTCATCGGGATGCTGACGACCAATCGGGTGACCGTCCTGATCGAGGGGGAGAGCGGCACCGGGAAGGAGCTGGTCGCCCGGGCGATTCACGCGAACAGTCCCTGGGCGGGGGAGCCGTTTCTGGCGGTCAACTGCGGCGCTCTGGCCGAGACACTTCTGGAGAGCGAGCTGTTCGGCTACGAAAAGGGTGCCTTTACCGGCGCGACGCGCCAGTCGCCAGGGAAGCTGGAGGCCGCCGGCGAGGGGACTCTGTTCTTAGACGAAGTTGGTTCGATGTCGCCAGCGCTGCAGGTCAAGCTCTTGCGCGCTATTCAGGAACGAGAGTTCCAGCGAGTCGGCGGGACGACGACGTTACCGGTTCGGGCGCGCATCATCGCGGCGACAAACGTCTCGCTGGAGCGTCTGGTCGCGGAGGGGAGTTTTCGGGAGGACCTCTACTATCGCTTAAAGGTGGTCTCGGTGAGCCTTCCGCCGCTTCGGGAGCGGAGGGAGGACATCCCCCTGCTGGTTCAGCACTTTCTAGGTCGTGTTTCTGAGGAGCTAGGCCGTCCCATTCGAACGGTGGACCCGGAGACGATGCGGCTTTTGGAAGCTTACTCTTGGCCGGGGAACGTCCGGGAGCTGGAGAACGCCGTGCGACGAGCAGCGGTCTTTGCGCGGGGCGGTGTTCTGTTGCCGGAGCATCTTCCGCCGGAGGTTCAGCGGGGAACGCCGCTTCATCCTCCCGGCTCGCCGGGTCCAGAGGAGCGGTTAGCGGCGCTCCTGCGACAGTTGGCCGAGCGGGCTCCCGCCGGTTCCGTTTATCAGCAGCTTGTGGCACAGTTGGACCGGACGTTGATCCGGCTGGCACTCGAACGCAGTGGAGGGAACCAGGTTCAAGCGGCCCAGTGGTTGGGAATCAGCCGGACCACGCTTCGAAAGCGCCTGGAGGAGCTGAATCTCTCCCAGGAGCTTGCAGAATAGAGGTCAAAGAGGGGCGCCATCGATGGCTCACCTGGAAGCGATTAACCGAGCGAAGATCGTCTGTACTCTGGGGCCTGCCAGCAACACCGAGGAGCGCATTGTCGAGCTGATCCGCGCGGGCATGGACGTGGTCCGTCTGAACTTTTCCCACGGCACCTACGAGGAGCACCGGGAAGTGATCCGACGCGTCCGGAAGGTGGCCGAGGAGTTGGGCGTCCCCATCCCGATCATCCAGGACCTTTCCGGACCCAAGCTGCGCACCGGCTCTCTTCAAGAGGCGCCGGTCTTTCTGGAACCGGGAGCTCGCTTTGTGCTGACGGCCCGAGAGGTTCCCGGCAACCGGCATGAGGTAAGCGTTAACTATCCGGAGCTGATCGAGGACCTACTTCCTGGCGATCGGCTGTTGTTGGCCGACGGCGCCTTAGAGCTCCGCGTAAAGGAGAAGACGGATAGCGACCTGATCTGCGAGGTGATCGTTGGCGGCGAGCTAGGGGAGCATAAAGGAATCAACGTCCCCGATCGGATGCTTCGGGTTCCTTCCTTGACCGACAAAGACCGCCAGGACCTGGCCTTTGGCCTTCAGGAGGGGGTGGACTGGGTGGCCCTCTCCTTTGTCCGGACGGCGGACGATGTGTTGGAGCTAAAGCGATTGATCTCCAGGGCGCCGCGGGAGGTGCCGGTGATCGCCAAGATCGAAAAGCGGGCCGCGCTGGACAACCTGGAGACGATCCTCCTGGTCGCCGACGGGGTGATGGTCGCTCGCGGCGACCTAGGCGTTGAGATCCCCATGCCGGACGTTCCCTGGGCCCCAAAAGGAGATCATTCACAAAGCGAACCAGGTAGGAGTTCCGGTCATCACCGCCACTCAGATGCTGGAGTCGATGATTCACAACCCCCGTCCGACGCGAGCGGAGCTGACCGACGTGGCCAACGCGATTCTGGACGGAACCGACGCAGTCATGCTCTCCGGCGAGACGGCGGTGGGAAAATATCCCGTCGAAGCGGTGCGGATTATGCAGCAGATCGCCGACGCGGTCACTCGGCACCCGCTTTACAACGAGCGGATGCAACTGCGCAACGTTCGGGCCAGCAGCGCGATTCCCGACGCGATCAGTCAGACCGCCTGCGAGCTGGCCACCTTCCTGAACGCTCGCTGTATCATCTGCTGCACTCGGTCCGGCAGGACGGCGGTCAACGTGGCTAAGTACCGTCCTCCGATGCCGATCATCGGAGTCAGTCCCAACCCGCGCGTGCTGCGCGAGCTTCAGCTTTACTGGGGGATTGTTCCCCTCCAGATCGCTCCGCCGGAGAACACCGACGACATCATCGCCAAAGCGAAACGAGCCGTGCTGGACGCACGGCTCGCCCGCCTCTCGGACACGGTGGTCATCGTTGCGGGCGTCCCCCTAGAGGTGGAAGGGACGACCAACATGATCAAGGCCGATACGCTCTGAGGCTCAACGGACAAACTGGGGCATCACGTTCGCCGAGCTGAGCACGCCATAGGCGCCTAACGAGCGGAGCCACCATCCGGCCTTCATATAGCCGAAGACCGGTCCACAGACGTTGGCGGCCATTGAGGTCTCATCGCCGAGGGTAAACGTATGGGTGCTCCGCTTGCCCTCAAAGGTGACGCCGGTCAGGCGCATCGTCGTGCTAACCGGTTTTTTGGGGCTGCGGGTGTCCACGATTCCCCCGACGGTGACTCGATCGCGGTCCACCACGCCCGCCCGTTCCAAGATCACATCGTCGGCGTGTTCCATGTTGACCAGCTCGAGGATACCGTTCCGGCGCTCCAGCTCGGCCTCGATCTCCTCGTCGGTCATCTTACGAGCCTTTTCGACGTCGAAGCCGGGCAAGTGGGCGATGTCCTCTCGAATGGTGGCCCGATAGGCCTCCCAGTTGGAGATGCCGACGCCAAAGTAAATCTCGACCGATTCGACCGTTTGATAGGATTGAGCGGCCAGGTTAGCGGCCGCGGTGAGCAGTCCCGGGGTTGCGCCGGCGCCGACGATATAGGTAATCTGTGCCTGGCGGAGCAGTGGGTCCAGCTCAAACATCAGCTCGACCGCTGCGGTCCGCTTGAGGGCATCCACCATCACCCCTCGAAATCCGCCCCGCGCGAACCGTTCGACCGTCTGGGGAATGAACTCGTTGGGAAGATTGGGAAGGGCCAAGAAGATTCCGTCGATCGCTTCGCTTCGCTCCAGGATCGCCCCCAACGGGTCGTCCACCAGCTGCCCCACGCCGGGCGCCGTCCCGACTGAAGCTCTCTTAGCGCAGAGGTCCAGGATCGTCTCGGTGTCCAGTCCCTCTGGGTCCATCGCAAAGCCTCGACTGTCGGCCACCGCCACCAGCTTCATCTCCTCCTTGGGGGCGAGAACGCGCATGGCGGCCTGTCCCAGTCCTCCAGCACCCAACACCGCCACTCGCAACGGCGGGCTCAAACGGATCACGGCTCCGAACTCCTTTCTTCCGTCTCTCCTGTCTTTTGCGTTTGCTCTGAGGAGCTCTCTCCCTCTAAGTCTAGTATCTCATCGGGGATTTCGTTCACGTCATCTGTCCGGTAAGGGAAGTAGCGAGCAAAGAGCGCCCCTAGTTCTTCGATGGCGCCGGCCAAGCCGTGGTAGTACCGCCCCTCGCGGAACTCCGAGACGATCCGTTCAACGACCTGCTCCCAGGTTCCCGGGGGCAGCGCACGATGAATGCCCTCATCGCCGAGGACGACCACCCTCCGTTGGTTAAGAACCACGGCGATCAAGACAGCGTTCCGGAGGGCGGTATTGGTCAGGCCCAAACGGAGGAACTCCCGCTTGGCGTACTCCATCGCGTCGCCCTCCACTCGATGGGCTAGGACGACCTTCAGCTCGGCGCTGGTCTCTTTTTCAAAGCGTTCGATCGCCTCGCGCAGCCGTTTTCTTTCGTCCTTGGTCAGCCGGAAATCGGTGCGTGCCATCGCTACCATCTCCCTGAAGCGCCACCGCCGCCGAATCCACCCCCGCCGCCGGAGAATCCACCGCCACCGCCGCTGAAGCCTCCCCCTCCAAAGCCGCCGCCAAACCACGGCCCACCGAACCAGGGCGTCCCGGACCGGCCCCGGCCGATCACCGTTCGCCGGCGACGACTACCACCGCTAACCAGACACACGATCCCCCAGAACAGGAGGCTTAATACCAGAAGCTGGACCAAGGGCTGACTGACGCGCCGGCGAACGGGCCGCGTGCCGGTCGATTCTCCCCCTTCGGCCTGAAACTCGCCTCGCGAGGCGGCAATGAGCAGGTCTACAGCAGCAGAGAGCCCCTCCCCGTACCGCCCTTGCCGAAAGGCGGGAACCAGCGCTCGCCGCCCGATCTCGCCGACCAGTCCGTCGGGAAGGACCGGTTCCAGGCCGTAGCCGACCTCGATCCGATACCGTCGCTCCTTTGGCGCGACCACGATGATCACGCCGTTATCTTTGCCCTTCTGACCGATCTTCCAGGCCTCGGCTACTTCAATGCTGTAACTTTCGATGTCCTTCCCTTCCAGGGAAGGGACGGTCAGGATGACGAGCTGGTTGGTGGTCTCCCGCTCAAAGGCGGCCAGCTTCTGGGTCAGGAGCTGCTCCTCCTGAGGGGAGAGGATCTCTGCGTAGTCGTTCACGTACCCGCGCAGTGGCGGCACCGCCGCCTGAGCCGCGATCCACGCGGCGAGAACTAAAAAGGAAAGGACGACCGCTTGGCGCCTTTGGGATCGTTTCATTAGTCGAACTCCACGCGCGGAGCGGATTGCGCCTCTGGTGCCGCCTCGAAATAGGGCACCGGCTCAAAGCCGAACATCTGAGCAAAAAGCGCCGCCGGAAAGCGACGGATGCTTGTGTTGTACTCGCGGGCTAACTCGTTGTAGCGCCGCCGCTCAACGGCGATTCGATTCTCTGTTCCGGCCAGCTCGTCCATGAGCCGGTTGAACTGCTCGTTAGCCTTCAGCTCCGGGTAGCGCTCGACGACGACCATCAGCCGGGAGAGCGCTTGTGAAAGCTGATCCTGCGCTTGGAGGTACCGCTGCAGAGCCGCCGGATCGTTCAGGTTAACCTGGGTTTGAGTGGCCGCCGCTCGCGCCTGGGTGACGGCGGTCAACGTTTCCTGCTCGTGGGCCGCGTACCCTTTGACCACCTCGACCAGGTTGGGGATGAGGTCGGCCCGTCGTTGAAGGACGTTCTGGAGCTGCCCAACCTGAGCGGAGACCTGCTCCTGTTTCTCGACCAGCCGATTGTACGTTCCGCAGGCGGAAAAGCCTAAGATCAAAATCAGCAGCAAAAACAGGCCAACTAGGCCCAGTCCAACCCATCGCATCGGTTCAAACCCTTTCGTGTGCTGTGAGGAGTGCGAGAGGATACTTCTTCTCTTTCATTCCCCAAAGGGGCAACGACCGCACAAGCCACGGTGGTCCTCATGGGAAAAGTGATAACGGAAGAAAGCGCCGGCTTGCTAGGCCTAAAAGCTTCTGCTGGAGGGCCTCTCCTTGCTGCCTAGATTCGTCCAGTCGAGTTAAGAGACGGGCGAGGGCTGTACTGTATTCCTGCGCCGTCGCAGGGGAGAGCTCGCCGGTTCCCTCGGTGTCCCGCTGGGCTTCGCCGACGGCTTGGTTCCAGGCCGCTGCGGCGGTGTTGTAGCGAGCGACCTCGGCGGAAAGCCGATCCAACGAGGCGTAAAAGGCCGAAAGATCGGCGTAGAGCGTTCCTTCGCTGAACAGGTCCAATCGCGCAGCCAGTGCGTTCCAGCGCGAAGCGCTGAGGGCGATCCCCTCCAGGAGCGGAGCGTCAAGCAACACGCCGGAGTCCAGGTTCTGTTGCGTCAATCGGAGTCGGGGAGCTTCGGTAAGGAGCTGCTGGAGGTTCTCCTCCACTTCGTCGGCGAGGAGTTGGAACGCTTGAACCTGTTCCCGATGACGCGTGTAGGCGTGAAGGACCAGGTTCGTGGCGATCGTGACCCCCACAACCAGCCCGATGAGGAGCACGGACAACACCGCCCGCAGGGCCGTTCGGGAGCCCCGTCTTCTGCCACGTTGCACGCGAGCTCGATAAGTGGGAATCTCTTCCACGTTCTGGATCAGCTCGCTGATCGGGTCTCTGGCCCGTTTTCGCTGGAAGGGCTCCGCCAGCGAGGGGTGGCCTGCCCAAGGATGCTCGGTGCGTTCGGAACGTTTCTTCCAAAAGCGGCGGCTCTGACGGCGCATCGGTCCTCCGACTTCGAGAGTGGGCGATTCGTTCTGTCCCCCTAAACGCAGCCGCCTGCCGGAACGTTATAGTGCAACGGTCAGGAGACTGCAGACGATCCGTCCTCACATGGATTGTAGGAGATATTCGATGAGACGGCATGCCCTTCTTTTAGGCGGCACACTGACGCTGATCCTTCTATGGAGCTGCGGCGGGAAGACGGTCGAACGGGTGGACCCGAACACGGTGATCGATCTTTCTGGGCGCTGGAACGACGCGGACTCGCGGTTTGTCGCCGAAGAGATGATCCGAGAGATTCTCAACCATCCTTGGATCGTTGAACACATGCAGCAGACGGGCGGAAGGCGACCGGTAGTGATCGTCGGGGCGATCCGCAACCGGAGCATGGAGCACATCCCTGTGGCGACCTTTGTTCGGGACATCGAACGGGCGCTGATCAACTCAGGGAGGGTGAGCGTCGTTGCTAGCGCCGAAGAGCGCGGCGAGATCCGCGCTGAGCGGGAGGATCAGCGGATTAACGCCAGCCTGGAGACCATCAAGCGGATGGGTCGAGAGTTGGGCGCCGATTATATGCTGACCGGCGAGATCAGCACGATCGAAGACCGCGAAGGGGGGCGGCAGGTCCGGTTCTATCAGGTGGACCTGGTGCTGACCAACATCGAGACCAACGAGAAGGTCTGGCTCGGTCAGAAGAAGATCAAGAAATACATTGAGCAGAGCCGCTTTGGCGCCTGATTCCTCCAACCCAGACCTCCTGCAGGATTCCAGCCGATGCGGAGCTTCCTCGGCAGAGGGCGCCTTCTGCTGCTCGCCGGACTGATCGGGACGGTTGGCTGTGCCGGTTACTCGACGCTGGACCTCCAACGGGCGTTGGCAGAAGGCCGCGTTCAGGCCGCCTACCGACAGTTGAGCGCCAGAGCGGAGAACACCCTTCCCCATCTGTTCGAGGCGGGGTTGGTGGCCTTTTACGCGCAGGAATATGCGGCGAGCATTCAGGCCTTCGAACGGGCAAAGGTGCTCGCCGAGGCGGCGTACACGCTCAGCCTTTCGCGCGAAGCAGCGGCCCTTCTCACCTCCGACGCCGTGCGGACATACGTGCCCAGCCGCTATGAACGGTTGATGGTCCACTTTTACGAGGCGCTGGACTATCTGGCGCTGGGGCTCCGGGACGACGTGCTGGTCGAGGCGCGTCAGGCCGGCTTCCTGCTTCGGCAGTACGCCGACGCGGACCCGACCTTTCAGTTTGCTGGAGCGGCATTTGTCGCCTATTTCACCGGCCTGCTTTACGAGTGGGCCGGAGAGTGGAACGACGCCTATATTGCCTATCGCTGGGCCGAGGAGGCCTACAACCGGGCCCGAGAGCACGGCGGTCCACAGCCCCCTCCGGAGCTAGGTGCGTCGCTGGTTCGGCTGGCTCAGCGGCTGGGATTCACCGACGACGCGGCCCGCTACCGCGCTCGATACGGTTCCCCAGAACCGATCCCCGACGGATGGGGCGAGTTGGTGTTTATCCACGAGTCCGGCTTTGCTCCGCACAAGGAGGAGGAGAATCTTCTCCTGCCGATCCTCAAGTCGGACCGAATCGAAGAGGAGCGGGAGGTCTGGGTCTGGGCAGGAAAGATCGTCGAACGGCGGCAGGTGCGCTACTCCAACGCCGAATTGGAGTACCTGCTCCGCGTCGCGATTCCGGTGTTACAGTCCAACCCGCCACGGCTGGGCGGGGCGCGGCTCACCGTTGCCGGACGAGAGGCCCGCACCCGGCTGGTCGAGGACCTCGACTGGGCGATGCGACTGACCTTCGCCCAAGAAAGCGGAACGATCCTCCTCCGGACGACGGCGCGGGCGCTGTTGAAGTACCTCACTTACAAGCGCATTCAGAAGGCTTCCGCCCTCGCGGGGATGGTCTACAATCTGTTCACGGTGATTGCCGAGCAGGCGGACCTCCGCTCCTGGCAGACGCTTCCCAACCGGGTCTACATCGCACGGATTCCGCTTCCTGCCGGGGCACACGAGGTTTCGGTTCTCGTTCCTGACCGGCACGGCGCACCCCGCCCGTCGGATGGTCCTCTCCAACGTGGAGATTCGCGCCGGCGAGATCGCCTTCCGAACGCTTCGGACGTTTGAGTAGCCGGTGTTCAACCGCGACTTCAGAGGAGCACTTCGGCCGCCTCCAGGAGAGCCTCCAGCGAGCCGATCTGAAGGGGAGTCCCCTCCGGGAAGGCTCGGTCGGCGATCGGTTTTGGGTCGCGGACGATCTGCAGAGGGGTCAGTCCCGTGAGGCGGGCGGCGTTGATCGCCGTCGGAGCGGTTCCAACGTACATCGTCTCGCTGGCCCGGAGGCCTAACCGTTCCAGTGCCAGCTCAAAGAGAGTACGTCGGGCGCGCTCCGCGTCTAAGGCGTCGGCGATCAGCACCGCTTCGAACCGCTCGTTTAGGCCGTCTTCAGCCAGCACTCGCCGGACGTGAGGGGGATGGTCGAAGCCGGTCGTCAGTGCCAGGCGCTTGTCCAGCGCTCGGAGCCGATCCAGCAAGGGGAGCGTGATCGGATCCAGCGAAAGCCACTCCTGCCAGATGGCGGCTAGCTCGTCGGCCATCTCCAGCGCCTGGCCCGGGGAGAGCACCAGCCCCAGGCGCCGAGCGAGCCGATGAATCCGGCGGGAGAAGCGCGTTGCTCCGCTTCCTAGCGCTAGGGGAGCTTCGTCGCTCACAAAGCGGCTCAGCGCCGATCGAAACGCCTCAAAGGGGAGCTGGAGTCCGTTGGCAACAAACCGCTCGTACATCGCCCGCTCCAGAGCAAGTCGAGCGGCCTCCTCGTCCTGATAGAGATACAGGGTGCCGTACAGGTCGAAGAAGATTCCCCGATGGATCCTTAAAAGCAGCGTTAGCGAGTTCACAAGCGCGTTTCTCGACCCTCCAATGGGGAGAGCGTAACCGCTCCCCGGGAGGATCGCAAGGAGCGGTTGCCGGTTGAGACGCCACAGGGGGATCCAAGGGGCTAAGGACGATTTCGGCGGCGGAACAGCAGCCCTTCGGCAATGGCCTTGATCAACACCACCACGACGAGCAGCACCACGACCAACGCCGCCGCCTGCCAGGATCGGGACGGTTCGCCGGTCCCCCGAACGGCGTAGAGAATGCCCCCCAGCACCAGAAGCGTGACCAATGCCTTTCGGTTGAGTCCGCGCAGAGAAAACATTCGCTTCTTCCCTCGTTTGGTCCGCGTTGCCGGTCCTTTCGATCTGTGCTTTACTACTGTTGAACCTATCTGAACAAGAAGAATAACCGGGCTCTGAACGTTTCATCGAGAGGACGGGGCCGATGGCAGAGTACTTTCCTGAGGTGCCGAAGATTCAGTACGAGGGTCCGAAGTCGAAGAATCCGCTGGCCTTCAAGCACTACAACCCGGAGGAGGTTGTTGCCGGGAAGCCGATGAAGGAGCATCTCCGGTTTGCGGTGGCTTACTGGCACACCTTTCGGGGGACCGGCCAGGACCCCTTTGGGGTTGGAACGATGATCCGCCCCTGGGAGGACCCGCAGGATTCGGTGGCGAACGCTAAGCGCCGGGTCGAGGTCGCCTTCGAGTTTATGGAGAAGCTGGGCGTTCCGTACTACTGCTTTCACGATCGGGATGTGGCCCCCGAAGGGAGGACGCTCCGGGAGACCAACGCCAATTTGGATGCGATCGTACCGGTCCTCAAGGAGCATCAGGAGCGCACCGGGATCAAACTGCTTTGGGGCACGGCGAACCTGTTCAGCAATCCGCGCTTTGTTCACGGAGCGGCGACCAGTTGTAACGCCGACGTGTTCGCCTACGCCGCCGCCCAGGTCAAGAAGGCTCTGGAGGTTACCAAGGAACTAGGCGGGGAGAACTACGTCTTCTGGGGCGGGCGAGAGGGGTATACCACCCTCTGGAACACCGACGTCAAGCGGGAACTGGACCACCTGGCCGCCTTCCTCCACATGGCGGTGGATTACGCCCAGAAGATCGGCTTCACCGGCCAGTTTCTGATCGAGCCCAAGCCCAAAGAGCCGACCAAGCACCAGTACGACTTTGACGTGCTCAACTGCATCGCCTTCTTGAAGACGTACGGCCTGGACAAGCACTTCAAGCTGAACATCGAGACCAACCACGCCACGCTGGCCGGCCACACGATGATGCACGAACTGGAGCTGGCCCGCGTTCACGGGCTGCTGGGCTCGATCGACGCCAACCGCGGGGACCTCCTGCTGGGCTGGGACACCGACCAGTTCCCCACCGACCTGTACCTGACCACCGAAGTGATGCTGGTGGTGCTCCGAAACGGCGGATTGGCGCCCGGCGGGCTGAACTTCGACGCGAAGGTGCGCCGGGAGAGCTTTGAGCCGATCGACCTCTTTTATGCCCACATTGGGGGGATGGACGCCTTTGCGCGAGGCTTGAAGATCGCCGCTCAGATCCTCGAAGACGGCTGGCTGGACGAGTTGATCCACGAGCGCTACCGCTCTTGGGATTCCGGGATCGGCGCCCGGATCGAGGCCGGCGAAGTCGGCTTTGAGGAGCTGGAGGCCTACATGTTGGAGAAGGGGGAGGCCGCGCCGAACACCTCCGGTCGGCAGGAGCTGATCGAGAATATTATCAATCAATATCTCTAGGCTGTAGATCGGGTTTCCCCGGCTAAGGGTGCGGTCTGGCCGAGCTTAAGGGGGAGTGATGTGTCCCAGAGCCCCGACGAACTGGCCGCCCGAATTGCTGCTTTGAGCCCCGAACGACGAGAGGCGCTCGCGAGGCTCCTGGAGCGCCCGGAGCGGGTCGAGGAGTTGCTGTCCCTCCTCCGGGAGGACGGAAGGCCTCTAGACGAACGAGCAGCCCTCCGGGCGCGAAAGGACTTGCTCGACCGGCTGCTGGAGGCGATCGCGCCGCTGGTTCTGTTCGTAGTGGATCAGGAGGGACGGATCACCTACGCCAGCCGGGGAGCGGAACAGATGATGGGGCTCCCCCGTGAGGAGCTGATCGGTCGACACTATCTAGACCCCTCTTGGAAAGTGCGCACACCGGAGGGGGAGCCGGTCACCGATGAGAACGCTCCTTTCCGAAAGGTTCTGACGACTGGCGAACCGCTTTTGAACCAGGTCGTCGTTCTGACCGACCCGACCGGTGCAGAGCGCACTCTCTCGATGAACCTGACGCCACTCTTTGGGCCCAATCGGTCGGTCTCCGGCGTGCTGTTTGCCGTGCACGACATCACCGGCGAGGTTCAGCGCGAACGAGAGGTTGCCGACCGTCTGCGCCGGTTCCGGGAGCTGTTTGATCACGCTCCGCTGGGAATCGCCGTGCTCTCGGTTGAGCACCGGCGTTCCGAGTTCAACCGGGTCCTTCTCCGGGAGCTGGGATACTCCCCCGAAGAGCTGAAGGGCAACTTCCTTCGAATTGTCCATCCGGACGACCTGGAGGAGACGCTTCGTCTCTTCCGAGAGGTTCAGGAGGGTAGACGGGACGGATATCGCGTCCGCCGGAGGCACCTAACCAAGGACGGTCGAGTGCGCTGGTACGACGTGCACACGCGGGCGCTCCGAGACGGGTCGGGCCGGCTCCAATATCTGATCTCCATGATGGCCGACATCACCGAGGCGGTTCAGAGTCGACGGGCGCTTCAGGAGAGCGAGGAGCGCTTTCGGACGCTCTTTGAGCAGGCGCCGCTAGGGATCGCGCTGTTGGACGCCCAAGAGCGCTATCTTTCTGTAAATGCTGCCTATTCCCAGATCGCTGGGCGGCCGGGGGCCGAGCTGATCGGCTCCTCGCCGCGAGAGGTGCTCCACCCGGAGGACTATCAAAAGGCCCGCGAGCTGTTCGCTCGTATGATTGCGGAAAACCGACCGTTCCGGCTGGAGGGCACTCGTTACCTACGTCCGGATGGGTCGATCGCCTGGGTGAGCTGCTCCGTCGCGCCGGTCTACGGCTCCGGAGGGGAGTTCCTCTACGCCGTCGTGATGACGCGCGACATTACCGAGGAGCGGCGGACCGAGGCGGAGCGGCGGAGCCTGGAGCAGCGCTTTCGGACCGTCTTTGAGCAGGCGCCGATCGGGATTGCGCTCCTTGGGCACGACGGCACGATCTTAAGCGCTAATCCGGCCCTCGCCGAGCTGTTGGGCTACTCTCCTACAGAGCTGGTCGGCAACCATGTTTCGCTATACCTCCATCCGGACGATCACATCGAGGGGGCCAACCTCTTCGCGCGGTTGGTCTCCGAGGGCGTCCCCTATGAGCGCGAGGCGCGTTACCTCCACCGAAGCGGCCGGACGATCTGGGTCCTCACTGCCGTCCGTCCCGTCTACGACGCGGACGGAAACTTCCAGTACGCCATCGATATGCACCAGGATATCACCCGAATCAAGCTGGCCGAACGGAGCCTAGCCGAGAGCGAAGAGCGTTTCCGGACCATCTTTGAGTCGGCTCCGGTGGGGATGGTCCTCTTTGACGAGTTGGCCCGCCCGATTACCGCTAACGCCGCCTTTGTGCGGATGTTGGGCTACAGCGTCTCGGAGCTGCGAGAGCGTGACTACCTGGAGCTGACCCATCCTGAGGATCGGGCCGAAACCCTGGACCGGTTGCACCGGATTCTTTCTGGTCACAGCCGCCAGGAGCGTTACGAAAAGCGGATGCTCCGGAAGGACGGGACGATCCTCTGGGTAGACCTGCTGACGACGGCCATCCGGGACACTCATCACCGGCTGCGCTATCTGGTCTCGATCCTTGTGGACATCACCGAACGGGTTCGGGCCACCCAGGAGCTGCGTCAGCTCGCCGAGGAGCTGGACGCCCGCGTTCGTCGACGGACCCGCGAGCTTGAGGAGGCTAACCGGCTTTTGGAGTCGATCAACCAGGACCTCCGTCAGTTCGCCTTTACGATCTCCCACGACTTTCAGCAGCCGCTTCGGACGATCTCCTCCTTTTTGCAACTGATCGAGCGACGGATCGGTCCTCACTTGGAAGGGTCGGACCAGGAGCTTCTAGACGCTGTGATCGAGAGCGCCGGTCGGCTCAGCCGGATGCTCAACGGCCTGCTGCGCTACTCCCAGGTCGGTCGGCAGGAGTTGGTGGCCCAGCCGGTCCCTTTAGGTGAGGTGGTTGAGGAGGTCACCCGAAGCCTACGAGCGATGATCCAAGAGACAGGCGCGAAGGTGGACATCGAGCCGCTCCCGACGGTGTACGGCGATCGGACGCTCCTGGAGCAGTTGGTTCAGAACCTGCTGGAAAACGCCATCAAATTTCGAGGCGAAGCGCCGCCGCAGGTGCGCTTTTTCGTGGACTCCAGCGAAGGGGATCGGGTGACCCTCGCCGTTCAGGACAACGGAGTAGGCATCCCTCCAGAGGACCAGGAGCGAATCTTCGAAGTGTTCCAGCGGGGAAGCCGCGCTGGAGAACGGCCGGGAACCGGCCTTGGACTGGCCCTCTGCCGGCGGATCGTTGAACGGCACGGCGGAAAGATTTGGCTGGAGTCCCTCCCGGGAGAGGGGACCACCGTCTTCTTCACCCTTCCGACGCGTCCTCTCTCCGGGACGCGGGAGTAAGCTTCTCGACGCGCCGGATCAGAAAGGCTCCGACTGGGAGTCGGTCGGCGGCGTCACGCCTTCGATCAGGACGCAAGGGCTCCGCATGACCAAAAAGGCGAGCTCCCCCCGATCAACGGCGTCCAGTGCATTCCAGAAGACGGCTCGAGTCTCCTTTTGGTCGGCCGGATCGAAGACGCGGACGTGCCGGACGCCGCAGGCGTGGGCGAAGGCCTCTGGGAGAAGCACCGGCGCCGGTCGTCCGTGGGCATCTACGCCGGAAGTCGGACTGGGCTGACAACCGGAAAGGGCCGTCGTTCGGTTGTCCAGGACCAACACGAGCATCGGCGCTCGTTGGAGTACGGCCTCCACCAGTCCGAGCAGGGCCGAGTGGTAGAACCCCGAATCGCCCGGGCACGCGATCACCCGAAGGCCAGGATGAGCTCGCGCGATTCCCGCTCCGATTGCGACGCAGGAGCCCATCGAAATCTTCACGTCCAGAGCGTTGTACGGTTCGACCATCAGCCGGACGGCGCACCCGGGGTCGGCGAGGATCACCCCTCGTGTGTCGCGCTCTTTGAGGACGGCGTTGAGAATTTCAAACGTCGGGACGTAAGGACATCCAAGACAGAAGCCGTCGCGAACGAGCGGCACTCTTGGGGTTGGGATTTAGCGGGGGCTCCCGAAAGGCGGTCAAGCGCTCAGGGTTCGGCCTTGGGAGGCCAAAGAAGTCGGCGAGTCCTTCGGCCAGCGGCTCGGCGAGCAGTTCCCCTTCGGCGGGAAAGGGTCCGGTGCGCTTTCCGTAGATCTGAGGAGAAAGGCCTGCCCTTCCGGCGATGGCGGCGACGCCTTCTTCCAAGATCGGGTCCCCTTCTTCCAGAATCAGCACGCGCCTCTTGCCGCCCAAGAATCTCGCGATCGGCTCTTCGGGAAGCGGATAGACCGGGCTCAGCGCCAGCAGCTCCCACGGTTCGCGCAGCTCCAGCGTTGAAAGGATCGCTCGGAGCTTGGTCACCATGAAGCCGCCGGCGATCAGCCCCAAGGGCGCCGAACGATCGCCGGAGCGCTCAACCCACGGCAACCGGCTCAGCTCTTCGGCGACGGCTCGAAGCTTCTGGTGAAGCTCCCGACGGCGTGGGATCACGTTCTCCGTAGAGGCGATCCATCGCCGTTCGCGCCGGTCTTGGTCAAGGTCCACCGGCTTCATGTCTGTCTGGGAAGATGGGGCGCCGACAGGATCTGTCTCCTCCTGGTGAAAGGCGAACGCGCGGGTGATCCGCACCAGGACGGGTAGGGCGTGCCGTTCGGAGAGCTCAAAGGCGAACTCGATCAGCGCGACGGATTCCGGCACCGATCGGGGCTCCAGCATCGGCAGCTCCAGAAGTGGCCCGAAGTGTCGGGAATCCTCTTCGTTCTGCGAGCGGTAAGCGCCGGGATCGTCCCCGGTCAGGATGACGAATCCGGCCCGTGTTCCGACCAGGTTCAGCGTGGTCAGCGTGTCCAAGGCGACGTTCAGGCCAAGGCTCTTGGTGCAAAACAGGCTCCGACGTCCACAGATCGCCGCGCCCCAACAGAACTCGCAGGCGACCTTCTCGTTGACCGACCAGTCGGCGTCCACTTCCTCGACGGTCAAGAGCCGATGGAGGACGCCGGTTCCTGGCGAACCGGGGTAACCGCGCACCACCTGCACCTTAGCGCGAAGCGCGCCTAGGGCTAGCGCCGCCTCGCCGGAGAGGAGTCGTTCCATCGTTGCCCCCATTAGATCCAGAAGATCTGATTCCCCTTCGTTCCCGTTACAATGTCGATCAGGATCCAGGTTCCGTTGCAAACGAACTGTCCTAGGATCAGCCCCAGAAAGAACGGTCGCATTTGCCGGTAAAGCCGGACGCCGCCCCAGCGGAGGAAGGTCCACTTGAGCGCCCAGGCCAGAAACACAGTCAGCCAGATATGATCCATGATCCACACCGGCCCGATTGCAAAACCCACGGGGTGAAGCGGAAACCCGACAAATCGCGCTCGGAGGTACATCAGCAGCGCCATCAGCCCCGCTCCGATCCCTTGGAAGAACCAGCCCCAAGGATTGGGTCCTTCCAAGTGAAGAATTTTGTTGGCCACGTAGTTGTAGGGGGCTACGGCGCCCCCGCCGAAGAACCAGGCGTTGCCGTTGATTCCGCCGTACCGGTAGGCCAGCAGGAGCATCGTCCCGATCGAGACGGTGAGGGTGAGGAGGATCGTTCCCACAACCGCCGGGAAGACGATCCGCTTCCGGCGGATCGGTTCGACCACTTTTAGGCCGTTGGCCATCGAGGCCATCACAAAGGTGCGCAGGTCCGCCGACCAGACGTAGGTGAGCCCCAAGGCGACAAGCCCCGGCGGGCCAAGCCGATTGGCCCCAAAGGCGGAGACCAGATAGGAAGAGGGAATCGTCGAGGCGACCGCTTCGGCCATGCCGCTTTCGGCGACGATTCGGGTGAGCCCCAGGAAGATCACCAGAGCGGCGGCCAAAAAGACCGTCGTTCCCCAGGGAGGAAGGCCGGAGGCGATCAGCCAGAAGGCCATCGTCGTCAGTCCTCCCACCGTCAACAGCCAGGCGGCGCGGTAGGAGAGGACCTCCCCGCGGTCGTCCAATTCTGTGCTGCGACCCAGGGCGCGCCTCAGCGTCCGGCGTAGATGGAACCGCGCGTTCCAGAACCCTGCCAGTACCAGCACCGCCAGGGCCCCAAACCCCGCGTGGGCAAAGACGGGCGACGGCGCCCCGTAGATGCCCAGGTTCTCCGTGAACCGCACCTGGTACAGCTTCATGAGGCCGCGGACGGCGAGGCTCAGCAGGTTGAAAAACCACATACTAAACGCCACGTCCAGATGAACGAGGTAGAAGAACCCCAGCATCGGAAAGGAGATGCGGAACCGAAGCCATTCGGTGTTCTTGAAGACCGGAACGGCGGCCAGCTGAGGCTTGAGGTAGGGGACGACGGGAAAGTAATGGTTCAGGCCGATCAAGCTTCCGTTGAGAAAGGCGACGGTAAAGCCGATCCAGAGCGTCGAGCGACCCAGAATCGCCGGAAACGGTCGCTCCGGCGGACCCTCGGAAAGCTCGATCGGAAGCTGAGCGAGAGGGTAGACCAGCCGCTCGTGTTCCATCCACTGGCGGCGAAGGAGCACCATCAGCCCGATTGAGGCGAGGTAGAAGGCCATCAGCAGCAGTCCCCACCAGAGCAACGGACGCAGCCACACCCCCCAGGGAACCGACCAGGAGTCGGTTCCCTCATAAAACTGTCGAATCGCGGTCGGCTCGTCGGGCACCAGCCAGCGGGGGATGTGGGGCTGGATGATCTCGGCCCAGCCGTTTTCCGGCGTCGCAAAGTAGAACGGGGCGGTGATGATCGGAAGCAGCTGGGCAACGGCCCCCATCGTCGGGAGGGCGCAGGCGACCAGAAGCATCGTGTAGACGACCTTCAGATCGGCGGCGCGGAGCGCCCATCGGGCCTGAAGCGTTCCGACCGCACCGTTGGCCAGCACCAGCAGAAAAAAGAGGAAGACCGCCGCAGCGGCGCTGAAGTCGATGGCCATATAGGAGCCGTGCACGACCATCAGGTTGTAGACGGTGCCAAACCCAAGAAGGGCCGCCAGCAGCCATCCCAGGAGCACCGCGCGCCAGGAGGCCGTCTCCTCGCGAGCTGGTTTAGGCTGGTTGGTCATCCGGGCCGAAGTCCCGCATAATGGTACCGACGAAGGCGAACGGTTTTCCCTCAGGAGGCGCGAGAGCATGAGTAAATCGCTCTACAGGGCGATTCGTCCGGACGATCACAGCGGTGAAGAGGAAGGGAAGGTGATCATTCTTCACGGCTTTTCTCCGGCTCAGATTCAGGCGGTAGTAGCGGCCTATCGGGAGCGGAGCGACCTTCCTCAGGACGTCGCCTTTGCGATTGTCACCCCCCGTTCGGCGCGGCGTCGGCTCGGGGAGGTGGTGCGCGAGTTGCAGGAGGACGCCCGCGCCCACCGCGCCCGAAAGCGCCAGAACGCTCCAGAGCAGCCCTCCTCGTAGGGGGGTCGGCTCTCCCTTAGGGAAGCAGCTGACGGACGAACTCCAGGTTTTGTCGGTTGGAGGCGTCCGGGTCGTCGCCGACGGGCGTCTCTAAGACGAGCCAATCGTCGTAACCGATCTCCCGAATCGCCGCCGCGACAGCCTCAAAGTCCACCCGGCCTTCGCCCAGCGGCGTTCCGGTGTCCTTCATGTGGATGCGGCCGATCTGCTTTCCAAGACGGCGAATCTCCGTCGGTGCGTCGTAGCCCAGATTGGTCGCGTTCCCCATGTCGTAATAGACCTTGACGGAGTCGAGGCCCACGGCGTCCAAAAGCCGCAGATGCTGCTCGGCGGAAAGGGTGGACTCAACGCAAAGCGTCACGCCGTACCGCTCGGCCACCTCTCCGGTGCGCTGGAGCCCCTCCACCAGCAGCGGATGCCGCTCGTCGATGATCTTTCCATCTCCAAAGAAGGGCACCAAAATCGCCCGGACGCCAAACTGAGGCGCTACCCGAATCAGCCGGTTTAGGTAGTGAATCCCCAACCGACGGCGCTCTTCGTCCGGATGGGTGAAGGTGTAGCTGGTGAAGCCCCCCGGTGAGAAGGAGGAGATCAGCACGCCGGCGGCTTCAGCAAGCTGCTGAATCCGCTCGATCCCCGATTCGTCCAGCAGAGGATGGGGGTCCTCCGCGCCCCCAAGACAGAGCTCTACCCCATCAAAGCCTAACTCGGCGGCCTTTTGAAAGCGCTCTTCAAAGGGAACTCGCAGCATTCCGTCCCGAATCCCATACCGCATCGTCCTTCTCCTGTCCTAAAATCCCGTGGTTTGGGGTTAGTTCAAGTACGGAACCAGGTGGCGACGGTACGCCTCGTAGGCCTGTTCTTCGGTGGAGAACAGCCCCGCAGCGTCCATCAGCCGAAAGAGCGTGATCTTATGCCAAAGGTCCCGTCGGTTGGGGTTGTTGGGAAGCAACAGGTCGTTGTCCTGCTTGCCGCGAAGCTGAGCCACCATCGCCACGCCGTGCTTATAGGCCGCCGTCGGCGTCTGAAAGACCCAGTGGGACAGGGGAACGGTCGGCTCGAGCCAGCGGCGATAAAGCCTCTTGTCGTTAACCGCCAAGGCGTCTAGCGCATAGCCCGCCACGTCCTCGATCGTGCTCATGCAGCCTAGGAGCGCGTGGCTATAGTCCCCGATCGGATACCGATGCCCAGCGGACTCGTAGACCCCTTCACCGATCGGTTCGTCGGTCCCTTCGATCAGTTCGACGTAGTGAAAGTCGTCGCCCGTTTTGACAACCTTGCCGATCTTGGCCAAGTGCCGGCGAATTTCGATCTCCCGCTCCGCGTCCAGGAGCGAGAGCTTGGTGCTCTCGAAGTTCTCCATCTCCATGATCCGGTAGAAGGAGTTGCCGGGGAAGTAGTCCTTCATTTTAGGATTGAACACCTCTCCGAGCCAGTGGAGCAGCAAGGGCCCTTCAGCGGCGGTGTTGATCTCGCGGAAGACCCCAAGGTAGTCCTCCTCGGAGCGGCCGGCCAAATACGGCGAAGGGAAGATCGCCACCTTTCCCCCCAGCCGCTGAATCTGTAGCATCTGCTTGATGTACGCTTGGGCAATCTCGGCGTTTGTGGGGTTATCCGTGGTGATCTCGTCCGTTCCGGCGCCGAAGTACCAACGGCGTCCGTTGGCCTGTTCGGCCGTCTGGCGGAGCAAATACTCCACGTGTCGCCGCGGAAGGTGGTCGCGCTGGGCCGTGTCCATCCCGTCGGCAACTCCGAGGCCCGCATTCCAGATGTACTCGCGAATCTGGGCTGTGGTCTTCCAGTCAATGATGTCCAGCTCAAAAGGGGGAGTCGAGGGTCCAGAGTAGTTGGGGTTGATCACCACGTGAACCGCCGCGTCCACCTCTCGGACCGGTTCGGGGTTTCCGGCTACCTTCGGAGGGAACGGATGAAGTCGCGCTCGGGGGATGTAAAGCTCTTTAGACCCGTCAGGATGGGGCAACCAGATTTCACGTCTCATAGCTTCTCCTTTGCCCTTGCGCTCTTTTTGGAGGCTTCGAGAGGGTCGAAGATATCATACGAATCCCCAACGGAGGGGACAAGAAAGGGGCACCGCTCTTTTGGACTCCTGGAAGGGAGGTGGCACTGAGGCCCCCAAGGGGGTTGCTCCGCTTCCTCTCTCTGGTACAATCCCCCAACTAGCTTTGCGCAGAAAGGAGGAACCCGTGAGGAAGCGCGTTGTTCGTGTGGGCATCGTTGGGACAGGGGGCATCTCGCGGCAGCACGTCAAGGCTTACACCGCCGCGGGAGGGTTCCGGATCGTCGCCGTTTGTGACATCGTCCCGGAGAAGGCTCAGCAGGCCGCCCAGGAGTGGGGCGTTCGAAAGTCGCGCGTCTTCAGCCGAGTGGAGGATCTGGTTGCGCTGGACGAAGTGGACGCGGTGAGCGTCTGCACGTTTAATCAAGCGCACCGGGAGCCGACCGTTGCGGCTTTGGAGGCGGGGAAGCATGTCTTTTGCGAAAAGCCGATGGCCGCAACGTTGGAGGACGCAACGGCGATGGTCCGCGCGGCTCGACGCTCGGGGAAGGTCCTCCAGATCGGCATTCACAGCACCTTTCGGCCAGAGGTTCAATTGGCGCGGAAGCTGGTGGACGCTGGGGTCCTGGGCGATTTCTATTATGGGGAGACCACCGGTTGCCGGCGGCGAGGTATCCCTGGTCGGACGTTTATCTACAAGCGCACCGCTGGAGCAGGCGCCGTCGTGGACATCGGCGTCTATAATCTGCACAACGCGCTGTATATTTTGAACTATCCCAAGCCGGTTCGGGTCTCCGCGATCACCGCCGACTACTTAGCCCACCAGGACCCCCGGTGGGACGAGATGGACGTCGAGGAGTTCGGCGTCGCCTGGATTCGGTTAGAGGGCGGGGCGGTGCTGATCTTCAAAATTTCCTGGGCAGTGCATCAGGATTCGCTCGGCCCGACCTACTTTCTGGGGACACGGGCCGGAATTCAACTGGGCGGGCCGGTCCTTTATTTGGACGCGGTTACCCCGGAGATAGAAGCTCTAGTTCGCGAGGCGGGCGGTGAGCTGGAAGTGCGGGAGGGTCAGGCGAAGCTTCCCACCGTTCACGTACAGGGGCTGCCCCGCACGGACGTTTGGGTTGCTCAGATGACCGCCTTTCGGGAGGCGGTGTTGCGAGGGGGCCCCTCCCCGATTCCGCCGGAGGGGGTTCTTTTGACCAACGTGGTGATGGACGGTATCTTTCGCTCCCACGAGCGGGGAGAGGAGGGTGCCGGTCTCCGTGCCGAAGCTGGACGAGTAGACCGGTCGTTTCTTAGGAGGATTCCGAGGGCCGATCGGTCGCAGGCGCCGAGAGGCGCGGCGTTCGGAGGAGTTTCCACCCCATCACTGCGACAATGGCCAGGATGATCGCGACAAAGGCGGTCTCCCGGCCTTCGAACCAGCGATTGACCCCTTTGCCGACAAGCAGCCCGAGGCCCAAAGGGGGCAGCAAGGGGGGTATCTGTCGAAGGATACCGCCGTGAACGATTCCCGCCCGGGCGTAGGTGATCAGCTTGACGCCGTTCACGACGAAATAAAGAAGCGTTGCCGTTCCGACGAGGGTGGCGCTTAGCTTAGCCTCTGGAGGGAGCATCAGGAGGAAGTAAATCGTCGTGATCACTCCTCCCAGGTGGGCCATCGTCGAGAAGACGCCGGTTAGAAATCCGGCGGCCAGCCCCAGGGCGACGACGCCGGCTAGGGGCAGCAGCGCTGGATCCAGGTCCCGCCAGAGGGTCATTCGAGCCACCTGAATCGGCAGAAACAGAAGGGCCAACCCGCCGATCGTTCGCTTGAGCGCGTCGTCCCGGAGGCGGACGAGCAGCCGCGTCGCCAGCGCCACGCCGAGGATCGCGCCCGGAATCACCGGCGCGACGACCCGAAGGTTCCAGGTGCCCCAGTAGAGTTTGAAGTTGATGATGTCTGAGAGGAACAGCAACGGCAGCACCAAAGCGACCGTCTCCTTGGCCGGGAAGACCATCGCCAGCAGAGGGGTGACCAGAATTCCTGTTCCGCCGGCGAATCCGGACTTGGTCAGACCGATGTAGAAGGCTGCGACGGTGAGGACCGTCCAGCGCCGGAGAGGAGACATGAGCACAGGGTCCTTTCCCGTTCAGAGCAGGGAGCGGATCAGCCCTCCGTCCACCTGGATCGTGGCGCCGGTGAGGTAGCTTGCCGCTTCGGAGGCGAGGAACACGACCACGTTGGCCAGCTCTTCTGGCCTACCCATTCGGCCCATGGGGATTTGGGCGGCCATCTTTTGGACCTCTTCTTCAGGGCTGGTGCCGTGGGACTGAGCCCGAGCGGTTGCCAGTTCGGTGATCCGCTCCGTCAGGATGAAGCCGGTGGCAATGTTGTTGACGGTTACGTTGTAGGGGGCCAGCTCCGTGGCGGCGGTCTTGGCGAAGGCGACGACGGCAGCGCGCGCGGTGTTCGAGAGGATCAGCGAGGGCACCGGCTCCTTGACCGACATCGAGGTGAGGTTGACGATTCGACCCCAGCGGCGAGCCTTCATCTCCTCAGCAACGGCGCGGACCAGCGTCACGACGCTCATCAGCGTCAGCCGGTGGGCCTGGTCGTACCGCTCCGGCGGGGTTTCAAACAGTCCGCCAGGGGGAGGACCTCCAGCGTTGGTCACAAGGATGTCCACCTGGCCGTAGGCCTTCCGCGCCTCGGAGACGACCTGGAGAGCCTGGTGCGGGTCGGAAACGTCTGCAACGACGGGGACGACCTCCGCGCCGGTCTCTTGGCGAATCCTCTCGGCGGCTCGCTCGATGTTCTCCCGAACGCGGGAGCAGATCGTCAATCGAGCGCCCTCTTGGGCCAGCCCCCGAGCAACGGCATAGCCGAGCCCTCGGCTGGCCGCACACACTACCGCGGACCGGCCTTGAATCCCAAGGTTCATCGTTCTCCCTTCGCTCGCTCACCCGAACGCGCGCTCCGGCGGTCGGGTTGAAGCCCGACCGCCGAGAGACGATCCGGTTCAGTCCATCAAGCAGCGCTTGAGGTAGTTTCCGCTGAGGAGAAATCCTAAGTTCCGCCGCTCGCCGGAAAAGGAGCTGTCTTCGTGCTCAATGATCACGTTCCCGTTGAACCCCAGCTCGTAGAGCAGCGCGAAGAACCCCGGCCAATCGAACTTGGCAAAGCCGGGGAGTCGGTAGCGCCACCAGCCTCGCCCCCAAGAGCCGCACCAGCGCCGCCGCTCCTCACGAATCTCAGTGTCTTTGGCGTGAATGATGTGGATGCGGCCGATGAAGGCCCGCGCCGCCTCGAAGCTGTCGATTCCCTGCCAGATGAAGTGGGAGGGATCGAATTCCAGGCCGATCTGCTGAGAGGGGACAGCGTCGAACATCTTTTGGATGGCCTCTGGGGTCACCGTCAGGTTTCCCCCTTCGCCAAAGGGGCCCCGTCCCCCCGGCCAGTTTTCAAAGGCGATCTTGACCCCTTTCTTCTCAGCCAGGTCGGCAATGGGGCTGTAGACCTCCTTGAAGCGGGCGACGTTTTCGTCCAGGCTCCGAGAGGGATCGTAACCCATCGGCGCCGCACCGGTCAGGATCGCCCCGCCGAACTCCAAGGCCATGTCCATCAGCTTTTCCATCCGAGCCAGCTCGGCGGGTAGTTCTTCCTTAGGAGTGCGAATCGAGGGGCCTAGTACCATCAACGAGGCCGCAAACAGATCGTACTTCTCCAGAAGCTGAAGCCCTCTCTTTCGAGCCTCCGGATCGTCAACCCATCGCGCAGCGCCGCCGATCTCCAGGCACTCGAACGGCCCCTGCTTGGCCACCTGACAGGCCTCCTCGGTCAGCGGCGTGAGAAATCCAAGCTTCATCGCCTCTTCTCCTGAATGGTTCTCAAAAACGGACTCATGGAGATTCCTAGCATAGACTCTGAAGCGGGACAACGTCGGCTCGCTCCTCCCCTCCCGCGGGGCCGTCCTATAATGTCGGTGAGGAGCTCGCAATGCTTAGAGAAAAGAAAGGGGTAGCAGAATGCGAAGGTTGCTGATGGGCATAACGGCATGGCTGCTGGGAGGGGTGATCCTGTCCGGTGCAACGGAGCTCCCGGCGAACAAGGTGGTCAGCACCGAGTGGCTCCAGGCCCACCTGGAGGCGCCGGACTTGCGGATCGTGGACGTCCGAGGGGACGTGATCCCTTACTGGGAGGGACACATTCCTGGAGCGGTCTACCTGAATCCGGAGACGCTTCGGCTGCCCCATCGAGGGGTGCCGGTGATGTTGCTGGATCCGGAGCTGCTCGCTGAGAAGCTGGGCGCCCTCGGCATTACGCCGGAGACGAACGTCGTCGTTTATACGGAGACGGGAGACTACAAGGCGCCGTTTCTCATCTGGGCACTCGACTACATCGGACACGACCGGGCCGCTGTCTTGGAGGGAGGCTTTGGCAAATGGGTGGCCGAAGGTCGTCCAGTGACCCAAGACTATCCAACGATCGAGCCGACGGAGTACCCGGAACCGAAGCAGGTCCGGGACGAGCTTCGCACCACTCTAGAAGAGATGCTCCACGTCTATCGTGACCCAGAGGTGGCGAAGCTGGACGTTCGGGCAACGCCGCTGTACACTGGCGAACGGGGATTCTGGAAGCGCAACGGCCACGTCCCCGGCTTCAAGGGCCACTTCTGGGGCGACGATCTGAACCCTGATGGAACCTGGAAGTCGGTCGAGGAGCTCCAACAGGCCTACGCCGCGCTAGGGGTAACGCCGGAAAAGCGGATCGTCGTTATGTGCGGGCAGGGGCTAATGTCGGCCCACGCGTACTTTACCCTCCGCTACATCCTAGGCTACCCGAACGTGGAGAACTACGACGGCGGCTATCACGAGTGGGTCGCTCACGACGACCTGCCGGTAGTCACCGGCAGCGAGTAGGCGGCTTGCCTGCTTGCGGACCCAGAAACAGGGCTTCGAGGGATGGTCCCCTCTAGAAGCCCTGTTTTCTTGGTGTCCGTCGAACTACTGCTTTTTCATCAACGCCCAGATGGTGGCCAGTTTTCCGTTCGCTTCCACCGAGAGCGGCTCCGGTCCGGCTTCGTCGAAGACGATCACGTTGTCAAAGGAGGCCGTTGAGTGCCCGCCGGTCGTTCCTGCGCCGCCGTTCAGGCCGGCCAGGGGCGTTGGTTGACGAACCGCGCCAAAGTTGGCGTACTCCTTGACCGAGAGCCAGTCGTCCGGCTCCGGGTCGTCCACGCTCCAGATCTTCCCGTAGATGTTCTGGTCGTCAATGAAGACCTTCATCCAGTACCACTGACCGACCTCAACGGGAAAGGTCTCCTCCTGCTGGAACCAAGCTCGGTGGTCGTTGAGGAACTCCATGTTCAGGTTGGTCAGCCGTTCGTGAATCAGCCAGGTGTAGCCGTTGTAGAAGTCGTTCGGGTCAAGCCAGACTCCTAAACCGGCCCGCGAGCGATCGTGATCTTGCCACTCATCGATGCGCACCATTGCCATCACGCCGAAGGACTCCGGCCAATTGTCGCCCTGGATGACGGCGTATGTTGGGTCCCCTGGTTGGGGATTGGTCTGCTTGAGGACGCCGTCTTCTAGGACCCATTCCGGCTTTGCGGCCCCTTGCTCCTGCTGAGGGTGGTCCAAGAGCCATTCCGGACCAAGCTGCCCGTCGTCAAAGTCTTCGGTGAACAGGTTGCGCGCAAAGCCGCTTGGCCCAAAGGCGAGGAGCAGGAAGGCTGTCAATCCAAAGGCGATCGCACGGGTTACCATGTGCTCCTCCTCCTTCTCAGGAAGTTGGAAGGTCGAGCCGTTATCCTCTTTGCCTGCCGGGAAGGCGTCGCCGGTGGTATGATAATGAAAGGAAACCCGTGGGAGCAAGGACCCGAATGAGTCAGACGGAGCGGTTTCAGTTAGTCGCCGACTACGAGCCGGCGGGGGATCAGCCTCGAGCAATTGAAGAGCTGGTTGCTGGCCTGGAGGCGGGGCTGCGCGACCAGACGCTGCTGGGCGTCACCGGCAGCGGCAAGACCTTCACGATGGCTCACGTGATCGCGCGCGTCCAGCGTCCGGCGTTGATCATCTCCCACAACAAAACCCTTGCAGCGCAGTTGTACTCCGAGTTTCGGGAGTTCTTCCCTTACAACCATGTGCGTTATTTCGTGAGCTTTTACGACTACTATCAGCCGGAGGCCTACATTCCGGCGACGGACACCTACATTGAAAAGGACCTGCTCCGAAACGAGGAGATCGAAAAGTACCGGATGATGGCCACCGCCTCCTTGTTGACCCGCCGGGATGTGATCGTTGTGGCCAGCGTCTCCTGCATCTACGGACTGGGGTCGCCGGAGGAGTACGCCCGACAGACCGTTGCGCTCACCGTTGGTCAGAGCGTCCGACGAAGCACTTTACTTCGGCAGCTGATCGAGATTCGCTACAAGCGGAACGATACGAATCTGGATCACGGGAACATTCGGGCCCGCGGGGACGTGATCGAGGTCTTCCCACCGTACATGGAGCATCTGTACCGGATCGAGCTGTTCGGAGATGAG
>BPJZ01000027.1 GCA_026004875.1 Candidatus Poribacteria bacterium | reverse complement strand
GTGCTCGACCGCGAGGAGGTGGAAGCGCTGGTCGTCGCGCTGCCGCCGGGGTTTCACCGAGGGGAGGTGGTGGCCGCGGCTCGTGCGGGAGTTCATCTGTTCGTTGAGAAGCCGATGAGCCTTTATCTGGACCAGGCCCTTGAGATGCTCCACGCGATCGAGTCGACGGGAGTGATCGCCACGGTTGGGTTTCAGCACCGCTACGATCCGAGGAACGAGGCCGTTCATCGCTTCCTCTCGACCCGGCGGGTCGTCATGATAACGATGGTTCAGCACGCCCCGTTGGAGGCCCATTCGGTAAAGCACACCCCGACCGATCGGCTCGGTGGGCCGCCCAATCGGGTCTGGACCGCCAGCCGCGCCTGGAGCGGAACGACCGTCGTCGAGGCGGGCATCCACCAAGTGGACCTGATGCGCTATTGGGCCGGCGAGATCGAGTGGGTCGAGGCGACCTACGTCCACCGCCGCCCCGAAGAGATCCTCGACGGCGCCGACAACCCTCACGCCTACCGGGTAACGCTTGGATTTCGCTCTGGCGCAGTGGGGAACCTGCTGATGACCCGAATTCGGGGCGCCTTTTATAGCGAAAGTTACACCAGCATTCAGTGGACCCAAGGGCACCTTTGCTGGGAGTCCGGCTGGCCGGTGGCCTACACCTATCGCGGGAGTTACCCGCCGTCCTGTCCACCGCGACTGGAGCGGCTTCGGCATCCGTTGCCGTTGCCGGTTCGTCACGGGGCGACCGAGGCGATCCACCGGGCCTTTCTCCATGCCGTTTCCCGGCGTGATCTTGGGGGCGATTCGGAGCCCTTTTACCGACGGCATTTTCAGTTTAGCCGCTGTGCTGGCCGCCAACGCTTCCGACGCGCGGGGCGGTGAGCGGATTCCTTTGGAAGCGTTTCTTTCCAGCGACCGGTACGCCCTGGACCGCCGTCCCCCGAGGACCTCCTAGGAGGCGGTTCGGCGGAGCCGTCGGAGCGCCGGGTCGAGGCCGACCAGGTGGAAGTACTCCGCGTCGGTCAGGCCGGTAGGCTGCGGAGCAGGCCCCTCGCCGCCGTCGTCCATGAAGCGCCGGAAGAGCGCCTCCTTCTCCTCTAGAATCTGGTGGATGCGCTCCTCGATGGTGTTCCGCATTACCAGTCGGGTCACGATGACCGGTCGTTGCTGTCCCAGTCGGTAGGCCCGATCTTCGGCCTGCCGTTCGACGGCAGGGTTCCACCAGCGATCGAAGTGGTACACATAGCAGGCCTCTTGCAGGTTCAGGCCGACGCCTCCCGCCTGGAGGGAGATCAACAGCACCCGATGGCGCTCCTCAGATCGAAAAAGCTGCAGGACCTCATCCTTTTGTTTCCGGCTTAGCCCTCCGTGGTACTGGAGAGGGCGGAAGGGGCTAAGATGCCTGGCCAAAAACTCGAGCGTCTCGGTATATTGGGAGAAGATCAGCGCCTTTTCGCCCTCCTCGGCGATCACCTCCAAGGAGTCCAGCAGGTACTCCAGCTTGGCGCTCTCCCCCGTTTGAGGGTCGAAGTTACAGATCTGCTTGAGACGGGTCAGCAAGGCGAGAACGTGCTGGAGGGTGACCGTCTCCCCCAGCCCCTGAAGATAGACGAGTCCCTGTTCCTCGGCGGCCTGATAAGCCTCCTGTTGAGCCTGAGTCAGCTCCAGATAGGCGGTCCGGTGCAGCTTGGGGGGTAGGTCCTCCAACACGTCGGTCTTTCGCCGACGAAGGACGTACGGCGCCAGACGGCGGCGCGCCTCCTCCGGTTCGGCGTCTTGGGGAATCCGAAGGTCCGGCTTCAAGAAGCCCAGAATCGAGATGAGATCGCTCAGGCTGTTTTCGATCGGCGTGCCGGTGAGGCACCAAGCGGCTCGGCGCGGAATCGCCTTAACCGCCTGGGCGGTGGAGGTCTCCGGATTCTTGATCCGCTGGGCCTCGTCCAAAACCACCAGGTCGAACGGCTCCTGCGGGAGCCATTCCAGATCGTTCCGGACGATCTCGTAGTTAGCGATCAGCACGTGAGCGGGATGGTACCACTGATCGGCGCGGCTCTGCGCTGAGCCGTGAAGCACGTGGACCGCCAACTCCGGCGCCCAACGCTCCAGTTCGGCTCGCCAGTTAGACTTGAGACCGGAGGGACAGACGATCAGCGCCCGCTTGACCGCTCCGCTGCCCAGCAACACGCGAAGAGCCACGATCGTCTGGACCGTCTTCCCCAAGCCCATATCATCGGCCAAGAGCGCGTGACGGCGTTTGGCTAAGAAGGCCACCCCTTCCGCCTGATAGGGGTACAACGGCGCGGGTAGGCTGAACCCTCGCTGAAGCACGTCCTCGAGCGGAGGGAGCAGGTACAGGTAGAACACTCGGGCCGGATCGGTTCCCGGCTCCAGATCGTCGTGGCGTTCGACGTCCCAAGCGTTCTGAGCGGGGTGCTCGTCCATCGCCCGATCGAACGGCCCGGCTTGGTGGAGCTCCTCCTCCTTGAGGGCCAAGAAGAACCGCCGCCCGTGAACCGCCGGCATCGGAGGACGGGCTTCTAAGGAATGGCACCCCACCGAGCGGAGCAGCTCAACGGCTTGCACCGCCACAGTCGTCGACAGTAGCCCTACGCGGTGGACGGACACCTCCAACACCGATCGGGCGTTCGAGCGATCTCCTTCAAGGCGACTCATTGGCGTTTACTCCGGGCGTCGGGGGGAAGGGTTGCGCGAGGACTCCCACCAGGCCATGCGCCCACGGCTGGACCGTTGCCCGAGGACACGTCGGAGCACCTCGCGGTGTTCCTCGACGGAGCGGAAGCGGGGCGTCTCTTGGGCGTCTGTGGGGTGAAGGTCCTCGCCGGGGGTCGCGCGGAGCTCTTGGGTCTGAGACTTTTTAGCTCGAACGAACTGAGCCATCAGCGCCCGTCCCTCCTCAGGCGATCGGGCGCGGCGGGCCAAGACCGCCTCTTCGGGACGGACCTTGCCGACAGGCGGGGTTGCTTCGCCCAACCCCATGGGGGTCTGGGCACGGCGCTCAGAGTTTGGGAGACTGTGGATCATCTGCAGGAGCCGCTCGATCCGTTCGAACGGCTCGTCCACCCGCATCGTCTCCGAGAGCCTTCGGAGGGCCTCCGCCGCCCGTTCCGTCTGGGCAGGGTCGCTTGATCGCACCTGACCGAAGCGATTCCCGCTCGCGTCCAGTGGCACCATCAGCGCTCCCTCGCAGGGCGTCGCGGCCGTGGGGAGGGCCTCCACCTGAGCGACGCAGAGGCTCTGACGGGCTGAAAGGGTTTTCCAGAGCCGATCGGCGCCGGGGTCCTCCACCAGGAGGATCGCCGGTTTCGTCTGAAGCGACTTCCACAGCGAGGCCCCGAGCGTCAGAACGATCGCCTCCCGAAGCCGCTGCTCGCCATAAAGGACCTCTTGCTCCGGCGTCGCCCGGACCGGATCGGTATAACGAAACTCGATCGGCACGCCGTGGCGATTGACCACCAGCAGCCCGCCGACCGTTACCCCCCTTGCTTGTGCTTTCGATCCAGGAGAAATAGCCCACCAGCACGTCCTGTGTTCGGCTCATGCAGGTTTCCCCCGTCTGGGTGCGGTCCTGTCTTTGGGTTCGGAGAGATATCACGACGGAGGAGGGGCTTCGGTTTCAGCCTTTCCCATTGCCCACGCTGGGGCGGAGGGGTATCTTGTCGGGCAAAACCGGAAAGGAGCGAGTCCATGAAGGTAGCCGTCGCCCCGTATGCGCTCAACCGGATTCCGCTCTCCTGGATCATTGACGACTCGACGGTGTTAATCAATCTCAACTATTTCTGGATGCGGGACCGCAACCCGGTAGACGGCCAGAACCGCCGTTGGGAGGACGTTCCGGTTGTCCATCCGGAGTGGTTCACCCGTCGGTTTGCCGAGTTCTGTGCCGAGAACGGCGTGCGCGGTAAGTTCAGCGTCGTGCCGGTTCCCGCCGGTGTCGGCAGGATTGATCGTCCGCTGCCTCTCTTTGGAAGGGCACAGACCGAAAGCTGGCTGCAGATGTGTCGGGAGGAGATCGCTCCCTCCTTCGACATCACACCGGAGATGCTGACCCACACGCTGGTTTTAGACCCAGAAACGCTCCAGCCGCTCGACCCGCCGATCTGGGAGCAGTACGAGTGGAGCCGCCTTCCGACCGATCAAGAGGATTTCGTTCGGGAGTATATCGCGGTCTCCTGCCGCATCCTTCAAAACGTCGGATTGCCACCGGAGGGGGTGACCTCGCCGGGAGGCTTTGGCGGCCAGACGCTGGAATTTTACGCCAAGGTGGCCGGCGAGGCCGTCCGAGAGGTCACCGGAAACCCGACCCCTTACTTCTTCAAGCGGATCGAACGGAGCCCGGAAGTTCCCGTTCCTGTCTGGTACCCTGATCGGGAGAAAGGCCAGGCGGTCGGGGAGATTATCGCCGGAACTGGCGACTGGACCGGCTCCTGGGAAGGGTACCGTCCGGCCGATCCGGACCGGTACATCACCCCGGACCTGGAAGGGGGGCGAATGGTGGAGCTGATCGAGGCGGGACTCCCGGCGATAGCAATCAGTCATTGGCAGGGATTCTACGGAATGCACGCGGAGGATCAGCGCGGCTTTAAAGCGTTCCGAACCGTCGTCCGGCGGCTCCGAGAACGCGACCCGCGCGGCGAAAGGACCCGTTGGCTCAAGCCCAGTGAGATCGCCCGGTACGCCTGTATGCGGGAGATGGCTCAATGGACCGTTCACGGAACGGCCATCCACCTGGACCTGCCGGTGCTGGCGCCGGAGCTGACGCTTCACGTTCAGGGAGTTCAAGCGCGAGGCGTCCGAGTGGACCACGAGGAGCTCCGACCCGTCTCCGGTCAGCTCGACTTCTCGGCAGGAACCTTCTACACTCCCGATCGCTCCACTACCTGGATCGCCTTTACGCCGACCCATCGGTCTCCGGTGGTGGAGTTGATCCTCTAAGTGAAGACGAGCCACAAAAGAGAGGCAAGCGAGAAAGGGCAATCATGTACCGTGCAGCGATTCTCGGCTGTGGACCGCGCGCTCGAGCCCATGCCAGCGCTTACCAGTGGGTTGAGGGCGGGCAGTTGGTCGCCATCTGCGACAAGGACGAAGATCGGCTTCACGCCTTCGGGGAACAGTTTGGTATCCGGGCGCGCTATACGGACCTGGAGACGATGCTTCGCCAAGAGCAACCCGATTTGCTCCACATCGTCACTCCGCCGACGATTCGGGTTTCTCTGCTCCGGATCGCGAGCGAGCACAACGTCCCCGCCGTGACGGTCGAAAAGCCGATCGCCATCGGGAGTGAGGACTACAAGGAGCTGCGTTCGCTGGCATCGGTGACGCGCTCGAAGATTTCGGTGAACCATCAGCTGCACTTCCACCCACGCTGTCTGGAGCTGCAGCGAGTGGTGCGCGAAGGGGAGATCGGTCCGGTGCGCTTGGTGGACGCCAGCGCCCGATTGAACCTCTCCGGCCAAGGGACCCATGTTCTGGAGTTGGTCGCGGCGTTCACCCAAGGTACGCCGGCAACTCTGGTTTTTGGACAGTGCTCCGGCGCTAGCGGCCTCGAAGGGAACCACCCTGCGCCAGACCAGGCAACGGCAGAGATTCAGTTCCAAAATGGCGCGGTAGCCCTGTTCCGATGCGGCACCCATGCCCCCCAGATCAGCGACGATCGGGCCCGTCATATGCACAAACGGATCGCCGTCCACGGCGAACGGGGAATGGTCCAGTGGACAATGAGCTGGTGGGAACGCACTCGACCCGACGGAACGCTGGAAAGAGACTATCACAACTACGGCACTGAGGACCGGTACGGGCAGGTGGGGCACATCGAAGCAATGTTTCGGTGGCTGGATGACCCCAAGGCGGTCCACCCGGCCAACCTGAACGCCTCACTGGATCAGTTCCTGATTATCTTGGGGATTTATACCAGCGCCATCTACCATGAGCCGATCTCACTTCCCTTTGAACCAGAGGACGGGTTGCTAGAATCGCTCAAGAAACACCTTCGCCATCAACCGTTGGCCTGATCTCGGTCCCCGCCTTCCCTTCGACTGCGCTCTCGCGTTCTGTTGGACAGAACGGGGTCGAAGGGAGTATCTCAAATCAGAGTGATGAGTCGTTTGTCGAGAATGCTCCGCACGCTTAAGGGCAAAGCGGAAAGGCCTCGACCAAGAAGGGAGGAGCTTTATGGCTGAGGAACGAGTCCTGGACGTGCGGGAGATCGTTCCTCGAGAGCGTCACCCGCTCATCTTCCGGACGTTTGATGAACTGAGACCGGGGGAGAGCTTCGTGCTTGTGAACGACCACGATCCTAAGCCGCTCTTTTATCAATTTCAGGCGGAGCGCGCCGGACAGTTCACCTGGGAGTACCTGGAGCAGGGGCCGGAGGTCTGGCGCGTTCGGATTGGACGAAGCAAGGGCTGAACGCTTATCAGAGGGCGTTCCAGAGACGGAGCTCCGAACGCGTTTGACGCAGTTATCTCAATCGCCTCATCATAGTGTGGCAGGGAATCCCTGCCACACGTTGTTTTGGGCTCCGAACATCTAGCGAAGGGAAGATGCCAAGAAATATCGCGCTGACGCTGGAGTACGACGGGACCGACTATGCCGGATGGCAGGCCCAACGGAACGCACTGGCCGTTCAGACGGTGGTGGAGGAGGCGTTGGCCTCCGTTCTCGGGGAAAAGGTGCGGCTGATCGCCTCCGGCCGAACTGATGCGGGGGTACACGCCGCCGGTCAGGTTGCCAACTTTCAAACCCGACACTCGATTCCCCTTCGAGGGCTGTTTGAGGCGGTTAACTCGATCTTGCCGCCCGACATTCGGGTGGTTCAGGTCGCCGAGATGCCTCCTTCGTTTCACGCTCGTCATTCGGCCATCTGGCGCACCTACCGGTACTACATTCTCAACCGTCCACAGCCGTCGGTCTTTTGGGGACGCTTCTCTTGGCACATTCCTCATCCGCTCCCCGTTTCGGTCTGGGATCGGCTCGGTAAGGAGCTGGTCGGCAAACGGGACTTCTCCTCGTTTGAGAAGAAGGGCGGGACGCCTCGATCCCCTGTCTGTACTTTGGCCTCCTGTCGGACCTGGCGCGACGGCGACTTGGTGATCCTGCAGGTCACCTCGCACGCCTTTTTGCGGGGGATGGTTCGGGCGATCGTGGGGACTCTCTACAAGCTGGCGCCCGACCTGACCGCCGAGTTTGAAGAGGCCAAGAAGCGACTTCTGGAGATCCTGGAGGCGAAGACCCGCTCGGCGGCAGGGAGGAGCGCTCCAGCGCGGGGCCTGTGTCTGTGGCGGGTGACCTATTCGCGACGTTTCGCAACGCTTTCTCCGGAGGCGGCGTATCCTCCCCTGAAAAGTCCTGCAGGGTCCCTCTGGGAGCCCTTCGGCGAGGAGTTCCTCCAAGGAGCGGATGAGGATGAAACTCAAGGAGATCCGGATTAGCGGATTCAAAAGCTTCGCCGAGCCGGTCACCCTGACCGTTGAGGAGGGGATCACCGCGATCGTCGGTCCAAACGGGTGCGGTAAGAGCAACATCTCTGACGCCATCCGCTGGGCCCTCGGGGAGCAGAGCAGCCGATCCCTCCGGTGCTCCAAGATGGAAGACGTGCTGTTTAACGGCGGTTCTGAGGGGAAACCGGCAAAGGCCGCCGAGGTGACCCTTGTCCTCTCGAACGAGGACGGCGCTCTTCCGATCGATTCGCCGACCGTTTCGGTGACCCGTCTGCTGACCGCTGAGGGAGAGAGCCGTTATCTCCTGAACGGGGCCCAATGCCGCCTCCGGGACATCCAGGAGCTGTTTTTAGATACCGGGATCGGGCGGAACGCCTACTCCCTGATGGAACAGGGGAACATTGACCTGATTCTAAACGCCCGTCCTGAAGAGCGCCGTTATCTCTTTGACGAGGTGGCCGGGATCAACAAGTTCAAGTTCCGCAAGAAGGCCGCCCTGAAGAAGCTTGAAGAGACCGAACAGAACCTCCTCCGGATTCAAGACGTGATCGGCGAGCTGGAGCGGGAGACGGAGGCGCTCCGGGAGCAGGCCGAGAAGGCGAAGGCCTTCCGAGAGCGGCAGGAGGAACTCCGCCGATTTGAACTGACGATCGCCCGACGACGCTGGGACGAGGTCCGCCGGGAACGAGAGTCGCTCGAGCAAGAGCTGAAGACGGCCGCCGAGACGATTCATCGGCTCACCGAGCAACTACAGGCGGTGGAGGCGACGCGCGAGGAGCTCCTCGCCCGACGGTCTCGCCTTGAAGAAGAGATCCAAGGGGCCCAGAACCAGATTCACAAGCTCGAGACGGAGATCGAGCGCACGGAGAGCACGATTGCCCTTTTGAAGGAGCGGCAATCGGGACTTTTTGAGCAGCGTGAGAGCCGACAGGTCCAGATTCAGGCCCTTCAGGAACAGATCGCCCGGCTGGCCGAGCAGGCCGAGGCCAAACGTCGGGAGCGGGATCAGCTTCAGGTCGCTCTGCAGCTCGACGAGAGCCGTCTTCGAGGGCGTCAGCGGGTTCTGGAGGAGCTGAGCCACCAGGCTCAAGAGGCCGTCGATCAGGTCGAGCGGCTCAAAGCCCGTCTGATCGAGCTGATGGACGAGGCCGCCCGGTCGGAAAGCGCCCTGACGAGCGTGGAGAACCGTTCTCAACATTCCGCCTCTCAGCGGGAGCGGCTGGCCGTCGCCTACCAAAAGCAGCAGCGGGAGCGCTCTCAGCTGGAGTTTCAGCGGGATGAGGTCCGCCGTCGACTCAAGGGCACCGAGGGCGAACGAACCGCCGCCCAGGCCCGATTGCGCGAGCTGGAGGGCCAGATCGCCGCCGCTCTGGAGTCGCTCCGAAAGCTGGAGGCTGAGGTCCGAGGCCATCAGGACGCTCTGGCAACCGCCGCGCACCGCGCCCGGTCGCTAGAGGAACTTCAGAAGAGCTATGAGGGCTTCTATACCGGCGTTCGGGCCGTGCTTCGTTACTCCCAGGAGCGCCCCGAGGAGCTGCCGGGGATTCATGGCGTCGTCGCGGAGCTGATCCGAGTGGAGCCGGAGTATCAAACGGCAATCGAGATCGCCCTTGGCTCCTCGATTCAGAACGTCGTTACCGAGACAGCGGAGGACGCCAAGCGAGCGATCGAGTTTCTCAAGCGTCATCGGGCCGGACGGGTCACCTTCCTTCCTCTCGACATCCTTTACAGTCGAAACCGGATGGACGAGGAGTTGCTCCGGTATCACGGGGTGATCGGCTGGGCGCCCGATCTGGTCGACACCGATCGGCGTTATCAGACGGTGGTCGAGTATCTGATCGGCAACGTGGTGGTCGTCGAGACGCTGGACGACGCGATCCAGATCAGCCGGCGCGAGCGCACCCGCATGCGGTTGGTGACTCTGGAGGGGGAGGTGGTCAACCCCGGCGGAGCGATGACCGGCGGCACTGCAACCGGCCGCGCTGGAGGCTTCCTCCAACGGCCCCGGGAAATCCAGGAGCTTAAAGCGCAAGTGGAGCAGCTTAGCGCCCTCCTTCAAAAGAAGGAGGAGCGCCGAAAGCAACTGGAGACCGCGCTTCAAGACCACGAGGCGGAGCGTGCGCGCCTCCGGGAGACGATTCAACGGTTCCAGATCGAGGAGGCGGCGGCCAAGAAGGACCTGGAACAGGTCGAGGTCCAGCTTCGCCGCGCCGATGAGGAGCTCCGCCTTTTGGAGCAGGAGCTGACCCTGCTGGAGGACGAAAGCGGCGGGCTCTCTCAGGAACGAGAGGAGCTCCAGCGGCGGATTGAGACGATTCGAAAGGAGCGACAGCAGGTTGAGCGCCGCATCCAGAACCTCGAGGAGCAGCGCAACAGCGCCCTTCGGAAGAAGGAAGAGGTGGAGGGCTCGCTGACCGAGATGCGGGTAGAGCTGGCCGGACGTCGTCAGCAGATCGAGGGTCTGGCGGGAACGATCGCTTCGCTGGAGGAGGCTCGTCGGGAAGCGGAGCGCCAGCTTGAGCTTCACCGGCAGGCGGTGGAAAACCACGCGGCGTTGGTTCAGGAGCTGGAGCAGAAGATCGCCGAAGCACAACACAGCTTCCTGCTCTTGGAGCAGAAGAGGTTCGAGCATCACGAGCGGCTCATTCGGCTCGAAGCGGAGCGGGAGCAGCTGCTCGCCGACCTCTCCCAGGCGGAGCGGGAGTCCCGACAGCTGCGGCGCGAAGCTGAGAAGCTCTCCAAGCACCGGCACCATCTTGACGTCAAGCTTACCCAGCTGCGGATGCACGAGCAGAGCCTGGCGGAGCGCATCTTGGAGAAGTACCGCGTCCCCATCGAGTCGGTCGAACCGGACCCGACGCTTCCAGAGGAGGGAGCGGAGGAGCGAGTTCAGCAGCTGCGCGGCCAGTTGGAGGCTATGGGCGCCGTCAACCTGATGGCGATCGAGGAGTACGAGAACCACCGGAAGCGCCTTGAGTTTCTCCAGGCGGAGCACCGGGACTTAGAGGCGGGGCGCCGCCGGCTCCAAGAGGCGATTCGGAAGATTGACGAGACTTCGCGGGAGCGCTTTTTAAGCACCTTTGAGCAGATTCGGGAGAACTTTCAGCGCGTCTTTGTTCGGTTGTTTGGCGGCGGGGAGACGGAGCTTCGTCTGACGGACGAAGAGGACGTCCTGGAGTCCGGGATCGAGATTATCGCGCGCCCTCCAGGCAAGCGGCCCCAGAGCATCTCGTTGCTCTCCGGCGGTGAGCGCTCACTGGTGGCCATTGCGCTGCTCTTTGCCGTCTTTGAGATTCGCCCCTCCCCCTTCTGCGTTCTGGACGAGGTGGACGCAGCGCTCGACGAGGCGAACGTGCTCCGATTCACGAACCTGATCGAGAACTACGATCAGCACACTCAGTTTCTGATCATCACCCACAACAAGCGGACGATGGAAAAGGCGGACGTGCTCTACGGCGTCACGATGGAACGGGCAGGCGTTTCCAAGGTAGTCAGCGTTCGGTTTGCGGAGTCCGCGGCTTAGGAGTTTCATGGGCGGTCTTTTCGCGGCGTCCGGTTGGGGGCGGCGGCCTCTGCGTTGGGTTCAGGCGGCCCTGATCGGGGGATGGATGACCATGGGCGCAGCATACGGAGCGGAGCCGCTGGAAGCTTGGCCCAGCGTCCCTCCAGAGTCGGCAGGGCTTTCTGAAGCGCGCTTGAAGGCCGCGTGGGAGAACCTGGCTGCTCGTCGGACGAAGGCGTTTTTGGTCGTGCGGGGAGGTCGGATTGTCTTCGAACGCTATGCGGAGGACTTCGGGCCGAACCGGAAGCACTACACGGCCTCTCTGGCCAAGGCGCTGGTCGGCGGTCTTTCGCTGGCGATCGCCTCCGCCGACGGTCGGATCGCTCCAGACGATCGAGCGGCCCGTTATATTCCTGCCTGGCAGGACGACCCGATCCGGTCGCGGATCACGATCCGCCACCTGGCAACGCATACCTCGGGAATTGAGGACGCCGAGGAGGACGGCCTTCCCCACGAACGGCTTCCCGGTTGGAAGGGGGCGTTCTGGCGTCAGGACCAAAACCCCTTTCTCTTGGCGCGCGACGAAGCGTCGGTGCTCTTTGAGCCGGGGACCGATTACGCTTATAGCAACCCAGGCATGGCGATGCTGGCCTACGCCGTGACGGCGGCGCTGGAGGGGACCGAACATCCGGACCTTCGGACGCTCCTGAGAGAGCGTCTTTTCCGGCCGTTAGGGATCCCCGATTCGGCCTGGAGCATCGGCTACGAGAGGACTTTTGAAACGGAGGGGCTCCCGTTGGTTCCCAACTGGGGCGGAGGCGGGTTCACCGCGCGGGCGACGGCGCGGATCGGCCAGCTGCTGCTTCAGGAGGGCCGATGGGCAGGGCGCGAGCTGATTGCTCCCCAATGGGTGCGGCGGGCGATCACCGACGCAGGAATGCCGCGCCCTCCACGCTCGGAGGCTCAGCCGGCCCCGGCTTCAGGAATGGGCTTTTACACGAACAACGATCGGGTCTGGGAGAACGTCCCGTCGGACGCCTTCGCCGGTGCAGGGGCTGGCCATCAGGTGATGATCGTCGTGCCCAGCTTGGAGCTCGTCATCGTTCGCTACGGTGGCACTCTGGACCGGAACGGGGAGAGCCTAGAGTTCTGGGGTCAAATCAAGGCTCAAGTGCTCGATCCGGTGATGGCAGCCTTCTTGGACCCGGCGGTCGTCCAGGAGGCGAGCGTTCGAGGCGGAGCGACGGGTCGCGCGCGTCCTGGGGATCCGCTGGGCCCCGCCGGAGACGATCCTCCGCTTGGCTGAGGGAAGCGACAACTGGCCTCTGGCGTGGGCGGACGACGGGAATCTGTACACCTCTTACGGCGACGGATGGGGCTTTGAGCCTCGCGTGCCGGAGAAGCTGGGGATGGGCTTTGCTCGGGTGATTGGCGACCCTCCGGAGATTCGTGGTGAGAACATTCGTTCCAACGGGGAGAATCGGGGTTCCGGCCGCAGCGGGAAGAAGTCGAGCGGGCTGTTGGCCGTTGGAAATACGCTCTACCTGCTGGTCAAGAGCGTGGACGGTCGAGGCAACGGGACCCAGATCGCTCGTTCGGAGGACTTCTGCAGGACTTGGGTTTGGGCCGATTGGAGCTTGGAGCGACTGGGCTATGCGGCCTGGATCGACTTCGGACAGGGTCATCACGAGCTGCCGGATCCCCTACGCGGATATGCCTATTTCGTCTCTCCGGACGGGCCCAGCGGCTATGAGCCCGCCGATGGGTTTGTTCTCGCGCGTGCACCGATAGGTCGGCTGATGGAGCGGGAGGCGTACGAGTTCTTCGTCGGTCTTAGTCCTTCCAACGGTCCGGTGTGGGGGGACTTTGAGCAGCGCCGGCCGATCTATGAGGCGCCCGACCGGTGTTTACGCCATGCGATGACCTACAGCCGAGCGCTTGGCCGTTACCTTTGGTGGCAGCAGGTTCCCCCAACCCAAGGGTCGGATCGAGCCGATAGCCGATTTGCAGGGGGCTTCACTGTCCTGGAGGCACCGGCGCCCTGGGGCCCGTGGACACCCGTCTACGCTACGTTGGAATGGGACGTAGGTCCCGGCGAACGGGGGTCGTTCCCCACCAAGTGGATGGCCCCCGACGGGAGCAGCGCTTACCTAGTCTTCTCCGGCGACGACACGTTTGCCGTCCGAAAGGCGAGCTTCCTCCTCCGCGGCAGTAAGCCGGTGGGGCCTTAAGTGGGCAGGGCGTCCCGTTCCGCCTCGTAGGCGGCGATCAGGTCCTCAAACTGAAGGGTCCAGCCGATGTCGTCCAAGCCGTTGAGGAGGCAGTACTTGCGGAACTCGTTGACCTCAAAGCGGTGACGGGTTCCGTTTGGCTCGATCACCACCTGCTCGGGAAGGTCTACAGTCAGCTCGTAACCCTCGTGGTTCCAAACTTCCTGAAAGAGGTGATCCACGATCGCCGCGTCCAGCTCGACCGGAAGGATTCCGTTCTTATAGCAGTTGTTTTTAAAGATGTCGGCGAAGGAAGGGGCGATGATCGCCCGAAAGCCGTAGTCCAGCAGCGCCCAGGGGGCATGCTCCCGCGAGCTTCCGCTGCCGAAGTTGGCCCGCGTGAGCAGAATGCTGGCCCCTTGATAGCGCGGTTGATTGAGCACAAAGTCTGGGTCCGGCGTCCCGTCGGGGCGGTATCGCCAATCGTAAAAGAGAAACTGACCGAATCCCGTCCGTTCGATCCGCTTGAGGAACTGCTTGGGAATGATCTGGTCGGTGTCCACGTTGACCCGATCCAGTGGCGCGACCAGTCCCCGATGTACGGTAAAGGGCTGCATCGTCCGGCGTTCTCCTTCTCTTGCCGTTCTTATAGCCAGTCCCGGATGTCCACAAAGTGGCCTGCGATCGCGGCGGCGGCGGCCATTTCTGGGCTGACCAGATGGGTTCGACCCCCACGCCCCTGTCGGCCTTCAAAGTTCCGGTTGGAGGTGCTCGCGCAGCGCTCTCCAGGCTGGAGGATGTCCTCGTTCATGCCCAAGCACATCGAACATCCCGGCTCCCGCCACTCGAAGCCGGCCTCCTTGAAGATCTTATCCAACCCCTCCGCTTCGGCGGCCTTTTTGACGTGCTGGGAGCCGGGGACCACCATCGCCCGAACGCGCGGGTGAACCTTCTTCCCGGCAACGATCCGAGCGGCCGCCCGGAGGTCGGCCAGACGGGAGTTGGTGCAGCTGCCCAAAAAGACCCGGTCCACGGGGATATCGGTGATCGGAGTTCCCGGCTCCAGACCCATGTACTCCAGGGCCCGTTCGGCGGCCTTGCGTTCGTCCTCGGTGGGCATCTCCGAAGGATCGGGAACGACGCCGGTCACGCCGACCACCTGGCCAGGATTGGTTCCCCAGGTGACCATCGGCTCCAACTGAGAGGCGTCCAGCTCCAGGTACCGGTCGAACTTGGCCCCCGGATCGGTCGGCAGCGACTGCCAGATCTCCAGAGCCTTCTCCCAGTCTTTTCCTTTGGGGGCGTAGCGGCGTCCCTCCAAGAACGCGTAGGTGGTCTCGTCGGGGGCAATCATCCCCGCGCGGGCCCCTGCCTCGATGGACATGTTGCAGATGGTCATCCGCTCCTCCATCGAAAGGGCCCGGATTGCCGAACCGGCGTACTCGATGACGTATCCCGTTCCACCGGCGGTGCCGATCGTACCGATGATGGCCAAGATGATGTCCTTGGCGGTTACCCCTTTGGGCCGCTCCCCCTCAACGCGGATTTCGAAGGTCTTAGGCTTCAACTGCAACAGACACTGGGTCGCCAGGACGTGTTCGACCTCGCTAGTGCCGATCCCAAAGGCCAGCGCCCCAAAGGCGCCGTGGGTGGAGGTGTGGCTGTCGCCGCAGACGATCGTCCGCCCCGGTTGCGTGATTCCAAGCTCCGGGCCGATCACATGGACGATTCCCTGATCGGGACTGTTCAGATCGAAGACGGGAATGCCAAACTCCCGGCAGTTGCGTACAAGCGTCTCCATCTGCTTGAGCGCGATCGCGTCCAGAATCGGTAGCGACCGGTCCGTCGTGGGAACGTTGTGATCCATGGTCGCAAAGGTCTTGTCCGGGCGGCGAACCCGTCGCCCAGCGAGTCGAAGGCCCTCAAAGGCCTGAGGCGAGGTGACCTCGTGCACCAGATGGACGTCAATATACAGAATCGTCGCTTCGCCGGGAGCCTCGCGGACAACATGCCGCTCCCAGATCTTCTCGAACATCGTCTTGGGTCGGTCGCTCATGCTCTCTTCTCTCCTCGAAGGACGGCCCATCGGCCCGTTGCTTGTGTTTATTATATCTCCCTTCTGCTCCCAAGGGACAAGCACACGCTGGAAGGGGAACTTCCGTCTCAAAGGGCAGGTCAACGGGCAAGCTTCTTTTTTCCCTCGACGGCGACTTTGCGATCTTCTCCGCCGGTGGGTGTGACCCGGCGCTTGTGGCAAATATGCCTTGCTGACTCGTAACGATGCAATTTGCAGCAGCGCCTGCCGACACGATCCTTGCGAGAGCGGCCTACTTCCTTCGGGCACGGTTTGTGATCTCTTGATCAAGGGATTACCGGCACTTTGTCCGCACTTTCAGAATTCGCTAGTCTCTGAGCGAAGCCGGTGCGGAGGGGTGTCATGCGGCGGAAAACCGTGTTCCGAGGATTCTCCCTACTCCTAGTTGCGTGGTTGACGATCGCGGGAAAGGCAACGACCATGCGGGTCACCTATTACGTCTCGCCAGAAGGGAAGGACGAGTGGTCCGGCCTTCTCGTTCAGCCGAACCGGCGCGGGACCGACGGGCCGTTTGCAAGTTTGGAACGGGCGCGAGACGCTGTTCGCGAGCTCAAGCGCTCCAAGGGGCTGCCCGAAGGGGGCGTTCAAATTCTAGTCCTCCCGGGGACCTACGTCCTAGCCCAGCCGCTGGAGCTCTCCGAGGAGGACTCTGGGACGCCGGAGGCACCGATCGTTTACCAAGCCTTTCCAGGCGGAGAGGTGCGGATCACCGGCGGTTCCGTGGTTCGAGGGTTCACACCGGTGCGCAGCGCAGCGCTTAAACAGTTGCTCTCGCCGGAAGCCAGGGACCAAGTGATGATCGCCGACCTGAGCGCTCAAGGGATTTACGACTACGGCGAGCTGACCCCACGGGGCTTTGGCCGACCGATCCAACCTGCTGCCTTGGAGCTGTTCTTCAAGAATCGCCCGATGCCTCTGGCCCGTTACCCAAATGAGGGATGGTTGACGATCGCCGGAGCCCCCAAGGGCCCGAACGGCGGTCAGTTCACCTACAAAGACGAGCGACCCCAACGCTGGAAGCAACGCGAGGGCATCTGGGTACACGGCTACTGGACACACGACTGGGCCGACTCGTATGAGGCGGTCGCCCAGCTGGATCCCTGGATCGGACTGGTTCAGACCGAGCCGCCCCACGGCGTCTACGGATACAAACCGGGTCAGCGCTTCCGGTTTCTCAACGTTCTGGACGAGCTGGACGAGCCGGGGGAGTGGTACCTTGATCGAGGCACGGGACTGCTGTTCTTCTGGCCTCCAGAGCCGATCGGTTATGGGGATGTCGTCGTTTCGATGACTCGAACGCTGGTTCGAGCGCAGGAGCTGGCCCACGTCGTCTTTGCGGGGTTCATCTTTGAGGCCTGCAGGGGGGACGCGTTCGTCCTGGAAGGGGGGCATCACTGTCTGATCGCTGGAGCAACCTTTCGGAACATCGGCAATCGGGCCGTCGTCATCCAAGGGGGCTATCGGCACGGGATTCGGAGCTGTGATATTTTGGACACCGGTGACGGGGGCATCTCCCTCTCCGGCGGGGACCGGAAGACCTTGGAGCCGGGAGGCCACTACGTTGAAAACTGTGAGATTGCGCGGTATAGCCGCTGGTGTCGCACTTACCGGCCAGCGGTCGGGGTCTCCGGCGTCGGGCACCGGGTTGCCCACTGTCGGATTCACGACGCGCCCCATACGGGGATCCTCTTTGGCGGGAACGATCACCTGCTTGAGTACAACGAGGTCTTTAACATCTGCCAGGAGACTGGCGATGTAGGCGCCTTTTACACCGGTCGGGACTGGACGACGCGCGGCACGGTCATCCGATACAACTTCTTTCACGACATTCACGGGCCTTACACCCACGGGGCGATGTCGGTCTATCTGGACGACTGTGCCAGCGGGACGATCGTATTTGGGAACATCTTTTATCGGGCCAGCCGAGCGGTGTTCATCGGCGGAGGACGGGATAATCTGGTGGAGAACAACCTTTTCATCGAGTGCGACCCGGCGGTGCACATTGACGCGCGGGGGTTGACGTGGGCCGCTCAGTACATGGCTCCCGGCAGCAGCTGGCGGATCTTCGAGAAGCTGGAGGCGGTCCAGCACGATCGGCCGCCGTACAGCACCCGATATCCCAGGCTGGCCACCATTTTGGAGGACGACCCACCGGTTCCCAAGGGAAACCGGATCGTCCGGAACGTTTCCGTCCAGAGCCGATGGCTGGAGCTGGCCCAAGAGGCGGAGCCGTTCACGGAGATCAGCGACAACTTGGTGGACCCGGAGACGCTGCTTTTCCGGGACCCGGAGCGGTTGGACTTCACCCTTCGTCCGGACGCGCCGGTTTGGCGGTTGGGGTTCCAGCCGATTCCGGCCTGGCGGATCGGGTTGATTCACGACGGCGTTCGACTGACTCTCCCGCCTCGCTAGTGAGCTGTTGAGATTAGGACGAGCACAAAAAACGCCCGTCGCCGGGGCAAAGGCCGGCGACGGGCTTTCCCTCTCCTTTACGACGCGGGACTAACAAGCCACAGCGGTCCAGTTCCCCTCCCCAACGCGCGGGGAAAGGGGCGCCTCAAGGAGGGGCATCCTCTCTGAAGATCCCATCTGCCAGACGACCTCCTCCTCGCCCGGCGCGCTTTGGGGAGTGAACAACGGCTCCAGGTGAGCCATCCGAAAGAGACGCTCCAGCGGGCGGTTCATCAGTACTATCAGCTCGACGTCCCGCCCCTCACGGTGCAGCCACTTGCAGAAGTCGGCCAGGGCGTAGATCCCAAAGGAGTCCATCAGCCGGACTCCGCGCAGGTCCAGCACAATTCGTCGGGGCCGCGCCTCCAAGACAGCCTCCCGCAGACGACGGGCCAACACCCGTCCCTCGGTGTGCAGCACCGCATGGCGCACAATGAACTGGACTTCTGTCTTGCCGACGACCGAAAATAGCTGCACGGTCAGTTCCTCCTGGCCTCAGATCAGGGCCTTGACGGCCCTCGCATTAGGGCGTTCTGACCCTTTGATGCGATCCTCTCTCAGCGCTTCGGCGGCCTCGTGGGCGTGTGCGTACCAGCGAATCTCCCGATAAGCGGGCGTTTGGGCCAGCTGGGCGCGAACCGGCTCCGGCGGCTCAACGCCCACCAACTTCCGCTCATACAGGGGCCCCAAAGCGCGCCGAATCAGGCGGTTCAGGACGGTGAGCCCCTCGCGATCTACCCGTTGGAGATGGGAGAGGTTGAGCACCAGTCCCAGACAGTCCCCCGTAAAGAGCAACACCCGATCAAAGGAGTCCTCTAAATCTGCAGCGTCCCGATGCGTGAGCGACCCGAAGATCCAGAAATACCCGATGCCCTCTCGTCGAGAGAACGCTAGCGACATCGGAATCTCTCTACCCTCTCTATCTTTGGTACCGCTGTGGCTCATCGCTTGTCCCATCGTTTTGCCTCCCAGGGAAAGGGTCCTTCTCTTCTCTTTGCCGTTGAGGGGGGTATGCAAAGCGCGTGCCCGATAACTCTCCGGACGCGGGAAGAGGATCGGGTCCGTTCTTCTCAGGGGAAAAGGGCGATTCCTTGGCCGGAGGCCGACAAGACCGCTGTCGCATTTGCGCAACGAGATTTCTTCTGGCGATGCAGAATCGCGAATTCAGCCCCCAATCCCTCGGATTGAGGAACGAAGGCGACGGACGCAGGACTGTTTCAGAATGCAACCCCTGCTTGGACAGGGAAGGCCTACAAGGGGACGATGGGGATGGAAGTTATTCCACAGGATGAAGGTTCGACCGGCGGACCCGTTCGCCGTTCGGGTCGTCCTCCGCGCCGTAGCGGGGACGGCCTTCTGGAGTTCGTTGAGCTGCCAAGACCAGGTCGTGCTCGACGACGAACTTCTGGAGCAGGCGTTCTGGACTGAGCACCTGGGAGGGAGGATACCGTCGCACGCGATCTGAAGAGGGAACGGGCTCCGAGCTGGGGGCTACCGACCCCAGGACCGCTCGAGAGACCTCCCCAGCGCGCTCGGCGCTGGAAAGCGACTCTTCCAGGACCTCCTGAAAGGAACGACTCGCCGGAGGTGTCGTCGGCGCCGTCGAACCGGGCGCCGTCTCCGTCTGACCCTGGTTGCGAACGGTCATCAGATGGATCAGATTGGGGTTCAATCCCATCGGAGACCCTCGCGTTCTTCCTGCTTTTCACCCGATGCGCTCGTAGAACCTATCGGGAGAAGAACGTCTTCCCTTGAGCTATCGGTTATTTTTCATAATAGCGCATTTTTCGGGAGGGAACAAGCTTGAGCTGGATCTCTTGTGGCTTTGGAGCGGCGATTTCGGGTCCGAACGGCCGACGACATCCGTTGTGAAGGGGCATTACATGTAATAAAATCGAGGCCGGTTTTTCAGGTTGACTCCGGTATCCGAAGCAGGTATAAGATAACAAACCTTTGGGGGACAAGCGATGCCGATCATCAAAGCGCAGGAGAAGCGCCAACGAGAGGCCGAGACGCCGCTGAGCGGCTGGGGGGTCTTCATCGTTCGGCCCGATCAGGCCCCTAGCGACCTTCACTTTCACGACTGCGACGAGTACTGGCTGATCGTTCGCGGTCGCGCTCGGGTGCGATGCGGCGACGAGGAGCAGGTGATGGAGCGCGGCGACCTGCTCTACGCCCGGATCGGCGAGCTGCACCAGGTCGTCGAGGTTCTTTCCGAGGAGCCGTTCGAAGGGGTCTATCTGGAGGCGGAGCTCCGCGGCCAGAGGCGACGAGGCCACCTTCATCCTGGCAAAGATGCTCTCCCGGAGGTTGCAGCCGACGAAGTCAAAAGGACAGGGATCTCGATCCGGAAAGGAGCAGAGCGATGACACGATGGATACCGGCGTTTCTGATTGCGATGCTGCTGACGGCAGCGGCCCATGCGGGCAACTTTAAGGTCCTGATCGCCCGCGGCGACGCTCGTGATCAGGAGGCCGCGCTGTTGGAGCAGTTCACGAAAGTAGGACCCCACACCTTTGAGTTCACCACGGTGCTTCACGAGGGTGGGGTCTTCGATCCGGCTAACCTAGAGGGGATGGACATCGTCTGGTTTCCCTGGAACGGCCCCGGCCACGACGGCAATTACTTCATGGGGGGTGCAGAAGAGGCGTTCCGGAACTGGGTGGCCGAAGGCCATGCCGTCTGGATTTCGGCCTTTGACGACAACTATACCGACCAGAACGGCAAGCAGATCGGGGGTTGGTTTCCCATTGACGAGTATCCAGACGTGATCGTTCAGAACACCGGCGACGCGGAGGTCGAGATCACCGACGAGGGGAAGGCCTCCGGACTGTTCAGCGAGCCGAACGACATTGACACCAGCGCGCTGGTTCTGGACGACAACTGGGCGAACCTGCCCGACGACTTTGTGGTGTTGGCGATTCGCCAGGACAACAACCAGCCGGCGGCCTGGTACCTGGAGTGGAACGGAGGGCTCTACGTTGAGTTCTGCATTGACACGCGAGACGCGGCCCGCGCGGCCGCTGCGGAGCCGCTGCTAGAGAACGGCCTGCTGTTCCTGGGGAACTGGATGGAGACGACGCTCGCGGTCAGTCCCTCGGGGAAGGCCGCGACGACCTGGGGCGCGCTCAAGGCAGCGCGCTAGCCTCATCCCCGGGCGGCCGCACGGCGCCGGTCGTCCGGTGAGAGCGTTCACGCGCCGAAGTAGGGAGTTTGGAGCCATGAGACGAGCACTCTTAGCGTTTGCTCTGACGCTGGGATTGGCTGCCGTTGCGACGGCACAGGAGTACAAGGTCCTCTTCTTGGTGGGCGACGCCCGATCGCCGGAACCGGGCGTCGTCTCCCAGTTTACCAGCGTGGGCGGCTACAACTTCACCTTTGAGTCGGTCGTGATTGAGGGCGGTAGCTTTGATGGGGACCTGCGAGGGGCCGACATCCTTTGGTTCCCCTGGAACGGCCCCGGTCACGATGGCAATTACTTTATGAGCGGCGCGGAACAGGCCGTTTTGGACTTTGTCCAGAACGGCGGCGTCGTGTGGATCTCCGCCTTTGACGACAACTTCACCGACGATCAGGGCCGCCAGGTGGGGGGATGGCTGCCGATTGACGAACATCCAGTGATCGTCGAGAACACGGGCGATTCGGACGTGGAGCTGACCGACGCGGGGATGAACGATCCGCTGTTCACCACGCCGAACACCGTGGACATGAACGCGATGGTCCTAGACGACAACTTCGCAGGACTGGACGACTCGTGGGTGATCCTGGCCACTCGGGTGGACAACGGCAGCCCCGCGGTCGCCTACCTGCCCTATGGAGCCGGCGTCTACTTGGAAGCCTGTGTGGACACACGAGATGCTAACCGGGCTAACGCGGCCGCCCCGCTCCATGAGAACGCGCTGCTCTGGCTGGCCAATTGGATCGCCAGCAACGCCACCGCTGTAGACCCGGCGGGCAAGCTGACCACCACCTGGGGTGCGGTCAAGGCGGAGGTTCGTTAGAACCGCTGATCACCTTCCAGAACGCTTGAAGAGAAGGGGAGGCAAACGTGTCTCCCCTTTTCTGACGAGGAGTTTGTTTCATGTATATCATTTACTTATTTCTCCGTCAGGTGCGGTGGTCTTTGAAGGGAGAGAAGACCGTTCAGCGCAGAAAGGAGAGGCGATGAAACTCCGCATCTGGGCTTTGGGCCTGCTGCTTCTGGCTGGAGCCGTAAGTGCTTTAGGACGGGAGCTGAAGGTGCTGGTGTTGATCGGAAACGTCAACTCCCCTGAAGGGGAGTTGCTCGCTCAGATCCCCGCCTCTGGCCGGCACACTTTTGTCTATGAACAGGTGATCGTGGACGGGACCACCTTTGACGGGGACCTGAGAGGAGCCGACATCCTCTGGCTGGCTTGGAACGGGCCGGGCGACGGTGGCGACTACCATCTACTCGGTTCGGAGGCGATCGTCCGGGAGTTCGTCCAAAACGGCGGCGCGGTCTGGTTCTCCGCCTTCGATGACGCTTTCACCGATCCGTTGGGTCGACAGGCCGGCGGTTGGCTGCCCTTGGAAGAACACCCCGTCCGGGTGCTGAACACCGGCGATGCCGAGATCGAGGTCACCGAGGTAGGGCGGAACCATCCCCTCCTGACTCACCCGCATGTGTTGGACGAGGCGGCGTTGAGCGCGCTGGTCTTGGACGACAACCTCACCGGCCTGGACGACGCCTGGGTCGTCCTAGCAACACGCAAGGACAACGGCGATCCGGCGATCGCCTACCTCCGCTACGGTCTGGGAGTGTACCTTCACGCCTGCGTGGACACCCGAAACCCGGAACGGGCCCAACCGGCGACCATCCTCTTTGAAAACGCGCTCTCCTGGCTCGGCGACCAGGTCGCAGCGGCGGCCTTATCCGTCCGGCCTCGGGAGCGGCTTTCGGTCTTCTGGGCGGCGCTCAAGCGCTGATCCCTTCCTTCTGAAGCACAGCGGGGAAGGGGCCGTCCCTTCCCCGCCGTTGTCTGCGTGGGAAACGGTGTTATCGTGGGAGCTGCTTTTCCGCCGGAACGAACTCCCCATCCCGAACGACGGCTACGTAGGCCGGTTTCAGACAGTCGCCGTTTTCGTCGAAGTAGGTCGGGCCGGTAACACCCTGGAAGGCTTTTTCCGGCGAGTTGGTGGCTGCCAGGTAGTCCCGAATCGCCTTTCGATCCGGGCCGACGTGACGGATCGCGTCGAGGATCTGGTTCACCGCGTCGTAGGTAAGAGCGGCCCAGGTGTCCGGCTCCTCCCCAAAGCGCTTGATAAACTCCTCCCGGAACTTCTGCGCCTGAGGCCCTCCGACGTCCGGATGAACGATGAAGGGGGTGGTGATCATGGTCCCTTCGACCGCCTCGCCGCCGATCTCGATCAGCGCCGGCGAAAACAGCCCATCTCCACCGATGAAGGGCGTCTGGATGCCCTTCTCCCGCGCCTGCTTGATGATCGAGGCGGCCTCGTTGTACAGGCCCGCGATGAAGTAGATATCCGGCTGCTGGGCGGCGAACTTGTCCAGCGCGGCGGAGAAGTCCAGCGTCTGCTCCCGCTGGTAAGCCTCTTCGCCGATAATGGTCATTCCGAGCTCCTGAGCCTTCTGGACAAAGGCGTTCTTGAGGCCGGTGCCATAGTCGTCGTTGTCGTAGAAGATGGCCACCCGTCGGTAGCCGAGCATCTCGCCGACGTACCGAGCCAGCATCTCCCCCTGGTAGGCGTCGTGGTACAGGTTGCGGAAGGTCCACTCAGAGCCCCGCGCCACGTCCACGTTGGTGGAGCCGGGAGAGAATTCCACCACCCCGGCCTGCTTGTAAATCGGCTTTCCGGCCAGCGAACAGATCGAGTTAAAGTGCCCAATTACCGCAAGGACGCGAGGATTGCTGGCTAGCTTGGTCGCCACGGCGCTGGCCTGGTCGTCCCGACCCTGATCGTCCTCAAAGATCAACTCCACCTTTCTCCCGTTGATCCCTCCGGCGGCGTTGGCCTGCTCCATCGCCAGCGTTGCCCCCATCCGAATCTGTTCGCCAAAGGCGGCTGCACTGCCGGTAAACGGGCCGGCAACGCCGAGAACGATTGTCTCCGAGTCGCCACCGGTCCCCTGCTCTCCACCCCGGCAACCTAGGCCGCCAAGCGCTAACAGCAAGCCGATCCCCAGCAGCATTCCCGCTCGAAGCTTCATCGGCATCCTTTCTCTGTTAGGATCCGTCCCACGCTCTGGGCAAAAACAGTTCGCGATAACGGTCCAAGGCGTACAGGTCGGTCATTCCGGCGATGTAGTCGCACACCGCCTGCTCGCGCGACTCCGTCTCTGCGATCCGCTGAAAAAACGGCGGCATCGCCTCGACGTGATGATAGTAGTATTCGATGAGCGTGTTCAAGACAGAACGCGCCTTGCGAATTTCGTTGACGATTTCTGGGGAAGGGTAAACCCGCTCGTACATGAAGTCCTTGAGAGCGTCCGTTGCGGCGAGCACCTCCGGGCTCATGCAGACCTTCCCGGCCTCCAAGCTGGCGTGAATCACGTCTCGGACCATGCGACCGATCCGCTCCCCCCGCGTTGATCCCAGTACTTGGACCGCCTCGGCGGGCAGCTCCGACTCCCGGAGGATTTCCGCGCGAACGGCGTCCTCGATGTCGTGGTTCAGGTAGGCGATGATGTCGGAGACCCGAACGACGACGGACTCGTAGCTCTGTCCGTCCTGCGCAGGCTGGAAGATCGGCCCTCGCCCTTTCGAGTGAGCAGCGATCCCTTCGAGGGTCTCGTAGGTCAGGTTCAACCCTTCCCCCTCGCCTTCCAGGAAGTCCAAAACGCGCACCGATTGCTCGTAGTGCCGAAACCCGTCGGGGTGAAACTCGTCCAACACCGACTCTCCGGCGTGTCCAAAAGGGGTGTGTCCCACGTCATGGCCCAAGGCGATCGCTTCGGTGAGGTCCTCGTTCAGCCGAAGGGCGCGGGCGATCGTTCGGGCGATCTGAGCCACCTCCAGGGTGTGAGTCAATCGGGTGCGGTAGTGGTCCCCTCGCGGGGCCAAAAAGACTTGGGTCTTCCCCTTGAGCCGACGAAAGGCCTTGGAGTGCAGAATGCGGTCCCGATCCCGCTGAAACTCGGTCCGCACGTCACAGGGGGAGAGCGGTCGCTTGCGCCCCCGCGAGCGACTGCTTCGGGTGGCATAGGGCGCAAGCAACCGATCTTCCAGGGCTTCAGTCTGTTCTCGGATGGTGCGGGTCATCGGAGTGCGGCGGTTTTGATCGCCCCCCACATCACAGTGGCCTTGTCCTGGGGACGGACGGCCAGCTGAACCTGCTCCTCCATGGCCGCCTGAATCTCGGCCTCCGAGAGCGGGCCGTTGTAAATCTTGATCTCATCGATCGAGCCGACCAACCAGCGTTGACTGCCGCCCCGTGAGCCGATAAACAACGGTTGCTCGTTCACCTCCAGGACGCCTTCGCACTGGCCCGCGCGGACCTCCTGGCCGTCCACGTAGATCCGGATCTCCTGACCGTCCCAGACCCCAGCGACGTGGTGCCACTGCCCATCCAGGACGTTGCCGCCCATGATCTCATCGTCGCAGTTGTCGGGAAGGTCGTTCATCTGAAGGAGCACCTGGTTGTTGTAGTCGGGGAGCAGGTTGTACTCTCCCGGCCCCCAGACCGGGCCCTTTTCGATCAACGATTGCTGATCGCCCGTGTCCGCAGGGATGCGGACCCATCCCATCAGGGTCATGGACTCGGTCAGCGCCAGATCCGGGGAGTGCTCGACGGTCAAGAAGCTCCCGGCGACCATCTCGATGCCGCCGCCGTAGACGCCCTGACCCCACGCAGCGTTGCCTTTTAGGGTGGCGTCGTTCCCCCGGCCGCTGGCGTCCTTGGCCACGTCCCCCTGTCCCTCCTCAAAAGGAAGGTAGAGGATCAGTTCGGCGCCGAACGCAGCGCTGCTCAGAAGCGTCACCAGCACAAGCGCCGTCGAAATTCCACGACGCATGTTCTCACCTCCTTACGTCCTGATGTACGAATCGCTTCCAGCGTTTATGATCGTTCACTCCGTGTCTGTTGTCAACGCTGAGACGTGGAGCCCTTGGGCTCTCCTGCAACGGTTGGCCGTCTGTCGTGGGACCTGTGTACCGTATACTTAGCAAGGAAAAAAGGATGAAAGGATCGTTGTGAGGGAGCCGGTCGTTCAGTTGCAGGCGCTGACCAAGGTCTACCGAGAGGGGCCGCGGGATCGAGTCGTCCTGAACGGCGTTAACTGGACGTTCTACCGAGGGGAATGGGCGGTCCTTTTGGGACGAAGCGGCTCCGGTAAGTCCACTCTGCTCAATCTGATCGGCGGGTTAGACCTGCCCACCTCCGGGGAGGTGATGATCCGTGGCCGGTCCCTTTCGAGGATGTCCGAACGGGAGCGAACCCTCTTCCGGCGCCGCGAGGTCGGGTTCATCTTCCAGTTCTTCAACCTGATTCCCACTTTAACCGTTGAGGAGAACCTACTCCTCCCGATGGAGCTAAACGGCGTTCCGGTTCGGGAGGGGAAGGCGCGGGTCACCGCGCTGTTGGAGCGCGTTGGATTGAGAGACCGCCGGGACGCTTACCCGGATCGGCTCTCCGGCGGAGAGCAGCAGCGAGTCGCCGCGATTCGGGCCTTCGTTCACCGACCCGCTCTCGTCCTTGCCGACGAGCCGACGGGGAACTTGGACGCCAAGACGGCCGCTGAGGTCTTGGAGCTGATGCGCGAGATACACCAGCAGCAGGGCGCCACCCTGCTGGTGGCCACTCACGACCCGCAGATCGCTGCGATGGCCGACCGAGTGCTGACGATCGAGGACGGAAAGTTGCACGAGCTGGTCTCCAGGCCGGTGGAGCGATGAGGCTGCTGACGCGGATCGGAGTTCGTTGGGCGGCGCGCCACCCTTTGCAGGGGTTGTTGACCGTCCTAGGGGTGGCGTTAGGAGTGGCGGTTGTCGTCGCAGTGGACCTGGCCAACGCGAGCGCGCGTCGTGCTCTGCACTACTCGATGGGGGCGATCTCAGGCCGCGCGACACACCAGATCGTCGCCGGCGGTGGCCAAGGCGTCCCCGAGGACCTTTACGTTCGTATCCGGCGGGAGCTCAACTACCCAATGGCCGCACCGGTGATCACCGAAGAGGTGGTGATTCCGCCCTTCCTAGGGCGAGGAATGCGGCTTCTGGGGGTGGACTCCCTAGCGGAGTTTCCCTTTCGTCCGTTTTTGGCCCCACTTGGTGGGCCCTTCTCCCTGCGAGAGCCGCTCACCGTTTCCGGCGCGGCGCTCTTGGAGGCGACCACTGCGGAGGCGCTGGGCCTCCAGATCGGCAAGCGGTTTACCATCCGGACGCTGGACGGCCACGAAGCGGAACTCACTTTTGTCGGCGTGCTGAGGGCTGAGAACCCCCGGAGCCAAAACGCCCTGGCCGACTGGATCGTGGTGGACATCGCCACCGCTCAGGAGGTCCTGAACCGAGTGGGGCGGCTTTCCCGGATAGACCTGATCCTTCCCGAGGGGGAGGCCGGGGAGGCGCTTGCAAAGCGGATCGAGTCGGTGCTTCCCGTCGGGACTTACTTGGTGCCGGCCGGCGTTCGCGAGCGCTCGATGGACCGGGTAACGCGGGCCTTTCGGATCAACCTGCTGGCTATGAGCCTCTTAGCGCTCCTGTGTGGGATGTATCTGATCTATAACGCGATGGTCTTTTCGGTGCTCCGGCGCCGAGAGACCTTCGGAACGCTTCGGGCGTTAGGGGTCAGCCGTTGGGAGCTGCTTCAAAGTGTTCTGCTAGAGGGGCTGTGGGTCGGCGTCGCGGGCGCGCTGGTGGGGGGATTTGCTGGCGTTGTCCTAGGACGGGGACTGGTTCGGATGGTGGCTCGAACGATTAACGACGTCTACTTTTCCCTCGAGGTGGGGTCGGTCGGTTGGGAGCCGCTTTCGTTGCTCAAGGCGGCGCTGCTGGGGGTCGGGGTTTCATCCCTAGCTGCCGTGGTGCCGGCCTGGGAGGCGGCGCGTGTTTCGCCCCGTGCGGTGTGGACCCGTTCGCTCCTAGAAGAGCGCGTTCGCCGGCGGCTGCCGTGGGTCACCGCTCTGGGCGCCCTCCTGGCCTCCGCCGGAGCGGCGATCCTGGGGCTTTCGGCGCGGAGCCTGCCCGGAAGCTTTGTCGGTGCGTTTGCGATCGTGATCGGCTGTTCCCTCTGGGTGCCGCTGGGAACGATCGGATTGGTGCGCCTTCTTCGCCCCCTGGCAAGACGAACGCTCGGACTTTTTGGAGCGATGGCCGCCCAAGGAGTGGCCGCTTCGCTCAGCCGCACCGGCGTGGCGATTGCAGCGCTGATGATCGCCCTTTCGGTAACCGCCAGTGTAGGCATGATGATCGCCAGCTTTCGACAGACGATGGTTCGCTGGCTAGAACAGGCGCTCCAGGCGGACATCTACCTAGCTCCGGTGACCTCCGTTTCCTTTCAGGCGGGAGCCGTCCTCGATCCACGCGCCGTTCAGATCGCAAGGGCACATCCGGACGTGGAGGGGATGAACACCTACCGGGTCGTCGAGCTGATCGGCGAGGAGGAGGCTACCCGACTAGTGGCCCTTGAGCTAGATCCGCGCGGACGAGCCGCCTTCCGGTTCCGCGAATCGATCGGACCTGAGCCGACGCTCTGGGAAGGGTTTGAACGCGGAGAACTGTTGCTCGTCTCCGAACCACTGGCCTACCGGCGAGGTCTTCGCCCCGGCGATCCGGTCGTCCTTCCCACCGAGAAGGGAGAACAGACCTTTCGCGTGGGGGGTGTCTACGCGGACTACGGTCCCGGCGAAGGGGAAATGATGATCGCCCGTTCCACCTACGACCAGTACTGGAACGATCCGTACGTCTCCTCGATCGGGCTGTTTCTCCGCCCCGGAGCCGACTCCTCCCGCGTTGCCCAAGAGCTGCGAAGGGCAACCCAGAATCTAGAACGTCCGATCGTCGTCCGCCCCACTCGGGACTTACGGGCCTTTTCGATGGAGGTTTTCGACCGTTCCTTTCTGATCACCGGCGTGCTCCGCACGCTGACCACGGGGGTTGCTGTGATCGGGGTAATTGGTGCGCTGCTAGGGCTCCAGCTGGAGCGTGCCCGCGAGGTAGGCGTCCTCCGAGCCGGTGGGCTGACCCCGGTTCAGCTCTTTGGCCTCATGCTGACCCAATCGGGACTGATGGGCCTGGCCGCCGGTCTGTTCTCGGTTCCGATGGGGACCCTCCTGGCTGCTCTGATGGTCTACGTGATTAACCGTCGTTCCTTTGGGTGGACCCTGGAGATGCACCTTTCCCCGGCATGGCTACTGCAAGCGGTGCTGTTAGGGGTGGCTGCGGCGCTCCTGGCCGGGTGGTATCCCGCCTGGCGAATGAGCCGAGTGCCGCCGGCGGAGGTCCTCCGAGAGGAGTAAGCTAACCGTTCCGTCGCGCCATCAGCGTCTTTAGGTTTGCCTCCGGATCGGTCTTGGGACGAATGGCGCCTGTCCGGGAAGTTAACAGCGTCGTGACCCCTGGTCCGTGACCGGCAACGTAGCTGTCCGAGTGGACCACCACGCCGACGGAGACCGCGCCAGAAAAGTAGCTCCGCCCGTAGGTGTGATCGGCATCCAGGATCGCCACCAGATCGCCAAGCCGTAGGTCGCTCAAGCCGAACTCCTCGACGACGTCCGAGCTGAACAGTTGGATGTCGTAGTCTCCCCGTACGGTGGTGTTGGCTCCCAGACCGGAGCCCATCACTTTGGCCGGGACGCAATGGGTTACTGGAACGACCAGTCGGCCCTCCTCTTCGACAATTCCCCAGACGTCCAGGAGCCGAGGGTCCAGGTTTCGAACGGCGATCTCCGGATAGTCGGTCAGCTCCAGGCCCTGGCCGAAGGCGTCCACCCGCACCCGATCTCCGGGGAGGAGCTTCTCCAGCACCTCGTCAGGGAACTCGCACAGGACGTGTTCGACGCCACCGTGCTTGCCGGTCACGTATCCGACGCCGCCTTTGGCATCACCGCTGACGACGGTCGCGCGATTCCCCACACAGGCGAGGACGTTCAGGGCGGTGTTTTCTTCGGCGCTCTTGGCGCGGATGGAAGCCCCTGGCTCGATATGATCCCCGCGCCAACCGGTTGCCGGAGCTCCGACCCGAACGTTCCGGACGACGCCTCCCGTTCCCGGCACCACGTGTAGCCGTCCATCCTGACCAACGCGATAGATTGAGGAGGGAATCCGCGGGTGAACCACCTCCCCGACGACGCCGATCTCTACCAGACGGTCTTGGTTCGTTCGTAAGGCCATCGGTTCCCTTTCAGCTGCTGTTGGATCAACTTTTCCTGTTCCCGATTCGTCCTCAATGGTGGATACTGGAGCCGACCGGACGCAAGCAGGAATCCTGGCTGGGGTTGGGAGGAGCCCACGGGAAATGGGTTCTTGGCAAGCGTCCTAGCGGGAACTAAACTCTCTTTGGGGAATCTCGCCAAGAGTTCTGGGTTTAACCGGAGGAGGTCTCCAAATGCACCGATTGCGATCCGTTCTCAGTGTGTGGGGCTTAGGGCTGCTGGCGGCGGTTGCTATGGGCACCGGCGCTCTGGCTCAGGACGAACAGTACGACGTGTACCACACCGGCGGGCAGAAGTTCACGATTGACGCAGACCTGGGCGATTGGTCCCTCCTGCCTGAGGACAAGTGGATTCAGCCGGATTCCTTCACCGAGTTCGGTGGAGGTCATTGGAACGGCAAAGAGGACCACAGCGTTCGCTTTGCGCTCTTGTGGAACGAGGAGGGGCTCTACGTCGCCTTTGACGTGACCGACGATGATCACATCAACACGCAGCTGGGGAACCAGATTTGGAACGGAGACAGCGTCCAGATTTTCATCGAGCCGACCGGCGAACGCAAACGTCGCAGGCGGCGCGGGCGTCGCCTACGAGTACAACTTCGGCCTGGGCGGGGCTAACTCGGACAACCCTCAGTTCGTTCGCGAGTTTGCTCACGCCAAGGCCAATCCGGACGTCTTGGTGGAATACGCCTTTCGCCGAGACGAACCGAACAAAAAGACCTACTACGAACTGAAGTTCACCGAGAACGACATCGCCCCGGCGGTCCTGGAGGTCGGAACGCGGATGGGCTTTTCGATGATCGTTAACGATGGCGACATCGGAGAGGAAGGCCAGAAGGGATGGACCGGTTGGGGTGAGAACGCGATCGTTTTCGGCAAGGACGCCACTCAGACAAACCTGATCATTCTCGTGGACACGCCGTTGGCGGTGCAGCCGACCGGGAAGGCCACGGTCCTCTGGGGAGCGCTCAAGCGTCGTTAAGCGCCGCTGAGTGTGAGATCGTCGTCGGGCAGGTTTGAACGCCTGCCCCTTTCCTTTATGGGTTGGCCCCTAGCAATCGGAGCAGGAGGAACAGATAGGCACAGGCCGTCACGGTGGGAAAGCTAAAAGGGGCTGGCCCCCGATCAGGGGGAAGGAAGGCCGGAACGGCTCCGTAGCGCCCTGCGTCCCGCGTTCGAAGCGACTGAAGGCGTGCCACCAGCTCCAGCGTTCGCAGTGCCGCATGCCGGAAGGGGAACTCCCGTTGCTGCTGGTACTTCTCCTCCCAGAGGTGAGCCAGCAGCAGCGCGCCGCGAACGTCCATATACTCCACAGGGAGCGGCTCTAAGCGCGCAGAGAAACGTCCTGGCAAAAGACCGTCCATCCGAAGCGCGTCCAAGGCCTTCCGCACCAGCTGGTCGTAGGCGGCTTGAACGGAAGGCGTCGGGTGCCAGCGGAGCACGGCGCGCAGCCCCCACCCCAGCTCCCCTAGCGCCGAAGCGCTTAGCTCCGCGTCCGGATCGGAGGGGTTCTGAATCCAGGCGCTGGCTCGCTCAGCAAGCTGTCGGGTCGCCTGGAGAAAGGATCGCTCGCCAGTCCGTCGCGCGAGCGCACTCAGCGGGTCCAGGGCGTAGAAGCTCGCGATCGGAACCTCTTCGAGGCTCAACAGGGAGCCGACTAACCACCGCCCAGCTCGAACGGCGGCCTCTGTGTAACGCTCCTCGCCAAACCACTGGCCGCCTTCTAGCCAGGCGCGAACACCCCGGGCCGTCCCCAGCAAGGAGGCCCGACTTCCGTCCCACTGTGGAAGGGCGCCGGAGCTTAGCTGTCGTTTTTCGAGCCACTCCAGGAGCTCTCGGACCGGGGTTTCCCAACCCCGGTGCTCAAGCGGTTCCATCGCCGCGAACAATCCGCACACGGCCAACGCCGTGGCCCCTGGATGTCCTCGGGGGGTGAAACCCTCGCCGAGGGTGGTAGTCGGACGGCATGCCTCCTTCGACCGTCGCGTCGGCAGCCCGGAGCAGCCACTCCACGACGGCCCGCGCTCGAAGCCGAAGCCGTCGAAGCATCTCAGGATCGTCGATCACGGCCTTCTCCCAGGAAGCGCCCCCCTACCTGGATCCGGCGGAACGGTGAACCGACTCAATTCGCCCGTTGACCTCCCGCATTCGCTCCGTCAGCAGTTCCCATGGCTCATCCTGAAGGGTCACCAGTCCAAAGTTGCTGTTCTCGCCGTCAAAGCGCCCCTCCGGCGGCTGATCGGAGTACTGAAACCAGTGGTACCCGATCACAAACGGAAGCTCCATCAGCGTCGTTACATAGCGCTCAAAGTGGTCGGCTCGGTCCTTTTGGGTCTCAACAGGGGTGCCGGCCCCTTTGGTGTTCGGCAGGCCGGAGTCTTTGGCCTTGAACGAGAACTCCGTCAGCAGGATCGGCCGGCCAGTGAGCCGATACACCTCCCGGAGCCGCTCCACCGGCGGCTGAAAGTCATAATTGTTGTATGAGACTACGTCCACCCAGTTTTTTCATTCCAACGAGCACCGATCGGGGCGCATAGCCGGCAAAGCGACAGCCCAGAATCAAGTGGTTCGGGTCGTGTCGGCGGATCGCCTCGGCGCAGACCCGGAAGTACTGCTCCGCCACACGAAGCGTAAACGCGTCCGCCAGCTCACGAAGCGCCCTCTCGTAAGGGTCGGGCGACTCGTCCGCGACGGCTTCCTCCAGCGAGCGAAACTGCGTTCCGAACTCTCGATTCAGCCCCTCGACGGTTCCAAACCACTCCCGGGCTCGCTCCAGCCGTCGTTCGCGGGGAACCCACTGGACCGCTCTCCGCCAGCGGATCGCCCCCTGCGCCCGCGCAACGTTGGGCGAAATCGCTTCGAGCGTCTCTGCTGCGAAGATCTCCTCAAAGCTTGTGTACTTGGTCCCCCACTCCGCGTTGAAGCGCTCAACGGTTCCATAATGCTCTTGGAGAAACTCGCGGACGGCCAGCCTCCCGGCGGCCTCAGGAGGCATCTCCCAGTAGTCGGCTAGGAGGGTCTTGGGGGAGCGCCAGTCCGGGCCCCATCGGAGCTCGTTGTCCGTAAAGTAGCCCAGCAACCGCGGGTCTTCCCGTCGGGGAGCACACTGCTCCGAGGCGATCCGATCGGCCACCTGGGCGAAGTGATCGCCGAACACGTCGAGCACCTTTCCGCTGAGCCAGTCCGCCCCGGCTCGCGCCCCGAGGTTGAGGATCAGCGTATAAGGCATCCCTTGTTCCATGACGCTTTGACTGCTCCAGGCGCCGATCGTGTTAAAGTTCCACTCCCAAAGCCGTCGGACGGCGGCTTCAGCCCAGCGCTCCTCGGAGCCGTACTTCGCCTCAATTGCCCGGCGGGTAAGGGGAGTAGCCCAGTGCCGGCGAGGGATCCCCTTGAAAAGTAATGTGATTCACCCCTTTGGAAAGGAAGGCGTGCCCGTGCGGGTCTATCCACCACCAGACTCCTTCGATCTCTCGGACAGTGAAAAACCCGGTTGCCGGCGCCTGAAGTTGGGTCCATCCTCCCAGCGGACAAAACGACTCGGCCGCCAACGGAACGGTGCCTAATAAGAAAGCCCACATCTCTTCCACTTCCCTTGCAGATGAAGTCTTGCTGGCCGTTACACGCCCAAGGAGGCCTGCCATCCCTGGGGATCGTCCAGATAGGCGAGGATCTCTCGCTGCTGGTCCTCGTTCAGGGCGCCCAGGCGGAACAGCCCCCGGACCAACTCTCGAAGG
>BPJZ01000026.1 GCA_026004875.1 Candidatus Poribacteria bacterium | reverse complement strand
GCAGAGCCGACCGCTCTTCTTCTCGAGGCCGGGGGATCGCGGTCAGGCGGTCCTCTCCGTCCAGACCGTATCGCCTGCGCTCCTCCTCGGGGAGGAAGGCTCCGGTCCCCCAGAGCTCCTCGCCGCCAAGCTCCTGGCCGGGGGGCCATCTCCACGAAGGCCCGGCGGACCTGGAGCTCAACCTCGCCGAAGCCCCGGTTCTTCCCGAAGCCCATCTTGAGCATCCCCTCGTTGAGGGCCCGAAACGTCAAGGCCACGAGCCCGAGTTGCCACGTCTCGAAATTCTCGAGGACCAGCGTTGTCCGGAACCTCCCCTGGACGAGCACCTCGATGTCGAACGGGCCCACAGCCACCGACTGAGTGGTTCGAGAGATGGCAACGCCATGACGAACCTCGGTCTTTACCTCCCCCTCCGGAAAGGCGTCGGTGAAGGCAAGCCGTCCCTTCAGGCGCGTGTTGCCGTAGACCCTGCACGTATAACAGGAAGACGAATAGACCTTCGCGGAGTCGCCCTCTTTCTCCAACTTCTTGCCACAGAAGTCGGAAGAAAAGGGATCGCAGGCCCATTCGGCGTTGACCGTACGCAGGACCTTCTCGGTAAAGCTGCGGAAGGGACCTTTAAGGGAAGAGCCGGGAAGAAAGACCGTCTCTCCCTGGGGTGTCACGGTGCGAACGAACTGCATGTCCGGCAGGGCAGGATTGGGCGAAAGCCTTCCCGATTTGATCAGCAGCGGTGAGCGAGGTACAAGGCTCAGTTCCATCTTGACTGCGTTCCATCGCTGCTTGTGCATCGCCAACCTCCCTACCCGATAGCCGCTGACAGCCGCTGAAGCGCTTGTCCCGCTGGAATCTCCTCGTAGGGATCTCTCCCAGCGAGGAGATCCACAAGTCTCGCTTTGTCGAACCGCCGAACGCGAAGCTCGACCAGCTCTCCCCACCCCACCCCGCGGGTGGTCTTGCCCCCAACAGGCAGCTCGCCGCGTCGGAGGGACTCCAGAGCAAAAAGCAACAGGCCAACCTCTTCCTCGGAGGCGTTCTCGACCACAACCCGAATTCGGAACTGGGATCCGGCCGGCACCGTCTCGAAGTCGTACTTGATCCCCGCCTTTGCAGAACCCAGATCGCGATCAATTCCTACGCCATCCCGGACTTCCGTCCAGTGAGGCAGATCCTCCTGGTTCTGGAGCAGGGCATCTTGAAAGGACACCCGGGAGGCCATCCAGGGCGAACCAAACAGACGACAAGCCGTGCAGGATTCCTCCCAGAGCTTCTGAGCGAATACTTTGTCAACCTCCACCGACTGCTCTCTGGCGACCTCTTGTGCCGCTTGGTGTAATTCGTCCTTTCTCTTGGCGGAAACGCAGCGCTGCTGTTCGTCCAAGGGATCGCAAGCCCAAAGGCGCACCCCATGAAGACGCCGATCCAGGGAGTCCAGGGCCCGAAGGAGCTGCTCCAGATGGGAGCGGACGACTCCCTTGATCGAAGAGCCCGGAATCAGAGGAACTCCCTCTGGCGTCTTCATCACGGGCAGATCGGAACCGGCCGGCATCAGGGAGACCCGACTGCCGATCGAGAGGGCGGTTCTCATCTGGAGCGTTCCGTCAACGATCCACCGATTTTCAAACGAGAAGAAGGAGGACATCCCTATTGCCCCTCTGAGAAGTTTTCTCAGCCTCTCCCTTTTTCCGTCGCTATGGCACTGCGAGCGAGAAACCCTAAATACATTCGAATCAGATGCATTCGCAATCGTCGGCCTTCCGGGCTTTCGGGATCGACCTTTCCCTGGACGATCTCCCGAGCCATCTGCTTGAGCTTCTCGAGGTCCTTGAGGATCTGCTCTCCAAACTTACGAGGAATCGGAGGGCTGCTTCGACTGGATTGGTATCGGATGTAGTTGTCCAGGACCGCAACAGATTCCGTTTCTGCGGCCAGGTTCACGAGGTTGCGCAACTGGGACTCTTCGGGACGCTTGCCCCCTTCCTGCACGCACGCGTCCGCCATCTGGACGATCTCGTCAAGCCTTTCCTCCGCGGCGCGGAGGAGTCTGGAATAAACGCTCATACCGGCTGCACCTCCCTGTGAAACGGATGACAGATCAGCACCTCTCCCAACCCTTCCTCGGTCCGGTCCCCCACTCCCTGCCGCTCCACCTCTTCTAACCACGGGACAAGCCGCTCTGGGGGCTCGTCGACGCGAAAGACGTAGACGCTTCCCCTCGCTGCGCCGAGCCGAGTGGGCTTCGGAAGGCCCCAGGCTGTCGAAAATCCTCCAACAAAGCTGGGCTGAACGGTCCAGTAAACCGGCTCCAACTCCCGATCCTCAAATCGCAAGGTGAGCTTCAAGGTCGGGATTCCGTGGGGGTCGGTTAGAAGGGCCGGAGAGAGGAGGTCCACGCTGAAGTAGGTTCCCTCCGGATTGTCCGGAACCCGGCGTTCTCCCTGTCGGGCAATCCCGATCAGCTCCTTCCACGTCCGACGGAGCTTCTCATTGAACGCCTTAAGGCGCTCTGAGAGCGGCTCTAGCTCGGCCTGGGCGAGCGAGAGCCGCCCCAGACCAAATCCGCGGGTCGTCAGCGATCCAATTCCGACGTGCTCCGCCGCCTGAATCAGTTCGTCGATCAGGCCCTCGTCGTCGGTCCAGATCCGCCCTACAAAAGAGTGGGTCGGTCGAAGGCCCACAACCCGATACAGCATCTGTTCCTGAGCGGCCCGACGATAGCGGCTGAGGGCCACCTTAGTCTGAACCATCCTCTGGGGGACGACTTCGGTCCAACCCTCTTGCGTCCGGGCGTAGAAGCCGCCGACGCGTTCCAGCCGGCTTCCACAGCGATTCCCTTCTTCTTCGTAGGTACATCGAAGGGTCATCGGAACCGGAAATTGGGCTCCGCGCTCCTCAAGCCCTGCGTAGGCCACCGCGATCAACAAGCTATCCCGAATTCCGTGGGTTGGATCCCGTCTGGAGCGAGTCGAGCGGAGGAAACCCCGATGGAGCTTGCAGCCGAACGCGGTCAGAGGAAAGGGAAGGGCCAAGACGTTCGAGTCCGGGGAGGGAAAGAGATTGCCAAAGCGAATTTTTTGAACGACTTGGCCGATTTCTCCCTCTCTACCTTGTGCTTTCAACCACTCCGCCAGCGCCCCGCGCAGAACGCTTCCAGGAAGGTAGCTCCGCGTGTCCAGGTACTCACCCCGAGGGTTCAATGTTCCGGTTCGAAGCGGGCCTTCCGGTCTTAGGCAGAGGACGTGCTCCTGCCCGACGCTCTTGGACCCCTTGGGAGCGATCGACTGCGCACCTGAACTCATCCGTTACCCTCCGACTTCTCGGGAGCGCCTTTCAAAATCTCCTCGGCCCTCTGCAGAACGCGGCTGAGCGGCTCCGACTCCCCGTTCCACCGAACGGAGAAGTCTTCCAGCTCCACCCACCCCAGACCACGGGAACGGGCCGCTCCCAGGGCGACCCCAAGCTGGGCAGGGAGATAAAGCAACGCTGCCGCCTGGAGGGCCTCCTCCTGCGAAGGGAAAACGCCCATGACGCGGGCCTCAAAGCCCGATTGCCAGGCAACTTCGCTGAAAAAGAGACGCTCTTCATAGGCCGCTTTCCGGTGGCGGCTCAGCGAGACGTTTGCCCGGACATCCCAAAGGGCTTCCCGGAGACGGACGTCCCGAAAACGCAGCGGAGACCGCCGCTGGGGGGAACCGAACACCTTACAGACCAAGCACTCTCCGCAGACCGTCTGGGGCGAAGAGCCATCACAAGCCGAAAGACCGACGCCCCGGAGAACGCGTTCTGCGCCCTCCCGAAGCCATCCTTTTAGGGTGGTCGCCGGAACGATCGGAACCGGACTCCGATCCATGTGCCAGTCCACAACAAAGGCCTTATCCACGCCTAGTTCGACCCGCTCCCCAGTGATGTGAACTCCCGAAGCGAGCCGAAATCGCATCCTTGCTTCCAGAACTCCAGCCATCACGTCCTACCTGTTGGTCGTTATAGGGCCCCCAACTCGACGAGCTCCAGTGCGTCCAGGAGCGCGGTTGCCCACTCCCCCTTGTGGGGCATCCAGAACCAAAACCCTCTGTTCTGGGGATCGCCGCCGACAATCCTCGCCAGCTCCTTGAAGACATCAATATATTTCTTCCGCTCCTCCTCCTTCCAACGGGCAAGCTGGTAGAAGGTGTAGTTCAGGGAGACGTCAACCCCCCGTTCGAGGGCTTCGGCAAGCCCTCTTCGTTGGGAAGCAGGCAGCTCCTTCAGGACTCGTGCGGCATTGGTCAACTCTTTTCCTTGTTTCCACGTGTAGGGACGAGCGGTCAGACGGTAGTTTTTGCGCTCGTCATGGTATAGGTTCTCAAGGAGAGCCCCTGCGTCCTCTGAGAGCACTGGCGCCCTCAGCCACAGGTGGCAGAGGGTTCCGGTCCTCTCGCTCCGGGCCAATCGCTTAGCCTCCTGGAGCAGTCCTTCTGCGAGATCGAAAAGAAACGCCACTGGGTACTTCACATCGGCGATGGCCAGCCCGACCGAGAGATTGAGAGCAACCGGCCTGTTCAAACTCCCCTGAAGTCGCTCGTTGATCTCCCTTTCCAGCCGCCGGATCGGCCCGTCGGGGCGCTCGAAGGACTCCAGGACCTCCAAAGCTAGCAGCCATCCGCGTGAAGCGGGGACGATCACAGCGAGGTCGTCGCCCCCGGCCGCGATGATCTCAAAGGGAAGCGGTCGTTGGGAAAGAAGGCCGAAAGCACCGAATGTTCTCCAGATCGCCGAAAAGAGCGTCTCCTTGACAGCGGTTTCAAGGGTCTGGGAGAAGTGACGGTAGGAGGCCGGAGAAGGGGCCAATTGAAAGAGATCGCCCATGTTGTTCCCGTCGGCGTAGAGAAAGGCGATTCGCCCCTTTTCGCCTTCGTGGCTCAAGCTATCGAGGTCTGTGGGGAGAAGGTCCTTCGCTCCGCCACTTATTGAGACGTCGTGATTCTCCTTCACCCAGTCCTTGAACTCTTCAAGGAACGTTCGACGCTCCTCTCGGCCCTTGGAGCGCTTCTGCCAGCAGGGAGAACAGATCCATTCCTCCCGAGTTGAATCCCACCTTTGGGCGGAGCGTTTTCCGCAGGAATCGCACCGTCGGGAAACTGGCAGCGCCTCCAGAAAGGGAGCAGCTTCCAGAGCCTGTTTCTTCTGGCGCAACCGATCCCCCAGCCGAGCGACCAGTTCGCCGAAGTTCTTGCGTTTCGTTCGATCCGAAACGACCGCCTCGTAGTGGCTGAACAGGAGGTCAGCGGCGATCCCTTCTCCCTGGAGGCCCCGAACCTGTTGGTCGTCGTAGGGTTTCAATCCGCGCGCAAAGTCGGCGTAGCCTAACGGTTCTGAAGTGACCAAGGTTATCGTAACAAGCTTGGTGTCCCTCAGATAGAGGTGACGAATTCGCTCTTCCCACTTTGCGGCTTGGGAAGAGGGCACCACCGCTAAAAGGCCCCCGCCACCACAGTAGATCAGGCTCTCCTCCGCGAGGAGGGAGGCAAAGTCTTCACGAACTTTATCCTCCATCTCCAGCAGGATCTGGCTAGCACCTCGAATTTCGGGAAGTGCTGAGGTCTCCCGAACGTAACCCTTGATGGAGTTCACATCCCCCAGCAGAAGCCGAAGCGGGAGCTCAGAGCCGAACAGTTCGGACTCCAGTTCCCGGGTTTGAGCGGTCAGGCGTTCAAACTGTCTTGGATCCGCAGCCCTTCCCAACTCGGGGCGATCGCCAGCGGAGGCGTAGCTGTCGGCCAAGCAGACGATCTTTTCAAGTGGGGTCTCCGGATTGTCCCGCAGATGGTGTCGGGCAACGGCGTTCCGGATCAGCGAACGGTAGGGATCATCCACGTTGTGAGTTGCTAGCCACGATTCGACGTACTCCACCCCTCGAGAGACATGATGTCGGTACTCGGTCTCGCCCAATCGGGCCTTCCCCATATCGTGAGCGAGACCACACAGGCAGGCGAGGGCCCGCAACTCCTCGGGACTAAGAGGCTGTCCGCAAAGCCTCTGAGGATCCATTCCCCGCTCCAACAGCTCCACCACCATCGCCGTGGCGATGCCCGCCGTCAGCACGAGGTGATCATACAAGGAAACCCATTTCACACGGGTGTCGGCGAGCAGATAGTCTGCCCCTCGGAACTGGTCCTGAAACTCGCCTTTGAAGGCCCTAAGCAGACGGACAACTTCCACGAGACCCTCTCCCTTCAGATATCAGAAACAATGTAAAACAATCCGGTGTTTTTTACAACACCCAGTGTTATCTACCACGGGGCAGGGTACAAGACGGCTCGGTGCTCAACCGCTCGGGAGTTCCGCTTCAGGGGAGAGGAGATCGAGGTGCCTAAGTGAAGAATCTCTCAGAATCTGGCCGAGTCCAAGACCGTTCGGGGTGACCAACGCCGAGCGGAGCCCTCGGAGCTCCGCTCCGATCGCCGGGCTATAATACCGACCACGCCGAGGTAACTCTCGGAGCCGGTGACCGACCCATCAAGCGCCTGTCCGATTCCTATTCCTTCTCCAAAGGCCTTCCAACACGTCGAGGCGGGAAGACCTTCTTCCCACTGATGGTCCCGAAGCCGACCCTCCTGAGGGCGACGCTACGGGTTGTCAGGAGGACATCTTCGGACGAGTTGAGACGATGAGCCACTGTGCCGTTTAAGCATCGGAAGAAACGAATCCGAAGGTCCTGAGCGAAGCCGCTCAGAGGACCCCTAGGGCGTTCGCTCCAAGCACTTCCCCGATATCCTGTGGCGAGACATTAAAAGGATGCTCACGAAACGGGAACGCTCACGAAAGAAACTCGCCAGATCAGCCGATGTCTTGATCGCCGCTAGACGATCTCCCTTCTTGCGAAGGCCTCTCTGGCCTTCTGATCCCGATACTTGCTGGTGACCTTCGCGTAGACCTGGGTGCTCTGAATCTTCCGGTGGCCTAACCAGTCCTGCACGAAGGCGATGTCCCCGGTCGCCTCCAAAAAGTGGGTCCCCGCCGAATGCCGCAAACAGTGAAAGTGACGCTTCGACTCCGGAATTCCGGCTAACGCCCCGTATTTTCGCATCAGCACGTGCAGCGTCGTCCGATGGATCGGCGTCCCCCGGTTGGAGATGAACAGATACGGCGAATCGTCCTTTCGGGCGCGCAGATAGGCCTTCAGGAGCCTGGCCAGCTCAGGGGCCAGCGGATAGGAGCCGCCGTGGCCGTTCTTCAGCCGTCGGATGGTGATCCGCAGCCGCTTGAAGTCCAGGTCGTCCCGGAGGAGCAATCCGACCTCTGAGGCGCGAAGGCCGTGGCGGTAGGCCAGGTAGAAGAGGGCCTTGTCTCGTTTGCCTTGGAGGGTGTTCGTTGGGATGGCGTTCAGGAGGCGTCGCATCTCGTCCTGGGTGAGATATTGAGGGGTCCTGTCGGTAGCCACGGCTTCCCTCCTGAGGGGTCCCACGATACCTTGAAGGCTCGGAGAGAAGGTATCGAAGGGGGGAGAGAAATTCAACGGGGTCGCCCTTCAATGCTGGAAAGAGGCAAACGGCGAGCGCAGGCCGGCGCGGACGGCTCGTTCCCGGATTACTTGACTAAGACGATCCGACGGATACCCACAAAGGAGCCCGCCCGAAAAACGACCACGTAAGCCCCGCTAGAAGCCGGCTCCCCAAGCTCGTTTCGACCGTCCCAATACGCCGCCCGCGACCGAGAAACGTAAACCCCTGCCGGCAAGCGGCCCAAATCTATCCGACGCACCAGGACCCCCCGCAGGTCGTAGATCTCCACCTCCACCTCTGCTGACTCCGACAGCTCAAAGGGAATCCAAACCTCCGGATTGAACGGATTCGGATACGCCGGCAACAAAGAGGTCGCCTCAGGACGCAGGGACCTCAGCAGCGACTCCAGCACCCCGATCGCCTCCCGGAAGGCCTCTGAGCCGTCGTCCGCCAGGCGGATCTGCCTCAGAGCCTCCGCCAGCACCGGATAGTCCGCCACGGTCAGCGGCTCCGGCGCCGAAAGCGTCGGCCAGTAGCTCTCGCCAAAGTGACGAACCACCAAGACCAGATCGTAGATGTTGACCACCCCATCGGCGCTGACGTCGGCGGCAGAGCGGTCGGCAAAGGTGCCCAGCTCCCGGATTACCAAGACCAGGTCCCTCAGGTCCACCCAGCCGTCTTGGTTGACGTCCCAGCGGGGAAGCTCCTCGGGGAGGGAAGGCAGATAAGGACCCATGTCCCACAACAGCACTGCCCCTTCAGACAAACCGGAGGCCAGGAGGGTGCCGTCTGGACTGAACGCCACCGATTCTACCATGCCCGCCTGAAAGCTGTTCAAAAGCTGACCGGCCGAAACCTCCCACAAGCGTACCGTCCCGCTCCAGCTGCCGGAAGCCAGCAAGGTCCCGTCTGGACTGAACGAGACGGAAAGCACCCAGCCAGGATGGTTTAAGACCCCAATCAGCTGGCCGCTAGATGTCCCCCACAAACGGATCGTTCCGTCCAAAGAGCCGGAAGCCAACAACGACCCATCCGGACTGAACGCTACCGAGTGCACCGGCCCAGAATGACCCTGGAAGGTATGCAGGGATCGGCCGCTGGATACCTCCCATACTCGTACCGTCCCGTCCCAACTACCGGAAGCAAGAAAGGTTCCGTCCGGACTGAACACCACCGACTCAACCCAATCAGTGTGGCCCCCTAGAGTACGGATCGGCTCTCCGCTAGACACCTCCCACAGACGCACCGTACCGTCCTCACTGCCAGAGGCTAGTAAACCCCCACCTGGGCTGAACACCACCGACCTGACTGGGCCGGTATGCCCCTGGAGAGTATTCAGGAGCCGACCGGTCGAAACCTCCCACAAGCGCACCGTCTCATCCCAGCCGCTGGAGGCCAGCAGGGAACCATCCGGACTGAACGCCACCGACCGGACCCAACTGGTGTGGCCCTCCAAGATCCGAACCAGCTGGCCGGTCGACACCTCCCACAGACGTACCGTATTGCCCCCACCGCCAGAGGCCAGTAGGCTCCCGTCCGGACTGAACGCCACCGAGTAGACCCAGCTGCTATCTCTAGGGAGGGTAGTCAGAAGTTGGCCACTGGAGACCTCCCACAAACGCACCATTCCAGCTCCGGTCCAACCATCAGTAACAGCAAGGAGGTTTCCGTTTGAGTTGAACGCCACAGAATTCACCCAGAATGCGTGACCCCGGAGAGTGTTTAAGAGCCGGCCGGTGGCCACCTCCCACAGCCGCACCGTCCCGTCATCCGAGCCGGAGGCCAAGAGCCTCCCGTCCGGACTAAACGACACCGACTCAACCCAATCGGTGTGTCCTTCCAGGGTGCGGACCAATTCCCCGGTGGCCACCTCCCACAGACGTACCGTATGGTCCCAAGAGCCGGAGGCTAATAGCGAGCCGTCCGGACTGAACGCTACCGACTCGACCGCTCCGGTGTGTCCTTCCAAGGTCGCCAACAGCTGGCCAGTCGACACCTCCCACAGCCGCACCGTATGGTCCCAAGAGCCGGAGGCCAGCAACGAACCGTCCGGACTGAACGCTACTGAGTAGACCCTACCGGTGTGGCCCTCTAGGGTGCGGACCAATTCCCCGGTGGCCACCTCCCACAGACGTACCGTATGGTCCCAAGAGCCGGAGGCTAATAGCGAGCCGTCCGGACTGAACGCTACCGACTCCACATCATCGGTGTGGCCCTGGAGGGTGTTCACAAGCTGGCCAGTCGGGACCTCCCACAACCAAACTGCGTCGTCCTTGCCACCAGCAGCAATGAGGGTTCCATCTGGGCTGAACGTCACCCAAGGCATCCACGTGCGGCTCTCAAGATAAGCAACTCGCTCGGCAGTTGTTACGTTCCACAGCTCCACTCCAAGAGTCGTCGCCACTGCCAGTAGATCTGGGTCGGTGGGAGAGAACACACCAGCCCCCGCATAACCGCTCCCTAGTTGCCTAACAGCTCCCGGCGGCAGGGCCCTCACGGAAGCTGTCCCCAGCAAAAAGGCCAACCCGACGACCAACAGCAGAACCCAACGAGACGAAGACTTCCTTTCCATGGTGCGCCCTCCCTGGCGACCTCCTGATGAGAAACAGGATAACAGAACCCAACACGGCGGTCAACGGACCGTAGACATCTTGGTACTCATTGGGCAAGTGGGGCGCCGGCGGGCTGACCCGAGAGGCTTCCCTCAGGAAGGAAAAGGTTCAAGAAGCTTGGCGAGCCGAAGGCCCGCTGGGCAGCGGAGCCGGCAGAGGGCCAACGAGTGGCCGGAGGAGTGATCAGGGCAAGGGAAGGATTCAACGGGATGGCATTTCTGTCGAATCCCTCCCCTCACAACCCCCAAAAACCAACGATCCCTCGGCAGTCCCCGCACAGAGGAATCGGCCGTTTTGTCGAATTAACGATAAAACGGGTCTGAAGTTCTACCAGCCCGAAGTTCTCGCAAGAGCCCCTGAGGAGCCCTTTCACCAAAACCGCACGAGTTCAGAGTGGTCTCCGAGTTTCGTCCATCCGTACCACTTCAGCTTCTGTCGGTCTGTGCTTTTGGAGCAAAGTCTCCAGGTCGGCCCGGGAGCACAAACAAACGCCCGATCGAAGGGCCAAGTCCCTGGCCGGCTCATCAAATTCACGGTTGGTGACGACCAAGAGTTGAAAGACCCTTCCTGACGTAAAGAGCGACTCGTGCTCGTAATAAGACCGAGCGTGAAGGAGTTCTCGGATCGCCGACTCTCCGATTTGAGCTCTTGTGGAATGCTTCACCTGGATCAGCAACCCCTCGGCACCCCGAAGAGCTACAACGTCCGCTCCATGGTCGCCACTCCGAGGAGTAAGGACCACCTCGTACCCCTCCTTGTTCCAGAGGACGGCCACCAACGCCTCGAACAAGAAGGGATCCAGTCGATCCACTTCGTGAAGGGTCAAAGGCCAAAGAGGAGGCTCGGGCCCTTCGCCCTCTACAAGGCCCTGATAGAACTCGGCCACATCCACCTCGACCATCTCGGTGGGGAACAACACGCTTTGAGCGAGCGCTCGCTTCCTCTCCAGCAGCTCGTGAATCAACACGTCGAACGACTTGAACTCCTCAGTAACGGCGCGAGGATAGTAGACGTGGACATCCCGTTCCTGGCCAATCCGATAGGCCCGATCGGTAGCTTGGTCCTCCTTGGCGGGGTTCCAGTGACGTGAGTAGTGAAGAACGTGGTTGGCTGCCGTGATGTTAAGCCCTACGCCAGCAGCCCGCGGAGACAAAATGAGAACGTTAAACCCCTCGGAGCCCTCAAAACGCGCAATCGTTGTCAGCCGAGCAGCGCTGGAGCTGACCTCCCCGTTGATGATGGAAGGAATAACTCCAAAACGTTGACGAAAGACGTGCTGAAGGAGTCGCTGTGTCAGCTTGAACTCAGAGAAGACAATCGCCTTTTCGCCCTTCTGGCGGACATCCTCCAGAATCTCAACCGTCGTTTGAAGCTTCGCGGAGGCACCGATCAGCTCCGAAGCGTCTAGAGAAAGCACATCCCATCTCTCTAAGAACGGATGATCGCTGATCCGACGAAGCTCGCCGATGACCTTAAGCATCTCCCCCCGATCGGTGCGACCCCGTCCACGACGGATCGCATCAACGTAAGCATCGCGTTGAACCTGCGGCATGAGGCGGTCGCAGAGATGCACATGCTTCTTCGGCAACCCCTCCAGCACATCGTTCTTCAACCTTCGCTTGAACAACGGTTCCAGCCGAGCCCGGAGACGCTCGCCCAGATCACGAAGATCGACCTCATCACTGCGTAATGGATTCTGATACTCCCGCGCGAACTCCTTGAGACTTCCCAGCAATCCCGGAGCCAAATAGTCCACAATGCACCAGAGGTCCACCAAAGTATTCTCAACTGGGGTCCCAGTCACCGCTATTCGGAATCCGCTTTTGAGAGCCTTTGCCGCATTGGTAATCAGTGTTCCCGGAGTTTTGATCCGCTGGGCCTCATCGAGGACGGTCACCGCCCAATCAACCGCGCACAACTCCAGCTGCCGGCGCCTCAACGTCTCGTAGGTCGTGATCACCAGGTAGGGCCGATCGAAACTCCCCTTCTGAATCTCGCTAACCTTCCCCGATCTCCCCTGAACAAGGGAGGGAGTGAAAGGAAGCGGAGAAAAGAACTTGAAACACTCCTCCTTCCAGTTTTCCATCAGAGTGAGAGGAGCTACGACTAAGTAAGGGTTTCCACTCTGGTTGTGGTTTTTCTGGTGCCAGTCGAGGAACCCAAGAACCTGAAACGTCTTTCCTAGCCCCATGTCGTCCGCAAGGAGCGCCCCCGCATAGCCTCGGCGAAACAAAGCCTCTAACCACGCGATCCCTTCCCTCTGGTGATCAAGAACCTGTACCCCCGCCTTGATTCTCGGCGGACTTTCGTACTCGTGCGGAAGCGGCTCCTGGGCCCCCTCGAAAAGGGTGTAATCTAACGACTCGATGTTCTCAACGATGATCAAAACGTCCTTCTGATTCGGAGCAGGCGGCCTGGGCCTCTTACCCGGTTCCGATACCAGCACCTTTCTCGCGGCCTTTGCGACGTCCTTGGCTACAGGAAGAGGAATTTGTTCCCCCTTGAACTCGATCGTCTCACGGCCTAGTCGCTCCCCCTCCTGGATCGCCTTCTCAAGACGGCTTAGCTCTTCTAGCGTTTGTACCTCAATCCTTTGGCGGTCGAGGCCCTTCTCGATGAGAATCCCGGGGATCCATTGGGATTGATAGGGAGAGATGAACGGATAAAAGCGCGGCTGATACTCTCCAATTGCAATTACCCGATCGCTGAACTGGTCTAGATCGACCACATCCGGATCAAAGATCGTCTCCGGATGACGGACGAGCTGCTCCTTCGCTTTTCCACCCACACGACGAAACTTCTTGATTTTCATCAGCTCTCGCCGCTGGGCCTGAGTCAAGACAATCCGGACGCGTCCGGAGTCCGGCTGCGGAATCGCATAGACCCCCTGAATCCTCCAGAAACGATCAAATTGACGCTGGAACTCCCTTTGGTCCTCCTCGGAGAGCTGCTTCTCCCGATCGGCTACGTAAACCTCGGGCAAGAGTTCGAGGTCTTCACCCCTTTGAAGCACGTCGATTTGGAGCTTATCCGGAACGCAAACCTCCTCAGCGTTCAGGTGGGGATGAAGCCAAGCTTGAGCCTGGACCGCAAGGCGCTTGATCCTATCGAAGTAGCAAAGGTTTGTTTCCAGGCTCTTCTGAAGAGGCGGGAGGGCGTTGAACTCCTCTATTAATTCGCAAAGCTCCCACTGAGAACGGCTAAGCAAATACTCCGTGCCATCGCGCAGCCTCAGAAGGCACCCGATTCGTTCCCCCGGCAGCTGAGAACCTTCCCGATGCTCTCGGAACTCAAGAGCAAAGGTCGCCTCCCTCTCCGAGAAATTCCCCCTGAGAAACACGTAGACGTCAAACGGATAACGGGAGGGCAATCCTAAAAGGTACTGATCCGCCTCGTCCAGATCACTGATGACTCCGTGGGAAACCTCGAATACGCATGGGGCTAACTTTCTAGCCTGACCGTTGTCCACTAGGTCGTACAGGACGTACGCTCCGCGAATCGCCGAAGAAGGTTCTCCCTCCTCGGAGAGCACAAAGCGCCAAGAGTCTGAATCCACAGACCATGTTAAGGAGATAGGCATTTCATCTCCTGGCCAATCACTACCTACCAAACAGGATGCTATCTAACCATCTAGACAGACGGTATCTCCACCCAGAACTGTGTACCAGCCTATAATCGCAGCAACTCATTCTCCGTATCTCTCTGATACTGATGGTATCTTTGTCAATATCAGGACGATAAGGGTTATTCTTGGAGTAGGCGTAAAAAGCTCCTCCAGAACTACTGAACTCGAACAGCCAATAATTCCCGATATCCATGGCAATTGCGCTGAGCCCGCCAGAGTCCGTCAACCTCCGGACTCTCTGCCTGAAGATTTCTCGATTTTCTCTTCCCAGGCTCAGCTCCAGATTCAAGTAGGCATACCGGTCTACCAGGATCACGACGGAGCCCATCCTTCGGAGATACCGGCGCCAGAACTCGGCCCGATCTTCATCCATCGCAATTCCTACAAAGAACCGTTCGATGAGGTCCTTCGAGAGCCACCAGTTCAGGATTTGCTTCGCCTTCTCAAGCTCCGCCCTTTCCTCGGCAGTAGCTTCCGGCCACGGACCCCACTGGGAGGCGCGCGCCGGATCCCCCACCAGCTTCACCGCCGCTTCGCAGAGTTTCTGGACAGCTCCTGGGGATCCCGCTTCAAACGCCGGAACGACCTTGGCAAGCACCCGCTTAGCCAGGATCGGATTCCTTCGCTCATAGAGGAATCCAATCAGTTCGTCCAGCCGATCTGCGAGAAGACCGTCGCGTCGCAGTTGATCGGCATACCCGACTGCTACCTCTTGGAAGTAAGGACTATCCCAGCTGCCACCCCCGAGGCCAAGCTGCTGAGGCGCCAACTCCAACGGATGGCCCTCCACCAAGAGGAACCGAGCAAGGGCTTGAGGTCCCTCCGGGGTAGTCAGGAACGGGGCTTTTTCCTTCAATCGGAGGAGGCTACGGCGAGTTCCCGGGTATTCCTGGATCCGACGATCTAAATAACGCTGGAGGAGTTGGAGACTCTCCAGGCTTTGCCCAGATCCCCAGAGGGAAAGAATAGCCCAAGCGACCCCCTCCAAGGGCGGGGCGATGCGGGAGGAGCCGGGAAAGCGTTGGTCGAACGCCTTCAGCGCTGCTTCGATCCACTCCCGACGGTCCACGATGCGCCCAAGCTCACCAGACTCTCCAGAATAGGTCAGCGCCCAACCGAGAAGGCGCAAGTCCCTTCGCACCTGAAACTGCTTGCATACCTCCTCCGCGCCCCCCTTTCTCCACGCCGCCATAAACCGCCGATAGACCTCCTCTTGACGGGACTCGGGAGGAGGAATCAGTTCGGCCGTTGTATCGACCAACTCTTGAAGCCCCCTGATCGCCTCGGAGATGATTCGGTCCCCCGCTCGCTTGATCTCGCGGGCGCTCAACTCAAACTCCCTCTTCGGGAACGAGAACTTCAATAGGCTGCGGGCCTCACTCACCACTTCCCCTCCCAACGGCCACCGTTTCCTGGCTAGCCAGTCGCTCTGCAAGATCAAGCATCACGCGGAATTCGACTCGACGCCACCGGGTGTAATCATCCACAACGCGCCTGTTTGAATCCCGTGGGGGACGGCTACTAGAGAGCCCGATCGCCGCGATCTTCTCCAAGCACCAGTCCCGCTCCTCCCCTGGACCGATCGTCCCGAGAACGTATTGAAGTACCGCCCGCGTTCGATCCTGGGAAAGCCGCATGTTCTCGAAATAAGCCTCCTCTGGGGTGCTTGTCCCCAACCACTCCGGCGAAGTGTGCCCCTCCAGCCGAACCTCTGAGATTCGGTCTCGAAAGCGAGGGTCCCGAAGCGTGCGAACATATCGAGGGAAAAAGTCGTCCAAAATCCGAGTGAAGCGAGGGCGGAGGGTGGCCTTCCCAACCTCAAACAGAACCTCGGGCTCTTTGAACCGGAAGATCAGCGTGCTCCGCTCCAACTCTGCGTTCCAGATCACCAGATCATCCTTAAACTCATCATAAAGCGCCTCGTAAAGATCGTCTTGGACTTGCTTATAGGTTTCAACCGTTTGCTTGATCACCACGGCCTCCGCCGCCCGTTCCCGGAACTCCTTTTGCAGCTCCATCAAGGCCGTTGCCAACACCAGCACGAAGATCAAAAGCAGAGCGGCCATCAAGTCCCCGATGGAAAGACCAAGATTGAGATCGTCAGAAGGACTGACCGACCGCCTCAACGGTGTTTCTCCTCAATCGTCAATCGTCGGGACTCCACTCCTACGAGCGAAGATTACGGAGCAGCTCCTCCAGCTCCTCTAACACCTCTTCGAAGCCCTGGACCATGGCGCTGAGCGATCCGACAGACCGCTGAATCGTGGTGGAAAACTCCCCTAGCAACTCGTTAATCGAGGCCTTCACAGCGCCTTGATATGCGATGAGGCCGTCTCGGATCTCGTCAAATATTCCTTGGAGGCCTTCGCCAATCGTCGAGTATTCTTCGCTGAGGGATTCTGTCTGAGAGAGCGCCTCCTGGAGTCCTTGAAGCACCGATTGAACGACCCTCTCATGAGATCGCATCGCATCTTCCAGAAACCGGACGGACGCTTCCAGCCTCTCAGTACCCTCCTTTAGAGGCCCAGCGAGGGCCACCATCTGCTGAACCAATTCATCGGCAGCCTGCCCTGCCTCGGTCAGCCCTTCGCTAGCTTCCTGAACCTGACGAACAAACGACTCCGCACCCTGAAGCATCTCCTCCATTCGTTTCAGCAGAGCATCTTGCTGCTCCCGCCATTGATTCACGTCCAGTCTCAGATCAGATGAAATCTGACCAAACTCATTCCCAACAGTTCCAACAGATTCCTGCAGATTTTTTATCAAATCATCCATACCTTTTGAGAAGTTCTCAAACTGATTTCCAGAACTATCGAGTTTGGAGGCCAATTCGTTAATAGACTCCCTCATGGAATTAAACACATCTTCACTAAAATTGGAGAATAGATTTGAAATATTGTTCGATAGATTATTAATCGCTTCCTCAACCAATTCTCCAGCCGGTGTAGTCACTACCCGGTCAATCCGATCACCAAGCTCATCGATATATTCACGAACCCTCTCCTCCAGAGACTGATCGATAATCTCACGAAGCTTGTCCCCGATGGCGTCGATCGTCTCCGTGGAGAGCTTGATGCCCTCCGCCAGATCGGTAGAGAACGCCTTCAGTGCCTTCGTCTGTTCCTCCGACTCGAGGACCAGCGTCCGGAGCGCGTCCCGAGGAAGCACGACCTTGCCCTCATGCTCAAACACAACCAAGCCTCGCACAACCTCCATCGGAGGGCAGAAGAACTGCTTGTCCAGAGCGCTACACAAATTCGACAGCTCTTGATCGACTGCGTGGAACCGCCATTTCTCAACGGCTCCAAACACAAGGGAGACGATCATCCCCCAAATGGAAGTAACAAACGCGGTGTTAATCCCAACCAGCAACTGCTCGATGCTCGATATGATCCTATCTTCCGAAGTATCAAACCCCTCTAATCCCCAAACGAGACCGACAAACGTTCCGAGGATTCCCAGTCCCAACGCGATGTTGGGAACAGACCGCCAGAAACGAACGTTCAGAAGATCAGGAAGCACGCTTCCGGCGCCGAAAAACTCCTCGGCGGGAGCCAGAGAGAACGGCTGCTCTCCTCGTTGGAGGGCCGGAAGAAACGTCCTTTGGTACTCCTCCCAACGCTTGGAGAGAGATCTGGAAGGATCAAAGCGCCCTCGGCCCTTTCCCGCCTGAAAGAGATGCTCCGGAAGGTCGGTATTCCCCTCACCAGAGGGAATCCGCTGTGACGCAGAACGGACACAGACAACGATCTTCCGGGTCCTCGTCCAGAGCAATACCCCAAAAACACAACCCACAGCCCATATCGTCAGCACCCATAGGAAAACCGATCCCTGATCCCACGGAAGCAGAACGGTAAGAAATCGCATTGCTCCGACACCTTCGCCTGTGCCCACCTGAACGAAAAGAGCCGGTTAAAGCGTTAGGAACGGTCAGCAGAAGTTCGGGCCAATCCTACTGAGGAAAGGGGATGTTTGCAACCGGCCAGTGGCCAAAGACAATGTCCGTTTTACTCACCCTCGCCAAGCCAGGCCTCAGGCAGGCTTCTCAAACAGACCACCTCCGGAGCGGGGCTTGCTTGAGACGAGCGCTTGGTGTTGACTGCAGGGTACAGATGTGGAATACAGTCCACACGTTCCAGAGTCAGCAACGGAACATACGCCACCAGAGGGGATTCGACGGGATGTCTACGACCGTGGTTAAGGCGACGGTGCCGGAAGCACTGCTTCGCGAAGCGATCCGCCGAACCGGAGGCACGCAGGCCGAAGCGCTCCGCGCGGCGATCGCCTGGGCGCTTCAACAACCGGCCCCTGAAGCGCCGGAGGACGAAAACGGTCCCCCCGTCAAGGCGATTCTCCAGAGCAACGGCGACGCCGTCCGCGTGAGCGTCCGGACGCCGATCCAGGCGGCCCAGGCGCTTCGCCGTCGGGCTGTTCGGCGGGGGTGTCAGCATCTCCGTTCTAGTCGCAGAGGCGCTTCCGCACATCGGCGCTCAACCAAGGCCCTCTTAAGGGAAACGAGGCCAAACGGAACGAAAAAGAGGAAAAAAGTTGTACTCCAAACGGCTTCTCATCCTTTTAAGGTACGGCAAGCGATTTTCTCGGTCCTAAACGAAGGGAGGAAACGCCCTCTCACGAGGCTCAATCGAGAGCGCACTCACAACACCAGCTAAAGGGGAAGCCGGCCCACCGTCCTGACTCAACCGTGGGCCGGCCACCCCAGCAAAGCTGTCTTCAAACTGAACGGAAGCGTGGACAAGCCGATCGGCTCATTCCCACGCGTGCGGAGGGGGTCTGTTCCCACGCGCGGGAAAACGCTGATAAGGAGATACACGATGACCTACGACCCTGTCAAGAGGGTTCTGGACCGGCTTGACCAACACGGCTGCAAGCCGACCCGTTCCGGGCGCGGCTATCGGGCCCTCTGCCCCTCCCACGAACGCGACGGACGACCCCATCGGCCCTCCCTTTCGATCGACGTTGGCAGCGACGGCAGGGCGCTGATCCACTGCTTCGCCGGATGCAGCCCCGAGGCGATCGTCCAGGCGCTCGGATTAAAGCTGGCCGACTTGATGCCCCAGCCGTCGGATCCAGAAAGCGGCAAGATCCCTCCCTCTTCTCGCACCCGCACGGAGGGCCCCGCCCTTCGCCCCGAAAGACCCGAAAGGGAGGACTCTCAAACCCCTACCTACTCGACCGCCGACGCCGCTATCGAGGAGCTCTCTCGCACTCTAGGAGTTCCGGCGAACATCTGGCCCTACTACGACGCCTCGCGAAGGCCGGTCGGGTATGTGCTCCGCTGGAACACCCCGGAAGGAAAGGAGATCCGTCCCGTCTCGCGGCACGGCAGCGGATGGCGGATCGGCGCAATGGCCGAACCCCGACCGCTGTACCATCTTCCCCTGTTGCTGGATCGACCAGAGGAGCCGGTAGTCGTCGTGGAGGGCGAGAAGGTCGCTGAAGCGGCGGTCAAGTGCGGACTGGTCGGAACCACCTCTAGCGGCGGCGCTCAGGCGGCCCACAAGACCGACTGGAGCCCCCTCCGAGGGCGAACCGTGATCCTCCTTCCCGACAACGACGAGGCAGGAGAAAACTACGCTCAGACCGTCGCGGAGCTCGTCTATCAGGCGGGAGCTGCTTCGATCCGGATCATCTCGATCAAGGCCCAGTGCCCAGGCCTCCCCGAAGGGGGAGACCTGGCCGATCTGATCCAGGACCCCCAGGGAACCGGCGTGCCGCTCCCCCATCCGGCTAGCCCTCAGGCCATCGGGCGGTGGATCCTGGAGCTGGCCGAGGACGCCGAGGAGTGGCGTCCCTCCACCGAGCTGGATGAGGTCCCCACCGACCTGAACCACTCCCGCATTCTGACCCGTCGGCTCGCCGGACGGTTCTGCTGGGTGCCGGCCTACGGATGGATGCAGTACCGACGGGGCGCCTGGCACGAGGACCCGGAGGGCACCTCTGCGCTGGCGTCGGCCGTCCGCGCTCTCTCGGACCACTACCTGGAACAACTCACCGGCGAAGAGGAGCTTGACCGCCGCCGGAAGCTGTTAAAGGCGGCCCAATCGGTTCAGTCCCGGGCTCGAGCAACCGCCGCGCTGGACCTCGCCCGCGCAGCGCTGCGCACCGACGTGAGAGCCTTCGACGCCCGGGAAGGGCTGCTCTGCGCCGCAAACGGCGTCATCGAGCTGGAAACGGGAAAGCTGTTGCCTCATAGCCCTTCCTATCGCTTTACCCGCCAGACCCTCGCCGAATACGACCCCAGCGCGGAATGTCCTTGCTGGCAGCGGTTCCTGGAAGAAACCTTCCTGGGAAACGAAGAGTTGATCGAGTTCGTCCAACGGCTTCTCGGCATGGCCCTGCTGGGCGGCAACCGGGAGCGAACCTTCGTCGTCTGGTGGGGAAGCGGGCGTAACGGAAAGTCCACCTTTGCAGGCGTCCTGCGCGAGGTCCTCGGAGACTACGTCGCCGTCGCGCCGGTCGGGCTGTTCGGTTCCCTGGGACGAGACGACGCCGAGCGAGCTACGCCTCACCTGGCCACCCTGCCCGGCTGCCGACTGGTGACCGCCCAGGAGCCGGAGGCGCGAGCCAAGCTCTCCGCCGGGATGATCAAAGCGCTGACCGGCCGGGACGTTCTCCCCGCCCGGCGCCTCTACCAGAGCCCCTTTGAGTTCGTCCCTCAGTTCGTGCCGGTGTTAGTGACCAACCACCCCCCCGAGCTGCCGGGAACCGACATCGCCCTCTGGGACCGCGTGCTGATGATCCCCTTCCTCTACCGCGTCCCCGACGAGCGGGTAGACCCCTCCCTCCCGGGACGACTGATCCAAGAGGGGCCGGGGATCCTTCGCTGGCTCGTTCAAGGGGCGCAGTTCTACCTCCGACAGGGGCTTCGGCCTCCGGAGATCGTCCGGCAGGAAACGGCCCGGATGCGCGCCGAAGGCGATCCGCTTTACCGATTCCTTGCCGAAGAACTTCGCCGCGACGAGACCGCCGCCACCCCTTATCGCTTGCTGCGCCAACGCTACGAGGAGTGGGCTAGGGCTGAAGGAGTGGAACCGGTCAGCGATCGAGCGTTCAGCTCCGCGCTGCTGAAAATAGGAGCCACCCGGGCCCGATCGAACCGCCAGGTCGTCTACCGAGGAATCACCTTAATCGAGCCCGCTAACTGACGGACAGAACCCCCGTGATCGGGCCAAAACGGGCAAAACCCGCGTCATTACTGGATCGGTGCACGATGTGCACGATCGAGGTTTTGGGGAGTTCCCTCAGAACCCACCTCTTTGAGAACGCCTCTCCCTCCTCTTTCCGGCGACTTCCAGCCGGACCAAATCCCTGAAAAACCCCGATCTTTCGGGCTTTTTCCGCCCTCGCCCATTCGCGAGGGACGACCGGAGAAAGCTCCGAAACGGGCCGAAAATGGTGCACGATGTGCACGATGTGCACGATTGGGTCCGTACTTGTTTTTATTTTTGACCTTTTTCCCTAGAGTTTTCGGAAGATCGTGCACATCGTGCACCAAGCCTTGTACAGTGCGGATGGTGCACGATGTGCACGATTCTCCCGCAAAGTGGTTCCGAGGAAATCTCCAGAAATTTGCGGGAAGACCGTGCACATCGTGCACATCGTGCACCGATCCAGTAATGATGCGGGTTTTCAGGTGCACGATTGGTGCACGATGTGCACGATCGCGCCTTTTGAATGACTAAATCGGTAGTTCTTAAAGTGACTTATGGGTCATAAATCGGGCGAAAGGTGCACGATGGTGCACGATGGTGCACGATTGAATTCCTTTCAACCCCCAATTTTCAACTTAATCAGTGATTCTGTGAGTGGAACACTCCCCGATTCGCTTTCGGGGCTAAGGTTCGGGTGGGCTAGGTCGGTGGGCTGATCAGCTGGAAGGGGTGGCTTTCCAGCCACCCCTCCCGACGTTGCTACTTCCTCGGCTGCCCGGGGCACTTCTGGGGCTTGTCCTTCTCTTTTCCTTTTCCTCCCTTCTCGCCCGTCTTGAGTCGCTCGTACGGCGAGGGCCCGTCGGAGCCGGTCTGTTTCATTCGACCGTTAGGGTAGACTACCGTCCATCCGGAGACGGTGACGCCCTCGATGGCTGGGAGGACGTCCGGCACGGCGCTTCTTGGAGCCCAAACCGGCACGCCCAGGAGTCGGGCTAGGCTCCCCAGACTGGCTTGTACCGCTCTCTTCTCCTGGGGGTTCTTCGTTCGGCCCACGTTGCACTGCCAGAGGATTACCTCTCCGTCAGAGCTCAGCAGTCGGGCCAGACGTCGCAGATGTTCGCTCGCTTCTGAGGACTTTCCCCACTCTGTCCACAGGTCCTCGCCGAAGCTCACGAAGCCCGCCGTTCCGCTGTGGTCCAGCACCGTCAGCCGTCGAATTTTCACGCCGTTTTTTCCGTAATTCCGTTCGAGGAAGTCCACCAGCTCCTTAAGATCCTTGAACTGCTTCGAGGAGAAGACAGTGTCGGTGAAGCGCGCCGTTACGTCAACGGTCTTTCGAGCCGGCTTTGAGGCGGCCGGTTGCGAAGGGGTCCGCTGAGGAGGCGTTTCGTATCGTCCCGGGTTGTCCGGGTCGGGAACCATTCGCGGCCCTAGATCGAGGGGAGCAGCGGCCACCGTTACTTCCTCGGGCTCCTTAAGCCCCGCCGGGGAGAGTTTCATCCCCTCTGTCGGGGATAGCTCCTCTTCTGGGAGTGTTACGTTGTCCGTTTCACTGCAGCCCAGGAGCAAGGAGACAGTGATTCCTGCGACTCCCAGTGCCTTGATGATCTCCAGGAGAGCTTTGCGAACCATTGTCTGTCCCTCCTTGAAGTTCACTTGTCCCGTGTCGTATCTTGGCGAGGCGGGGGAAAGGCAAGGGTCGTGCCCAACTGCGCGAGACTCGGCGAACTCCCTGTGTTTCTGGGACTTTTCGGCTAGCCTGAGAGGAGGGCTTTGGACCCTTCTCAGTTTCGCGACGTAAACCTTTGTTGACGTCTCTCGATTGGAGTGTTCACCCTTGTAGACGCCGTCGACGTCGGCCGTGGGCCGGGCGGACTTTTGGCTTTTCTCCCTTCGTTTATCTTTCCAGACAGGTCAGGGGGAAAAGGAGGGCAGGTCCGTGATCGATCCGGGACTGGAGGGTAGAGTCGTCCTCGTCACGGGCGCTAGCAACCCCTACGGTATCGGTGCGACCACAGCGAAGGCCTTCGCCGCTCAGGGGGCGCGGGTCTTCGCCCACTTCTTCCGTTCGCCGAGTTTCTCGTTTGAGGGGGAGGCGCTGGAAATCGAGGGTCCTGGCGAGGCGTTTTACCGCGCCCAGCAGCACAAGGGGGTCGATGAGGTCCTTCAAACCGTCCACGGCCTAGGTGGTCGGGCTGCTGCCTGGGAAGCCGATCTGAGCGACCCGGCCGCCATCCCTGAGTTGTTCGATCGGGCAGAGGCTGCCTTCGGGCCGGTGGAAGTCCTCGTCCTCTTTCTGGCTTCAGAGCAGGCCCGCTGGGTGACGGGCCAGCTGCTCTACGTCGGCGGCGGACGCGTGATGCCGCTTTGAGGGGGAGCTCCCTCAGAGGACTTGGTTTTGGAGCTAGGACCAGCGGGGTTGAGGGTGGGGGATTAGTTCGGGCGGTTTGAACCTACTCGGAGAGGGCCTCGTTTCTTTCCTTCTAAGTCAGAGGGTTAGGGATTCCTGAGGAGGAAAGGGAGATGGATCTTATAATCGCTGTTTCGAGGGGAAAGCTGAGCCGGCTTGCGGTGGTGGTTGTGGTCTGGATGGGTCTGTTTGTTGGCTGCGGCGAGGAGGAGTTCTCCGAAGAGGAGGAAGGGCCGCCCGTCCAAGAGGTCGAGAAGCCCACCGCGCTGCCGGAGATTCGGCTCTACTCCGACCAGAGCCCCTTCAATCAGAAGATTCCCCCGGACGCCGAACTGGACCCCGACTCGGACCGCTACATCGCCGCGCTGGCCGGAACGCTGGAACACGTCACAATCCAGGTGGGACAGTATTCTGCGCCGGTCTACTTTGCTGACGAGCAGACCCCACGTCATGACGTGCTGTTGGCCTGCGGGCCGGAGTGGGAGATCGGTGTTTCGGTCCTGGAGGCGGTGCCCATCCCCGACTACGCAGAACCTGCCGACGACCGAGACGGAGAGGTTCCCCTGGAAGGCTGCGCCGGCTCCCCGGACAAGGACAACAACATGGTGGTCATCGACCTGGTGAACCGCTGCGAATACGACTTCTGGCAGATGCGCCGGGAAAACGGCCAGTGGGTGGCCAGCTGGGGAAATGCACTGAGCATTGACGGTTCCGGGGTTTTCGAGCAGGGCCTTTCGGCGCGAGGTTCGGGGTTCGCGTTTTTGGCAGGGGTGATCTGGCCGCACGAGCTGCGGCAGGGCGAGATTCCCCACGCGCTGATCTTCAACCTGCCAGAGCGGTTCGTTCGGGATGGCGGGCCGGTGCCGCCCGCAACCGAGAGCGACGGAATTTCTTGGGATCCAGCAGCGTTGCCGGAAGGAGCGCGTTTGCGTCTGGACCCGACGTTGGACCTGGAAGCCTTGCCGATGAGTCCCGTGGAACGAACGATCGCCCGGGCAATGCAGGAGTATGGGCTTTTTCTCTCCGACATCGGCGGCGGTCAGCCGGTCCTAGCGTTGTATGCCGTAGACCCCGCGAAGCGTCCAGGGAAATCCATATGAAGGCCTACTGCCGGAGGAGGATTTTCCGGTGCTGGAGAACATTCCGTTGGACCGGCTGCAGGTGTTGAAGCTGCCGCCCCAGGATCCCAACTGGCGAGCTCGCGCCCAACTGCCTGAAGACGGCTGCGCTCGGTTCCGGTGAGAGAACTGCTCAGAGCTCGCCAGTCCAAGACCAGTTTGAGGCGCTGCGTGACCCCGCTTCGTCGTTTCGGCCTCCAGGGCGCCCGGACGGCGGACCGTGGCAGGCCACACCTATCGCGGCCAGGCGCTCCTCCAGCTCGCTAACGAAAATCTCCCGGGGCGGCATGATCGTCGACCCGAGCTCGGTGCGGGCCACCTGGAACCTTCCAGCTTGGCGATGCCGGCAAAGGGGAGCCTTAGAGCGCCCGATGCGGGAAGGAGCACTCTATCGGCCGCGCCGCGAGGTCCACCATTTCGCCGGACGAGCTAAGCAGTCCAGCCGCGCCTCGAAGGAGAGGAGCAACAGCCATCCACTAGCCCAAGGACAATTCAACCGCTCCACTGAGCCGACCACTCCCGGAGACGGTCCAGCTGTGCCCTCGAAACCGACGGAGCGGCCAAACCCTTCCGAAGCCCGTCCTCAAGGTCGGCCAAAGTGATCGGCAAAAGCCTCTCGGAGTCAACCTCTTCAAGTGGATCCTTTCCGACCTCGGGATCGACCTCTATTTGTACCCTGGAGACCTCCAGAGCTACCCGGTCAACCAGCAGCTCAATATCGGCCCCGCTCCATCCTTCCAGCCTTTCGGCCAGCTTCAACAAGTTCCCCCGGTCCCGAAGATCCTCCCCGAGAGGCCGCCCCGCCAATTTGAGGCCGAGAAGCTCCACTCGGGCTGGTAGGTCCGGAAGGGGCACCTCAAGTCGAAGATCCAGGCGCCCAGGACGCAAAAAGGCCTCATCGATGTCCCAAGGGCTATTCGTCGCCGCAATTATCAGGACCGGCGCTCGGTTATCGGCCACATTGGTGAACAGGGAGAGAAGCGTTGGGACAACTCGCTGCATCACCGTTGAAGAGGCAATGTTTTCCCGCTTCGCCAGCAGGGCATCGGCCTCATCAATGAAGATCACACAGCGAGGCTTTCGCATCGCCTCCTGAAAGAGCAATTCCAGGTGCCTCTCAGGCTCCCCAGGGAACCCACGAACGACAGACGGCGTGATCCTGAGAAACTCCGCATCGATCTCGTTAGCCGTAGCCTGGGCGATCAGCGTCTTGCCGGTTCCCGGAGGACCGTAAAGGAGCAGTCCTCCCCCGGCCCGCAGCCGGTACGCCCGAGCAATGGCAGGGTAGAGAAACGGTTCCACCATCCGTTCCCGGATGAACCGCTTGACCTCCTCCAGCCCCGCAACGCTTTTAAACCCCCGCTCCGGCTTATAGATGAGAACCTCCCGGGAACCATCCGATTCGCTCGACCCGACCTGACTGAGAGCATCCGCAACCGGAGAGAAACGAGCCAGAAGCTGCCGAGTAATGCTCGGGCCGAACACGGAAAACCGCGGAACCAGCTCCCCAAACCGCGTCCTGGCCATCTTGAGCCCGACCTCTTCGAGCACTCCGCTAGCATGCTCAATCCTTTGGAGATCCCCAACCAGACGAACCCGAATCTGGTATCGAAACTTCCCCTCCCAGGCCTGAGGATCAAGGTCCCAATCGGGATCCGAAACGGCCTCAAAGACCCCCCAGAGCCTGTTTTCTCGAATGTTATACAGGAAGCAGACATCCCCCTTCTTGGTCTTCTCCCTTCCGTAGAGAGCGTCGCTGGCACCAAAAAGACTGCGCTCCAAGCACTCCTGCTCGGTTGGAGTGGTGCAAATCCAGATGCTGCAGTTTCTGCCTTCCAGCCCGGACATGAATCTGACCTCCCTCCTACTCACACCACACGGCACCCGACCGGCTTACACCTTCCGCGCTGATCCTATCCGTCCACGACCCGCAGGAGCTCCATCCTGCGCCGCTCCGCTCCAGCGGGCTCTTCTCCAGCCACAACCATCACATTCACTCTCCTATCCGCTCTATACTAGCACACTACAACACGCTCCAAACGTCACAATCCAACTTCCAACAAGACCAAAATAACATCTAATGAGATACTACCCTATGAATCTCAGAATGGCAATACCAGCGGGAAAAAACGAACCGGAGCGCGACGGAAAACCCCAAACCAGGCCCACGAAGAAACCAGAACCCCTGGCTCCATCGAGCCGAACTCGCCCGATCAACACGAGCGACTGAGAGGGACAAGCGCAGCCACCCAGCCCCAGGTCCATCGAACCTCCGGAGGTCCGCGGACAAGCGCTCACCCTCTTCCCCTAGATTAGGAGACCAGCGGACTACCCCCAAGCCTCGCGCCTCTCCGCCCTGCCACCAACCCGATTTATGACCCATAAGTCACTTTAAGAACCACCGATTTAGTCATTCAAAAAGCGCGATCGTGCACATCGTGCACCAATCGTGCACCTGAAAACCCGCATCATTACTGGATCGGTGCACGATGTGCACGATGTGCACGGTCTTCCCGCAAATTTCTGGAGATTTCCTCGATACCACTTTGCGGGAGAATCGTGCACATCGTGCACCATCCGCACTGTACAAGGCTTGGTGCACGATGTGCACGATCTTTCGAAAACTCTAGGGAAAAAGGTCAAAAATAAAAACAAGTACGGACCCAATCGTGCACATCGTGCACATCGTGCACCATCTTTGGCCCGTTTCGGAGCTTTCTCCGCTCGTCCCTTGCGAATGGGCAAGGGCGGAAAAAGCCCGAAAGATCGGGGTTTTTCAGGGATTTGGTCCGGCTGGAAGTCGCCGGAAAGAGGAAGGGGAGACGTTCTCAAAGAGGTGGGTTCTGAGGGAACTCCCCGAAACCTCGATCGTGCACATCGTGCACCGATCCAGTAATGACACGGGTTTTGCCCGTTTTGGGGGTTGGTGGGTCGGTGGGGGAGGCCTCTTGGCCCTTAGCTGGGGTCTACAAGCACGATTCCCCGGTAGACGATCTGAGGAAATTCCGGCAGTGAACGGAGTCCCAAAGCCGCGGCGGGAACTTGCTGGGCCTTGTGGAAAAGGTGGAAGAACCAGAAGTCCGGCTCTCAAAGGAACGAAACTCGTCCGCCTCCGGCCACCGGATAGGACTCACCCAAGAAAAAGGAGAGACTACCGACTCACTTTGGCCTTTATCGCCCCCCAGAAAACCTCCAGTTTCCCCAAAGGCTGCACAGGTAGGATAGAGCTGACGATCTCCTCCAGCTCCCGTTTGGTATGGGCAAGATAGATCGCATCGTAGAGCCCGACGCCGTTGAACGGCGTCAGGGCAATACCGGTCATTGTGAACGCGCCAAAGTCCTCCCATAGATCGCGAATGTAGTACTCCCACTCGCCGAGGACAGGGCTTTCGTTGACCTGAATCCCAGTCCAGCCGGTGATGTTGAGCCCGGAGATGTACCGGCGAGTGCCCGGCGCGGGAGGGTCCACAAACGCCCCGGCAACCAGGCCCCAATTTCCGTTGTCGGGAAACTGAATCATGATTCCTTCAGCTCCCTCGAGCTTGTTCCAGGCAAAAAGGATCCACCGAGCCTCCTGATCTCCGGCGGGGTTCTCCACGATCTTGTACTGCCAGCCGGGGATTACGGGATTATACCGCTGAGTGTTAGGAGGGTCGCCCCATACCCGAACCGCCCCTACGCCGCTGAAGACGTTCTGCTCCTCGTAGGCAATCTGAGTGGGGGCGTCCTGCCTTGGCAACAGATCGATAAACGCCGGGTCGTCTTCGAACAGCTCGATGACGGCCGCCTGCGCTGAACTCAGCGCTATGGCCGCAGCGATCAAACAGAGATTCAACCGCCGCATCGGAATCCCTCCTCTCCTCTGGCCGAAGAATCAACTTGCGAAGCTTATCGGCTATAGAGCGATTGCCCGTCAAGCCCCAAAAGAGGGCCCTCCAGCAGGGTCATTCCAAGAGCTCGGCGAGCGGGCCTCCATGTCCGGAGGGCTTGACTATCTCGAAAAGAGACTTCGGACCGGTGCCCTGCGAGCGCCTCACCGGGAACGATCTCAGCCGCTAACGTCCGGGCCCTTCCTCCTGATCTTGAATGGGTGGGGGACGCACGCGGATCTGATCCTCCCGAACGGAGACCACGGCCCCTCGACGGAGGTCCTCAGCCGCCTGTTCCAAAACGAGCCCGAGATGACGGCTGACCGACTCCGGGCGCATGTCGGCCAGGCGAAAGAGGATCACGCTAGGACCCTTCGCTCCCGCTTGGGCAAGGAGCTGGGAGAAATCCAGGTCGTGGGTCAGGAGAATCCACCCTTCCTGACGGGCCTTCTCTAAGACCGCTTCATCTGAGAGGCGCTCGAAGCCCCCCTCGTGGAGATGAAGCGCGTCATATCCCTGATCCCGAAGTTGCTGGACGGTAAACGGGGAGATCCCCATGTCGGCGAGGAACCGAAACCGAGGACGAGGACTCATGACTCTTGAAGGGCCGGCGCTCGCTCTTCGGCCAACCAGGCCGCATAGCGCAACGCCTGGCGGATGTCTTCCGGCTCGAGGTAGGGATAGGCTCTCAGGATCTCCTCAGGAGACAGGCCGTTGGCCAGGAGGTTCAAGATCAAGGCCACGGAGATGCGCATCCCGCGGATACAGGGCTTACCCCCGAGCACCTTCGGATCGATCGTGATGCGATCCAAGCCGTGGACGTTCATGCCTTTCCTTTCGAGCCGCTTCACGGCGTTATTATACTCGATTTGACCTCCGTCGCGGAGAGTGGACTACTTCAGCAGGAGGATCCTTCGGGTGCCCACCCGCGAACCGGCGCGGAAGAGCACCAGGTAAAGGCCGCTGGCAACCGGCTCGCCCAGAGAGTTCCTCCCGTCCCAGTAAGCGGCGTTGCCCCGACGGGTGTAGAAGCCCGACGGCAGCCGACCGAGCGGCAAACGGCGAACCAGCTCCCCGCTCATGTCGTAGATCTCAACGGTTACCTCCGAATCCTCCACTAGCTGGAAGGGGATCCAGGCCTCCGGATTAAACGGATTGGGATAAGGGGGCAACAGACCGGTGCGCTCAGGACGCAGCCGATTCCAGTGGATGAGAAGCCGCTGGGCGCCCCCCTCCAACGGCAGCGACGATTCGCGGGTCATCTCCACCGTCCGAGTGGGGGTGTGGAGCAGCAGCTGGAGGCCTTCCGGACCCTCCGGAAGCGACCATCGCAGGAGCGCCGGTCGAGAGGATGAACTCGGAGCTCCCATCGAGCCCGCTCTGGCGGAACGGCCGAGCGGAGGAGCCGCCCGACCTTCTCAGGCACCTGAACCCATAGCTGAAGGGCGCTTCGCTCCGGAGGAGACGGCGGCAGGGGAACGTCCAGGGAATCAAAGCCCTCCTGGGCGCCAGAAGCGACGATCAGCTCCACCCCTTGGACCTGGCCGTCGGCGGTCTCCAGCCGCAGCGGCAGACGCCACTCGAAGCCCGATTCGGTCCTCGGGGATGCGTGAATCATTACCTGGGAGGTCTCACCGGCCACCAACCAGTCCCGTGACTGGACGAGAGGAACCGTCAGGAGACTTTCCGTGTCGTTATAGACCCAATACCCGGCCCCGGCGGTCAAAAAGTCGGAGACCGGCACGTAAAATCCCTGCGTTGCATCCCAGGTGATCAACGTCTGGCTGGTCAGCTGCGAGGTGACCATCAAAACCGGAACGTCGTTGTTCTGGGACCAGGGGGCGCCGATCAGGTTCCAACCGGGATGGAGCGTCACCCAGACCTCACGCCAGTGGGGGTTCTCCACCTCCACGTTCACGCTAGCGCTTCCCGGCGCCGTCGAGTCGGCCTTCACAAAGAGGGCGCCGGAAACCGGCGTCAGGCTCGACGAATCCAGCGGTAAAGGCTGCGAAGTCCAACTCTGAGCGACCGGATCCCAAGCGTAGGCCGAGACGGCGGAGCTATTGAGGGCCTCCATCCCGCTGAGCACCTCGCCGGGCAGAGAGATCAGGTTCCAGCCAGGCCGATAAGGAAGAGCCAGCGGCTCCACCCGCTGTGGATAGAGGCCTACCTCGAAGGTGTAGGAGGCGTTCTCCTCCAAAGGAACGCTCGTCCTAGAGGCCATATTCCACCGCTCACCGGTGGTCCGATCGGTCAGGAGAGCGTAATGAGGAACGCCGGGTGGCGGCTTGAAGGTCGCTCAGGAGGGGAGCGACCGGATCCCAGACCAGATCGTTACCGTTCTGGGCGAGCTGATCCGGGTCGGCGGTGCCGGTGTGAACGGTCAGGGTCCAGGCGACCGTAGGGCTGCCCGGTGTGTTCGTCGTGGGAAGCTGAACGACGTTCCGGAGGTGGTCGGCGGTTTCCGAAACTCCTCCTGAGAGAGTCTCTACGATTCGGATGTTGAAATCGGTCCCCGGGTTGGGAGGTGTCGGCAGATCGACCAGGGCGTCCAGGCGAGGGTCGCGGCCAACCCCCAGCCGCACCGACTCGTTGGTGTAACTCAGCTTCACAGCGAGCGACCGGAAGGGAATCACCTCAAAGAGAACGCTTCCCTGAACCGTGTTGAAGGGGTCGGTCACGGTGAAGGGGACGCTGTCCACTGCCGAAGCGCCCAAGGGATCGCCGTCTAGGGAAGGCGCCCGATACACGAGAATGTTGTTAATCAACTCTACCGTTGCGCCCAAAGCGGTGGTTGAACTCAGGGCGGCGAAGGTCAACGGATCGTTCTCAGCATCGCTGGCACTGAGGGGGATCAGGCGCGTGCCGCCGGTGGCTACGGGGAAAGGGTCCTGAACTGCTGGGGTGCTCGGATCGGCGTCGAGGACGGCGGTGATCTGCGGCGGGTGGTTGCCGCTGGTCACGGTGATGGCGATCGTCGCCGGGTCGCTGGTCGCTCCGTTGGCGTCGGTCACAGTGAAGCTGACCGAATAAGTTCCGATCTGCTCGAAGGTCGGGGTCCAGGAAAAGGCGCCAGTCGTCGGGTCCAACGTTGCGCCCTGAGGCAGACCCGTTGCGGAGAAGCTGAGCGCTTTCGCCGTCCGGGTCGGAGCCGACTAGCGTAAAGCTCAGCGTCTGCGCGGCGGCCACCGTCCGATCACCGGGGGAGGTGAGGCTCGGAGCCCGGTTGGTGTTGGTAACCGTGATCGTCACGCTGAGGGGACTGCTGGTCCCGCCGAAGTTGTCCGCGGCGGTGAAGGTCACCGAATAGGTTCCCGCCTGATCGTACCCCGGAGTCCAAGAAAAAACCCCCGTGGACGGATCCAGCATGGCCCCTGCGGGGAGGTTGCTTCCGAGAAAGCTCAACGGGTCCCCTTCCGGGTCGGAGCCGGTCAGCGTAAAACTGAGTGAGGCCCCCTCCGCGACGCTCTGATCGGCCACGGGATTCAGAGTGGGAGTGCCGTTGCTCTCCCGAACGGTAATCGTCATCGTCTGAGAGCCGCTCGCCCCGCCGGAGTCGGTGGCGGAGAACGAAACGGTATAGGTGCCGGACTGCCCGGAGACCGGCGCCCAGGAGAACGCTCCCGTCGTCGGGTCGAAAGAGGCGCCCGGGGGCAGTCCTGTGGCCGAAAAGGTGAACGGATCGCCGTCCGGATCGGTAGCGGTCAGCGTCACGTTGACCGTTCCTCCGACGACGACAAACCGGTCGCCGGGAGGATTTAACGTCGGGGGGCGGTTCGTGTCGGTAACGGTAATCGTGATCGCCTGGGAGTCGGTGGCGCCGTATTGGTCCACAACGGTGAAGGTCACCGAGTAGGTCCCCGCTTGATCGTAGTTTGGGGTCCAAAGGAAGGCGCCGGTAGCTCCGTCCAGGACGGCTCCTGGGGGAAGGCCGTTCGCCGTGAAGCTCAGCGTTCCGCCCTCTGGGTCGGTGGCCAGAAGCTGAAAGGCCAGGGGACTGCCCTCCGCAACCGCCTGATCGCCCGGAGAGGAGAGGGTTGGCGGCTGGTTGGAAGCTGCCGCGAGATATTGAGCCGGTATCCCACAGGAGGATGGTTTCGTCGCTACTCCCCGAGGCGAGCAGCGTTCCGTCCGGACTAAACGCAATGGAGTTTACGGAGCCAGCGTGACCTTGAAAGACCGTGAGCTGCTGCAAGGAGGCCGCGTCCCAAAGATATACGTTTCCATCACTACCGGCTGCCGCTAACAGCTCGCCGTTGGGACTGAACTCCACATCCGGTGCGACTCCTGGAAGAGGAAGCTCGGCGATCTTCCCGCCGGTGTTCAGATCCCACAGGGAAACGGAATAGTACCTTCCTCCCGCAACAACCGTTCCGGACGGGCTGAAAGCAACGGATTGGCCCCAACTGGGTTCAAAAGCGAAGAGAATCCCTCCGGTCGCCACGTCCCATACTCCAACTCCGTACCACCTACCACCGACCCCTACCTCGCCTGCCACCGCCAGGAGGGCTCCGCCCGGGCTGAACGCGAGCGAATTCGTCCAATAGGACGCACCGATAAGGGTCCTCTCTTGGGCCCAGGTCGTCGTACTTAGTAACAGGACTGAGAATTCGAAGCCTACGGCAAGGAGAGTCCCGTCTAGGCTGAACGCGAGCGAGAGAGCATTATAAGAGAGCGGAGGGCGAGCCTCCTGGTTGGCTATCGGATCCCACAGGACGACGGAGTCCCCTACAGCAACAGCCAGAAGGCTCCCGTCGGGACTGTACACCAACGAGTTTGGATCTCCGGAAAGAGGAAAGCTTCCCGTCTGTTGGCCGGTGGCGACGTCCCAGAAGCGAACCGATCGATCCGGGCTCTGCACACCGGCAGCCAGAGTACTCCCGTCCGGGCTGAACGCCACCGATTGCACCACCCCGGAGATGTAATCCTGGATACGACCGACCTCCTGACCGGTTGCGACATCCCAGAGTCGAACGGTGCTGTCCGGCCCTGTCGAGGCAAGCCGACCTCCGTCCGGACTGAAGGCAACCGAGATCACGTCGTTCGTGTGCCCTTGGAGGAGGGCCACCTCCTGCCCGGCGACCGGGTCCCACAGGTGAACGGCGTCGTCCGTGCTTCCGACGGCCAGCAAGCTTCCGTCCGGATTGAAGGCCAAAGAGATCGTCCCCCGCCATGGAGAAAGAGGCGGTTAGCTGCTCGGCGAGAGGGTCCCAAAGCTGAATCGTAGATCCGTCCGTGACCAACAGCGAGCCGTTCGGACTGAACGCGATCTGAGTCGCTATGATCCCCGGGGAAAGGGAAGAGGCCAGCTGAAGCGTGTCCACGTCCCAAAAGCGGACGACAGGTCCGCCCCCGGCGGCCAAGAGCGTTCCGTCGGGGCTGAAGGACACCGAGCGCATACTGCTGTTTTGAATCAGGGTCGTTCCCGTCCCGCTGGCGATCTCCCAAATCCGGACGACCCCGTCGGACTGACTGCACGAGGCAAACAGCGCCCCGTCCGGACTGAAGGCCAAAGAGGTAACCCCACTGTGGGAGAAGCTGGAGATCTGCTGCCCGGTGGCAACGTCCCAGAGAACCACGCCCTCACCCCCAAGGGCCAGCATCGTACCGTCTGAGCTCAGAGCGGCAGCGCTGACAACGAAGTTCGTCTCCCAGAAGGAGAGGAGCTGCAAGGTTGTGAGGTCTCGCCGTTCCACGCCCCGGGTGGTGGCTACTAGGAGCAGATTCGGGTCGGTGGGATGAAAAATCGCCTGTTTGGGCCGCCCGGTGCCCAACTGGGCGACGGCCCCCGGCGGCAGGGCCTGGGAAGGTTCGACCAGCAGCCCTAACAGGGCCGCTCCCACCGCGGCGATTAACCTCCAAGAGAAAAGAGCTCCGCGGCGCATTT
>BPJZ01000025.1 GCA_026004875.1 Candidatus Poribacteria bacterium | reverse complement strand
TGCATATCCAGCGCCGGCGAATAGACCGCGAAGAACTTCTCGTCGTTGTGGTACCGGCGGAGCACCACCTCCACCTCCTGCATCGCCCGACGGACCAGCTCCGGCGATCGGGCCTTCACCACGAAGTTGTCCACCCGATTTCCGCCCCAAAAGGTGGAAAGAGCCGTCGTGATCGGGACGTAGACCTGATTGTCCAGACTCCCGCCGGGGCTGTCGCCGCCGCCCTTGGACTCCATCACGCCCACCACGGTGAACCGTTGATGGTTAATCCCGAATCTCCTGGCCGATCGGGTCGATCCCACCGAACAGGTCCTTGGCCACCTCCGCGCCGATCACTGCGACCTTGGACCAGAGGCTGGTGTCCGACTCCTCGAGAAACCGTCCGATCTCCGCCGCCCAGTTGCGGATCAACCGGTAAGCCGGCGAGGTGGCGATCATCTGGGCCCCCTTGGAGCCCCCGACCGACTCCAACCGAACGCCGGCCCCCATCTCCGGACTGGCCGACTCAACGGAGGGGCAGAACCGCTCAATCCGGTCCAGATCGTCCAGCGTCAAAAACTCCCGACTAGGATTGGGCACCCAGCGCCCATCATCCAACTGGATCCAGTTGACCCGCCGGACGTTGAACGTCGAGGTGCCGCCGATCTTGTCCACCTCGGCCAGGATGATCTGCCGCGCCCCTTCGCCAAACGAGATCGTCCCGATCACCCCTCCCGTGCCGATAATGATCCCCAACATCGTCAGAAAGGAGCGTAACTTGTGCGCCTTGAGCACCAGCCAACCGGTGTAAAAACCCTCCAGGTACCGCATCGTCGCCAACCCGCTCCATTCCCGACTAAAAGAGAGGCCCGTTACGCTTATTGACGACAAAGTCAGTTTATCCGATGACAAGGGAAGGGAAAAAGACCTGAGAAGCCCCAACCGAAGTGCCCAAAAAAGCCACCTGGAAGGCGAGGAAGGAGAGCAGAACGCCAGGGGAGGAGAGACCTCCTCCCCTGGCAAAGTTCGGGGCGGCCTCTAAGCAGAAAAGTAAGGAATCAGCCCTTCATAGGAGCGTCGGGCGACGTCGTCCACCTGCTCCAGCGAAAAGTCCTTCGTCCCGACGATCTCCAGGACGGCGTAGCGCACTTGAGGGATCGTCTGCATCTCCTGGGCGATCTCGGCCAGCGGCAGCGCACCGCCGCCGGGAATCTGGGTCTCTACCGGACCGATCGGGCGCTCGCGGCTGAGCGTGTCCCGAATCCGAAGAGTGGCGACGTACTGCTTGAGGGCGCGCAGCGACTCGACGGGATCCTCGTGTTCCGGCGTGCGCCAGATGTGGCTCGCGTCCCAGTTCAGCCCGACCGCTTCCGGGTCCATCTGCTCCATGAATCGGAGCGCCGTTTTTGTGTTGTACACCGAAGAGTTTACGTGCGGCTTGATGCTGATCTTGACCCCGTGGGCCTTAGCATACTCGCCCAGCTCTCGCACGTACCGGACAGCGTGCTGAAAGTCTTCCTCTACGTCCATCTTCCCCGGGGGGCCGGAGGTGATCGCCGGGGCGCCCAGCTCCGCTGCGATTTGGATTAGCTTCCGGAACCGCTCGGCATCCCCGATGTTGCCGCTGGCCCCGATAGGACTCAGCGGCCAAACCGAGCGATTCCAACCGCTGCCGAATCTCCCTAAGCCGCTCCCGTGAGGCGTCGGGGGCCACGTGCGGAGCCATTCCCGGAATGGCGCACAGTTCGACGGCCCGGTAACCGATCTGAGCGATGTGCTCCAGCGCCACCTCCAGCGGATGGCCGCCGTAAAGAATCGTGCTGCATCCCAACTGCAAAGCCATGATCTCTCCCTCGTCCGTGTCCTTTTTAAGTCTGCACGTTCCAGGCCGGTTCAGTATAGAGGGGGAGGGGAACCCGTTTCAAGACGAGCGAGGACGACGCCGCGCCTCCGGCGTCAGAACGATGCTCACGACGACCCCTTGAATCCGGACGTCCTCCGCAGAGTCAAGAAAGATCGGTGGGTAGTTCCGCTCCCGGTTTTCAGAGATTAACGCCCCCCGCCCGCGCTCGTCGACGTAAAGCCGCTTGAGCGTGCTCTCCCCGTCCACCAGCACCGCGACGATATCGCCGCTGCGCGGCTCCAGCTTGGGATCCAAAATTACCCGGGAGCCGGGGAGAATGTGGGCGTCCACCATCGAATCGCCCCTCGACGATCAACACATAACAGCCGGGGCGCGCCCCCTAGACTGGTCGGCCAAGGGTAGTATTCGAGAATCTCCTGTTCCTTCTCGTCGGGGAGCGCCAGCGGGGATTCGTCCGTAGACCGGCAGCATCACCAGATCGTGGGCTCGGAGGGGCACCCCCAGGCCGTTAAACTCCCCCACGCTCCTGGAGGTTTCAAAGAGCTCCTGAACGCTCACCTCGAAGTAGTCGGCCAGTCGGTCCAGCAGTTGAAGGGAGACCTGCTTGTTGTACCCCCGCATCAGCACGGAGACCTGCTGCTGCGAGATGCCAAGCGCTTCGGCGATCTCCTGCTGCCGAATCTTGCGACCCTCGCGCGCCTCCTTCTGTCGCACCAGCTCTGCCAGTCGCAATCGCACGAGCGTTGCTCTCCAACAACGGGAACGGAACGAGCGACCTCGTCGTCTCGCTTAACGATCCAGAAGAGGACCCTTCTCAATCCTTAAACGAACCAGCTCGCTCAAGCGGTACACTTAAATTTTTGGTAGGCCCTTCGGCAACTAGGCCAAGGCCCCGAAGCCCTTACGTCTGTGCGGCTTAAAACTCATAGGGCACCGGCTCCGCGGCGTGGCTCTTGGAGGACTTCTCCGCCAGCTCCAGAACGGCGATCACCCGCCGCGCCGACTCTGGCGTTACGATCAGCGGAACCCGCTCCGGATCGTTCACGTGGGCGACGAAGTTCTGATAGAAGGAAGGGCCAGGCCGCCCCTGATAAGGAACGGTCTGCTCCTTTGGCTGGCCAGGAACCTCTGAGTAGACTCGAAACTGCTTGTCCTCTGAGACGATCGCCCCGTGGGAGCCTAGGAGCCGCCAGCGCGGCTTGCCCACCTTGGCGATCGAAGACATCTGGATGTCGGCGCTGCACCCGTTTTCAAAGCGGATAATCGCGTGTACGTGATCCTCGTTCGAAATGTCGTGCCAAACGAGATTGTGATAGAAACCGACAACGTTCACCATCTTCGAGTGAACGACGTTCAACAGCCAGTCGATATAGTGGGCTCCCCAGTCGTAGAACGCGCCGCCGGAGATCTCCTTTTTGCTCCGCCACCAGTTGGGATTCGGTCGTCCGTAGCCGCCACCCCACATCTCCACGTTGAAGACCTGTCCAATCACGCCGCTTTCGACCAGACCCTTAAGCGTCCAGAAGTCGGCGTCCCACCGGCGGTTGTGGTGCACGGTCAGGACGACCCCTTTCTCTTTGGCCGTCTCGATCAGCTCGGTAGCCTCAGCAACGGTGATCGTGAACGGCTTCTCGACGACGGCGTGCTTGCCCGCCTTCAAAAACGGAAGCGTCATCGGATGGTGAAGGTTGTGAGGCAAAACATTGACGGCCACGTCAAACTGATCCCACTCCAGCAGGGCGTCAACCGAGTTGAACGTCTCCACGTCGGGAAAGTCCTCTTTGGCCGCTTCGGTCCGCTTGGGGTCAATGTCCACAATGGCGACCGTCTTCATTCCCTCGGTGTGATTGATGGCGCGGGCGTGGTGGCGCCCCATGTTGAACGCCGCGCCGTAGCCGATAATCGCAGCCCGCAGCAGCTTCTTCTCCGCCACGAAGTTGCCTCCTGACTGAGCAAGCCCCAGAACACCTCAAACCCTGAGCGGGGGCAATGTAACATGATGCAGCCCATCGAACAACAGCGCCGTTTGCGTTTTGGTCTGCGACCTGTTACCCTGCTTTCATCAACGAAGCCCGCCGTCTCTTAGTCATGCCCTCGATGGTTACGATGCGGCTTCCGCAACCCCTTGGAACAAGGGAGGAAGGACCGTGCGCAGGCACTTAATCGGAGCGCTCCTAGCGCTGGCGCTGGGAGTGGGCACCCTCTCCTGGATGGCCGCAAGCGCCCCTCAAAAGGAGAAGGGACAGCTCTACCTGGTCACCGTCGAGTTTGTGGATCCCGGCCCGATGATGCCCGCTTCGGCGATGGAAAACCTGGTCGAGAAGGTGGTGATCCCCTCCTTCGAGCAGCTCGGCCACTACAAGGAAGAAGGGGTCGTTCTGGCCGACGGGCTCCCGCTCGCCGGACGGCAGTACATCGCCATCATGGAGGCTCCCTCTCATCAGGCCCTCTCAGAACGGCTTCGTCAGCTCCCCTGGTGGGGGGTCATGAGGCACGAGGTCGTCCCACTGGATCGAACGGGGGACCGTCTGAAGGCCGACCGGCAGTTTCTGGAATGGATTCAGAGCCAAAGCGCCGCCAAGTAGGCTGGCATCCTCGAAGACTAAAGAAAACCGAGGGCGCGGTGCTGCGCCCTCGGTTTTCGTCGCTCTCGTCATACTCGCCAGGTTGGAGGCTATCGAATCGCCTTCAGATCGGCCCATCGAACGGCCAGCTTTCCGGCCGGGCTCACCGAAAGGGCCTGTCCGATGACGTGTTCCGCCGGCTCCGTCCAGTCAATGGGCCCCCAGCCCTCCGCGTTCCCCTCCTGAAAGGCGGCCACCTTGATCACGCTGCCGGGCTTCCAAAGCTCGCCAATGTCGAACGCCTCCGGAGCCTCTAAAGCGGCAAAGGGAACCGAAAGCTCGACACACCCACCGCTGTCGGCATAAGGGAAATCGGCAAAAATCATCTCGCCAGAGGGCAAATGATAGACCTCGATCCCGTCCGGAGCGCCTGCCCTCCAACCGATCTGGATGTAAAAATCCGCCCCGATCACCTCCTGGACGCCGGTCGGGTTCCCCTCGTAGGCGTCGTTGGTGATGCCGGTGTTCACGTTGTTATCCGCGTCAATGAGAATGTGGTAGTAGTACCGGAACTGATCAGCGGGAAGGGCATCGTTCCCCCAAACACACTGAAGCGCGTAAAAGTCGGTTTCGGTGCTGGCGACCTTAATCTCTTTGTAGTCGCCGTTGATGTTGAGGTCACCCATGTCCTTGGGGTCCTCGATGGCCACCGGAACGCGTTCCCAGTCGGTCAGGTCCCCATCGATCACGATCCCCTGGGCTGCAGCGTTCCACACCGTTCCCAAGGCCAGAGCGCCGCTCAGCAGTGCAGCCAGCCTCTGAATCATCGTCCATCTCCTCGCGAAAGACCAAGTTCGTTTACCCAGAGAAACTCCTCCCCAGGCACAGCGAGGATATCACAAAAAACCGACCGACGCATCAGAGATTGATTATCGACGGGTTACAAAACGGTTCTATAATTTAAAACTTGTGACGCTTGTCGTCCGTCAGCTGGCGGGAAGATAACGCTCTAAAAACCGTCGAGCGTGGGACATGGCTGTCTCGACGGGGACCTCGGTCGCCTCGTCGTCCACGACCAACCACCCCCTGAAGCCGACCGCCTCTAAGGCCTGAAAAACCTCCCTAAAGGGCAGCTCCCCTTCGCCCAGCGGACAGAACTCCTCGCCGGAGACGTCCTTCAGGTGGACGACCTCGATCAGCTCGCTGTACTCTCGAATCGCCCGGCCTATGTCTCGGACCCCGGCCAGCCAAAAGTGAGCCGTGTCCAGTGTAACGGCGGCATACTCCGAACGCACGAGAAGACGGAACACTTCCAGGTCCAAATCGTCCTGAAAGACGGTCCCCCGATGGTTGTGCAGAGTCAATCGAACCCCGTACCGCTGGGCCAACTGACCCACTCGTTCCAGGCGATCCACAGCAAGCGCTGGGTAGACTACTCCTCGTTGCCAGTTGGGCACCCAGGAGATAATCGGGATGCCGACCGCTTTCATGAAACGCACCGTCCGAGCGATCCTCTCCAAGTCCTCCTCGTAGACGACAAGCCCCATCACCTCGCCGGAGCGGTATCGCTCCCGGAACTCCTCTGGGGGGCGGTCCACCCATCCGAGATATTGGGGGCCTTTCAGCTGAAGCGCCTGAAACCCCTCCTCGTGCAATCGCTCCAGCATCGCTCGAAGCGTCTCTTCTCCCCCCGGGCGAGAGTAGGCCAGCCTCATTCCATCCCCTTTCCGAGAGAGCCTGGGCCGATCGGAGTCGTTCTTTTGGAGTGTACGCCCCCGACCGATCGCTGCCAATAAAAAAGCGTCGATCCTCCCTCCATCGGAAGAAGAATCGGCGCCCTGGACGTCTCGGTTCAAGCGTCCTAGCTGGAATCGGTGACTTTTACGCCCCGTAGAGGTCCACGTCGGCGTACTTTCCGTACCGCTCGATTAGCGCCCGGCGGGGCTCTACGTCCTTGCTCATCAGGATGGTGAACATCCGGTCCGCCTCGACGGCGTCCTCGAGGGTCACCTGAATCAGGGTGCGCTTCTCGGGGTCCATCGCCGTCTCGCGGAGCTGCTCCCAGGTCATTTCGGCCAGGCCCTTATAGCGCATAATGTTCAGCCCCTGCCGCCCGACGGCGAGGACCTGCTCGAACAGCTCCCAGAGGTTACGGGAGTACTGCGGCTCTCGGTTTCCCTGCCGGAGCTCAAAGCGAACGTGGCCGTTAGAGCCCTCCACGTCGGTCGTCAGGAAGTCCTCCGGACGCACTCCCAGCGGCTCCAACGCCTCGACGATCTCATCAATGCGCCGAAGGTCCGGCATGTCGGAGACGTCCTCAACGATGACTTCGTGGAGCTCCGGGTCTTCAGCTAGCTCGGCCAATGTCAACTGTTGCTCCTGCTCCGGCGAGTCGGGCGGGAGCAGATCGGCGTAGCCCTCATCCTCAAACCGATAGAACTCCCCCTCGTCCGTCTCGATCCGCCAGAGCGGTTGTCGCTCTCCGTCCCGGAAGTGGCGAAGGAAGAGCCGCTCGCGGTCGATCCCCCGTCGCTGGAGGCGCTGGACGATCCGATCTACCTCGCGGACCGCCCCGACGAGCTGCTCGAGCTGCTCTCGAGAGAGCGGCTCTTCGGCATCTCCCACCCGCACTGTAATGGCATCCAGCGCCGACTCCACAAGGAAGTCCTTCAACTCCTCGTCGGTGTTCAGGTAGCGCACCCGACGGTTCCGTGTGACTCGATAAAGCGGCGGCTGGGCAATGTACAGGTGCCCGTTGGCGATCAACTCCGGCATCTGCCGGAAGAAGAAGGTCAGCAGCAGCGTTCGAATGTGAGCCCCGTCTACGTCCGCGTCGGACATCAAGATGATCTTGTGGTACCGGAGCTTGGAGATATCGAAGTCCTCCTGTCCGATTCCTGTGCCCAGCGCCGAGACGATCGTAACGATGTTTTTGTTTTTTAGGACTCGATCCAGTCGGGCCTTAGCGACGTTGATGCCCTTTCCCCAGAGGGGCAGGACGGCCTGCGTCCGGCGGTCCCGGCCCTGCTTGGCCGTTCCCCCCGCCGAGTCACCCTCGACGAGGAACAGCTCCGTCTTGCTGGGGTCCCGCTCGGAGCAGTCGGCCAGCTTTCCCGGCAGAGAGCCGGAGTCGAGCACCCCTTTTCGACGGGTCAGCTCCCGGGCGCGGCGCGCCGCTTCGCGCGCCTGGGCCGCCTGAACGCTCTTTTGAACCACCATCCGAGCAAAGGAGGGATTCTCCTCCAGGTAAGTGTTCAGCCGGTCCCAGACGATGCTCCGAACGATCCCTTCCACCTCCGGGTTGCCTAGAGCGTTCTTCGTCTGACCCTCAAACTGAGGATTAGGCACCCGAACGCTGATGACCGCCACCAGGCCCTCCCGGATGTCCTCACCGGCCACCTTCACCTTGGAGTTCCTTAGAAGGCCGTTCTGCTCCGCATACCGGTTGAAGGCCCGGGTAAAGGCCGACTTGAAGCCGGCTACGTGGGTCCCTCCGTTCCGGGTGTTGATGCTGTTGACGTAGGAGTAGATTGTCTCGTTGTAAGAGTCGTCAAATTGGAAGGCAACCTCCACCTCCACGTCGTCCTGGACCCCGGAGAAGTAAACGACGTTGGGGTGGAGCACCTCCTTTCCGGCGTTCAGGTGGCTGATGAACTCAACGATGCCGTTTTCGTAATGAAAGACTCGCTCCTTGATCTCATCCCCTTCCTGGACCCGCTCGTCCCGCAGGACGATCCGCACGCCTCGATTCAGGAAGGCCAGTTCCCGCAGCCGCTGAGCTAGCGTGTCGAAGTTAAACTCCAGCACGTTGAAGATTTGAGGGTCCGGCTTAAAGGTCTGCTTGGTCCCGGTCTTTTTGCTGATCCCTACCACCCGGACGGGGGTGACCGGGACTCCTCGCTCGTACCGCTGAACGTAGACCTTCCCGTCTCGGCGGACCTCGGTCACCATCCACTCGGAGAGGAAGTTCACACAGGACATCCCCACGCCGTGGAGCCCGCTGGCGACCTTGTAGCCGGTCTTGTCTCGACCGTCAAACTTGCCGCCTGCGTGCAGGGTGGTCATCGCCACCTCCAAGGCCGACTTCCCCGATGAGTGCATGTCAACGGGGATGCCGCGACCGTTATCGGTCACCGTGCAGCTTCCGTCTTGGTGGAGGACGACCTCAATCTCGGTGCAGTACCCAGCCGTGGCCTCGTCGATGCTGTTGTCCACCAGCTCATAAACCAGCTGATGGAGCCCAGGAGCGCCCGTTCCCCCGATGTACATCCCCGGGCGCTTCCGAACCGCCTCTCGGCCCTCAAGGACCTCGATCGCGTTCGCGTCGTAGTTGGTACAATCTTTAGTCATAGACAATCACCCAGTTTTAGAGACCCAACAAGTTAACGCACCGCCCAGAGCTCGCCGAGGAGGTCAAGAATCTACAGGCCCCTTAGTCAGGGGGGGCGGGAGCGCGTCTCTTCCCACTTTTGTCGCTGGAGGGTACCGCTGCAACAGCATTCGGGTGCGCTCTCGAAGCTGAGGATCACGAATCTGACCGGACACTTCTTGAATCCATTCCATCTCTTGAGCGGAGAGCGGAACCGCGTCCAGGGGAACGGTCCCCGCTGCGGTCGAGTCGAGCGTTGGAGACGCATCCTCCCCCCTCTCCTCCCCGCGGGGAGGAAGCACCCGCGTTCGAATCTCTCGAACTTGGACGCCTAGCGCCCGACTCACCGCTTCTCGCAGCTGCGCTTGGAAAAATGATACCTCAGAAGCGGCAACGGTGTCCGGAACGGCAAGGGTTAGCGCCTCTCCCTCCAAAAGAAGGGGCCTCCCCAGCCGAGAGAGCACAGGGCCGACCACCTCCTCCCACCGCTCGGCGAGCTCGGCAAGCGAACGGCACTCGGCGTACCGCTCCGAAGAAAGCAGTCGCTGGAGGGCAGTTCCAATTGGCCTCAGTTCCACAGAGCTCGCTCCCAATGTTACAAAAACGACCCCTTCCCCTCTTGTGCTTACAAGAAAAGCCCCTACTTAAAGATACGCCTACGGAGCCGACCACGATTCAGAAAGCAGGCTCGGTCGCCGGTTTGACGATTCCAGCCCGGACCTCAAAGACGTTGGGGGAGGCACTCCGCGGAAGCGTCTCTTCGTCGAGATGCGTTGCGGTGAGGAACACCTGAGAGGGGAGCTCCTGGAGAAGCTCAAAGAGGATGCCGATTCGCATCCGGTCTAGCTCCGAGGTGACGTCATCCAGAAGCACCAGGGGAAGGTCTCCTGTGCGGTGATGGATCCATCGGATTTCGGCCAGTTTGAGGGCCAGCGTTGCCGTCCGCTGTTGTCCTTGAGAGGCCAACCGCCGCGTGTCCGACCCGTTGATTCTCAGTTCGACTTCGTCTCGATGGGGTCCGAGGGAGGTGACGCCGCGCTCTAGGTCGGCGGAACGGAGGGCGAGCAGCCGTTCTCGGAAGGCCTCCTCTTCCTCCACCCCGCCGGGGCGGTAGACCAGGGAAAGATGTTCTTTTCCATCGGTCAGTCGCGCGTGGAGCTGAGCCGCGATCGGGGCGAGCTCCGCGCAGAGCTCTGCCCGAAGCCGGGTGAGGGCTGCTCCGCTCCGGGCGATGACGAGATCCCAGGCTTCTAAGGTCTCGCTCCTGGACCCAGCCCGAATCTGCTTGAGCAGCTCGTTTCGTTGGCGGAGCGCCGTGGTGTACTCCTGAAGTGCCGAGAGATAGTCAGCGCGCACCTGAGAGGCGAGCAGGTCCAAAAAGCGCCGCCGCTCAGCAGGTCCGCCCCGAACGATCGCCGTGGACTCCGGCGCAAAAAGAACCACCTGAAGCACCCCTAAGAGCGCCGAGAGTCGTGGGGGCGCTTTTCCGTCCAAAAGCACCTGTTTGCCGCCCGCTGGTCTCCCTGGACCCGAGCGGATTAGGAGGAGCTCGATCTCTCGACGGACGGAGCCACGTTCCACAGCGCCGTAGATGCGGGCCTGCTCGGCCCGATCCTGGATGGCCTCCTCGGAGGACGGGGTCCGGTGGGACCGGGCCGTTCCCAAGAAGAAGATCGCCTCTAACAGGTTTGTCTTCCCCTGAGCGTTTGGGCCGACGATCAGGTTGAACGGACCGGGGGTCAGCTCGGCCGTCTCATAGTTCCGAAAGTGGCTCAGGTGGAGGCGAACCAACTGCACGATCGTTACCTTCAGCCCTGGCCCCTTAGAGACTGGCCGCTTCCAGTCGAACCGGCATCAGCAAGCAGAGATACTCGCTCGACTCGGCGTCGCGAATGACCGCCGCCGTCAGCGCCTCTTTGAGTTCGAGGACGGCCACCTTCGACTCGATCGGGCCCAACGCGTCCAGGAGGTAGCGGGCGTTAAAGCCGATCGTAATCGAGTCGTTCGATGAGGCGGGAACGACCTCGCGAGCCTCGCCGAACTCGGCAGAGCTGGCCGAAAGCGTGATCTCCTCGGAGGAGATCTCCAGCCGAACGGTGGTCGTCTTGGGATTAGCCAGCAGGCTGACTCGACGGATCGCCGTAGCGAACAGCTCCTTCTCCACCTCGACCTGAATCGGGTGGCTCTTGGGAATCAGTTGGGAGTAAGCGGGGTATTCCCCATCCAAGAGCCGCGCTCCCAACACGGCTCGATCGTCCGCGAAGAGAATCTGTTTTTCTCGAAGGGCGATCCGGACCTCCTCAGAGTCGCTGAAGGTGCGCAGCGTCTCTTCGACCGCCTTGATCGGGATGATCACGCCGGTCTCTTTCTCGACGACTCCGCTGAGGTCCAACTGGCTGAGGGCTAACCGTCGGCTGTCGGTAGCTACCGTGCGCACCCAGTCGGGGGAGAGGTGGAAGTAGACGCCGTTGAGGAAGTAGCGGCCCTCCTCAACGGCCGCCGCGAACTTGGTCCGCTGAAACATCCGCGCCAGAATTGGGCCGTCTATCCGGAGCCCTTCGTCCTCCTCCTGGAGCTCTGGAAGCGCCGGGAACTCGTCGGCCGGGAGGCCGAAGAGCTTGTACTGCACTCGATCGCAGACGATCTGGACCTGGTTCCCCGAAGACTCCATCTGGATCGGCTCGTCGGGGAGGACCGAGACGATCTCGTTGAGCTTTCTTCCGGGAAGGGTGATCGTTCCGCCTTCGGCGATGTCGCCTTGGACTCGCCAGCGGAGGGCCACCTCCAGATCGCTGGCGGCGAGCTCAATGCCGCTGGTGTCGGCGGCAATCCGGACGTTGGCCAGTAATGGGATGGCCGTCTTGGCGCCGGTGATGTGTTGCAGGACGGAGAGTGCCTGTTGCAGCTCCTCGCGCGGGACGGTGATTTGCATGGTCTGGTTCTTCCTTTCGTTGGATGTGCTTGGCGTTCTGCTGAGCGTTTCTCGGTCGCTTTTCTCTCTCCTGTCCGTACTACTACTACTAATCTTAAGTACTAGTAGTAGTAGTAGGGGGCGCGAAAAATTGTGGAAAAGTGGCTTCAGGCCCGATGGTACCTGGCCGGAGGACTGTGGATAACTTGTGGAAAACGTGTGGAAAGATTGTGGAGAAATGTGGAAAACTCGGGGTCTGGAGCCTGAGGCTCCGACTTTTCCACAATTTGTCCACAGCCTTTCCACAGGTTATCCACAGGTTTTCCACAAATTTAGCCCTGCCTAAGCGATTTTGCAACTGACCCGGCCTCCTGAGTCTCAGTTATTGTGGATAACTTGTGGAAAACTCGCCTCGATCCCGAAAAATCGGGGGGTGCTTCGTGACGATTTTGCGACTGGGTTCCATTTTGAACCTCAATTTTTCACCCTCTTCGAGCCGATCTGCCCCGACGGTACTCCTCGATCAGCTCGATGATCTCCTGAAGCATCTGGGCCAGCTGGGGATCTCTTGCCGCTTGCTGCTCGATCTTGTTGCAGGCGTTGATAACGGTGCTGTGGTCCCTTCCTCCAAACTCCTGGCCGATGTCGATCAGCGGGAGCCCGGTCAGGCGGCGGCACAGGTACATCGCAATGTGTCGGACGGTGGCGATCCGCTTGGTCCGTCGCTTGGAACGGATTTCGCTGGGCCGCATTTTGAAGTAGTCGGCTACGATCTGAATAATCGGATCCGGGGTGAGCGGCTCTAGGGACTCCTGGGAGTAGCTCCGGAACAGCTCCTGCGCGAGCGCGAGGTCGAGCGGCCTCCGCTGGAGCTCGGCGTGGCGGTGGAGGGTGGCGAGTGTCCCTTCCAGCTCCCGGATGTTTGTGGTGATCCGCTCGGCGATAAACTCGGCTACGTCGGCGGGAAGCTCGGCGATTCCCAGGTCCTCCGCCTTGCGCTGAAGGATGGCGACTCGCGTTTCGAACTCCGGCGGTTCGATCTGAGTGACCATCCCCCACATAAAACGTGACTTCACCCGTTCTTCCAGCTCGGTCAGATCGTTAGGGTTGCTGTCACTGGCCAAGACGATCTGTTTGTCGGCGTTGTGGAGGTCGTTGAAGGTATGATGGAACTCGATCTGGGTGGCCGCCTTCTTCTGCAAAAACTGGATGTCGTCCATCAGCAGGACGTCAATGCTCCGGTAGCGGTTCCGTGTGGCGGTGGTGGTCCCCAACCGGATCGCTTCGACCAGCTCGTTGGTGAACGACTCGGCAGAGACGTAAAGGACGCGCAGATGAGGGTGTCGTCGCCGGACCTCGTTTCCGATCGCGTGGAGGAGGTGGGTCTTCCCCAGCCCGACCCCGCCGTAGATGAAAAGCGGGTTGTACTGGCTTCCGTGGGGGTTCTCCGCGATGCTGTATGCGGCGGTGTAGGCCAGGCGGTTCGAGGTCCCCACGACGTAGCGGTCGAAGGTGTAGCGGGGGTTCAGGCCGTCGCCTGAGAAGGGCTCGCCGCCGCGGGTTGGGTGCTTCTGCTCCTGCTCGCGCGGGGCCAGTTCGGTAGGCGGATCCGCCTCCAGGAGCGGCTCTGAGGTTGCCGGCATAAAGGAGGGGTCCACCAGCACCCGGACGGAGGTCGCCCGGTCGGGATAGCGTCGCTGAAGCCCTTGGTGCAGGAGGGCTAATCGAGAAGGTCCCCCGCGTGACCGGCGCGCTTCGATCGCCTCTTTGGCCCACTCCGAGGTGACGTAGACGGTCAGCTGGGCCGTCTCTGGGTCAAAGCGGGCAATCGCTTGATCCAGATAGGCATCGTGGTCGCCGTTGAGGATCTCCTGGAGAAATTCCTCCCAGTTGAACTCGTCGCCCATTGGTCGTCCCCAGCGATAGTCAGCGGAATACTCTGCGTTTCGCCCCCTCTGGTTGCTTCTCCGCAACGAACGGGCTCGCCCTGAGGCCTACTCGCCGCGCGGCTCCCAGCCCAAGAGCCGCCGAGCCTTCTCCATGTTCAGGTGGCGTCCAGAGAGATCGGAGCAGGCCTGAACGGCGTCAAACCCCCGATGGCCCTCCAAGGCAAGCGCCGCCAGGTAGAGCCGGCGCAGGTCGTTAGGCCCGGTCATGAAGTCGGTTCGCGTCCCCCGCTGGAGGTGCTCCCTCCACTGGGCCTCCGTCTGAGGTAGTACCATCCGCAGCGCGAGAATGGAAAGCTCCGGATGACGCCTCGCAAAGGCCCGGCAAACCTCCTCGCCCAGCCGTTTGGTCAGGCCGTAGATGTCGGTCGCGTCGGGAGGCTCCTCCTCGCTGGCGCGATACTGGGCGGCGTTTTGGTAGACCGACATGCTGCTGGCGTAGATGATTCGCCGAACCCCTGCCCGAACCGCCGCGTCGAGGAGCACGTGCATTCCCTTGACGTGGACGTCGTAGGAGCGGCTGATCAGGTTCTCCGGAACCGCAGGGTTGGCCATGACCAGCTGAATGGCCGCCTCCATCCCCTGAACGGCACGTTGAACCGTCTTCTCGTCGGTGATGTCCCCAAGAACGGTCCGGTCCTCCGCGCCAGGAACCGGACGAAGGTCCAGGTAGAAGCACTCGTGGTGCACTTCCAGCGCCGAACGGAGGATACTTCCGACGTGGCCTGCACCGCCGGTGATGAGCACCTTCATGCGTTGTGCCTTTGGCTGATCCTAGCGGTAAAAAACGGCTTGTGAACAGAGTTGCGGGCGCTCCCGTCGTTCGTTGCAGGGTAAGCGTATCCCGTTTTGTCTTCCCGCGCAACGGAATTTCGGGGGAGGAGAGCGATTTTTTTCCACTCGCTAAAGGGCCGACAAGAAGGCCACTTGGCCCAAGAGCGGTTATACTCTCCTGAGCGAAAGGGCGCCGACGAAGAGGGGCCGAGGATGGGCCGACTCAGACACGTCGACTGGAGACGACTCCTGCTCCTGCTGGCGGGAGGGGTGCTGATCGGGCTGGTCTGGAACCAGTCGTACTTCAAGCCGATCCGTCTGTTTGTCGTGTTGCTCCACGAGCTGAGCCATGCGTTTGCCGCGCGGGCGACCGGGGGAGGGGTCGCAGAAGTTCAGCTCTTCCTCAATGAGGGCGGTTTGACCCGAACTTACGGCGGTTCCCCCTTCTGGATTCTCAACGCCGGTTATCTAGGCAGTCTTTTCTGGGGTGGGTTGTTGTTGCTGGGCGCGGGAAGGTACGGTGTAGCCCGCTCGTTGGCAATCGGAATGGGGGTGCTGTTGCTGGGCGTCACGGTGCTCTACGTTCGGAGCGGAGTGGGAATCCTGGTCGGCTGGGGATTTGGGGGGTTTCTGTTATTGGCGGGAGCGCTGTTCCGGCGGGAGGTGGTCGCTTGGTCGGTCGGCTTGATCGGGCTGAGTAGCTGCCTGTACGCCGTTTACGACATCCTCTCGGACGTGCTCCTTCGGCCGGAGGCTCCCTCAGACGCCCGGATGCTCGCGGAGCGAGTGGCCTTTCCTCCTCTTCTCTCGCCGACCGGCCGGACGATCTTCTGGGGCGGTTTGTGGACGGCGATCAGCCTTGCCTTCTCCCTCTGGGTGCTCGGTCGATCGGTGAGCCGTCGTTGAGGGTGTGCTCAGCGAAGGGAGGCGCTGGATTGGCTTTGGGAGATCGCCCGAAGCCCCTCGCTCCAACTCGCCTGAGGCAGCTTTAAGTGGTGGCGAAGCTGTTCCAGAGTGCCCTCAAAGACCAATCGCCCGGCGTCCAGGATGAGCGCCGTCTCGGCAAGCCGGGTGAGTTCCTCCGGCCGGTTAGTGGCGATCAGGAAGGTTCTCCCCATGCGTCGGAGCTCTTCCAGGACACCCAGGAGTTCGGCGGCGCCGATCGGGTCCAGCCCCTCCAGAGGCTCGTCCAGAAGGAGAACTCGCGGGTCGCTCAGCAGCACCCGCGCCAGCTCCAAGCGCTGAGTCTCTCCGCGGGACAGCTCCCGGACCGGCCAGCCGGCTCGATCTTGCAGCTCGACCAGCTCCAGCGCTTCGGCGATCGTTCGCTCCCGGAGGGGGCGCGGCACTCGATAAGAGACGGCGAACATCGCCAGGTAGGCCAGCACGGAGGTCCGCTCCGGAAGATAGGGACTCTGGGGGAGGTAGCCGACCTTGGTCCCTGCCAAGTCCGAGCGCCAGAGGATGCGCCCTTGAGTGGGGCGCCGGCATCCGGCCAGCAACCCAAGCAGCGCCGACTTCCCCGCGCCGTTCCGGCCCAACAGCAGCCGGGCTTCCCCCTCGAGGAGGACGAACGAGACGGCGTCCACCAGCCGCCTTCCGCCAAACTGCCAGCTCAGGCGTTCTACTTGCAAGATCGGCTCGGAGACGCCCAACGGGATGGCTCCCCTCTGGTCACTCCTGTTCAACAAATGGTCAGCAGACGGTCCGGCTCGCCCCTGGTTTGAAGGGCTTTCGCGCTCCGGTTTTGGCGGGCGCAATCTGCGTGCCCGCGCCGGACCGGGAGGTTGTCTCTCTGCCGCACAGTTTGTTATACTACAATCACAACGGAAGGGCAGGGGCTCTGCCCTCTCTCGGGCCAGGTGAACTTCGAGCGCGGTTAAGGGGCACGGGGTGAACCGAAATACAAGAAGCCTGTTCGTCTGGGTCCTGCTGCTGGTGATCTTGGCCTTTAGCGCCTACTGGTGGCAGGCCAACAACGCCGGTGGGGTCGGCGTTGGACGCGAGGACGGGATGACCTTCAGCCAGTTCCTGAAGATCATTGAGCGGAACCCCAGCGCCATCGAAAAAGTGATTATCGGCCCCGAGACGATCCGAGTCGTCCGCGCCGACGCCCAACGAACGGTGATCCGGATCAACTACCTTCCCTCCTCCGAGTACCGCCTTGAGGAGAAGCTGGAAGAGGCCGGCATCCCTTGGGATTATGAGTCCACGGCTAAGTTCCAGTGGCTGAGCATTCTGGCGACCAGCATCCTTCCCCTGCTGCTGATCGTGGGGCTGATCATCTTCATGTCCCGCCAGATGCAGGGAAGCGGCAACCGGGCTCTCTCCTTTGGCAAGAGCCGGGCGAAGATGTACACCCCGAACATGCCCAAGGTCACCTTTAACGACGTGGCCGGTTGCGACGAGGCCAAAGAGGCCCTTCAGGAGATTATCGAGTTTCTCCGGGACCCCAAGAAGTTCCAGCGGCTGGGGGGCCGCATCCCCAAGGGGGTGCTGTTGGTCGGTCCTCCGGGGACCGGGAAGACGCTCCTGGCCCGCGCCGTCGCCGGTGAGGCGGGCGTTGCCTTTTTCAGCATTAGCGGCTCCGATTTCGTCGAGATGTTCGTCGGCGTAGGGGCTGCTCGAGTGCGCGACCTGTTCGAGCAGGGCAAGCGGAACGCCCCTTGCATTATCTTCATTGACGAGCTGGACGCGGTGGGCCGCCATCGCGGAGCGGGGATCGGCGGCGGCCACGACGAGCGAGAACAGACCCTGAACCAGCTCTTGGTGGAGATGGACGGCTTCGATTCCTCCGGCGGTGTGATCATCATCGCCGCGACGAACCGGCCTGACGTCCTTGATCCGGCGTTGCTGCGAGCGGGGCGCTTCGATCGTCAAGTGGTCGTGGATCTGCCCGACGTGCGGGGGCGTGAGGCCATCCTCAAGGTCCACACGCGCAACAAGCCCCTGGCTCCTGACGTGGACCTGGCCCGTCTGGCGCGCGGAACGCCCACCTTCTCCGGCGCCGACCTGGAAAACCTGGTCAACGAGGCGGCTCTCCTGGCCGCTAAGCGCAACTCCGACGTGATCACCATGCGGGACCTCGAGGAGGCCAAAGACCGCGTCATGATGGGGCCGGAACGGCGGAGCCTGGTCATCAGCGAACACGAGCGGCGGATGACTGCCTACCACGAGGCGGGACACGCCCTGGTGGCCCATTACCACCCCCGATATGGACCCCAACTACAAGGTGACCATCATCCCTCGCGGTCGGGCCTTGGGGCTGACGGTTAGTCTGCCGATGGACGAGCGCCATAACCACACTCGCGAGGAGCTTTTGGCCCGGATCAGCTACGCCCTCGGCGGACGGATCGCCGAAGAACTGGTCTTCAACGAAGCGACCACCGGAGCGAAGAACGACTTCGAACAGGCGACCGACCTGGCCCGACGAATGGTCTGCGAGTTCGGAATGAGCGAAAAGCTCGGCCCTGTTGCCTACGGCAGGCGAGAGGAACAGATCTTCTTAGGCCGTGAGCTGGCCACCCATCGGGACTACTCGGAGCAGACGGCCCAGATGATTGACGCCGAGGTGCGCAATATCATTGACACCGCCTGGGCCACGGCGATGGACATCATTCAGAACCATATGACCGAGCTCCGGCGGCTGGCCGACGCGCTCCTGGAGCGCGAGACGCTGGACAGCCAGGAGATCGAGGAGCTGATCGGGCCGAAGGTGACCCGTCAGGACCGCGCTCGACCCTCTGGACCCAGCCCCTCCCCGGCCCAAGAAAAGCCGGCCTCCGCTCCACTCAAAAAGGAGGGGCGCGAGGCTGCCGCTCAAGCAGCGACCTCCGATGAGGAGCTCGACGAAACCGGGCGAGTCCCCCCGCGCCGGCACAAGCTTGAAAGTGCCCTCTCCGATGGAAGCCACCGGACGCCTGCGCTGTCGCGATCAGGTTCTCTACTACACTGGTCGGACGCTCCTGATGGGCGTCCTAAACGTGACCCCCGACTCCTTTTCGGACGGCGGCTTGCACCTGGACCCTGAACGCGCCGTGGAACACGCCCTGGAGATGATCGCCCAGGGGGCGGATCTCGTGGACGTCGGCGGGGAGTCCACCCGACCCGGCGCGGAGCCGGTGTCCGCCAAGGAGGAGCTCCGGCGCGTCCTGCCGGTCCTCGAGCCGCTGGTCGCCGCCGGCGTACCGATCTCGGTAGACACCTACAAGCCCGAAGTCGCCCAAGAATGCCTCGAACTGGGCGTTCACATGATCAACGACATCACCGGTCTTCGGAATCCCAAAATGGCCGAAGTGATCGCCCAGTACCAAGCCGCCGTCTGCATCATGCACATGCAGGGGACCCCCCAGACGATGCAACGGAACCCCCAATACGTGGACGTGGTGCGTGAAGTTGGTGCTTTCCTCCGCGAACAGGCCGCGTTTGCGGAACGGACCGGCGTTGACCGAGAGGCGATCGTTGTGGACCCCGGCATCGGGTTTGGCAAGACCCTCGAACACAACTTAGCCCTCCTGCGCCATCTGCGAACCTTCACCGAGTTCGGCTATCCGGTCCTGGTGGGGCCTTCCCGGAAGTCGTTCATTGGGCGCATTCTGGGCAATGTCCCGCCCGATCAGCGTTTAGAGGGGACAGCGGCCAGTGTGGCGGTGGCTATCGCCCACGGTGCCAATCTGATCCGGGTGCACGATGTGGCCTTCATGGCCAAGGTGGCCCGCGTCGCCGACGCGATCGTTCACGGATAGGCTCGCCGATGGTGCGGATGCTCGAGCTGAACGACCGACAACGAACCGTCAAGCGGATCGGCATTGAGCTTGGTCCGCGCGGCAACCGTCCTGCCGGTCCCGGAGCTCCCGCGCAGCATCCTTCAGGAGCTGCTCGTCGAGGCGATCCTCTGGGGGGGCGGAGCTGATCGAATACGACGGGCTCCGGCCGGAGTTCCGAAGCCGACCGGTCGGAGCGGGGCGCGCGCGTCGGCTTTCAGTGGCTCTGGGGCTATCGGCTGTACCATTTTCTGGCGCGCTGGAGGCGCTCCGCCGCGCTCCAGCGACGGCTGAGCCCAGAGCAAAGCGACCAGCTCGTCCGGCTGGCCGAGCATCTGCTCCATCTGGAGCGGCTTCGAGGGAGCTCCGACCTGGCCGGTTGGGAAGGGGTTCGGCGGGAGCTCAGCGCCCTCGGCGAAGAGGCCGCCGTGGGGGCGGCGCTCGCCTACTGCTACGCTGCGCTGGAGGCCGATGACGATCCGTACCCCCGCTCCCAGCGAGGCCCTCCAGCGACCCCATCCCTTCATCAGCGCTTCAGTTTGGGACGACTTTCGCGCCTGGAACCGATCGGCGGATTACGTGCTGACAGAGCGCTTTGATCTCCAGGTCTTTGGCCACGCGCCGGAGCATCCTACGGTCTAGGGATTCGCACCCTTCCGATCCGGCGCCCGTTGATGAGAAGCGCGCACTGGTAAAAGCCGCCGGCGACCTGCCGTCCGGAGTCGTCCCGGCCATCCCAGTAGGCGGCGGTCCCGGCCAAGGGATCGCGCGGGTCCGTCGGTGTGCCGGTATACCGTCCCGGTGGGAGCGGGCCTGGGTCTCCCAGTTCCAACGTTCGGACGGGAAGTCCGTCGTTACGGGCAATCCGAAGCTGAACGGAGGCCTCTTCAGCCAGGGTGAACCGGAGGAAGAGCCCTCGCGCTTGCCGGTCCGGGACGGCTTCGAGCAGCTCCGAGCGCGCGGGCAGCGCCTCCCGAAGGCCCTCCTGGCGGCCTCCCAGCTCGTTTTGGATCGCTTCGGCCCAACGGCGTGTTCTTCGCCCCGTCCACTGGCGCGAGGCGGAGCCTTCCAGAACCCCGCTCTGGTTCCACCCCCATGAACCAGACGCCAGAGACCCGTGGGCGGTCCCAAACCCATCGAATCTGTCGGTGCACGTCGGTATGAGCGGGCGGCGGGATCGCCTTCTGCTGCTGAGAAAGCTCCAAAATCGGCTGGAACTCAAGGAAGGAATACCGTTCGGACGGAAAGCTCCTGTTTAGGTTCTCAAAGAACAGCTCCCACTTCTTGGGCGGAGGGAGGCTGACCGACCGCCACTGGTTGGCCGCCCAAGGATAGTAGAAGGGCATCAGGACCAACCGAGCGCCGGCGGCCACCTCCGAGAAGGTCTCTACCCACGAGATCAACTGCGGGGCGATTCGGTGCTCCCATCCTCCAAACAACCGGCGCGACCAGTAGGGGGCGCTGTCCAACTCCTCGGCCAGAAAGAAAGGAAAGGCACATCCGGCCTCCTTTTGGGCCGTCTGAACCGTTGCGACCACCTCTCGGAACGCCCGATCGGTGTGGTCTGGCTTCTCGACCCCCTCGTCGGCGAGCCACCAACCGGCGACCTGCTCGGCGAGCTCCTCAGCGAGAATGCGTTGGCAAAGGCGACCCACGTACTCCCCGATCTCTCCAAGGGACCATCCTCGCACCACTCGGAAGCCCATGAGATTTCGGGAGAGGATCGCCCGCAGGTTGCCCTCACCGACTCGGCGGTTGGCCGATTGTAGGGCGCGGAGAAATCGGATCCAGCCCTCCACGTTCCGGCCGACGCGTCCGGCTCCCTCAGGAGGGCCGGCGCCCCAGAGTTGTCGGTCGCCGTAGGACTGAACCGCGTTGCAGGCCTGATAGGGGGCCCGCCGATCGTCTCTCTCACCGAGGTACAATGAGACAAACGTCTCCTCCAGCGCGGTTGGCGTCGGAGCGCCGACGGCCATCATTCCGACTGTCTTCTGATGGTGCCGCTTAGGCATAGCGGGCGACCCTTTCTCTTCTGAGAAACCCGGGCTCTCCTCTTTTAGCTTACTCTGAGGTCGGGGAGCTCTCGGGAAGGGCGCCTGCGGCGCAGTTTTTTCTGTTCCCAAAAGGCGGTACAATGGAGCATAAGCCGTTCGTTTTCAATCCCAGCGGTTGAGCCGATGGAACTGATCGCAGCGTGGGACGAGGCACCCCCAGCGGCGATGATCTTTGGGGCGGTTCGGGCCCTGGCACCGGAAGGGCCGGCGTTTCTGTTGGACGGGGCGCTTCCCTCTCATCCTGGGGGGTGCTGGTCGTTCTTGGGGTTTTCGCCTTCGGCTCGCTTTCGTGCCTGGGGGCGACGGGTTTGGGTGGACGGGAAGCTTTGTGCCGTTGCCGATCCATTGGACGCTTTGGACCGCTGGCTGAAAGAGTTAGGAATCGGCGAGGAGCCCCCCGGCGAGGGGGTTCCACCCCTGCGTGCTGGAGTGGTTGGCACAGTCGCTTACGACCTGGGTCGACTCATCGAGCCTCGCGCGGCGGCGCGGCCGAAGCGCTCCCGTCTGCCGGACCTGGACCTGGCCGCTTATGAGGCGGTCTTAGCCGTCAACGAGCGTTCCCACCGTGCTGAGCTTTGGTGGAGCCGACGAGGCGGTCAGCCCCCGACCTGGGCCTTGCTTCTGGTGCGCGCGGACCTCTGGGCGATGGCGACGCCTTCTCCTCCAGCGCCGACTTATCGGCTGGCCGGGATGAGCTTATCGCCCTCAGACTACGCCGAAGCGGTTCGAACGGTACAGAAGTACATCGCCCAGGGCGACCTCTATCAGGCGAACCTGACCACTCAGCTTCTCTTTGAGCAACAGCGCGCCGGGGACGGATTGGGGCTTTATTGGCGTCTTCGGGAGTCGAATCCAGCCCCCTTTGCGGCCTATTGGGAAGCCGACGGCTACGCGGTGCTCAGCACCTCGCCGGAGCGGTTTCTGCGCTGCGATCCGCGCAGTCGGCAGATCGAGACGTGTCCGATTAAGGGCACCCAACCGCGCGGGGAGACGCCTCAGGAGGATTGCGCTCGTCGGGCGGCGCTCCTGGGGAGCGAAAAGGATGCCGCCGAGCTGGTAATGATTGTGGACCTGGAGCGGAACGACTTGGGGCGCATCTGCGAATACGGATCGGTACGGGTTGACGATCTCCGGCGGGTGGAGAGCTTCGCGACGGTGCATCACACCGTCGCGACGGTCGTCGGCAGGCTCCGTGCGGGGGTGAGCTGGGGGGAGGTGCTCCGGGCGACCTTTCCCGGCGGCTCGATCACCGGAGCGCCCAAAATCCGAGCGATGCAGCTTCTGGATACTCTGGAGCCACACCGACGGGGCATCTATACTGGTAGCCTTGGCTATTTGGATCGCTCCGGTGGGTGGGATTGGAACATCGCCATTCGCACGGCCCTCCTGGTGGGAACCCGCTTGAGTGTGGGCGTCGGCGGGGGGATCGTTGCCGACTCGGTTCCCGAGCTGGAGCTGCAGGAGGTGCAGGCCAAGGTCGCGGGGCTGCTTCGGGCGCTGGGAGAGGAGGGGGAATGTTCCCTTATCTCTGGCTGAACGGTCGGATCGTCTCCGGCGAGGAGGCGAAGGTTCCGGCGCTCTCGTTGGGATTTCTCTACGGTCTTGGGTTGTTTGAAACGATGCGCTGGTATGCGGGGCGGGGGGTCTTCGGAGAGTATCAGCATCGGCGCCGAATGGAGCAGGGGTTTAAACGATTAGGCCTTGCGGTTGAGGATCCCTGGGACGGTTTTCAGGAGGCGCTTGTGGAGACGCTCCGCGCCAATCGGGTTCGGGAAGACGTGGTCGTACGCTGGACGGTGGCCGTAGGACCGGATCCCGGCGATCGGGTTCGCATGCTGCATCTACGCCCGGTTCCTTATCAGGCGCGGGACTATCGAGAAGGGGTCGAGGCGGCTACGGTGGTCCTTCGGCGGGGGAGTCTTGCAGAAGTCAAGGCGCTGTGCTATGCCGATCTTTGGGGAGCGGCCCGGTTTGTCCGAGAGCGCGGAGCGCAGGAGGCGCTTGTGTGTGAGGAGGACTTCCTTCTAGAAGGAAGCACAACCAATCTCTTCCTCGTCTCTGGAGGCCGGTTGCTGACCCCGCCGCTGGACGGACGAATCCTTCCCGGCATTGCGCGAGCGACCGTCCTAGGGTTAGCGGAGGAGCTGGGGTTAAGGGTTCAAGAAACGCCCCTTCGGCGCTCCGAGCTGAAGAGGGCCGAAGAGGCCTTCTTGACCAACTCGGTTGCTGAAGTGCTTCCTCTGGTCCGGGTGGACGGGGAGGCGGTCGGGGACGGTCGTCCTGGAGTCTGGACGCGGCGGCTGCATCGTGCTTATCGGGAGCTGGTCCGGTGCGCGCTCGGCGAGAACCGTTGCGGTACATCCTGATTGTAGACACTTCCGGGGCTGAAGAGATCGAGACTTCAGCGCTGGCCGTCGCTCAGCAGCTGGCGGAGTGGGCGACTCGTCGCGGTGTGCCGCTGACCTGGGCGGTAGATACTCTTTCGGCGCGGCGGCTCTCCCGTTGGTTGAACCGGCGGAACGATCCCCCTCAGGACGACGCTCTCCTGGTGGTGCCGGCCAAGTCCTGGCTGGTCGGGGAGGGGTGGGACCAAGAAGCGGAGCGAATCGTGACGCTCCGCGAGCGTTTGCCGGAGCGGTTTTTCACCGCCCGCGCGGAGGCGCAGCGGTGGCTTCCTTGGGCTGAGTTCTCCGTCTTTGGCGCCGACTGGAAGGAGTTCCTCCTGATCGAGGCGTTGGAGGCGATCGGAGCGGCCGGGCTGTGGGGCTATCGCTGGAACGAGCTCTCCAGCCGCGCGGTGGATCGAGGGGCGCCTTTTGGGTTCTTTTACGCAAGCCGGACGCGCCATCAGTCGGCAGGGCCTCCCGTCAGCACGGTGGTTGGAGTCCCCCGCTGTTCGCCGCCGGTGGCGACCTGGAGGAGGATGCCGCCGGAGCCGGAGGCCGAGACGATGTCCCCCCTGGCGGGACGGCTCCCTTTTAGCGAGCCGAGGCCGGACGAAGTGGCCGAGATCCTCGTGGCCACCGCAGAGTGCGCCGAACTGAACGCCTGGAACGCCGTTGTGCACACGCTATCGCTTCTGGGCCTGGCAGCGGAGGGCGAGGCGGCGATCGAGCGGCTTTCGGAGCTCTGGGAACGGGTTCAGACGTTGGGCTTTCGACCGGACCGGCTGAGCTCTGCTGTTCAGGCTTATCGGCAACGGTTCGCAGTGACCGAACCGTGCGTGACCTTTGCCGGGTGGCACGAGCCGGTCGAGGGAGGGGAGCAGCTCCTCCGGGAGGGCTACTTCTACGACGATCGGCTCCAGATCGGCGTTCCCGAAGGGACTGTTCAACCGGCGCTTTACCACAACTACCTGACCCCTTCCTTAAAATCGCTAGACCTCTCCGAGCCGGAGGCTCCAGCGCTGCGGGGGTTCCTCCCTGCCCGCCACCGAGACCGATTGGCGCTGGAGCTGGAATTTGAGGCCCCTAAGCCGATGCCCTATGCCCTGCTGCTCTGGGAGGACCATCGGCACCTGCGCCTGCTGGAAAGCGACGTGGCCGAAGTGCGATGGCTCGGGAAGAACGGCCTGCTGCTTTTGTTCGACCTGGAGGCTGGGATAAACTCTTTCCACGTGGTCTTGTCTATCTGAGGTGCCGGGGGGCAGGCAGGAGAACGCGTTCGATCAGGAAGGGGGCGCGTGCGATGAGTCGAGTTACGCTCTTTTCTCTCCTTGCAGCGACGGTGCTGATGGGTTGGAGCCTTCAGGTCCAGGCCGACTGGACGGTACTTCGACCGGACGACTTTCAACGGAACGATGGGGTCGAGGGCGAGCTGAAGAGCATCTCCTTTGCCGATGACCTGCACGGTTGGGCGGTGGGGGACAACGGCTTGATCCTCCACACGGTGGACGGGGGGAAGACCTGGGAGCTTCAGAAGCTTCCGGAGCCGCCGCGCGGCCAGGGTCGAGGCGGCTTCTTTGGCGGGGGGACCCCGCAACTTTGGCGCGTTCGGGCGTTGTCACCCCAGAAGGCTTGGGTGGTCGGCTCCGGAGGTCTGGCTGCCTACACGACCGACGGCGGACAGACCTGGATGCGCGTGAACTCCCAAGCCAGCGGAAGCCGGCTGGTGGACGTGCTCTTCGTGAACGAGCAGCTCGGCTTCTTGACGGGGGACAACAGCCACATCATCAAGACGACCGACGGCGGACAGACCTGGGTGGCCGTCTCCTCAGGACGCCGGGCTCGGGCCGGCGACAACCGAACGATCGTTGAAGGGATCGCCTTTGCGACGGAGACGATCGGCTGGGCCGTCGGTTCCACCGGAACGGTGGTCGTCACTCGGGACGCGGGGGACAATTGGGACCCGCCGGAGAACGAGGTTCCAGCTACCGAGAACCTTTACGGCATCACCTTTGTCTCGCCCCAGGAGGGTTGGATCGTCGGGCAGGAGGGGGTGATCCTCCACACGACCGACGGCGGCAACCACTGGGAGCGGGTGCCCAACCCGGCTGAAGAAGAGTTCTTCGATCTATACGACGTCGCCTTTGTCCCCGGCGACCCGACGCGGGGATGGATCTCCGGCGATGGAGGCATGCTTTTGGAGACCCAGAACGGCGGTGCGGCGTGGGCTCGGGTCGAAACCGGTATCCACGACGTGCTGAACGGCGTGGCGGCGACCCCGTCCGGGAGAGCCTACGCCTGTGGCGGCTGGGGGATCATCCTTTGGAACGGAATCGTCGAGTAGGGGGGAACCGAAGGGATCGGCTCGGCTGGCGGAGGATCGGGTGAGGTGCGGGCGTTGCCGTTCTTCCAAAGGGGATCCTTCCTTGTAGCGCTCCTCATCGGGACGGCTTGGGGGCTTGCTGCGTGGGCGCTGCCGGGACGGGTGAACCTGCTTCCCTCTCTTCCCGACCTGGACGAGCCGGGAATGAGGAACGACGTCTGTAATACCTGCCATACAAGCGGCGGGGGGACGCCCCGGAACCCCTTTGGGCTGGATTGGCAGCGCACTTACTCGGACTTTCGGGACCTGGGAATGTCCGCCGCGCAGGCGTTCGCGCCGCTGGCCGACGGAGACTCCGACCGAGATGGCTTTTCGAACGAGCAGGAGCTCCTCCTTGGCACCCATCCGGGGAACGCCCAATCCCGACCGGTCCGGGTCGTCCTTCATCTCTCCGCCGGTTGGAACGCGATCGGCCTGCCGGTGGACCTGCGACGGACGGTGCGGCTTTCGGAGCTGGTGACGGAGCTCGGCGAAGGGGTCGAACAGGTGATCCGTTATGACTCAGGCGCACGCCGGTTCGTCCCTTTGCCCGAAGCGGGCGATCCGATCCTTGACGGCGATGAGGGTCTTTTCGTTCGGGTGCGGGAGGCCGTCTCTGTCGAATGGGTCGGTCGGCCTTGGAAGTCTCGAGCGAGCTTGACGCTGCAGCCTGGTCTTCAGCTGATCGTTTGGCCAACGTTGCCGACGGGGGCTCAGTGGCTCTCGCAGCTTCTGGAACCAGGAGAGCTCGGCGTTACGCTGGTGCATCCCGCCCCGCGATGGCGTGCCTTTCGATCCGGACTGCCGGAACGACAGCCTCCAGATGCACCGCTCCGCCTCGGGGCGGCCTATCTGCTCCTGATCCGACGGGAGCGGACGGTGCCGTTGAGCGGAACGGTCCCCAGCTTCGAGCTAGAGCTTTCGAGTCCGTGAGCTGCGAGCTACGGCGCCGTTTCTGCGAAGATCCGCTCAAGTTCCTCGTCGGAGCGGGCCAGGTCCTGCATGACCGCCGCTCGGCCGGTATGGGCGTCCAGGTCGCCGGGGTCCAGCTCGAAGGCCCGGTTGAAGTACTCCAACGCCTTCTCCAGATCGGCGCGGGAGCGGGCATTCTGGTAGATCAACTGGGCCGCCTCGCGCCAACCGTAGGGATCCTCTGGGTCGAGCTGGATCATCTCTTCGTAGATGGCCAGCAGCTCCTGTGGTCGGGCGCGTTGCCGAAGCAGAAGCTGAGCCTTCTGCTGCAAGGCGGCCATCAGCTCGTGGTGAGCCTCCCGGTAGTCGGTCAGCTTTAGGTACTCCGCTAGCTTGGCCGCTTTGCGAATCTCCTCAATCCCGAGCTCTAACAACTCCATCCCGTCCTTCATGTTCCCGTACTGGAACTGATAACCGGCCAGCTGCCGATAGGTCCGACCTAGCTGGAGTCGCGCTTGAACCCCAAAGGGCACCCGCTCAAAAGGGGGGGTGATCAGATCTTTGTCCGCGTTTGCCGAGGCAACGTAGGCGTAGATCGCCTTTTCGAACTGACGTTGTGCCTGGTAAGTCGTGCCGAGGTAGTAGAGGGCTTCGGCGTTGTCGGGGTCCTGGGCAACGACCAACTCGTACTCCTGAGCTGCCAGCTCCGACTCGCCCTCATCCCGGTAGATCTTTGCCCGCAGGAGATGGGCTTCGAGGTGGTTCGGGTCCGCCTTGAGCGCTCGATCCAGCAGGGCCATTGCGTTGTCGTTCCAGGAGTTGCGATGGAGCAGGTTGGCCAACCGAACGGCGGCCTGGACGTTCTCCGGCTCCAGCCGGAGAACCTCAGCGTAGAGGACTCCGGCCTGCGCCAAGTCGCCCCGATCGTAGGCGGCGTCGGCCCGCTGAAGCAGCGTCGCGACCGACCCTTGGGGTGGCTCCGGCATATAGTGAGCGCTCGAGTCGTTGACCAGCCTCCAACCCAGGGAGAGGGTGATCAGAAGAAACAGGACCGCTTCGCTGAGCTCAGGAAGCCGTTTCCGAAGCCAAGCGTTCATGCATACGCCCTCGCCAACGCCCGCCGCCGAGCGTACCAATGGAACAGTCCGGAGATCGCGGCGGTCAGCGGAATCGTCAGCACCAGCCCGAACGTCCCAGCGATGATCCGGACCAGTTCAGCGGCCACAACGCCCAAGCTGAACAGCTCCATCGTCGTAACGGGAATGATGTCCGTCCCGACCACTCCCAGGACGATTAACAGCCGCATTCCAAAGTAGACGAAGACAATCGTGTTGGTCATCGTCCCCAGGATGTCGGTGCCAACGTTCATCCCGGAGACGATCAGCTGCGGGATGCTCAGGTTGGGGTTGGCCTCGTTGACCTCCTCCATCGCGGAGGCTACCTCGATGGCGGCGTCGTTCGCGACGCCCAACAGACCGATCAGCATCCCGCCGATCATCAGTCCAGCAAAATCCAGATAGGCCGCCGACTGAGATTGCACCAGCTCGACCGCGTTAGCCTTCTCCAGACCGGTGAAGTGAAGGTACTGCTGAGCATAAAGGATCACCAGCCCGGCGATCACCACGCCGCCGATCGTTCCCAGGATCGCCGCGTAGGTCTTCCGCCCAAAACCGGCGACGATCAGCCGGGACTGGATCGAGATGAGCGCGCAGGTCAACACCACCGCCCAAACGGGGCTGTGGCCCCGATGAACCATCGGCAGCAGGACAAAGTAGATCAACAGGCCGTTGATCACCATCGTGACGACAGCTCGAATGCCGGTCTCTCGGCCAACGAGGATGACCACCGCAAAGAGGAATCCCAGCAACGCGACGATAAAGCCGTCCCGGCTGTAGTCTTGCACCAGGGTTCGGGTGCTGAGCACCTCACCGGTTCCGGCCACGCGACAGAGGACGATGTCTCCCACGTCGGCGTTGATGTTCAACATCGGGAAGCCGGTGGGGTGGATGTAGTTTCGGAAGAGCGCCCGCTTCCCCCGAAAGCGCCCGCCCAACAGTTCAATCTCTAGCAGATAGGCCTGGTTGCCGTTGGGCTCCTCGACCACATCGGTGATAGCAACCACCCGACCCTTAACGTACTCCGAGAAGCCGATCACGTTTCCGTTCTCGTCGTACTGTTCAACGATCGTCGCCGACTGGACCTTGGTCATCGTATAGAGCCAGTGGGAGAAGAAGAAGACCCCCAGCAAAGAGAGGGGCATCAGCCAACGCTTCACGTTTCGACTCCTTCAATGTGCGAGGGATCGTCCCCTTCCTTCCTTGAGGGGCTTTTTGGTTCCTGGGCGTAGGCGGTCCGAGGCCGGTAGCGGGCCGTGAGAACGGCAGCAATTGCGGCGCTGATCGGAATGGCGAGCACCAATCCCAACGTTCCGGTCAGCGCGTGGATCGCCTCAACGGCGGTCTCCTCCATGTTCAGCATCCGCATGAAGGGATAGAGTCGGCCGCCCTCCGGGAAGATCAGCCCGGGCATCACGATGAAGATCAGATCGGCCCCGATAAAGGCGAAGATCAGTGTGTCGGTCATCGTGCTCATGATGTCCCGACCCACGTTGTAGCCGGAGCGAAAGGCCCCTAACACGGAGATGTTGGGGTTGACCCGCTTGACCTCGTAGATCGTCGAGGAGACCGACATGCTTACATCCATCATCGCGCCCAGTGCGGCGATGATCAGTCCGGCGGTCAGGAACTCTTGAAAAGGCCAGCGGTTGGCGACCGGGTCGCGCCAAAGGGCGGTGCCCAACTCCAGATAGCCTAGCTCTACAGCCAGGCCGGTGAACCACAGGGCTTTGCTTGCGATCCAGGAGATCAGCGCGCAGACGATCAGGCCTCCGACCGTGCCGAGCGACCCAGAGACCACTTTGGGACTGTAATCCGGTAATGATCACAAAGGTCAGAAAGGTGGCCACCAGGGCGATGAGCAGAGCCAGCGGAACAGGCCCGTTGGCCGATCAGACGAACGGCGAGGGCCATCGCCGCGCCGCCGAGCGCCCCCACGCCTAGCCAAGCGGCCAAACGCTTCCAGCGCCGGAGCATCAGCCCCCAAACGGTCGTACGCACCTCCGGGTCCCAGAGCGACCGGAGCGACCAGAGGACCCCGGTGACCGCGATCGCTCCGCCGATAATCCATCCGGCGCTCTGGGCCGCCTGGACGGTTCGGACCGAGCAGTCCGGGGATGAAGGCCGCCAGAAGCACCGCCACCGACACAACCGGTGGCCGCGAGCGTCAACAGCCCCTTGACGCCGCCGACGAGAACCGTTGCGACGACCAGAAGCATCGTCCAGTCGGAGCAGATACGGAGTGCGGAAGTACTCGCGGAGCTCGACCTGCTCGATGCGGTCTAGCCGACGCATTGGAAGCTCGACGAACAGCCGATCTCCAATCCGCAGCACCCGATCCAGGTAGCGGGCCTGGAACCGATTCCCGGCGACGACAACGGCCCCTTTGAAGTTCACCCCTTGCCGTCGCAGGCTCCTTGGGCCAGGTCAGCAGCCGGAGCGTGACGATCTGGTCTTGGTCCTCCAGCGTCTCGCGCACACTCGCCGGCTCCCCGGCCCTTTTTGAGCTGCAGGATTTCGCCGCTGCTGTCCAGAAACTCGATGTTCCCGTACATGTCCGAAGAGAGGATCTTCCCGGCCTTCACCGGAGCCGTCCTGCATGTAGAGGATGTCCCCGCTGTTTAGATCGATGACCCGACCGATCACCACCACCGCGGGTCAGGTTCCCATCCTGGATCACTGCAGCCGTATCGGGAGGACCAGAGATCGAGGCCCACGAAGGCCAGAAATAACACGACTGCGGCGACGATCTTCACCCGCCAGCTATAAAGGATTTCCTCAGGCATGGTTCCTCAGCCGGTCTGAATCGCTTCTAGACAAAGGCGGAGCGCCCCTCTGAGGGCGAGCCGCTGCAAGTTTCGATCCAAGCTCGGCTGCTCACTGGAGACCATCTCGGGGGAACGGGGGGAGGTGGAGAAATCCTGCCAGAAGGGGGCGGTTCAGTCGTTCTCAGCTCGTCCCAGCGCCGAGAAGAGCGCTTCGTTACAGAGAAAGGTCCCTGCGTGAAAGGAGTCGGTCGCCGGGACTCCCTCAGCGTGAAGCCATTCCAGGAGTGCTTCGACGGGCCCAGGGGGCAAAGTAGGCCGCCGGGGCACCGGGACGGATCGGCTCGCCGGCCACGGTGCGCCCGGCGTTGTCCGGTCCTCCCCCGGCGAAAGTTGATTCCCAGCCGTTCGAGCCGGACCGCCGACGTGCTGGGGCTTAACCCGCACATCAGCACGATATCGGGCAGCCGCCTCCGGATCAGGGACCCGAATTTGTTCGCCGGTCTCCCCAAAGCGGACCGGCAGGATCGCTCCCTCCAGCTCCGCGGGAAACGGTTCCTCTTGGAGCTCCTGAACCAGCTCGGCTGAGGGGTTGCGCTCCCAACGCTGAAAACGGCTCAAAGCCGGTCAGGAGAATCCTCGGCCTCCTCATCGGCCTCGTCTGAGACCTCCCCGGAGGAAGTCGTGCAGGTGCTTGTAGATCCGCATGGCTACCGAGCGGGGGATGCCGCGGACGGCGAGCAGCTCGTCCAGCGACGCCCGTCGAATCGCCTCGGCACTTCCAAAGTGGCGCAGCAGCGCCTGCTTCCTTCGCTCCCCCCACCTGGGGAATCTCGTCTAGGAATCGAATGGTGCATCCGTCGGTCCCGCAGCCGTCGGAGGTAGCCGACCGCAAAGCGGTGGGCCTCGTCTCGAAGGTGCTGGATTAGGTGAAGCGCTGGATGCGACTTGGGAAGGATCAACGGTTCCTTCTCACCGGGCAGATAGAGGTGCTCCAAAGCGCTTGGCTAGGCCGATCCGAGGCTGGGCGGGGCACCCCGCCGCCTGAAGCGCCTCGGAGGCAGCGTTGAGCTGACCCTTTCCCCCGTCGATGACGATCAGGTGGGGCATCGGCCCCCCCTTCGCGAAGCCCGCGTGTAAAGCGCCGGTAGATCATCTGTCTCATAGCGGCGTAATCGTCTGGGCGGTCCTGATCCCGAATGCGGGTACCCGCCGGTACTCCGAGCGGGCCGGCTGACCGTCCTCAAAGACGACCATTGAGCCGACGACGATCTCGCCGCCGAAGTTGGAAGACGTCGAAGCACTCGATCCGACTGGGCGGTTGGTCCAGGTTGAGCAGCTCCATCAAGGGCGTAAAGCGCCGGGTTTTCTTCGCGTCCGGCGGACCATCTGGGCGGCCCGTTGCTCCAGGGTGGTCCTTGCGTTCCGACAGGCCAGCTCGACCAGCTCCGCCTTCCGTCCCCGTCGGGCCACCTGGAGGGTCACTCGACGCCCGCTCTTCTCCGAGAGCCACCGTTCCACCGCTTCGGCCATCTCGACCGGCTCCGGCAAGGCAATTGTTGGCGGCACGTAGGAAGCCTCAGCGTAGTATTGCGGCAAGAAGGCCGAAAGCACCGCGCTGGGATCAGCTCCCTCGACTTCGGTCAAGAAGAAGTGCTCCCCGCTCGATCAGCTTTCCGCCGCGCACCATCAGCACCCTGGGCGCAGGCGGTCGCCCCTCGAACGGCCGCAGCCGATCGCGTCGTAGTCCTCTCCGCCGGGGGACTCGAATCTGCTGCTGCTGAGTGCCGCGCTCCACGGCCCCGAATCTGATCCCGAATCCGCGCGGCCCGTTCAAAGTCCAGCGCCTCGGCGGCGGCCCGCATCCGCTCCCGGAGCTCGTTCAGAAGCAGGTCGGTTCGGCCGTTCAAAAACAGCACCACGTTTCGGACGATCTCCCCGTACTCCTCCGGAGAGATTAGATCGGCGCAGGGGACCAGGACACTTCCCGATGTGGTAGTCCAGGCAGACGCGATGGGCGTTCCCGTGGGCCTTCAGGTCTAGGTGGCAGGTGCGGATCGGAAACACCCGGGTCAGCTGTTTGAAACGGTCCTCCCGCGTCGCCTTCGAGTGAACAAAGGGCCCCCAATACCGGTTCCCGTCGTTCTCCACCCCCACCGTTCGGGTGATCCGAATTCGGGGGAACGGCTCCGAGGTGGTCACACAGAGGTAAGGGTACCGCTTGTCGTCCTTGAGCTTGATGTTATAGCGAGGCTGGTGTTGTTTGATCAGGTTGTTTTCGAGGACCAGAGCGTCCACTTCGGTGGCCGTGTGGAGGACCTCTATGTCCCAGACGCGTTCCAGCATCGCGGCGATCAAGGGCGTGTGGGGTTTGGCCGACGGCTGGAAGTAGGAGCGAACTCGGCTTCTCAGATTAGCCGCTTTGCCGACATAGAGGACGTTTCCGGCGGCGTCTTTCATCAGGTAGACGCCGGGGGTGGTGGGCACCCCTTGCAGAAGCTGACGCAACCGTTCGTTCCGCATCCCTCTGAGGCTTCCTTCGTCGGCACTGCTTATTATAGTGCACCGGTTGGAGCGGCACGAACGGGGGCTGGGAGGGTTCTACTTGGCCAGGACGATTCGCCTTTGGGAGCGCGCCTTCCCGGCAATCAGCTCGACGACGTAGACGCCCCCAGCGACCGGTTCCCCTAGGTCGTTCCGACCGTTCCAGAAGGCGGCTCGCTTGGGAGATTCGTAAAGGCCAGGCTCCAGCGGCCCCAGCTCGATGCGGCGCACTCGCCTCCCCCTGGAGGGTGTAGATCTGGAGGGCGACGGCGGCCCGATCGGCCAGTCGGAAGGGGATCCAGGTCTCCGGGTTGAAGGGGTTGGGATAGTTGGGCAGCAGTTCCGTTTGCGCGAGCGGGTCCGTCCACCGGAGGAGCCGGCGGAGCGACTCGATCCCCTCTCGGAAGAGCGGAGAGCCGTCGTCAGCGCGCTTCGCCTCCTCGATGAGGCGGGCCAACAGCGGCCCGGTGCTCGGCGCCGGGAAGCGCCGGAGCCGCGGCCAAATCAAAGGCACGCTCCCCAAAGTGCCGGGCGACCAGGATCACGTCTAGGATGTTGATCACCCCATCCCCGTTGACGTCTCCGTCGGCTTGTCGGCCGAACCGCCCCAACCGTTGGACGACGATCAACAGATCAAAGAGGTCGACGATGCCGTCGTGCGTCAGGTCCCAGGGCATCGGATCGGACGCCAGAACAGCGCTCAGCGGCTGAACGATGACTTCTGAGGGAGGGCCGGCGATTGCAACGGCCAAGTAGCCGCCTCCAGGGCTAACGGCCAACGCTTCGAGCCAGGAACGCACGTTGTGGCTCTGTAACAGTCGTCGTGTCTGCGCGTTCCAGAACTGAAGCGTTCCGAACTCGTCCCCCGCCGATCAGGAACCGGAAACTCTCCGTTGGAAGAGAGTCCCGCTGCCACTCCGGCGCCGTAGTGATAAAAAATCTGTTCGGTGAACCCAGTTCCTAGGTGGAGGACGTTGGTTCGGAAGTCGTCGCCGGTAACGATCAGCCGCTCCCCTTCCCGATCGAAGGCGACATGGTGCGCCCAGTCGGCATAGGGAATTCTCCGGGCGAGCTGAAACGTTTCCAAAGAGAGCAGCCGAACCTCGTAGTATCCGGCGACGGCAAGG
>BPJZ01000024.1 GCA_026004875.1 Candidatus Poribacteria bacterium | reverse complement strand
TTTTCCTACGCGCGCCTGGACGCCAGCGGAACTCCCCTTCGGAGCGAGCCGCCTCCGCCGAGCGACTACTATGCCGCCAACGGGCTGCATCTCCGGTTGACGGCGCTCTCACGCGCGCCGGGGGTCTACGTTCGAGCCCTGTTTGTGGGCGGAGTCAAAGCGGCCGCGGTGGAACCGTTTCCGGTTGCGGCGGTGTACGGGCATTTCACCTCCAATCCCGACCAGGTGCGCGTGGAAGGGGAGCCGGTGCGGTACGACGAGTTTTCAGCGGACACGACGGCGGCCTATTTTGAGACTGCTTCGGAGGGGTTGGCCGCCGGTCAGCTTCACTTTCAGGAGCACGTTCCGCCCCGCCGGTTCTGGGAGTTCCCGTTGCGGGTGGGGTCGGCGCTGGGTGGTTTTTCAGACGCGGAGCGCAATCAGTCGCGGGCCAACGTTGGGAGTGCAGCCTCCTATCCGTGCGGAGCGGTGGGTTGTCGGGCAGGAGAACGTCGAGACCCCCGCGTACAGCGGCCCGGCCTTTGTCGTGGACGAGTGGGTTACCGGCCTTCAAAGCGATCCGGAGACGGGGGAGCTGATCGTCCCCTCGCTGGAAGACACCGATGGGGACGGCGTTCCCCAGCGTGGCCTACCGACGGCCCGCTACTGGGTTGCCCCCGGCGTGGGGGTCGTTCGCTACGAATACGAGTTTGTGGACCTTGGGCCTCCGCCCGCGTTCACGCTTCGAGCTTTTATCTTGGAACGGTACTCCCTTCCGACCGTTGGGCAATGAGGCTACTCGAAGGATGGAGAGGACGGATCGCGTGAAGCAGTCGGACCTGTCTCGCTTCGATCTGAGCGGAAGAACCGCTGTCGTGACCGGTGGAAGCCGGGGACTGGGGAAGGCGATGGCGTTGGGGCTGGCCCGCGCCGGCGCCGATGTCGTGTTGGTCGGGCGGAGCCGGGAGACGCTGGAGGCCGCCGTCGCCGAGTTCCGGTCGCAGGGGCTCAGCGCTGAAGGGATCCCTGCCGACGTCTCCGACGTCAACAGCATTCGGGAGCTGTTCCGCCAGGTGGCCAACCTCTACGAGGGCAAGCTGGACATCCTGATCAATGCCGCGGGGATTAACATCCGAAAGCCGGCCACCGAGTACACCGAGGCGGAGTGGGACGCCATCCTCAACACCAACCTCAAGGGGACCTTCTTCTGCTGCCAAGAGGCGGGGAAGCTGATGATCCCCCGCAAGTACGGGCGGATCATCAACGTCGGCTCGCTGACCAGCTCGATCGGAATCGCGACGATCGCCCCCTACGGCGCGACGAAAATGGGGGTTGTCGCCATCGCCAAAACCCTGGCCGTGGAGTGGGGGACCCCATAATATCACCGTGAACGTCATCGCCCCCGGTTGGTACGAGACGGACCTGAACCGAGTGCTGTTCCGCAAGCCCGGCTGGAAGCAGGCGGTCCTGGAACGAATGCCCTTAGGCCGCACCGGCGAAGGGGAGGACCTCTCCGGCGTGGCCGTCTTCCTGGCCTCCGACGCCGCCCGGTACATTACCGGACAGGTGATCACCGTAGACGGGGGGTTTCTGGCCGGCTGGCACGCCAACCTGATGGGCTAGCGGCGGGGCAGATTCTCGGCGACCTTCCAGACCGCACGGATCACGTCGTCCATGTCCTCCTCGCTCATGTCCTCGTGAAGGCCAAAGACCAGCGCCGTCTTTAACCCTTGAACGGCGTTGGGGACCAGCTCCCGACCGTACCGGTACTCCCGGCTGACGTAGGGGCTGTCAAAGGGGAACTGGCTCCTCCCAAAGGTGACCCGCCGGACCAAAAAATCGCCCCGGAGAAAGATCGGGTCGCCAATGTAGTGCGCCCAAACGGGAACCCCTTCCGCCCGGAGCGCCTCAGCAAACCGGTCCACGTCGTGGCCGGGTGCATGAAAGAGGTAGTTCCACCAGGAGACCTCGAACTCTTCGCTGAGCGGCAGCGTCCGGATCCCCGGTGCGTCCTGAATTCCTTCGGTCAGCCGGCGTCCCAACGCAATCCGCCGCTCTACGACGCTCCGGACCTTCTCAAGTTGGGCTAGTCCCACCGCTGCCGTCTGTTCGTTCATCCGGTAGTTAGGGGCTAAAAAGGCGTGGTCCCGCTCCCCCATGTACCGGTAGTCCCATCCTTTATCGGAGAAGAGCTTCATCCGCAGGTAGGTGGGCTCGTCGTCAGTGATGGTCATTCCCCCGTCGCCGGTGGTCATGTGCTTGGACTGCTGAAAGCTGAAGCAGCCGATATCCCCGAAGGTTCCCAGATATCGCCCGCGGTATCGGGTGGCGTGGGCCTGTGCGCAGTCTTCGATCAAGGTGAGTTGGTAGCGTCGGGCTAGGGGAACGATCCGCTCCATGTCGCAGGGGTAACCGAAGAGGTGCACGACGATGATCGCTCTCGTCCGCTCGGTGATGCAGGCCTCGATCGCTTCGGGAGTCATTGTCAGCGTGATCGGGTCCACGTCCGCAAAGACAGGAACGGCGGTCTGCTGAAGGATCGGCATCACGCTGCCCGGGTCGGTAATCGGTGCGGTGATGATCTCGTCGCCGGGGTCCGGATTGACGGCCCCCACGGCCAGGTGAATTGCCGCCGTCCCGCTGGTGCACGACTGCGCGTACTGGCGCCCGTAGAACTGGGCGAAGGCCGACTCCAGGCGCGGGACGAAGGTCCCGCTCTTCCCAAAGAGATTCTGAGACCGAACCGCTTCCAGGAGGTACTGTTCTTCCTTTTCGCCAAAAGGACGTCGAGGCGGGAACGGACGAGTTCGAACCGGCGTTCCGCCGTCAATTGCGAGTCGAGTCATGGGTTCTCCTCCGATGAGGACGGCACCGTCGTTGAGGGCCTGGAGTTTTCTTCGTCTTGAGGGATGAGCCAGGAGCCTTCAGGGCCGACCGCCAACCGAGCGCGAAGCGTCCCTTCGTGATCGTACAGGCGGATTTCACCGCCGGAGGCGTCTACGCCCAGATATCCGCGCAGCTTTCCGTCGGCGCCGTAGATGTTCAGGAACCCGACCCCGTCTTCGACGCCCAGGGCAGCCCGGGCGGAGCCGTCCGGTCCGGCGGCGACGAAGATGCCTGCGTCGTTTTCGGCGGTCATGACGCTGCGGGTCTTGCCGTCCGGTCCCAGGACGCGGACGTCACCGGCCTCTTCGTCCACTCCCATTGCGGCGCGCAGCTTTCCGTCCCGCGCCGCTACGCCGACGACCCCGCCGGTTCCGGTGGCGCCCAGAACTGCCGCCGGTCGTCCCTCCGCACCCCAGGCGACCAGCGATCCTCCCTGTTGTCCGACGCCGAGCTTCATCTTGGGGCGGGTCTGCGCGTCCCAGAGGATCACCGCTCCCCCGCGATGATCTGAGCCGATCTTCACGCGCGCCTTTCCGTCGGTCCCCCCAAACGGTGAGCGTTCCGCCGTGAGGGTCCAACCCCATTCGGAGCGAACCTTTTTGGCTCTTCCCCCAGAGGAGGACGACGCCGCCCTGGGCGTCCACGCCCATCCGTACAGCTACCTGCCCGTCGGCGCCCAGGAGGCGCAACCGGCCCCCCGACGGCTCGACGTCCAGGATGCCGCCGATTCGTCCGCGCGGGTCCACCAGTTGGAGCCGGCGGCAGGTGACCGTGTCGGCGTGAAACGACTCCGGAGGCCGCTCAGCGATCGCCTTTTGAGAGCGGAGCGCCGTTGCCAGCAGCAGCGCCGTCCCGATCCCAAGCACCGGAAGCGCCGTCGCCTCTCCTCCTAGACGGGCCGCGCAGAGGCCGATGAGTACCCCCCACGCGACGCCGATCGCCGTCCAAAGGGCTCCCTTGCTGAGCTTTGAGGTTCCGCTCCGCTTGGCTCTCAACGCAACTGAGCTCCCCACCACCTCTTGAGTGGATGTGAACGAGAACGCATCCAGTATAATCCCTCTGCTGGAGAATTCCAACGGCGAACGGCGCCCAGGATGGGGTATACCGTTTGTCGTTCTAATTCGTTAGAAGAAATGGAATCCCGGCCGGTGGGGTCTCGACGGAGCGGGAGGAGCGGTGACATGACTCGAAAGAAGGCTTTCCCCCAGGAGGAGCGACGGGATCGCTACGGCGAGCTGGCCCGCGCGGTCATCGAGATGGCCTGGCGGGACGCGCGCCCAGGCAGCCGCGCCGCCCCTCAGGTAGCCCTGGAGGCGCGCGAGTTCCTCCTCTCCAGGGAGGCCGACTTTTGGGCCAGCGTGGCCGGAATCCATCTTCATCGGATTCGCCAGATCCTCGACAAGGCGCCCCTCCCCGGCGAGGGGGAGGAGTAGCCCTCAGGGGAGCACCCGCCAAGCGGTCCGGCTTAAGAGCGCCTCTAAGAGCAACACCCCCACCGCGGCCAGATAGAACCAGCCCGCCACGCTGCGGTACCGAAGCGGTTGTTCCACAACCAACGTGCTTCGTTCGAGACGGTCGATCTCTTGGAGGATCGTCTCAAGAGCGCCCCGACTGGCGGCGTTGAAGTATCGTCCTCCCGTGTTCTCCGCGATCCGGTGGAGCAGCTCCTCGTCCAGACGGGTCAGCAGGAGCGACCCGTCCGGATTCCGAAGGTAGACCTTTCCGTAGACCGGATCGGGGACCGGGATCGGCACTCCCTCTGGGCTTCCGACACCGATGGTGTAGATTCGGATTCCTAGAGCGGCGGCCAGGTTAGCTGCCGTCAGCGGGTCCACCCGCCCCCGGTTGTTCTCTCCGTCGGTGAGCAGGACGATGACCCGGCTTTGAGCGGTCGAATCCTTCAGGCGCTGGGCGGCCTTGACGATCGCGTCTCCGATCGCCGTTCCGTCGGCGGTGGCCAGCGAAAAGTCGGTCTGGTCGATCAGCGTGAGCACCGCTTGGTGGTCCAGCGTCAGCGGGCACTGCATGAAGGCGTCCCCGGCGAAGAGGACCAGTGCGATCCGGTCGCTCTCCCCGTCGCCGAACGAAGTCTTTCAACACCGCCTTCGCCGCCTCCAAGCGGTTGGGCGCGAAGTCCTCAGCCCGCATGCTCCGGGAGATGTCCAGCGCAATACAGATGTCGATCCCTTCAACTCGGTGAGGGGCACGGGCTAGGGGCGTCTCCGGTTGGGCCAGCCCTAAGAGCACTAAGGCGATCCCCAGGCTTCGAAGGAGGCGCGGGCCGTAAAGCGCCCCCCGCTGTCGCCCCTGAACGGGAGGGAGCATCTGCGCGTCGGGATGAGGCACCGCCGGACGCCGACGGGAGAACCATCCGTCCACCAGCCAGAAGAGGGGGATGCCTAAGAGGCCCCAAAACGCCGTTGGAAAAAGCCACCGCATCGAGTGTCCCGTCCGCCCCTGATCGCTGCTAGTTGGAAGGAAGCCTCCATCCAAACCCCGTTCGAAGGGCCAAGCCAATCCCCAGCAGATTGACCACCAAAAACAGTGCTGCTCCTAAGCTGAGCGGATCCCAGGCGACCAACGCCGCGTAGAGACCGTAGGCCGGATAAAACGGCCAGAGCTTCGGCGACCCGCTCTGACGGAGCAGTCGGCTGCCAACGCCGTACAACAGCGCCGTCTTCCCCCACAGCGCTGCCCCATAGAGGATACCCCATCCGGTCAGCAGAGGCGGAATTCCTACGCCGGAGCGGTAGAGACCCCAGCTAAAAGGCGGAACCAACAGCAGGACCAGCAGCCCATAAAGGATCGGTCCGAGCGGTCTCCGACCGAGCACTAGCGCCGCTGCACGGACGCGGCGCCCCCAGATCGCTAAAAGGAACGTGTGAGCCAAAAGCATCAGGGCCGTCACGCGAAGTAACCAGCCCCAATAGTCTTGGTTCTCCTGGGCCAGGCGTCGGGCGATCTCGTGGCCGCTTAGGAATCGAAGGAGAAGCGCGACCGCCTCGGTTCGCCTTCCCGACCGCCAGTGGTGGTTTACGCCTTGGGCGATCTCTTGGACGACGCCCAACGTCTCCCAGCGCATCGGTGACCTTTCCTCCGGGGCCGCCGGAGCGGCCTCCGGGCGCCCGGCCGCACTTCCCAGGAGGAGCAGCAGAGCGAGAACCCATCCCATCGGTGTTTTCTTGGTCCCTGAAGATACCCCGTCCTTTGGGCCCTCTTTCTATGTATCCGAAGAGGCTGGGGGGAGCAATCGGGGTGCGGAGTATTAAAGTAGCGCTCCGAGGGCGCTTGTGAAGATTGGTACAGTCTTTTAGGATGGCTCGTGGACAGAGATTGTGAAAAGCGAGTCGGAAATCCGCTGTTGTACGAGAATTCGCTTGACCGTCCGTTCGGGTGCGATTATTATTGGCCTTGGTTTTTGATCGGAGAGGCGGGAGCGCCTCCGGCCAGGGCACACAAAGGGTGGTCATCAACAGGACCGGAGCGGGAACATCGGTGAGGCCACTATTTCAGCCGCGGGCAAACACGATCGCCAAAGCCAGCATTGTCGGCACCGCCGTTTTGATCCTTCTGACCGTTGTCGTTCTGATCTTCGTGAACCGCACCAGTTGGGCGACCAAAGTGGGGATCGCCCGGCAGCAGCCCGTCCCGTTTAGTCACAAGCACCACGTTGCCGGTCTGGGGATCGACTGTCGGTACTGTCACTCGCAGGTGGAGCAGACCGCCTTTGCCGGCATGCCCTCGACGAAGACCTGCATGACCTGCCATTCGCAGGTGTGGACCTTTGCGGAGCTGTTGGCGCCGGTCCGTGAGAGCTGGGCGACGGAACGGCCCCTCCAGTGGGAGCGCGTTCATAACTTGGGCGACTACGTCTACTTTGACCACAGCATTCACGTCAACAAGGGGATCGGCTGTGAGACCTGCCACGGGCGGGTGGACGAGATGCCCCTTGTCTGGAAGGAGAAGCCCCTCCAGATGGGTTGGTGTCTGGACTGCCACCGGCAACCGGAGAAGTACATCCGTCCCCGCGAAGAGGTCTTTACGATGGGCTACGTGCCTGAGGAGCCGCAGGAGGTCCTCGGAAGGCGACTGGTTCAAGAGTACAACGTCCAGACCTACAACCTAGAGGACTGTTCCACCTGCCATCGGTGAGGTGAGTAGGGCCTTATGCTGTTTGAAATCGGTCGGTTGACGGACGAGCCGGAACGCGTGGACCTCAGGGCGATCCGGGAGAAGCTGCGCGGCAAGCGGGGCCAGGAGTTCTGGCGGAGCTTGGAGGAGCTGAGCGAGACGCCGGAGTTCCGGCGCTTCCTTGAGGAGGAGTTCCCCGCCAACGCCGCGGAGCGGGACGGCCTTCGATTTGATCGGCGGCAGTTTTTAAAGCTGATGGGCGCTTCGCTGGCGCTGGCCGGACTGACCGGATGCGACCCCATTCGTGCCGAGAAGATCGTTCCGGCGGTCAAGCCGGTCGAGGAGCTGCTCCCCGGGAGACCGATCTACTACGCTACCGCCGTCCTTCGCGAGGGGTACGGCCTGGGCGTCTTGGTTGAAAGCCACGAGGGTCGCCCTACCAAGATCGAGGGGAACCCGGACCATCCGGCCAGCCTGGGAGCCACCGATGCGATCGCGCAGGCGGAGGTCCTTAACCTCTACGATCCGGATCGTTCTCAGGTGGTGATGAATCGCGGGGTCGTCCGGACCTGGGCCACTCTTCGGACGCGCCTCCAGGAGGTCATGGCCGCTCAATCGGCCGGCGGAGGGGCGGGCGTTCGCATCCTCACCGGCGCGGTCACCTCGCCCACCTTCCGAAAGCAGATCGAGGCGATTTTGGACAAGTACCCCCAACGCTCGATGGGTGCCCTACGAGCCGGCGGCCGACTCTGGGCGGCGGTTGGGTGCCGAGCTCCTTTACGGTTGGGACGTGCACACCTACTATCGGCTCGATCGAGCGCGGGTGATCCTCTCGCTCGACGACGATTTTCTGTACACGGGGCCGGGCGCCGTCCGCTATGCGCGGGAGTTTGCCGACGGGCGGCGCGTCGTCGGCGGCCGCCATGAGATGAACCGGCTTTATGTTGTCGAGAGCACGGTCACCGTCACCGGCGCCTCGGCGGACCATCGGCTTCCGCTGCGGGCTGGGGAGATCGGACGGTTTGTCGTTGCGCTGGCGGCGGCGTTGGGCGTTCCTGGGGCTCAAGGCTCTTGGCCGGAGCACGAGCGGTGGATCCGCGCTGTTGCGGAGGACCTGAAGGCGCATCCTGGGGCTTGTGCCGTCTTGGCCGGTCCCAATCAGCCCCCGGCGGTGCACGCGCTGATCCACCTGATAAACTACCATTTGGGCAACGTCGGGAAGACGGTTGTTCACACCGAACCGATCGAGCAGCACGGCGTTCGGTACGCCCAAGAGCTGGCGCAGCTGGTTGAGGAGCTGAACGCCGGTGCGGTGGAGCTGCTGGTCGTCCTGGACAGCAATCCGGTCTACACAGCGCCCCAGGACGTGGGGTTTGCTGAGGCGCTCGCCCGGGCCAAGCTTTCGGTCCACATGGGCCTGTATCTGGACGAGACCGGCTCCCGTTGCGACTGGCACGTGCCGATGACCCACTCCTTAGAGGCGTGGGGGGACGTGCGCGCCTACGATGGAACGGCGACGATCGTTCAGCCGCTGATCCGTCCGCTTTACGGGGGCGTCAGCCCCTTGGAGCTGTTGGAGGTGCTCGCCGGCGGGTTCCGAACGCCGTATGAGATCGTCCGTGCGACTTGGCAGGAGGGCTTCGCCGGTCAAGACTTTGAGTTTTGGTGGCGCAAGTCGGTCCACGACGGGGTGGTTCCCGACACGCAGGCGGCCCCTCTGGAGGTGTTCCCGGTGGTGGACGCCGCCGGGCTGATGCTGCCCGCTTCTTCGTCAGGGGATGCCATTGAGATCAACTTCCGGCCCGATCCGACGGTGGCCGATGGGCGCTACGCCAACAACGCTTGGCTTCAAGAGACGCCCAAGCCGATCACGAAGCTGACCTGGGACAACGCGGCGCTGGTGGCGCCGGCGCTGGCCGAGCGGCTCGATTTGCAAAATGGCGACCTGTGCGAGTTTCACTTTGGCGGCGGGAAGTTAACCGCTGCGGTCTGGATTCTTCCCGGCCAGCCGGATGGGGCGGTGACGCAGACGCTTGGGTACGGGCGACAGCAGGCCGGAAACGTTGGGAGTGGGACCGGCTTCAACGCCCTACGCGCTCCGGAGCCGGGAGGCCCTCTGGTTTGGAAGCGGGTTGACCGTTGCGCGCACCGGCAAGCGGGTACCGGCTGGTCAGCACCCAGCACCACCATAGCGTTGAGGGGCGCGACATCGTCCGAGCGGGGACCCTCCAGACCTACCTGGAGGACCCTGGCGCGTTAGCTCATGCCGCCGCTGCGCACGGGGAAGGCGAGGAGAGGCCCTTCGTTCTATCCGCCTCCGCCGGAGGCTCCTTACGCCTGGGGGATGGTGATCGATCTGAACGCCTGCATCGGCTGCGGAGCCTGCGTGACGGCCTGTCAGTCGGAGAAACAACATCCCGGTTGTCGGGAAGGATCAGGTCGCCGTCGGGCGGGAGATGCACTGGATCCGGTTGGACCGCTACTACCTGGGCGATCTGGACAACCCTCAGATCGTTCAGCAGCCGATGCCCTGCATGCACTGCGAGAACGCCCCTTGTGAGCCGGTCTGTCCCGTCCACGCGACGGTGCACAGCCGCGAAGGCCTCAATCAGATGGTCTATAACCGGTGCGTGGGCACGCGGTACTGCGCCAACAACTGCCCCTACAAGGTGCGCCCGGTTTAACTTCTTCCAATACCAAGACAAGGAGACCGAGGCCTTCAAGGCGATGGCGCAATCCGGATGTGACCGTTCGGGACGCGCGGCGTCATGGAGAAGTGCACCTACTGCGTTCAGCGGATCAACCAGGCGCGCATCGCTGCGTTCAAGGAGAACCGGACGATTCGGGACGGCGAGATTCAGACCGCCTGTCAGCAGGCCTGTCCGACTCAAGCGATCGTCTTTGGCAACATTCAGGATCACGATTCGCGCGTGGCCAAGCTGCGCGAGGAGCCACGCCATTACCGGCTGCTGGAGGAGCTGAACACTCACCCCAGAACGACCTATCTGGCCCGGCTGCGGAACCCCAACCCGGCCTTGGAGCCGGCGGCCTCGGGCCAAGGGGCCAGCGGAGTTCACTAATTTGGCAGGGAGTCAGAAGCGCCTATGGCTGTAGAGACCGCACCGTTGGACGCCTCGCGCTACACCTGGGTAGTAGAGAAGATCTCTTCGATCGTCTTGCGCAAGCGGTCCCCCAAGTGGTGGTACACCACCGTCATGATCTCCGGGGCGTTTGTTTGTCTGCTGGTCGTCGCCATCGCCTACCTGTTCGGTAAGGGGATCGGCATCTGGGGGGTCAACAACCCGGTCTTCTGGGGGTTTGCGATCATCAACTTCGTCTGGTGGGTCGGAATCGGCCACGCGGGGACGTTGATCTCGGCGATTCTTTTTCTCTTCAAACAGGAGTGGCGCACGGCGATCAACCGCTCAGCGGAGGCGATGACCCTTTTTGCGATCGCTTGTGCAGGGCTGTTCCCTCTGATCCATCTGGGCCGTCCTTGGTTTGCCTACTGGTTTTTGCCGTATCCCTCCTCAACGCTCCTATGGCCACAGTTCCGCAGCCCGCTGATGTGGGACGTCTTTGCAATCGGCACCTACCTGACCGTCTCAGCGATCTTTTGGTATATCGGTCTGGTGCCGGACTTGGCCACCATGCGCGATCGGGCTCAAAACCGGCTGGTCAAAATCCTTTACGGCATTTTCTCCTTGGGATGGCGCGGTTCGGCGATGCACTGGAACCGGTACGAGATGGCCTATCTGCTCTTGGCCGGGCTGGCGACGCCGCTGGTCGTCTCGGTCCACTCGGTGGTGAGCCTGGACTTTGCGGTGGGGATCATCCCCGGCTGGCACGTGACGATGTTTCCCCCCTACTTTGTGGCCGGGGCGGTCTTTTCCGGCTTTGCGATGGTGCTGACGATTCTGCTGCCGCTTCGCTCGGCGCTGGACCTCAAAAGCATCATCACCGACGACCACGTGGACAAGATGGCTAAGGTAATGCTCACCACCGGCCTGATCGTCGGTTATGGCTACATCATGGAGGCCTTCTTTGGGTGGTACAGCCAGAACACCTATGAGCTTTCGATGATCAAAAATCGGATGTTTGGGCCGTATGCTTGGGCCTATTGGATGCTGATCTTCTGCAATATTCTCGTTCCCCAACTGCTCTGGATCCCGAAGGTCCGGCGGAACGCGCTGATCCTGTTCCCGATCTCGATCATCATTAACGTGGGGATGTGGCTGGAACGGTTTGTGATCGTCGTGACCAGTCTGCATCGGGATTTCCTCCCCTCCGCGTGGGATCTGTATATTCCGACCTTCTGGGACTACGCCACCTATGCGGGGACGTTAGGATTCTTCTTCTTCTGCTTTATGCTGTTCATCCGGTTCTTGCCGATGGTCTCGATCTTTGAGGTCTCCGAGCTGCGGTATCGGCATCGGCACGCAGAGGCAGAGGGGGCGCACTGATGGCAGAGGGGGTTTACGGACTGGTCGCCGAGTTTGACGACCCAGACCGGCTGATCGAGGCGGCCCGGCGGGCGCGGGAGAGCGGCTATCGGCGGATGGACGCCTATACGCCCTTCCCGGTGCACGGGCTGCTTGAAGCGCTGGGGAAGCGGCCAACCAGGCTCCAGTGGATCGTCTTTATCGCCGCGGTGCTTGGCGGAGTTGGCGGTTACTACCTTCAGTACTGGATCGCAGCGGTGGACTACCCGATCAATGTGGGGGGAAAGCCGTTGAACAGTTGGCCGAACTTCATTCCGGTGACTTTTGAGATGGCCGTCCTGGTCTCAGCGATCGTTGCGGCGGTGGTGATGTTCGCCCTCAACGGGCTTCCCCAGCCGTACCATCCGCTGTTTAAGGTGGAACGTTTTCAGCGGGCGTCTCAGGATCGGTTTTTCCTCTGCATCGAGGCTGAGGACCCACGCTTTGATCTAGAGGAGACCCGGCGGTTTTTAGAGTCGTTAAACCCGCTTTCGGTGGAAGTGGTTGAGCCATGAGCGGACGGTGGGTGTTAGGCGGTTTTGGGCTTCTTTTGTTCCTAGGCCTGATCGGCTGCGACAACATGCGTCAGCAGCCCTACTATCGGCCGTACTCGGCGAGCCGGCTTTTTGAGGACGGGACCTCCTATCAGGCGCCGCCGGAGAACACCGTTGCGCGAGGCTTTTTGCGGGAGGATCAACACTTTTATGCGGGAATCGAGAACGGCCAGGTAGCGACCACCTTCCCGATCGAGATCGACAAGGCGGTCCTCGTGCGGGGGCAGGAGCGGTACAACGCTTTCTGTTCGCCTTGCCACGGCCTGTTGGGCGACGGCAACGGAATGATCGTTCAGCGGGGCTACGCTCGGCGTCCGCCCTCGTTCCACGAGGAGCGGCTGCGAACCGCTCCGCCTGGGCACTTCTTTGATGTGATCACCAACGGCTTTGGCGTCATGTACGACTATAGCGATCGGATTCCGCCGGAAGATCGGTGGGCGATTGTCGCTTACATTCGAGCGTTGCAGTTGAGCCAAAATGCGACGTTGGCCGAGGTGCCGCCGGACAAGGTGGCAGAACTGCGATAATGACGGACGGGGCTATGCACGAGCTGGAACATCTGCCGACGTTTCAATCACGGGGAAAGGCGATCGGCTTTTTTGTCGCAGGGGTGGTGCTCTGCGCGGTCGGATTTTTGACCAACTCCGCCGGCTTTCTACCCGCCTATCTGTTCAGTTATCTGTTCTGGATCGGCGCGGCGGTCGGTTCGCTCGGGCTGATGTTGTTGATCAACCTGACCGGAGGCGGATGGGGCGCGGTGATCTACCGGCTTTTAACCGCTGGAGCTAAGACGCTGCCGCTGATGGCCGTTCTGTTTCTTCCGATCCTGTTTGGGATGCGGGACCTTTATGAATGGGCCTCTCCTGAGGCGCTCGCACATGATGAGTTGTTGCAGGCTAAGGCCGGTTATCTGAACCCGACTTTCTTTGTCCTGCGGACGGTGGTGTACTTTGCCTTCTGGCTAGGGGCAACGGTCGTTGTCCTCAAGGCGGTCGGGCGATGGGACGCGGGGGAGCGCGGCTTGCGTCCGGCGGTCCGGGGATTCAGCGGATTTGCCATGTGGATGCTGGCCTATTCGGTGACGTTTGCGAGTGTGGACTGGAGCATGTCCTTAGAGCCGCATTGGTACTCGACGATCTTCGGGATGAAGGCTTTTGTCAGCATGGGTCTGATCACCTTTGCGGCGATGATCGTCGGGCTGCGGTTTTTGCTTCGATTCCCCGGCGTGGACCGCTTTGCCACCGAGGAGCGGATCCACGACCTGGGGAAGCTGCTGTTTGGCTTCACCAACCTCTGGGCGTATATGTCCTTTGCGCAGCTGATCATCATCTGGTCCGGGAACCTGCCGGAGCTGAACATCTGGTACATCAAGCGGAGCTTGAACGGCTGGAACGCCGTGGGGGTCATCCTGATCGTCTTTCACTTTGGGCTTCCGTTTTTGATTCTCCTCTCCCGATACAGCAAGCAGCGTATCGAGATTCTCTCCTTGTTGGCCCTCTGGTTGTTGGTGATGCAGTTGGTGGACCAGTTTTATCAGGTGATCCCGGTCTTCCGGCCGGGGCTGTCGGTGACGCTGACCGACGTCCTGGTACCGTTGGGGATGGGGGCCCTTTGGATCGGTGGGGTGCTCTGGTCGCTTCACGGGCGACGGGTGCTGGTTCCTCATGACGATCTCGTTCCGCGCGGAGCACACTGAAGCGGGAGTAGGGCATGATGGTCGAGCACGGAGGAAAGGTCAGTTACGAACCGCGCGACTGGCGGCTGAAGGTGGTCCTCTGGACCGGCCTGGGGGTGGTGCTGTTTGGGCTGTTCGGGTTTCTCTATTCGGCGGTCTTCATGTGGGTTTATCAGCCGCACGAGGGAAGGATTGCCGAGCTGACAACCCCGGAGCAGATCGTCCAGGAGTTCCCGGAGCCCCGGCTGCGTCCGATTGAGAATATGCAGTGGAACGCCGTTCGGCAGGAGGCCCTTCAACGGTTGCACAGCTACGGCTGGGTGGACCCGGTTCGGGGAATCGTTCACATCCCCATTGAGCGAGCGATCGACCTGGTCGCCGAACGGGGTCTCCCGACCCGTGAGAATCCCCGCCGGCTGGACCTGGAACCGGTTCCGGCGCTGCAGCTACAACCGGCTCCACACGAAGGAGAGTAAGCCGATCATGCGATGGGCGATCTTGTGCGCAGCGACACTCCTCTGGCTTGGGACAGTCGGGTGGGTTGAGGCCCAGGCGCCTCAGGACCCGCGCCAGACGCAGTTGCTGAGCCAGGTCGCCTTTGAGCAGCAATTGGACGCTCAGGTGCCACTGAGCATTCGTTTTCTAGACGAGGAGGGCGCTTCTCGAGCGCTGGGAGAGGTGCTCTCCGATCGTCCGGCGGTGCTAGTTTTAGGTTACTTTCACTGTCCGATGCTCTGTGGCCTGGTGCGGGATGGTCTGATCCGGAGTGTGGCCAAACTGGACTTCACCGTCGGGGAGGATTTCGACGTGGTTTACGTCAGCATTGATCCGACGGACGCGCCAGAGATGGCGCGAGCTTTTCGGGAAACTTCGGTTCGGGCTTACGGTCGGGGCGACGGCGCTGGATGGTGGTTTCTGACGGCGGAGACGGAGGAGCCGATCCGACAGCTCGCCGATGCGGTTGGGTTTCGCTACGCCTATGACGAGCTCAGCGGTCAGTACGCCCATCCGGCGGGGGTGATCGTCCTGACGCCTCAAGGGCGGATTTCTCGCTACCTTTTTGGAGTGGAGTTTGACGAGAAGGACCTTCGCTTTGCCCTGATGGAGGCCGCCCAACAGCGGATCGGGACGCTCTCCGATCTGGTGTTGCTTCGGTGCTATCACTACGATCCGCAGACGGGGCGGTACACCGTTGCCGTTTGGCGAATCATGCGGATTGCTGGCTTCTTAACGGTTGCTGGGCTGGGGGCCTTGGTCCTGTTTCTGTTCCGGCGGGAGCGACACGCGACTTAACGTCGTCGGTCAGCCATTACGGAGAGAGCGCAGCGATGCAGGAGTTTCCGATATTGCCCGAACGGGCTTCAACGATTGCCGGAGAGGTGGACGCCCTCTTCTGGGGGCTGGTCGCCTTCAGTGTGATCGCCGCTTCAGCCGTCATTGGGATCGTGCTTTACCTGGCGATCAAGTACCGAGCCGGTTCCGCTGCCGACCGCTCCGGAAGGGTCGAGGGCAACTTTAAGATGGAGCTGGCCTGGATCGCGACCGCGGTCGTGTTGGGGATTGCCGTCTTCACCGCCGGGGCCAAGGTCTACTTCGATACCGTTTACGCCCCGGCGGACGCGCTCCATGTGTATGTGGTTGGCAAGCAGTGGATGTGGAAGATCGAACATCCGGAAGGGCCGCGGGAGATCAACGAGCTTCACGTGCCGGTGGGCCGGCCCGTTCGTTTAACGATCACCTCCCAGGACGTCATTCACAGCTTCTACGTTCCGGAGTTTCGGATCAAAATGGACGCGGTTCCGGGGCGGTATACCCAAGCGTGGTTTCAGGCGACGCAACCGGGCGTGTACCATCTGTTTTGTGCCGAGTACTGCGGGACGGAGCATTCGCGGATGATCGGCCGGGTGGTGGCGATGACCCCTGCCGACTATGAGGCCTGGCTGGAGAGCCAGAAGGCCGGGGCGGTCGTCGCGTCGGCCGCGACGGCGGGCGGCACCATGGCCAGTCGGGGCGAACAGCTCTTTGTGGGGCTGGGCTGCGCGAGTTGTCATGTTCAGGGCCCTCAAGCGCGAGGCCCTTCGCTGGTTGGACTGATGGGCACCGAGGTTACGCTTGCCGACGGCTCGACGGTCGTCGCCGACGAGGCCTATATTCGGGAGTCGATCCTGAATCCCGCGGCAAAGATCGTCGCCGGATGGACGCCGGTGATGCCCAGCTTTCAGGGACTCGTCAGCGAAGAGGACATCTTTCAGTTAATCCAGTACATCCAGAGCCTCTCGCGCCCAGGGGGAGCCTCCCAGTGAGCCGACTTGCGCAGAAGGAGGAGGGAGCATGAACCGGATCGCAACGGCCGCGAGCGAAGAGCCCAGTTATCTGGGAGGGGAACACTCGATCAAGTCCTGGCTGTTGACCAAGGACCACAAGCGGATCGCCGTTCTCTATTTGATCTCGGTGACGCTCTTCTTTATTGTCGGCGGAATTGCAGCCTTGCTGGTTCGTTTAGAGCTGTTGACGCCGGCGGGCGACCTTCTGACCGCCGACGGCTACAACCGGGCCTTTACCGTTCATGGGATTGTAATGATCTTCTTCTTCCTGATCCCCGGGATTCCAGCGGTTTTAGGGAACTTCTTGATCCCGCTGATGATCGGGGCGCGGGATTTGGCCTTCCCGCGGATCAACCTGCTCTCCTGGTACCTTTACATTGTTGGTGGGTTGATCGCAGTTGTCACGATTCTCCTGGGCGGGGTGGACACCGGCTGGACCTTCTATACACCGTATAGCAGCGTTTACGCCAACGGCGCCGTTGTTCTGACCGGGCTGGCCGCCTTCGTCGCTGGGTTCAGCAGCATTTTGACCGGTTTGAACTTCATCGTGACGATCCATAAGATGCGGGCGCCAGGAATGACTTGGTTTCGACTGCCGCTGTTCGTCTGGGCGCACTACGCGACTAGCCTGATCCAGATGCTGGCGACGCCGGTCGTCGCCCTGGCGATTCTTCTGGTCGTCATCGAGCGGGCGTTTGGGTTTGGCATCTTTGACCCGGCGGTCGGAGGCGATCCGGTTCTTTTCCAACATCTGTTCTGGTTCTACTCCCATCCGGCGGTTTACATCATGCTCTTGCCGGGGATGGGCGTGATGAGCGAGTTGATGGCTGCCTTCTCTCGCCGGCGCGTTTTTGGCTATCACATCATCGCCTTCTCCAGTCTGGCGATCGCCGCGTTGGGGTTTCTGGTTTGGGGCCACCATATGTTCGTCAGCAGCCAGTCCCCTTATGCGGGGCTGGTCTTCTCGATCCTGACAATGATGGTGGCTGCCCCTTCGGCGATTAAGGTCTTCAATTGGACGGCCACGCTTCACAAGGCGGAGGTCCGCTTTGACGCGCCGATGCTCTACGCGTTGGGGTTCTTGGGCCTCTTTTTGATCGGTGGGTTGACCGGTGTGATGCTGGGAACCCTGGGGTTGGACGTGCACGTGCACGACACCTATTTTGTTGTGGCCCACTTCCACTACGTCATGGTCGGCGCGGTGGTGATGGCCTTCTTAGGGGGGCTGCACTTCTGGTGGCCTAAGATGTTTGGGCGGATGTATCCCCAGCTGCCCGCGCGGATTTCGGCGGTCTTGATCTTTATCGGCTTCAACGCGACCTTCTTTCCGCAGTTTGTTGTCGGTTATCTGGGCATGCCGCGTCGGTACTGGGAGTACGTGCCGGAGTTCCAGATCTATCATGTGATGTCAACGATGGGCTCCTTCGTCCTGGGGGTAGGCTATCTGCTGCCGTTGATCTATCTCCTTTGGTCGCTGCGGTACGGCGAGAAGGCGTCGGAGAACCCCTGGGACGCCGTCGGGGTGGAGTGGCTGACCCCCTCCCCGCCGACCAGTCACAACTTCCACGAGACGCCTACAGTGGTCTGGGAGGCTTACGAGCACGAGATGTTTCCCGGCTCCGAGGTCGCCTCCGGGCGGCCGGCGGCGGTGCCGTCTCATTCGCGTTTGGCCGAAGCGGATTGAACGATCGTTAACTCATGACTCGCCTGAACGATGGGGCAAAGCGTCCGATGAACCATTCACACACAGCGGAGAGCGACGCGCGGCTGTTCCACCAATTTGCCGACATGGAACAGCAGCACGAGTCCTGGTCGCTGGGCATGTGGGTCTTTCTGGCCTCCGAGGTGCTCTTCTTTGGAGCGTTGATCTTTTCGTTTCTCCTTTACCGCTCCGTCTACTGGCCGACCTTTTTGGAGGGGACCCACGAACTGGACCTGGTGATCGGCGGGATCAACACAGCGATCCTGTTGACCAGCAGCTTTACGATGGTCCTTGCCGTTTACACGGCGCAGAACGGCAACCATCGAATGGCTGCCTTTTGGCTGATCGTTACCTCGCTGTTGGGACTGGCTTTTATTGGCGTCAAGATTCACGAGTACGGCTTGAAGTGGGAGCATCATCTGATCCCGATTCAGGGGTTGGAGTTCGAGTGGCACGGGGAGCATCCCCAGCAGGCGCGGATGTTCTTTAGCTTCTACTTCACCTTGACCGGCCTGCACGCTCTGCACGTGTTAGTAGGAATCTTAGCCATCTGGGTGGTGGCGTACCGTGTTGCCAAAAATCACTTTGGCAACGACTACATGCCCGTTGAAATCATGGGCCTGTACTGGCACTTTGTGGACCTGGTCTGGATCTTTCTCTACCCCATTCTTTATCTGTTTCGAGCATGAATCAGCAGCAGACACATCATCCGGAGCATCATATCGGACTGGGCACCTATGTGGCCGTCTTCGTGGCGCTGATGGTCCTCCTGGTCGTGACCGTGGCGATGATCCATGTGGACCTGGGGAGGACCGGAGGGTTCATCGTCGCGATGCTGATCGCTTCGGTCAAGGCTCTCCTGGTGATGATCTACTTCATGCATTTGCGAACCGCCCGCGCGTTGACTCGGCTGTTCGTCGTTTTTGGTTTCTTCTGGTTCGCGATTTTGGTGGTCATTACGCTGAGCGATTACTTGACGCGGGCCGGATGGCCGCCGCGCGTTTGAGTCGGGTTGGGCGCGTAACTCTCCTTCCTGTTTTGTCGTTTCAATGATAGGAACGAGATAAGAGGCTTTTTGTTGTTCATCTGAGGTGCGAACTCTCATGAAGTCGCGCGGGGGCCTGTTCTTTCTGCTTGTGGTGGGGTCGGCGTTGGCGGGGTGGCTTCTTGGTTGTGGTGGAAGCTCTCCGACCGAGATTGACGAGGAGGAGGTCGGAGGGAACCTCTCGCTGAGCGTCACGGTGACCGTCTCCGACTCGCGCGTTCAGCCGGGGGAGTTTGTGGACATCTCCGCACGGGTGAACGCAGTTCGCGCCCAATCGCTGCGGTTCAGCTGGGTAAACGTAACCGGGTACGGAAAGCTCATCGGTGAGGAGAACGGCGTAGTCACCGGGCCGTTTCAGATTCGTTGGCAGGCCCCGGAGCGGGTGGAGGCCGGTTCCGTCCAGGTGGAGGTGATTCAGCTGGTGGTCACAGCGATCGCCCAGGTGATCCGCGTCGACGAGTCCGGCGTTCAGACGACCCACGATATCGCCACGGAGACAAAGACGATTCCGATCACGATCGCGGCGACTCCTTAGCGGCGCTGGCCGCCTTGGTCTTGCCTTTGGTGCGCGCGGTCGTCTCGGTGATCCCGTACTCTTTGAGCTTGTTCCGGATGGTCCGGGGGGTAATCCCGAGGATTTCTGCGGCGCGGGTTTTGTTTCCGCCGCACTCTTCCAGCGTTTGGAGGATCAGTCGCCGCTCCGCTTCGTAGGCGGTCATGCCGACCCGCACGTCCACTCGGACGCTCCTTTCGGTCGTCTCTGCCTCCGGCTCGGGGGTCTCTTGGAGCGTCGCGTCGAGAATCTCCGGTCGGAGATCGCGAAGTTCGATTCGGGGCCCGCGGGCAAAGACGACCGCCCGTTCGATCGTGTTTCTCAACTGGCGGACGTTGCCGGGCCAGGGGTGGTTTTCTAACCACTCCATGGCCGCGTCGGTGAAGTCGGTGATCTTCTTTCCGTTCTGGGCGGCGAACTCGCGGAGGAAGTGACGGGCTAGCAAGGGAATGTCCCCCCGGCGCTCTCGGAGCGGCGGGAGGGTCAGGGGAATCACGCAAAGTCGGTAGTAGAGGTCTTCTCGGAAGCTTCCCTTGCGGATCATCTCTGTCAGGTCGCGGTTGGTCGTGGCGATGATCCGGACGTCCACGCGGATAGGTCGAGTGCCGCCGACCCGGTCGATCTCCCGCTCCTGGATGGCGCGGAGCAGCTTGGCCTGAAGCGGGATCGGCATTTCGGAGATTTCGTCTAGGAGCAGCGTTCCGCCGTGGGCCAGCTCGAACTTTCCCTTCCGGGTGGCGATTGCGCCGGTAAAGGCACCTTTTTCGTGGCCGAACAGCTCGCTTTCCAGGAGTTCTTCGGGCAGCGCGGCGCAATTGACAGCCACAAACGGCCCTTGGGCGCGTGGGCTCCGCTTGTGGATCGCCCGGGCGAAGACCTCCTTACCGGTACCGCTTTCGCCGGAGAGGAGCACCGAGGCGGAGGATTGGCCGATCTGGTCGAGCATCTCCAGCAGCCGGAGCATTCGCGGGTCACCGGTCACGATCTCGTCCAGGCCGGCGGGCCGCTGGGGCCCGAGGCCCAGCGCTTCTTGGAGCTTATGGACCAGTTCCGGGCCTTTGACCGGCTTCTCCAGGTAGTCCCAGGCGCCCAGCCGCATGCATTCTTTGGCGTCGGCGATCTCGCCAAAGGCGGTCATGACAATGACTTCGGTCAGCGGGTATTCCGATTTGATCCGACGCAACAACTCGATTCCGTTGAGTTTTGGCATCCGTACGTCGGTCACGACCGCCCCGAACGCCTCTTTTTGGAGGAGAGAAAGGGCCTCCTGCCCGTTGTCTGCTTCGGTCACTTGAAAGCCGCGCCGGCGGAGGGTCTCCGCCAGGCTCTCCCGGACAAGGGGATCGTCGTCTACCAGCAGAACACGTTGTGCCACCCGATTCATCGCTCCTAAGAGGCTCACTCGAAGCGTTTGACCACGGTTCGGTTTCCACCGGCAGCGGAGGCCTGCTCCATGGCCTCTATAGCGCCTTGGAGGAGCTCCTCCTTTCCGATTCCCGATCCGGCCTCCCGCCCGGCGATCCCGATGCTGACCGTCAGCGTGCGTTCGGCCTCCGGATCGGTAAAGGCTCGGACCATGATCGAGCTTTTGAGGCCTTCTGCGAGGATCTGGGCCCGTTTGATCGGCATCCCGATCGCGTAGATGAGATATTGTCCTTGCTCTTTGTAGGAGAGGATCGTATCGGTCGAAGCGCTGATCATCTCGTTGAGTACGTCGGTGGTCTCCATCAGGATGACCCGCGCGAGCGATTGGTTGCTCAGGGCTTCTAAGCCGTTGATCTTGACGGCTAAGACCGAGAGGGGACGCTTTTGGGCTTCTGCCGTCTGGATAGCCCGGTCCAGCTTGTCGAGCGCCTCCTCTTCGGAGGCCGCTTCGACGCCGCCGGTGCGCATCTGCTCTTCCAACCGGAGGATCTCTTCGACCAGCCGGCGCTCCCGGAAGTAGTGACGAAGCGCCACCTCAACGCGGGCTAACAGCTCCTCCGGGTGGAACGGCTTGGTGATGAAGTCGTCGGCGCCCAGTTCGAAGGCCCGAATCTTATACTCGATCTGCACCCGGTTGGAGTGAAAGATCACCGGAATGTTCATCGTGGATTCGTTTTGGTTCAGCGCCTCTTTGACTTCAAAGCCGTCCATGTCCGGCAGCGAGACGTCTAGGAGGATTAGGTCGGGCCGGTGCTCCTCGGCCAGCTCCACGACAGTTCGTCCCGAGGAGGCGGTGATCACCCGATAGTTATGGCTTTCTAGCCGGCGCTGGAGCATGAACAGGTTGTGATGATCGTCGTCTACAACGAGGATCAGGGCACCGGCTAGGTTCTCTTTCTCGACGGACCAGGGCACCTGCATCATGGCGAGTTCACCTCAATTCCTGGGGGTTAGCCGTAGACCACAAAGTTGTGTCCGCTCTCGCTGGCCTCCTCCATGGCGGTCTGGAGCGACTGAACAAACTGAATCGGGTCATCGGTTTCGCTTTCGCTCCGTTCGGAGACTCCGATCCGGACCTGTTCGTTCTGCTCTGGGAGAAGCTCGGCCAGACGGTTTCGCAGGAGGCCGCCGATCTCGGTGGCTTCGTCCAGGGGAACGTTGGGCAGCAAGACCGCGAAGCGTCCCACGTCCATTCGTCCGACAAAGGCCAGTTCGCCCAGCTCCTCTTGGAGGGCTTGGGCGACCTGAAGGATTGTCGGGTCTTCTGGGTCTTGGAGGATCGCCTCCATGTCCACGATGACCAGAGACAACGGCAGATCGTTTTCAGCGGCCAGCTCCCAGTCGGCGGCCAGTCGCTCTTCAACGGCCGTCGGGCCGGGAAGCCCCGTAGCCGGGTCCGTTCCCTCCTCGGGCGCGGGCGCTTCTGTTGGTTCTTCTTCGGCCTCTTCGGCGTCTACCAGGAGCGCCTCCAAGGAGTCCAGCGGGGCTTCTTCTTCCTCCTGTGCGGGTGCCTCGTCCAGGAGCTCCTCAATCCGGAAGATCGAGCGGGCGTCCTCGTCCTCTTGGGTTTCCGGGCTCTCCTGGAGCGCTGTCTCTTGAGGCTCCGGCTCTGGGGAGGGCGTCTCTTCTTCTGCAGTCGGCGGCTCCGGTCCGGCCTCGCTGAGAAGCGCTTCGAGGTCCAGATCTTCAGGTTCCGGCGCGCTCGTCGTCGGTTCGAGCTCTTCGCTGGCGGCTTCGACCATCTCTTCGTCGGTTTCAGCAAGGAGCTGATCGAGTCCGAACTCGTCTTCCTGGGTGGGTGCTGCGGGGATCGTCTCTTCTGCTGGAGTCTCCCCTCCTTGGGGTTCTTCGGTAAAGAGCGCCTCCAGGCCCAGCTCGTCGCCGGCTTCTTCAGCGGAACCAGGGGCCGGCCCCTCCTCTTGGAACAGCTCGTCCAGGGCCAACCCTTCTTCGGCTGCTGGGGCTGCGGCGGCCGCCGCCTCTTCCATCGCCAGGTCCGTCGTGGTGGGTGGAAGCGGGAGCGGCTTTCGCTCCGGTACGGCAACGAACTCCAGAACGGGCCGATAGGGCTGCTCGTTCCAGCGCATCCGGAACCGCAGCTCGCCCATCCGAAGCTCGGAGCCGGAGGGGAACTCTTCGAGCTGCTCGCCGGGGGCGACCCGTAGGTTGTTGACGTAGACCGGCCCGTTGAGCGCTTCAACGCCGTATCCCACCGATCCGTCCAAGAAGACGTGATGGAACAGCCGCGCGTGGGGCGTCCCGATGCTCTCGTGATACAGGGCGACGTCAGGAGGGATCTCCTGGATGAACCCCTCGTCCCGGAAGAGGATCACTTCCTCCAGGTCCTCAAAGGAGAGGGTGCGCTTCTCTCCAACCTGGGGCGGGACCCGCTGCTCCAGCGGATCGGTTACCGTCCAGCGGAAGACGCCCCGGCGGGTTACGGTGTTGACGATTTGAGCGTTTCGGCATTCCCGAATGATGAACTGGAGGACCAGCACCGGCATCTCGATCCCCGTCACCTCCGCGACCAGCGGCCCCACGCGGAAGGTGTCGCCCACCCCCATGTGCAGGTCGAACTCCCCGCTGAGCGGCGCATCGTTCAAGTAACAGCGTCCCCGCCGGACTGTGGCGATGTAGTTCCCGCCCAAGATGCTTTCGTGCTCCAGGTAGACGTGGTCGGTGAGGATGCCGTTCTGGAAAACGACGATTTCAGAAGGAATGTTCAACGGGGAGCCGTAGACCTCCGGCGAGAGGACGTCAATAAAGTCGAGGACGTCGGCTTCCGCGACAAGGCTGTCGTCAGCAGGTTGGGCGGCTGCCAGTTCGCTGGGCGTGGGTCGGCGTCCGATCCATCCGGTCTCGATGAGGACGTAGGTCGCGATGCCCCCCAGAGCGACGAGGGCGCCAAGGGCTAGCAGGCCTAAAGCCGTCGGGCTCAGCCCCGGCCGCCCAACGCGGAGGATCGCTCGCGATCGGGACGGGTCTAAGGTGTAGGTGGACCCCTCCACCAAGCGCACTTCGTAGTAACCACGCTCCACCAGCGGAATGCCGTCGCTCTGCGTTCCGGCGGGAGGGTACCGATAGACCCCCGGTTGCATCGGTACCGGCTCCATCAGGAAGGCCGGGTCGCCATGGAGCCGTCGGACGTTTCCGCGGAGGGCGAGTCCTTCTCCGGAAGGATCGGTGCGGATCAGTTCCTCTCCAAAGGTGACCGTCACCGGCAGAAAGCGTCCAAGCGGCGTTGGGGAAGAGGGGCCTTGGCCGGGTCGGACGACCTGGGCCACCACCTGAATCTGCGGCGGTGCGCCGTCGCTGTAGTCCAAGATCTGCCGGTCCACCGGCGAGATCAACGCGACAGTTGGCAGTGCTGCAGGATCGGCTACCGCGACGACCTGGCGGGTTTCAGCGAGCTTCCAAAGCCGCTCCTCTTCGCGGAGGATCAGTTCGGCCGTTAGCCGATAGGTTCCCGGCCTTTCGGGCCGCCAACCGCTGAGATAATGCATATAGGCCGGATGCCGCGGCGACCGGTCTTGGAGCTCCGCCGGCAACAGCGCCTCCTCAGTGCTGCCCTCCTCCTGGAGTCGAATCCGGGCCCGCACCAGTCGGAGCGTGCGTCCGTAGGCGCTAAAGGTGGCCCGCTCGATCGGACCGTCCGGAGCGATGACGCCAAAGTACAGCTCTGCCTTCCGGTTGATCAACAGGGCGCTTGGAAAGTACGGCTCAAGCCGAACGCCTTGGTCAACGTATCGATGGATCACCAGCCGAGTGGGACGGGCGGTGGCGACGTTGACCCGCCAGGTTCCTGGGGTGGGACGCATCACCTCGTAGAGGATCGCGCCGGGCCCGAGGTATCGAGGCCGAATGGCTGTCCCGTCGGGGGCGTAGCAGGAAGCCTGAAGGGGCACCAGCCCTTCCGAGTCCGGCTCGGTGACCAGGTCCAAGTAGAGCCGCTCGGTGCGCTCGGGAACGGCGAAGGTCTCCGAGAACATCTCCGAACGATCCACCCGGAGCCGCCGAAAACGGGGTTCGTATCCGAGCAGTTGGGGCAGCAGCTCAGCGAAGACTCGAGGAATCTCCGCCGCGTCCTCGACCCGCCATTTCACCGTTGCGTCCACGATCTTCTGATAAAGGACCTCCGGCTGACCGGCCTCCCGTCCCAGGACGAGAACCCCTAGGTCTACGTCGTTGAGGACGCAAACGCGATAGGCGTCTCGCAGGAGCGGCGGCAGTGCTTGGGCCGATGGCGTTTTCGGAAGCGGAGCATCGCTGATCAATAGAAGGAGCTGGCGCCGGCCGGGGGCCTGCCGATTGGCGACCAGATAACGCTGGCCCAGTTCGATCCCGGCCACGACGTTTGTCTCCGGGGGCTCTTGGGCGCTGGAGGGGATGTTCAGGGCGCTTTGAAGCTGTCGGCGTCCCGCTTCGGTGAGCGGCGTCAGGGGGATAACTACTTCGGCTCGCTGGTCAAAGGCGACAACCCCCACCCGATAGGAGGCGTCCAGCCCATGGATGAGCTTCTGGACGCCTTCCAGCCGGTACCGCTGGGGATCGAAGCGATCCATCGAGGGCGTCCGGTCCAGCAGGACGAGCACGTCGGCCCCGCGCTCCAGCCGAAGGGGCGGAGCGGACACAAACTCCTCCTCAACCGGTTGGGCAACAACCGGTACCGCGCCGAGAGCAAACAGAAGAAGAACCCAGGATCGCCGTCGAAGAAACACGAGCGCTCGTCAGCCTTCCCTGCGCTGCTAGATCACTCTGCGCTTTAGGTCAACGCCCTCAGTACCTAAGCATAAGACGGAAAAGCTCACGACGCAACCGAGCCCGACGGGAAACCACCGGTCTCGTTCCCGGGGGGGTCGGTTCGCCGTTCTGTCCGGATCAACAGTCGAACTTCGCTCAACGATAGCTGCGTCTCCTGGGCCACCTGTTGGGGGTCGAGGCCCTTCTTGAGCAACTCTCTGGCTCGGTCATAGCGCTGTTCACGGGCGGGTTGTTCCTGTGGACCCCTTTCTATCGGCGAGGGGTTCCTTCCCTTGTCGGTTCGGAGCGCTCGGTTGGTGGGAGCTGTCGGCTCTTCCTCAAGGAGTCGCTCCGGCAGCTCCTGCGCCCAGCGCTGGATGTGGTCCCAGGTCTGTTGAAACTCGGCCTCCAGCGGGGCGGAGGTCTTTTTTTCCTCTCCAGGGCTCTCCACTGAGGCGCGGCGAGGGGAACTTGGTCTCCTATCTTCGGGGAGATGGGCTAAGAGCGATTCGACCGTCTGGCGAAGTCGGTTCAGCTCCTCGCGAGCGCGCTCCGTTTCAATCCGGAGGGAGCGCATCAGCGCGAGCGTGTCCCGCTTGGCCGATTCGGTCGCGGACTGCTGCCGCTGGGAGAAGTCGGCCAGGAGCGAAGCGGCCTCCTCGCTCAGCCGGTTCAGCCGACGGTACCGGGAGCGCCGCTTGTGCTTGGGTACCCCCAGCCACAGGACGGCCAGGCCAAACCCAACGAAGATGCCCCCTATCAGGAGTGAGAGAAGAACCGTCGTGTCCCCCACGGAGGAATTCCCGTCTTTTGGTGGATCGTCTGCCCTTAAAACCGATTCCGGAAGACGAGAGCTTTGCCCGCGCGACTTTATTCTTCCGCCGTTTTCGCTTCGGGTCAAGCAGTGGAGTTTGGTCGTTTTTTGGTCCTGGGGAGTCTTTTAAGAGCGCTTGACTTCCCCTTGCAGCGCGGTGAGCCGAAGGCTATTCCTGTGCACCAAATTGCGTTCGGTTCGTTCGATGGTTGTTTGATTTAAGGGGGTGAGAGGATGGCCGATCTTGCCCAGTTGGCCGACCACATCATTCACGGTCGCGCCGCTCAGGCTGTTGCCGCGACGGAGGCGGCTCTTGCCGAAGGGGTTCCCGCTGCAGAGATTCTCCAAAAGGGGCTGATCGCCGGAATGCAGGTGGTCGGCGAGCGGTTCAAGGCCCACGAGTTTTACGTTCCGGAGGTGCTGATCGCCGCACGGGCGATGAAGATGGCGCTGGAGAAGCTTCGGCCCCATCTGGTTCAACAGCACTATCAGCCGATCGGGAAGGTGGCGATCGGAACGGTCCGGGGCGACCTACACGACATCGGGAAGAACCTGGTCGCCATGATGCTGGAAGGGGCCGGCTTTGAGGTGGTGGACCTGGGGATTGACGTGCCCCCGGAGCGGTTTGTCGAAGCGGCGCGGGAAGGAGCAGATATCATCGCTCTTTCGGCGCTGCTGACGACAACTATGCCCGCGATGAAGGAGACCATCGAAGCCCTCAAGGCCGCCGGCCTGCGGGATCGGGTGAAGGTGATCGTCGGTGGCGCGCCGGTCACCGAAGCCTACGCGCGGGAGATCGGCGCCGATGGGTACGGCCCGGACGCCGCTACCGGCGCCGAGGTGGCCCGCAAGCTCATGGAAAGCGCCGCCTGAGGAGCTCATCCGATGCCATCGGTACGGTTAACCTCCGGTGAGGTGATCCCTGTCCCGCAGGGAAGCTCCCTTCTGGAGGCGCTTCACGGTGCGGGGGTCTTCTTGACGGCGGCTTGCGGCGGCGCGGGGACGTGTGGGAAGTGCCGCGTCCGGGTCCTGAGTGGGGAGGTTTCCCCGCCGACTCCTGCCGAGCGACTTCATCTGGCCGGTGAGGTGGCAGATGGCCTTCGCTTGGCCTGTCAGATCGCTCCGCTGACCGAGACGGTCGAGTTAGAGATTCCTCGCACCTCCCGTGCCCCGGAGATGCGCATCTTGGAGGGCGGCGCTCCGCGATCGGTGCCGTTTTTACCAAACGTCAAGCATCGTCCTTTCCTCTGGAAGCGGCCTGGGCTGAAAACGCCCGGCTCGGTCTTCGATCAGATCTGTCGGGCGATCCAGGCCCGGACCGACCTGAAGCCGGATCGTGCCGTCCTCGGCGTCTTGGCTGGGGGGCTGGAGCCGGAGCGCGAGTACCAGGCCACGATGGTCGGCGACCGACTGGTTGCCGTGGAGCCGGTCGGTCCGGCCCGGCGTTGGCTGGGCGCCGCTGTAGACGTCGGGACGACCACCGTTGTTGTTCAACTGCTCGACCTGGAGACCGGCAAGCGATTGGCCACCGCCAGCGCTCCCAACGCTCAATCCCGATATGGAGCAAACGTCGTCACCCGGATCGAACGGGCGCTGAGCGACCCGGAGGGGCTCTTCCAACTTCAACGCTCTGTCCGGGAGACGGTCGGGCGGTTGATTCGCCAAGCCGCCGCCGAGGCGGGTGCTTCGCCGGAGGAGGTCTACGAGGTCGTCTTAGTGGGCAACACGGCGATGCTTCATCTTTATGCGGGAGTCTCGCCGCGCACGCTGGGGGAGATGCCCTATCTTCCGGCCTTCCGGGAGCTGCCGCCCCTGAGCGCAGAAGAGTCGGGGCTCCCGATCCATCCGCGCGGTCAGGCGGTACTGCTCCCGATCGTTGCTGGATACGTCGGGGCGGACGCCGTCGGGGCGATGTTGGCCGCCGGGTTCGATGAGCCCTTTGAAGGGGTTCGGATTCTGGCCGACATCGGCACCAACTGTGAGATCGTCCTTCAACGGGGCGAAGAGATCCTGGTCTGCTCCACGCCGGCGGGTCCTGCTTTTGAGGGCGGCGAGCTTTCGACCGGCATGGCCGCCGGACCAGGTGCGGTCGAGCGCGTCCGTCTAGGGGAGAAGGTCCAGGTGCGCACGATCGGCGGCGCGCCCCCACAAGGGATCTGTGGCTCTGGGGCTATCGACCTGGTTGCCGAGCTGGTTCGGCTTGGAATTGTGGACCTCTCTGGAAGGTTCCAGCCGCGGGAATCTCTCCAAGGGGTCTTGCCGGAGGCGGTCCTTTCTGGCCTCCATGATCGGCCGGAGCCGGCCTTCTGGATCGCCCGGCGTCAGGACGGCCGTCCCGTCGGCCTGACCCAGAAGGACGTGCGAGAGCTTCAACTGGCCAAAGCCGCCGTTCGGGTCGGAGTGGAGATGCTCCTAGAGTCGCTGGAGCTCCGGGCCGAACAGGTGGATCAACTCCTGATTGCTGGGGCTTTTGGGAACTACCTGAGTCGAGAGAACGCCGTCCGGATCGGCATGTTCCCGAAGATTCCTCTGGAGCGCATTCGCTACATCGGAAACGCAGCGATCGTCGGGGCCCAGCTGGCCTTGATCTCAACGGAGATGCGCCAGCGGGCTCAACAACTCGCCCGTCGGGCGGAGCACCTGCAGATCGCCACTCATCCGGAGTTCCAGATGCGCTTTGCGGAGGCAATGTTCTTTGGCGACGCGGTCTTCTGATCGGCTGGGAAGCGGAATGGTCTTTCACGTCCTCGCCTGCGAGGTGTTTCAGCGGGAGTTTTTAGCCCTAGAACCGGAGGTGCCTTCTCGGCTGATCTGGCACTTTCAGCCGTTTGGGCTGCACAACACTCCGGAGAAGTTGGCCGGGCACCTTCAAGGGGTGATTGACTCGATCCGGGGCGGGGATGCGATTCTCATCGGCTACGGCCTTTGCAGCCGGGGCACTGCCGGACTGACGGCCCGGCGAATTCCGCTGGTGATCCCTCGCGCTCACGACTGCATCACCGTCTTTCTGGGCTCTAAGGAGCGGTACGCCAGGGAGTTCCAGGAGCATCCGGGGACCTACTACTACTCCCCCGGTTGGGTAGCCCATCATCGACAGAGCGGAGGCCCGTTAGACTTGAACTCTCCTCAGGCGAAGGCCCGCTTGGAGGCCAAGTTTGCCGAATACGTCCACAAGTACGGCGAGGAGAACGCCCGCTATCTGATCGAGGTCGAAACCCAATGGCTGCAGCACTACTCCCGCTTGGCCTACATCGAAACAGGGGTCGGAACCGAAGCGGATCGTCGGTTCGTTCGAGAGTTGACGGTGCTGAACCACTGGGAGTACGTCGAGTTGCCCGGCGATCTTTCGTTGATGCGGCGGTTTCTCTCCGGTCAATGGGATCCTGTGGACTTCCTGGTAGTCCCTCCTGGTTATCGGATTCAGGAGACGCTAGACGAGAGGGTCGTTACTGCCGTTCCGGCGGAGGAGGGGAGGCTCAACGATGCGCAAAAAGACCGAGTGGACGCCGCGGGAGAGGATTCGAGCCGCGCTGAACCATGAGGAGGCCGATCGGGTCCCCATCCACGATACCGTCTGGGGGACGACACTGGCCCGCTGGCGACGGGAGGGCATGCCTCCGGACGTTTCGCCGTTTGATTACTTTCACTACGAGATGGTCGCCTACGGCGCAGACACCAGCCCTCAGTTTCCCCCTCAGCTCATTGAAGAGACGGAGACCTACCGGATCGAGCGGAACGCTAACGGGGCGGTCGTTCGGAACTGGAAGCACCAGACCTCTACGCCGGAGATGATCGACTTTACGATCAAAACGCGTGAAGACTGGGAGCGCCACAAGGAGCGCTTTCGGATGAACCCCAGTCGGGTCAGCGCCGCTGCGCTAGCGGACGCCCGCAGACGGCACGAGCAGGGCTATTGGGTCTGCTACTCCGGCGTGCTGGGATACGATAAGACCCAGGCAATCGTCGGCTCGGAGAACCTCCTGATCGCCATGGTAGAGGACCCGGAGTGGGTCGCGGAGATGTTCATGACGATGGCCGATCTGATCATCGAGACGGCTCAAGCGATGATCCAGCTGGGCTATCCCTTTGATGGGGCGTTTCTTTACGACGATATGGGGTACCGAAACGCCTCGCTCTTTTCTCCAAAGATGTACCGGGAGTTAGAGAAGCCCGGCCACGCGAAGGTGTTCGAGTTCTTTCACGATCACGGGATGCCGGTGATTCTCCACTCCTGCGGCTGCGTCAAGGAGTTGATCCCCGACCTGCTCGACGCGGGGCTTGACTGCTTGCAGCCCTTGGAGGTGAAGGCCGGCATGGACCTGATCGAGCTGAAGTCGAAGTACGGCGATCGGCTGGCCTTCATGGGCGGAATCGACGTGCGGAAGATGGCCGATCCCGATCCCTCCGTCATCGAAGAGGAGATTCGAACGAAGGTCGGCTTCGCCAAGCAAGGGGGTGGGTACATCTATCACTCGGACCACTCCGTGCCGGATAACGTGAGCTTCCAGCAGTACTGTCGAGTGATTGAGCTGGTCCGGGAGTACGGGAGATACGACGGATGACGCCCAAGCAAGCGGCAATCGAGGCGCTGGAGCTGCGCACGCCGCCGGGGCTGGTGCCGGCGTTCGACCTGGAGTTTCAGTTGACTGAGGAGGCGTTTGGACGATCGTTCCACTCTCCAGGCGAGTTCCGGAACGCCTCGTCCAAGGAGCGCGAGCGGATGATCGCTGAGAACGCCGAGCTGTACGTTCTGATCGCTGAGCGGTACGACTGGAACATCATCATGGACACCCATTCCCCGGACGAGAGAGGGATCGTCGAGACGGCGGCGGCGATTCGGAAGCTGGTCGGTGATCGCTATCTGTTCATCGTTCACGGGGATGCCACCTGGGCCATCCCCGATGGGCAACACATGGTCGAATTTGCGTTGGCCTTCTACGAGCGCCCCGACGAGATGAAGCGGCTGGCCGATGAGCGGGTGGACCGAGCCTTGGAGCGGGGGAAACGGCTGGTGGACGGCGGCGTAGATGGCTTTGCCCTCTGTGCCGACTATTGCTTTAACGATGGGCCGTTCTTCTCTCCGTCGATGTTCCGGGAGTTTGTGACGCCGTACCTTGCTCGGCTGATTGAGGGCTATCGGAGGATGGGGGCCTACACGATCAAGCACACGGACGGGAACATCATGCCGATTCTCGATCAGTTGGTGGAGTGCCGTCCTCACGGGCTCCACTCGTTGGACCCCCAGGGAGGGGTGGACATCGCCGAGGTCAAGCGGCTTTACGGCGATCGAGTCTGCCTTTGCGGGAACGTCAACTGCGGGCTGATGCAAACCGGTACCGATGAAGAGGTGATCGCCAGCGCCCGTTATGCGCTGGAGCACGGGATGCCCGGTGGAGGCTATATCTTCTCACTGAGCAACGTCGTCTTCAAAGGAATGCCCCTGGAGCGGTACGAGTTAGTTCAGCGGATCCGGCACGAGATCGGCTGGTATCATCGTCCGGCGTCCGTAGACGGAGAGGGAGGCCGATGACCCATCGCGAGCGCTGGGTGCGCACAATGCACTTTCAGCCGGTGGACCACATCCCCGACGAGGAGTTTGGCTATTGGGATGAGACCTTCTGGACCTGGCACGAGCAAGGTCTCCCGCGTGAAGTCCAGAACAACGCCCAGGCAGACCGTTACTTTTGTTTTGCACCGCGTAGCTACGTGCCGGTCCACTTGGGATTGATTCCCCCCTTCGAGACGAAGGTCCTGGAAGAGACGTCCAGCTACCGGATCGTTCAGGACGGGAACGGAGTCATCAAGAAGATTCATCGGGGTCCCAAGGATTCGATACCTCATTTTTTGGAGTTCCCTCTGAAGACGCGAAAGGACTGGGAGGAAAAATTTCTCCCCCGGCTTCGGGTGGATCAGCCGGAGCGGTATCCGGAGAATCGGCCCGACTGGGAACAGTTGAAGGCCCGCTTCAACTCACCAGACTGGGAGTATCCGGTTGGGATCAATATCGGTAGCCTTTTTGGCTGGCTTCGGGACTGGATGGGGTTTGAGCACATCCTTTACACGATGTACGACGACCCGGAGTGGATGCACCAGATGATTGAGCATCTGGCTGAGCTGTTTGTCACCGTGATTCGCCGGGCCGTCGAGGAGATTCGGATCGACTTCGCCGGTGGCTGGGAGGACATGGCCTTCCGACAGGGGCCGATGATCTCGCCGGAGATGTTCCGCGAGTTCCTGACGCCGCGATACAAGCGGATTACCGATCTGCTCCGCGCGCACGGGGTGGACGTGATCTATTACGACTGCGACGGTCGAGTGATCGAGGCGATCGAGCCGTGGCTCGAGGGCGGTGTGAACGCCATCTTCCCCTGCGAGGTGGGGGCCGAGCGGGAGATGACCGATCCGATCCGGGTTCGGGAGAAGTACGGCCAGCGAGTGCTGATTCTGGGAGGGGTGAACAAGCACGCGCTGATCGCCGGAAAGGAGTCGATTCGGGCTGAGATCAAGCGAATCGAGCCTTACGTTCGCGAAGGGGGATGGATCCCTCATGTGGATCACCGCTGTCCTCCGACGGTCAGCTTTGAGAACTACTTGTACTATCTGGACGTCAAGCGGGACACCTTTGGGATTCCGCGTCCTGAGGAGTTTGAGTCTCGGCCGGAGATTCGGCGGATCAAGTCGCGACCGGGGTACTGGCCGTGAGAGGAACCTTTTTGGAGCGTTTGACGATTGGGCGCCCGTTGCTGGCCGACGGGGCGATGGGCACGATGCTGATCGCCCAGGGACTGCCCTCTGGCGAATCGCCGGATCGATGGGTTCTGGAGAGGCCTGAGGCGGTGCTGGCCGTCCATCGGGCCTACCGGCAGGCCGGGGCGCAGGTGCTTCTGACCGACACCTTTGGAGCAAACCGCTTTCGTCTGCGTGGATGGAGTGGAGGGGCGATCGGTGAGCTGACCGCACGGGCGGTAGAGCTGGCTCGTCAGGCGGCAGGGAGGGAGGCCTGGGTTGCGCTCAGCGTCGGTCCGACGGGCGTCTTTTTGGAGCCCGCTCGGTGAGGTTTCCCCCCGAAGAGATGCGCGCCGCTTATCGCGAAGCGATCGCGGGCGGTGTCGAGGCCGACCTGTTCTGGATCGAGACGATGAGCGATCCGCGGGAGGCCCGCATCGCCGTCGAGGTGGCGCGGGAGGTTGCCCTTCGGCCCGGTCGTCCTGACTTTTACTTTTGAAGCGGCTCCAGACGGCCCTCGGACGATCTTCGGCACCCCCGCCGGAGGCGATCGCTGAGGAGTTCTCCGACGTGGAGGTGTTGGGCGTTAACTGCGTGGACCCCTCTGTTGGCCGGCGAGGTGATTCGTCGATATCGGAGCGTTGCGCCCAAAAGGCCTCTGGTCCTTAAAGAGCCCAACGCGGGGATTCCGGAGGTCCGCTCCGACGGGTTGCACTTTCCAACCGGTCCGGAGGAGTTTTGCCGAGAGCCTTGCGGGTTGGGCTTTGGAGGTGTCGATTCTTGGCGGCTGCTGCGGAACGACGCCGGAGTATATCGCGCGATTGGCCGCAGTCGAAGGGATTGGGGCCGCGTTCCTTGGAGGAAGGACGATGAGCGTTGCTCCTCACTCACGTCGCTGGAGCCGTTCGCTGGCTTACCGCTCGGCGGAGCAGCTTAGCTTTGGGTGGGCCACTTCATCCGGTTGTCGCCGGGCACGGAGTGATCATCGGCGGCGGTCGTGTTGCTGTGCCCGGAGGTGAACTTTACGCTTCCGGCCACTCAAATTTCGGCCGGAGAGTTGGGATCAAATTCGCGCGCTCTTCCGGGAGATGGGGAGCACGGTTCTCCAGCGACTAGCCCGCCTGGGGCAGGAGGAGGTCGTCCTGGAGTTTGAGCAGCTTTATGAGATGACCGAGCGCCCGGAGTGGGGAGCGACGCTCACCGGCGACCTGCGCGAAGTGATCGAGGAGTTCCCACGCAAGGGAGGGGGTACGGGTTGCCCTTCGGGTCACCGTGGCCGACATCCGGGAGCAGGAGCGTCCGCCGCAACCTGCGTCGAGGCTCTCGGCTGGAGCGGGTGCTGCGGTCCTTTGAGGCCTCCGCGCGGGCCGGGGCCGATATTCCTCTCCATCGAGAGCGTCGGGGGAAAGGAGCTGTACGATCGCGCTTTGATGTACGGCGATATCGAGGCGATCGTCGCCGCGCTGGGGATTCTAGCTCCGCGCGATATGGAATTCCTCTGGGGGGAGATCGTTCGGAATCGCGCGAGGAGACGGGGACCGATCCCTGGCGGGGACACCGACTGCGGCCACGCCCAACACGGCGATGCAACTGGGCCCATCAGGGGATGCTTCCGACCTGTCTGGCCGCTTGGATTCGGCACTTGGGAGCGGTCCGCTCGCTGGTGGCCTGCGAGATGGGCGCTGTCGGACCGTTGAAGGATTGCGGCTACGAGAACCCCCGTTCTCAAGGCGATTACCGGCGTGCCCATCAGTATGGAGGGGAAGAGCAGTGCCTGCGCTCACTCGTCGCCGATGGGGAAACATCGCCGCCGCCGCCGTCTGCGACCTGTGGAGCAACGAGTCGGTGCAGCATGTGCGACTTTTTGGGCGGTTTTGCGCCGGAGGTCTTCGGAGAGGTGCTCGCTTACGACTGTCGCCTGATGAATGTAGCGCTGGAGGCGGGTGAGGGGAAGCGCCTTCAGCGCTGGCTCATTGAGTCCGGATCGGAACCGCGGCCCTCAGGCTTGGGCGCTCGATCCGGCGATCATGTTCCGCGTCGCCGAGACGATCGTTGCGGCCACGCCGGAACGGGACGCCGACTGGAAGACCGATTACGTCCGGACGCTGGCGGTGGCCCGCTGGACGATCGAGGCGCTCCGTCAGGCCGTTCGGTCTGGAGAGGTCCCTCTGCCCAAACAGGAGCTTCCCTGGTTGGATCGAATCGCCGCAGCGGTGGAGAACCTTCCGGAGGACCCGGCGGAGCTGCTCAGGCGCGTCCGAGATGCCTATCCGGACCTGTTCCTCCTGGAGGCCTACGCTCTGGAGGCGCTCGAATGACTCCAAGGGAGCGGCTGCTTGGCGTCCTACGCCATCAGGAGCTTTATCCGGTGCCTTTGGAGTTTGGAACCACCCCTACGTTTGCCGAGCGGCTTGCGGAACGGATCGGTACGCACGACTTCGCGGAGTACTTCCAGTTTGAGATGCGCTATGTCGGTTGGGGGCCGCCCCGGCAGCGACCCGACTTTTCCTCTTACTTTGAGGGGCGAGACCTTCCTCCCAACCTCCACATCGGTGAGTGGGGGGACGCTGTGATCCCCGGGACCTTCTACCACTTTACGCGGAAGGTGCACCTACTAGATCGCGTTCGTACGATAGAGGAGCTGGAACGTTATCCGTTCCCGGACGTGGCAGATCCCAGCCGACATGCGCATCTCGAGGCTGCCGTCGCGCAGATTCACGCGCGTGGCTTGGCCGCCGTCGCGGGGATGGAGTGTACCATCTTCGAGACGGCCTGGTACCTCAGGGGGATGGAGCAACTGTTTTTGGATCACGTTGAGCGGCCTGAGCTGGCGGCGTACCTCCTGGATCGGATCACTGAGCGGAAGGTCTTCATGGCGCGGCGATATGCTCAGGCGGGAGTGGATCTGATCCGCTTTGGGGACGACATCGGCACCCAGCGCGGTCCATTGCTTTCCCCGACCATGTGGCGGGAGTG
>BPJZ01000023.1 GCA_026004875.1 Candidatus Poribacteria bacterium | reverse complement strand
CCCGAAACGGCCGTCCAGGCGGCAACGGAGTACCTCCAACGGGAGCAGCGTCGGCGGCTGACCTATCTGTTTGCCGCCTACCTGACCGTCTGGGCGGTGTTCGCTGCCTATCTCTTCTGGCTGACGGGACGTCAAAAGCAACTGGAAGCGGAGCTGGCGCGCCTTCAGGAGCAAGTTCGGGCTACCGCTGCAAAACAGTAGCCCGAAAAAACGCCCTTTTTCACGCTCCAACCCCTCGATCGGCTATCGGTCCAACAGATAAGGCCAGGGGTTAACCCGTTCGCCGTTCCTCCGAATCTCGTAGTGCAAATGGGGCGCGGTGGATCGGCCCGTATCTCCCACGTAGCCAATGACCTGGCCGCGCTTGACCTGGGTCCCGACGCGTATCCCGGCGGCAAACGGATTCTTCTCCCGAAGATGGCCGTAGACCGTTTCGTAGGATTCGTTATGCCGAATCTTGATCGCGTTTCCCAGGCCGGCGGTGTCGCGTTCTAGCGCGATGATCACCCCGTCCGCTGGAGCGATGACCGGCGTCCCCTCGCGGGCAGAGATGTCCAATCCGCCGTGGAACTCCGGCCGGCCCGTAAAGGGGCTTTTGCGCATCCCAAACCCGGACGAGAACCAGTAGGGGTTCCCCGGCTCGATCGGGACGATCGAGGGGGTCGTCGCTAGGTCCTCCAACTCCGCCTGAGCGAAGTCCCGAATCTCCATGAGGCTGGCCAACAGCTGCTGGGCGCGACCGACAGAGCCTTCGGCGATCTCAATCCCTGCGCTGAAGTCGTTCTCCCGAGTGACCGTCGTCAAGTCGGCGAGGGTGCTGTTCTCGTCCAATGCAAGCCCCTCATCCCCTTCACCACCTTGGCCAAGAGGAGACTCACCCGTACCCGCGCGGGAGGGCTTCTCCGGAAGACCAAGCACATACCGAACATCGCGCTCCAGCGCCTCGATCTCCTTGAGACGCTCGGTTAGAACCTGATATTCAGCGGCCATTTGGCGGTGTTCGGCTAGGAGGGTGCGGTAGTCCTCCTGAAACCGCTTGGCCTGCGAGTTACATCTGATAAACCCTCGCGGTGCCAAAGACGGCCCCGCTCAACAAAAGCAGCCCCCCTAAGACCAGCAGAACAAGTCCCCCTGACGTCACCGTCCACTTGCGAGGACTGGTTCGGCTAGGGGTCATCACCATGAATGTAATGCCGTTTTTCATAGAGGCTGTACCCTCAGAAAGCTGGTGTTCTCACCGATTCGCCCCTCACTGGACGTTACTGCTAAACGCACAAAGCGGTCCTCGTGTTACCAGCTTTGCGGCAGTATACTTCTCTCCGACTGCGAGCGCAAGCGAAGATTTTCTCCCGTCCCCCGACGGGCCGTGAGAACGCTCGTTACAATAATAACGAATTCCGGCCGCAAAGGATACAGAAACCTAACAGTTGCCGAAGGGACCAGGATGCAGGAGAAGCCCCAACCCACTGCTGAGGCCGCCTTCGCCCGCCTGCTCGAGATCGTTGCGATCCTCCGTTCGGAGCGAGGATGCCCCTGGGATCGGGAGCAGACCCATCACTCCCTACGCTCAGACACGCTCGAAGAGGCCTACGAGCTGGTCGAGGCGATCGAGGAGGACCGACCGGAGAAGATCGCCGAAGAGCTAGGAGACCTGATGATCGTCGTCGCGCTTCACGCCCAGATTGCCGCTGAGGCAGGCCATTTCACCATGGCCCAGCTGCTGAACGCGGCCAACGCGAAGCTGGTCCGCCGTCATCCGCACGTCTTCGGCGACCTCCAGGTTGAGAGCACCGATCAGGTGCTCCGCAACTGGGAGCAAATCAAGCGCCAGGAGGAATCGAACCAAGACCGCACTTCGCTCTTGGACGGCATTCCAAGGGCGCTTCCGGCGCTTTTAGCCGCCGAGAAGCTCCAAAAGCGAGCGGCTCGAGTCGGTTTCGATTGGGAGGAGCCAACACCGATTCTCGGGAAGATTCGCGAGGAGGCCAACGAGCTCCAGGAGCAAATCGAAAAGGGAGCCGACCCGGAGCGCCTGGAGGACGAGATCGGCGATCTCCTCTTTGCCGTCGTCAACCTGGCGCGAAAGCTCCACGTGGACCCAGAACAGGCCCTCCGACGGACCAACGCTAAGTTCCGACGGCGGTTCCAGCGAATGGAAGCGCTGCTTCAAGAGCAGGGCGAGCCCTTGGAAGGAAAGAGCCTTCAAGAGCTAGACCAACTCTGGGAGCAGGCCAAAGCCGAAGAAAACGGCTGACGACCTCTACGGACGGGCCGGACTCCCATCGGGCAGCCGCGCCTGCGTCCAGAACTCGACCTCGTCCCGGCAGGGGAATCGGGCGGCGAGCTCTTCGTTGACGTCGATCCCCAGCCCCGGCCGATCGTTCGGGTACATGTATCCGTCGCGCACCTCTGGTAGACCAGGAAAGATCTCATAGACGTGGTCGGGAAACCCACACCACTCTTGAACGCCAAAGTTGGGCGCCCAAAGGTCCAGATGAAGGTTGGCGGCGTGCCCGACCGGTGAGGTGTCGCCAGGGCCGTGCCAGGCCGTCCGGACGCCGTACATGTGAGCAAAAGCGGCCACGTGCCGCGCCGGCGTAATGCCGCCCATCTGGCTAACGTGCATCCGGATGAAGTCGATCAACCGCCCGGCAATCAGCGGTTGCCACTCGCGCGGGTGGTTGAACAACTCCCCCATCGCAATTGGAGTCGCGCATTGCTGGCGGATGTTCTCGAACCATTCCAGGTCTTCTGGAGCCAACGGGTCTTCCAAGAAGAAGAGCCGAAAACGCTCCACCTCCTTGGCAAACAGGACCGCGTCAATCGGATGAAGGCGTTCGTGCACGTCGTGGAGCAGCTCCACCTCATCCCCCACAGCGTTTCGAACGTACTCCAGCATCCGCAGCGTGTTGCGCATGTACTCGCGAGGGTCGTAGTAAGCGCCTTCGGGGGCCCCCTCCGGACGGACCGACTTGGAGGGCCGACCGCCGTACGGCCCCAACTGAACTCGGATGTACCGATAACCGCGCTCGCGAAACCGATAGACGCTTTCCAGCACCTCCTCCGGCGTCCGGCCGCCGGCGTGGCCATAAACGGCGGCGGCCTCCCGGCACTTGCCCCCCAGCAGATCGTAAACCGGCATCCCGGCAAGTTTCCCCTTGATATCCCAAAGCGCCTGGTCTACGCCGGAGATGGCGTTGTTCAACACCGGCCCGTTGCGCCAGTAGCTGTGAACGGTCGCCATCCGGTAGATCTCCTCGATCCGGGAGACGTCCCGACCGAGGAGAAACGGCTTTAGGTGCTTCTCGATCGCGGTGACGACGGCGTGAAACCGCTGGGTAAAGGTGGCACACCCGACTCCGTACAGACCCGGTTCCGAAGTGATCACTTTGACAACAACCAGTCGCGCCCCAGCGGGTTGAGTCGTGATGACCCGAACGTCCTGAATGGTAATCGCGCCCATCAGCTCCGCCTCCTTCCTCTTGAGTCCGTGTGAGCGCTCACGCTAGCAAAACCGGATGACTCAAGCAACCAGTTGTGCTAATCTTTCGTCAACGCGTCGCCGGAGACCGGCCCACAAGAGGCTCCGGCTTTCGGGAAAAGGAAACCTCTTGCAGACGCTACCACTCCAACCAGGAACGACCATCACCGAAGACACCCGCGTGCCGCCAGGGAAGTACTTTCTCCCCGACCCAGAGGGAGAGGGGGCGGTTCGAATCCTCGCCGACGGCGTCCTGTTGGACCTGACCGGCGTGGAACTGATCGGTGCGGAGCCGTCCGCGACGCCGGACACCTACTCCGGCCTGGGCATTGTCGCCCATGGACGACAGAAGCTGACGATCCGAGGGGGGAACGATTCGCGGTTACAAAATCGGCATCTACCTACAAGGAGCCGATGGGTCCATCGTCGAGGACTGCGACCTGAGCGGCAACTACGCGATGCGGCTCAAAAGCACGCCGGAGGCTGAAGACCCCGACGACTGGCTCTGGCCTCACCACAACGACCAGAACGAATGGATGCGCTACGGGGCGGGGCTCTACCTGGAGGAGACCCGCGGCGCGATTGTTCGGCGGAACCGAGGCCGCCGCTCCCAAAACGGCATCCTTCTGGACAGCGTGACCGACTCTCAGGTCTACGACAACGACTTTTCCTTCCTCTCCGGTTGGGGGCTGGCGCTCTGGCGCTCCTCCCGGAACCTGATCTGTCGCAATCGCTTCGACTGGTGCGTCCGGGGATATAGCCACGGCGTCTACTGGCGCGGACAGGACTCCGCCGGAATCCTGGTCTTCGAGCAGTGCTGCGAGAACCTTTTTGTCTATAACAGCGCGACCCACGGCGGAGACGGGTTCTTCCTCTACGCCGGTCACGAGACGCTTCAGGAGACCGGAACGGGGGGCTCCAACCGAAACCTACTCTACCGAAACGACTTCTCCCACGCCGTCGCCAACGGCATCGAGGCGACCTTTAGCGGCGGGAATCGCTTTCAGGAGAACCGGCTCGAAGAGTGCCAACACGGCATCTGGGCGGGATACTCTTACGAGACGCTGATTGTCGGGAACGAGATCCATCGAAGCGCTGGAGTCGGAATCGCCATCGAGCACGGCCACCACAACCAAATCGTTGGAAATCGGTTCTCCGAAAACCCGGTGGCCATTCGGCTCTGGTGGAGCCCCAATTCCCAATTCGACGAAGGGCCCTACGGACGCCATCACAACACCCGTTCGGAGGATAACTTGATCTTGGGGAACCGATTCTTAAACGATCGAGCCGCCGTCTGGCTTCGTGACACCCATCGGACTCAAATCGTCCGGAACTGTTGGATTCACTGCGGGCGGCACGTCGTTCAGGAGGGGGACTGTGCCGGAACAGTCCTTCGAGAGAACCTTTCCGAGGCGGCGCCCGGCTGGGAGCCGCCAGAACTGGAGGCGCCAGTGCTTCCCGAGCTTCCCGGCGAGCAGGATCCGTTCCTTCCACCAGGAGCCAAGCGGGGCCGGAGGTACATCGTTATCGACGAGTGGGGGCCGGTGCATCCCGACGAGCTTCCCGACTAGGCCATCAGCAGAGCGGCGTCCTCGCTGGACGCGTCGGCCGAATCCTTCGACGCCGCCCGCGCCCGCGCGAAGGTATCGGTGATCCGGGCCAAGTTGTCAATAAAGACCGCCCATCGCTCCCGAACGTCCCCCGTTTGGCCCTCAGCCAGCAAAAGCGCCAGGTCGTAAAGGCTTAACCGATCCGAAAGCATCCTGATCTCGAAATCGTTGCACCCCGTCATGATGACCGCTCCTGATCCTCTTCCGTGCGATCTCCAGCCGTCTTCTGTGACCAAACGAAAGCAAGTTCTGTACCCGTTTCGAGAATTTCATCGGTGGGCTTCTGAGAGCGAGGGGGAAAGAAAACGATGTTCGATTTCCGACAATTTGCTCAAAAACGGAGCGGAGTTCGGGCAGCTTCCTTCAGCGGAGGAACCGACCCACAGAGCGGGTCGGTTCCGAGGAGGGCAGCGTGGTTCGACTCGCTTTTGCTCAGCGGAGGGTTTTGAGCTGTCCCCAACGGGTGGCCAACTTCCCCGCCGGGTCCACGGCCAGGAGTTTATCGGCGCCTAGGTTCATGCTCTCGGCGATCTCCTGGGGCGAGAGCGCCCGATTCCAAAGGCGCACCTCGTCCACGATCCCCGGCCAAGCCTCCCCGGCCCAGGTGCCGATCGTCACGTCGGTCGTTTGGGCGCCCGGCGCAACCGGGTTGTTGGACTCCTGCTCGTGCGTGAGGACCCCGTCCACGAAGATCCGGACCAGGCCGTTGTTATCCGTTGTGTGCGTGTAGGCCAGGTAGTACCACCGACCCGGCTCCAGGCGGGTCTTGGTGTCGTCCACATCTAGGAATCCCCCGTTCGGACCGTTGGTCCAGACCTTGATGTTGTTGTCCGGATCCATGCCGTACCCAAAGCCGATCCAGCGCCCGGGAGCGTTATTGACCCGCGTCCCAAAGATGATCGCATGGGCGCTCGGCAGACGATCCAAATAGATCCAAGCGGCCTGGGTGATCGCTCCCTCGATGTGAAACGCCTCATGGTCCGGAACGCGAACGTAGTCGGTCGCCCCTTTGAAGCGCAAGGCCTTCCCGAACTTCCCATCCACCCATTCCGGACTGCCAACCAACTCCCCGACAAAGCCATTTGGCGAGAGGTCCTGGACGGTTCCGCCCTTTCCCTCGTCCAGGGGCATGTAGAGCACCAGGCCATCCACCAGATCGGCCCGGGCGAAGGCTCCCATCAGCAACGCCAGCCCAACGATCCAGGCTCGAGTTCGCATCGCTTACCTCCCTTCGAGAGATCGGCTGCCCTCCTATCCTCTATTTTGTTAGATACAACAACAGAAAACACAAGGGCCTCCTCCAATCGACAAGGGCCCGAGCCTGCTCCCCGTGATCCGATGCGCGCGGCGGGCTCTCCGTTCTCCTCACCGCGGGCAGGACCTCTCTCGCAGCCGGGTTTGCCGAAATCCGACCAGATCGCTTATCATTAGGCTAGACTTCTGTTGACCTCTTTCTTTGCCGTCGGCGCCGTTTTTTGGCGTGGCGACGGCATCTTCTTTTTTGGCCACGGAATAACAAAAAGGGCCGGCCTGTCCCTGTGGACTGCTCGACCCTTCCCGTGATCGATAGAGAAGATGCTAGCTGCTCTTTTTAGCGAGCATCTGTTTCAGAAGCGCCTTTTTTCGTTTTTCGCGCCGTTTTTGTCGGTGACGAATCTGGGTTCTTCGGCGGCGCTGTCCGCTTTTGCTCCGTGCCATAGAAGTCCCTTCTCCGTTGCGGTTCGTCCCGCAGGAATGCTACGCAAAAACCGCCGGAGCGGCTAGAAGAGGGAGTCCTTCGCCGAGGAGGTCTGTCGTCGGCCCACCTCAGGGCGACGCGAAGGCCGTTCTGGGGACCGACGTGTTCCGGGCTCAGCGGGCTCCGGCTCCGCCTCGGCCCTGAGCTCCTCCTCCCTGGGCGACGCCTCTCGAGCGGGGGCCAGCACCCGTTGGATGCGGGTGACCAACTGCTCGAAGACTTCCGGCGAATCGTCCGCAGCGCGGAGCTCTGCGGCAAGCTGTGCCCATTGGTCCTCGCGCATGTCGTTTCGGCTCTGAACGTTGAAGCGGCGACGGACGTAGTTCCAGAAGTCTTCTTGACCGATCCCTCGCCGCTCCAGCCGCTCGCGGAGCTTGGTCGCTGCCGAGAAGGCCGCCTTCTGATGATTCGTGATCTTGTCCTGCTTGGGCTCAGCAGGCTCCGGTTCGCTGGCCGCCGGCGCGGAGCTGGGCCGTCGTCCTCGGTGCAGGTAGAAATCGATCACCTCTCGGACGACGTTGGCCGGAAGCAGTTGCTTGATCGCGTTTCGCTGAGCCTTATGGATCGCCTTGGTGAAGGCGTACGGGTCCTCCCGTCCGTTCACCTTCTTGGGCTGCTCGTAGGCCCCGTAGCGGGAGCTTCCCGTATAGGTGTCGGTCGCCTTGACGATCGCAATCCAGGAGGTCTCCGTCTCCTCGTAGCGGATCTCCTCCACCTGGATGCCGCCCAGACGGTTGGCCGCCTCGTTAATTCCGGCCAGCGTCAGCCCTTCGACGACGCGCCCTCCCTGGCGGAAGGTGTAGACGTAGTCCTCGATCGCCTGGCCGGTCATCATGGCGATGATCGCTTCATCGTCCCTGGCAACCAGCTCCTCGGGGTTCTCGACGACGACCACCGGAGCCGGCCGCTCCCTTTCCTCGCTCTGCTCTTCGATCGGTCCCTGCCGCTCCTCGTTCATGAGGCTGCTCCTGATCTAGCGCCGCCCGTGAAATTGAGACGCGTTCTTCTACTGTACTGATGGGGCCTAAATGGCCCATTTGTCAAGCGCCTCTTCGCCTCTAGCCGCTTAGCCGGCGGCGCCGGGCTGGGTGTTCGCCTTGCAGGTCCGGAGCCAGACCTCGTTAGGCGTCGGCTCGTACCCCTTCCAGGCGTACGGATCGATCCCCGCAACCGGGACGATCGCTCGGCGATCGGCGGTGGCGGGCCGTTCCCCTTCCCGGATGCTCCAAGGCAACAGCGACCAGGCATTGCAGTAATGGTTCACCAACGCCCGCCGATAGATCCGGCTCCGGTTCTTCCGAGAACGGTGGAGCAGATAGCCGTTGAAGAAGACGACCGACCCCCGCTGGACCTCAACGGGAACCTCCTCAGACTCGTCAAAGCCGTAGCTCTCCTGAGCAAAGTCGAACTCATCCGGATTGTTGTGGTCCCGCTGTGGGTAGAGATACCCCAACCGGTGCGAGCCCGGAATGACCCAAAGGCACCCGTTCTCGACGGTCGCGTCGTCCAGGGCGATCCACGCGCCGGTCAGCGAGCGATCCCGGGTGGGAATGTAGACCTCGTCCTGGTGCCACGCCTGTCCCTGAAAGCCCGGCGGCTTCACAAACAGCATGGACTGCATGCACTTGACGCTTCCGTCCCAGTAAGGAAGATGGGCCCCGACAATCTGGCTGAGAACACCGGCAATCTTAGGGTGCTTGACGTACTTCAGGATGACCGGACTGATAAAGTGAGGCTGATGAATGCAGAGAATCTTCCGGAGCGCCTCTTCATCGGAGGTCTCCGGCGGAAGCGGCTTAAGCGACTTGCAGGGATAGTGCCCCCGTGCGATCCGAACGGTGTCCTCCCAGAGCTCCTCGACCTCCTCCTCGGTGATCAGGTCGGGAACCACCAAGTATCCGTTCTCCACGTAGAATCGCACCTGATCCTCATCGAGGATTTTGGGCACTTCGATCCGCGGTTCCGTTGCGATGGCCATCGAACTGCTCCTCGTTCCACGGTTGCCGGAACTCTTCTGTGCTGAAGAAAGAGCGTACTCAAAAGCTCCGGCCCTTCGCAAGCAAACCTTCACCGCGAAGTGAGGGACAAAGGGAGAGCTTTCCGATCGCAGTCGCCTTCGGGTTCCCGTGATGGTAAGATAGCCGGACCTCGGGCTGCTCGAACGAGAACGCACCCAAAGAGCCTTGACAACAGGCGCCGGATCAGAAAGGAGAGGCCATGTGCGGGCGGTTGATCCGAATCGGTGCGGAGATTCTTTGTCCGATCGTCGGAATTTCACTGCTGGCCAGCGCGGCGGCGCTTGAGGTGAAAGTCCGTCAGAACGCCCAGGTTGTGCCGCGCTATGAGGTCTTTGAACTTACGTTTGAGCACGAAGGGGAGTATGAGAACCCCTTCTTCGATGTCACGATCGAAGTCATCTTCTATGCACCTGCTGGTAAGAGTTATCGAGTTGGAGGATTCCATTACGGTTCCGAGGAGCCCCCAACGATCGAGGTGCGCCAAGGCCCCGAGGGCCGTCGCGAGGTGATCTATAGGTACGCAAAACAGAACCTCTGGAAGGCTCGCTTTGCCCCCTCGGAGACGGGAACTTGGCACTACGAGTTCGTCTTCCGGAACGATCGAGGGGAGAGCGCCTCTGGAACCGGAACCTTCCGATGCATCGAGGGGAGAGCTCCACAGCGAGGGTTTGTTCGGGTTTCGCCGGAGAACCCATTTCGATGGGTCTTTGACGACGGAAGCCCGTACTTTCCCGTGGGCCTGCAGGAGTGCATCGGTGATTACGACGGCTCAGGTTCTGTGCTCGACACGGCCTCGCTGGAGGGACCCTTTCGGACCGACCTGCGCGATCCGCCGCCCCTTCCTTCCGGCCCGATGTACGTCCGGGGTCCTTCGGAGAACCCCCAGAACATGGACGTCTACTTCCGGCGGTACGCCCAGGCCGGCTTTAATCTCTTTCGGTTCTCTCAAGCGAATTGTTCCTACCCGCTTTACGACGATCTGGACCATTACCGCGTGCACGAGGCGATCATGACGGACGAGCTGCTCCAGCTTGCTCGGGGATACGGCTTTCGAATCTTCTACGGGATCTTCGGCTTCCAGGCGGCTTTCAACGACGAACCGGAGAACGCAGAAGGGATCCAGAAGGTCCAGCGATTCATCAAATACAGCGTCGACCGTTGGGGCGCCTATGTAGACTTCTGGGAGTTCCTGAACGAACAGCAGGCGGAAACCGCGTGGTATGAAACGATGATCCCCTATCTCCGCTCGATCGATCCGTACGGCCATCCGATCACGACAAGTTGGGAGCGGCCGGAGCTGGACGGCATCGATCTGAGCGCTCCGCATTGGTATCAGCGGGAGGACGAACACGAGTCGGACGCGATCACAGCCCGCCGCGCTCAGGAGTGGAAGCGCTTCGGCAAACCGGTGATCGTCGGCGAACAAGGGAACTGGGTGGACCCAAAGAAACCCCGTCCTCTCGGCGTTGGCGGCGTTTGGGACATCGGATCGGCCCGTCGGATGCGCCTCCGGCTCTGGTCCGCTCTCTTTCACGAGATCGCCCTGATCTTCTGGAACACCAGCTACGCCCGCGACGGGCACTTTATGAACATCTGGCTGGGACCCCAAGAACGCGAGTACGTGCGCGCGTTGCAGGATTTTGCCTCTCGTCTGGACGGGGCGATGCGGATGGTTCCCGTCGTCGTCTCTAACCCGAACGCTGTCCGAGCATACGGGCTCGCCTCGGAGAACCGCGCCGGCGTCTATCTGCATCACTTTGCGGACCACCGCTCCCCGATCGAAGGGCTCCGCCTGACGCTCGAGGTGCCCCGCGCAGCAACGGCATACTGGTACGATCCAGCGACGGCGAAAATCCTCGGAGCCTTCGAAGTAACCAAGGGGAGGCAGAGCCTAGAGGTCCCGCCGTTTCTCGTAGACCTGGCGCTCCTGATCACGCCCGACGGGGCACCGGACATCGACGGCGATGGCCTTCCGAACGACCAAGACGAAGACGACGACAACGACGGCGTCTTGGACCATCAGGACGCCTTCCCATTGGATCCCTCGGAATGGGAGGACGCCGACGGCGATCTCATTGGCGATCGGATGGACGCTGACGACGACGCGGACGGGATCGGAGACGACCACAACGGAAACGGCACTCCGGACTACCGGGAGCTGGACTTCGACGGAGACGGCATCCCCCGTGCAGAGTCGGTGCCGTGGGACGCCTTCCCGTGGGACCCGACCGAATGGCGCGACACCGATCAAGATGGCATCGGAGACAACACAGACTCCGACGACGACGGGGACGGTTGGACGGACTTGGAAGAGCAGCGAGCCGGAACGGATCCCCTCAATCGGCTTCAGTTTCCCCCTTCTCTCGAGGGCAATTGAGGGAACCACAAAGAAATGGCGGAGAGAGAGGGATTCGAACCCTCGGCACGGTTTCCCGTGCACGTGATTTCCAGTCACGCCGATTCAGCCACTCTCGCATCTCTCCGCATGAAGACTGGTGGGCGAAGAGAATGGTAGACCCACGGGCCCCTTCCGTCAAGGCGGAGGCCGGTTCGGGACGTCCTTCCAGGAGCCGGCTCAGGAATCCCGCGCACCGGAACGCCAACGGGCTAACTGGCACTTGGCACCGGCGAGAGGGTGCGGCATAATTGGCTTTGGCGTGCTAGAGGGAAACTCCACCTAGGAACAGAGGACACGGATTTATGGCCGAGGACACCACCCGATCGCCGGAGAGCTCCGAGGAGATCAGCGAAGAGAGCAAGCTTCGGATGGCCCAACGCTACGCCAACCGGGCCCGTCGGTACGCAGAGCAAGGGAACTTTGAGGCCGCCATCGAAGCGTACCGAAACGCGATCGCCCTAGCGCCGCTGGCGATCGAGTTTTACTTTGAGCTGGGCAACTGCTATTCGGCGCTGGGCCGTCACGAGCTGGCCATCGCCATGTACGAAGCGGTCATCGAGCAGCGGAGCGACTGGGCCGAGGCGTACTATAACCTCGGCAACTCCTACTTGCAGACGGAGCAGTACGAAAAGGCCGTTCAGATGTACCAGCAGGCGATCGAGCGGAACGCGGAGTTTGCCGAGGCGTACGACAATCTCGGCTGCGCCTACAACCGCTTGGGGCGCTACGACGAAGCGGTAACCAACCACCAGCGCGCCTTAGAGATCAACCCTCAGAGCGCCCCGACCTACGACAACCTCGGCTACGCCTATTTCAAAATGGGCCAGCTGGAAAAGGCCCAGGAGGCGCACCGAAGGTCCATCGAGCTGAACCCAAACGACGGGAACGCTTACTACAACCTCGGCCTGGTGCTGATGGCCAGCGGCGACCTGTCCGGGGCGATCGAGTCCTTCCGGAACGCCTTTCAGCGGGAGCCCCAGCTGCGCGAGTTTGCCGCCCTGGACCCGGACACGGAACCGTTCCGCACAACGCCGGAGTTTCAGGCCCTTCTCCAAGAGAAGGGCGAGTAAGCTAGCAGATCCGGGGCAGCTGTTCGCCGGCGAGCATGTCCACAATCCGGGTGCCGCCGATCTGGGTGGCACAGTGCACCTCGCCCGCCGGCTCCGGCCGCACCTCGCCGATCTGAGCGGCCTGCCTCCCAAGAGGAAGACCCCTCCAGGCCTCCAAGACCGCTTCGGCCACCTCCGGTGCGACGACGGCGAGCACCTTTCCTTCGTTGGCGATGTAGAGCGGGTCAAAGCCGAGCATCTCACAGGCCGCCGCGACGGCAGGGTTCATCGGGATCTCCGCTTCGTCGATCCAGAAGTTCAAGCCCGTCTGAAGGGCGAGCTCTTTGAGGACCGTGGCCACTCCGCCTCGCGTCGGGTCCCGGAAGAAGCGAACCCCTTCGCCACCAGCCTCCAGGGCCGCGCGAACTAGCGGCGTTACCGGAGCCGTGTCGCTCTTTAGATCGGCCTCTGCAAGCGAGGTCCCAAAGGTCAGCCCCTCCCGCGCCACCAGAACGGCGATCCCGTGGTCCCCCATCGTCCCGCTCAGGAGAATCGCATCCCCCGGCCGAATCCGTTCCGGCGTCAGACCGACGGAGTCCCCGATAGTAGCCAATCCCCGCAGTTGTGATGAAAAGACCGTCCCCCTTGCCCCGCTCGACCACCTTGGTGTCGCCGGTGACCACGGCGACGCCGGCCTCCTGAGCGGCCTGTTCCATCGCTCCAAGCACCCGCTCCAGAACCTCCGTCTCCAACCCTTCCTCAAGGATCAGCGCGCAGGAGAGAAATTGAGGCTCCGCGCCGCTAACAGCCAGGTCGTTCACCGTTCCACAGACCGCCAGCCGCCCGATGTTCCCCCCGGGGAACTCGATTGGATGAACCACGTAGCTGTCGGTCGTGAAGGCGATCTGATCGGTCGCCGGCAGCCGGGCAGCGTCCGGAAGCCCTTTGAGCGCCGGGTGGCGAAAGTGGGGAAGAATAGTCCGATTCAGAAGCCGATGGCTCAGCTTTCCTCCGCTGCCGTGCCCCAATAGGATCGTCCTATCCCGCCGCATGGACGCTCCTTTCTGGACGGGCCGTCGCTGAGCGCTTGGGGGGACCGTAGCGGAAGTACGCCGCGCAGGTGCCCTCCGAGCTGACCATACACGGGCCGATCGGATGCTCCGGATCACAGGCCTTGCCAAATAACGGGCACTCGTCTGGGCGCTTAGCCCCCCGTAGGATGTCTCCGCAGATGCACCCGCGGTGCACCTTCAACGGCTCCCTCTCCACAGGCAACCGGACCGCGGCGTCAAACCGGGCGTACTCCGGTCGAAGCCGCAGACCGCTGTTAGGGATCACCCCTAAGCCGCGCCATTCCGTATCGGCGGGCTCGAACACTCGGTAGAGGATCTCCAGCGCTCGGCGGTTCCCCTCAGGGCGAACGATCCGGTAGTACTCGTTCTCAACCTCCGCGCGCCCCTCGACCCGCTGCCGCATCAGCATCACCAGCCCCTGAAGGACGTCCAGCGGCTCAAAGCCGGCGATCACACAAGGCAGCCGGTACTCCTCGGCCAGGAACCGGTACCCCCTCTGTCCCGATGATCGTGCTGACGTGGGCCGGACAGAGAAAGCCGTCCAATCCGAGCTCCCCAGACTCGGCCAGGGCGCGCATCGTCTCCGGAATCGTCTTGTGCGCGACCAGGACGTAAAAGTTCTCCAACCCCTCCCGCTCAGCGGCCAGGACCGTCGCCGCGACCAACGGCGCCGTCGTCTCAAACCCAACGGCCAGAAACACGACCGCGTGCCCCGGATGCTCCCGCGCCACCTGGAGCGACTCCATGGGGGAGTAGACCACCCGAATGTCGGCGCCGTGGGCCTTCTCGGCCTCCAAAGAAGAGGTGCTGCCGGGAACGCGCATCATGTCCCCAAAGGTGGTCAGGATCGTCTCAGGCCTCCGGGCCAGCGCAACGGCGTGGTCCATGTAGCTCTGAGGCGTCACACACACCGGGCAGCCCGGCCCAGAGATCAACTCGACGTTGGGCGGGAGCACATCTTTGATTCCGTGCCGATAAACGCTCATCGTGTGGGTGCCGCACACCTCCATAAAGGTGTGCTCCCCACCCTCTTGGGCCAGCTCGTGAAGCTGCGCGATCAACGCTCGGGCCACCCGCGGATCGCGAAACTCAGAGATATACCGCATCGGAGCGCCTCCTCTCCTCATCCGGCGGCCGCCTCAGCGAGAGCTGCAAAGGTCTCTAAGGTGCGCCGGGCCTCCTCCTCGTCGAGTGTCTGAATGGCAAAGCCGGCATGGACGATGACATATTGTCCCACCTCAACGGCGTCAACGAGGGACAAATTGACAGCCTGTCGCAGCCCGCCCAGCTCGACCACGCCGTGTTCGCCGTTCTTTTCCACCAGCCGCATCGGAATGGCCATGCACATAGGAATCTCCCTCCTCCCTCACTTGGGAAGCTGCAATTCTCAGGCCCGATTTGTCCTCCCCTACTGTATAATTGATTCGGCCAAGAGGAAGAAAGGAGCAGCGTTCGTGCCGCGCGACGAGACCCCCAAGAGCTACGTTCCGACCGAACCGGACAAAGAAAAGGTTCAAGAGGCCTTTCTTCAGCTTGCCGAGCGGCTGTTGCCCCAATTGACCGACGAGGAGTGGAAGGCCCTCCGCGACCAGCTGGAAGCGATGCGCCGGCGGCTCCGGCAGGTCCAGTTCGACCAGCGGATCGGGTACTTCTACTGATGCGGCGATTCTCACTCTGCGGACTCCTGGGAACCCTTCTGGCGCTGGTCGCCTGGAGCGCTTCGGGAAGGACTCCCCTCCCTCCCGACCCGGTCGAACCGTTGCTAGAAACGCTCAGCGCCAAACGGTGGCAACAGCACGTCTTCCGTCTGTCCGAGAACAGGGGAACCTGGAGCCGCTTCACCTTTCGCGTGCGTGAGGCGACGATCTACGACGGAGCCCCGCCTCCGGACGATGCCCTCGACCAAGCCGCCGACTACCTCGTACGCGAACTTCAGGCCTACGGATACCAGGTCGTTGAGCAGGTCTTCTCGCACACGCGCTACGCCGACCTTTCAACTAAACAGGCCGAATACCGGATGCGAAACGTAATCGCTGAAAAGCCGGGGAGAGGGCCTCATCGGGATCGCATCCTCTTGCTGACGGCCCACTACGACTCGATCGCCTCGAACAGCGAAGGATGGGAGGAGACGTGGCGAACGATGATCGCTCCCGGCGCCAACGATAACGCCAGCGGCGTTGCGACGCTCCTTGAGGTGGCTCGGGTCCTCGCCCCTCTTCCCTTAGACGCGACGGTGCGGTTCGTCTTTTTCGCCGGGGAGGAGATCGGTCTGTTCGGCAGCCAAGCCTACGCAGAACGGATCGGCACAGAGGCCAGCTCCCTGTTAGGTGTCTTGAACCTAGACATGGTCGGGCAGGAACAGGATGGGAACTTCGACCTGCACGCAGTCGGCGATTGGCGCTCGGCCTGGCTCCTGGAGGCGCTCGAAGAGGTCCATCGCCGTTGGTCCCTAGGGCTGCGGCTGGTCCTCCATCAGGACTCAGAGAACCGGTTCAGCGATCACGCCTCCTTCTGGGAGATCGGCGTTCCGGCGGTGCTGATCTCCGAAGAGCCGATGCCTCATGCTTCTAGCGAATGGGATCCGACCTACCACACCGTTGCCGACCTGCCCAACCACCTGAACCCCTCTTACGGGGTTGCCGTCGGACGGTTTGTGTTAGCGGCGGCCCTTTTCTTGGCCGGACTAGAAGAAGGCTCCTTACCCGCTCCATCGGCAATGGGTCCGTTGCTTGCCGTCGGAATCTACCCGAACCCTTATCCCCGCCAGGAGGGGGGTCAGTTGACCATTCAATATCAGCTCAACCAAGACGCCGCAGTCGGCGTTGCAGTTTACGACCTGCACGGAGGGTTGCTGGCCCAGTGGGAGTTCCCAGAGGGGAGCCCCTTTGGACGCCAAGGGCTGAGCCCTCCGCTCCTCTGGCGGCCGCGAGATTCTACTGGAAGCCCTCTTGCCGCGGGGAGCTATGTGGTGAGCGTTGAAGCGAAAACCCAGACGACAAGCGCTCGAGGGACGATACGGTTGTTGATCGTTCCGAGCGTTCGCCTCTTAGCACCTTACCGCCGCAGTCGGGTAGGAGTCGGCCCGTGAACCGAAGAACGAGAGCTTTTTTTGCTCTTCTCGGCGCGCTGTGCGGAGGGGCGCTCTCAGCACAGGGGGTTCCCCCCCATCCTCGGCTGTGGGAGGGGTCGCCCAGCGCCGCGGAGCTGTTCGCTCAACTGCCCCCTGATCCCATCCGGCGGAACGCGAAGCTCCAACCGGACGGACTGGAGTACGTCCTGGTCATCCGCGTGGACTTCTCCGACCAGCCCGGCGTCCGTTCTCGGCAGGAACTGGACGGATGGCTCTTTGACCGTTCCCAACGCTCGCTGGCCGCTTACTACTGGGAGAACTCCTACGGACAGATGCGCGTGGAGTCCGGCCCGATCGGCGGGAGCCTGCCCCGGGACGACCGCTGGTACCGCATGCCCCAGCCGATGGCCTTCTACGGCGCCGGACGGATCGATCTGGAACGCTACGAACAACTGATCGTGGACGCGCTGACTCTAGCCGATCCAGACGTGGACTTTCGGGACTACGATCGGAACAAGGACGGAATCGTAGACCACGTGATTGTCCTCCATGCGGGTAACGACGAGGCGACGTCCGGGCGGGGCGACGACATTTGGTCCCTTTTAGTGCCCCATGTGCCTGGGCTCTGGGACGGCCTCCGGGTCGAAACGGCCATGGTGATCGCCGAGGAGCCGGACTTCCCGATGCCCCATCTGGGGGTCTGGTTCCATGAGTTCTTCCACGACTTTGGCGCTCCAGAGACCTACGTGACCGGGACGTTGGCCGCCCCAAACGACCAGCAGTACTGTCTGATGGGACTGTTCGGGCCGTTCCAGGGAGGCGGCTCCCGCCGGGACGGAAGCCAGCCGGCCCACATCTGCGGCTACCTCAAATGGGATGTGGACGGGACACCAGAAAACGGCCGCACCGGATGGGTCACGCCGTTGGAGCTGGACGCCTCGATCACTGGGCTGGAGGTGCCCGCCTTTGCGCGGCCCGGCGATCGTCCTCCGCTGCTGAAGATAGACATCCCCGGGCGCGGCGGTAAGGAGTTCTTCCTGATTGAAAACCGAAGCGGTCGGGCCGGATCCCTTTTTGACACGGCTCTGCCCGACGAAGGGATTCTCATCTGGCACGTGGACGAGACCAAAGAGCGAACGATCGTCAGCGTCGCTAACCGGCTCTGGGTCGAGGACCCAGGCGATCCGTTTCACGACAACGCCGTTCAGAACCCGTTGGCCTTGACCGCCGACGCGGCCTACGCGGCCGAGGACGGACAGACCGCCTTCACGCCGGCGACGCTCCCTAGCTCGAACGCCAACGACGGAACCCCCTCGGGGATCTCGCTGGTGAACATCGGCCCCAGTGGTCCGTTGATGACGCTGGACCTGTACTTCGGAGACCTCTACGAGCCCAACGAGACGATCGCTCAGGCCCGACCGATCGCTCCAGAGCAGCCGTTTTACGCCTTCCTGGGACCGGAGGACTCGCGGGACCTCTACCGGCTCCAGCTTCCGGCGGAACGGTTGGTCCGGGTGGACCTGCTGCTCGACCGAAACGCCCCGATCGAACTCCAACTGCTCGAGGAGAGCGGCGCCCTCCTGGCTGGAGGCTTCCGAAGCGGGGAACTTGCCCTTCGACTGGAGTACATCTCCCGCGGCCGCGAGCGGAAAGGAGTCCTGCTGATTCAGTCAGAAGCCCCTCTCAGCGGAACGGTCGGCTATCGGCTGACCGTTACCGTTCAGGAGCTGGTCTTCACCACACCGCTGCGCATCCTCGAGAGCCGGATCTACCCCAACCCCGCCCCGCGGAGCGCCCCGTTGCGCATCGAGCTGCTGTTTGACGGTGCCGGCCTGGACCGCGTCCGAGCGGAGGTCTATCGCCCTGACGGCCGGTTGGTTCACCAAATTGAGAGCCTCGCCCCGGCGGCACCGCTGGTTCCAATTGAGCTTTCTCCTGCTCTTCTTCAGGAGCGGTTCTCGCCAGGGGTCTACTTCCTCCTGATCCAGGCGGAGCGGGGCTCGGAGCGGCTCCGGCGGCTTGCCAAGTTCGCCGTCCGATGAGATGCTGACCTCAAATCGAGAACCCAAGCATAAAGGGCCTTCGGAGGACCGATGATGCGCTTTCAAAAAGACGACGTCGCCGTGGTGACCGGCGGCGGTTCAGGAATCGGAGAGGCCACCTGCTATCGCTTCGCCCAGGAAGGGGTCGCCGTGGTCGTCGTAGACCGCTACTACGACGCTGCAGCACGGGTTGCTCGGACGATTCGGGAGCAAGGCGGTCAGGCGGTGCCTTTTCAGGCCGATGTGGGCGACGAGCCGCAGGCGTTGGCGATCGGGCGCTTTGCCGCCGAACAGTTCGGACGGCTCACCATCCTGGTGAACAATGCCGGCGTCCGCGTCTACGGGCCGATCACCGAAGCGACCGTCCAAGACTGGGACACCATCCTTGCGGTCAACCTTCGCGGCGTAGGCTACTGCTGCAAAGGGGCGATTCCGGAGATGGAGAAGGCCGGTCGAGGGGCGATTGTGAACGTCTCCTCGGCCAACGCCTTAGTCGGGCGGGCCAGCATGCCGCTCTACGACGCCACCAAAGCGGGCGTCCTGGCACTGACGCGCGCCTTAGCCGTCGCTCACGGCCCAGCTATCCGCGTCAACGCGGTCTGTCCAGGCGGAACGATCACGCCGTATCATATTCGTAGAGCACAGGAGCGAGGGCTTTCAGAAGAGGAGTTCCGACGCCAGGCGCACGCTGGGGCGCGGAACATCCTTCGCCGACAAGCAGAACCCGAAGAGATCGCCAGCGCAATCGTTTTTCTCGCGTCCGAAGACGCCTCGTTCATCACGGGCGAAACCCTCATGGTGGACGGAGGAATGTACGCCATCTAAAGCCATGATCCAGTACAAGACATCCAGCGGAACGCCAGTCAAAATCTGGGTGGACAGTCTTAAAGAAGTGGACGAAGGCTCGCTGGCCCAGCTGGATCAGATGGGCAAGCTCCCCTTTATCCACTCTCACATTGCCGTCATGCCCGACGTTCACCTGGGCAAGGGGGCGGTGATCGGAAGCGTCGTGCCCGCCAAAGACGCCGTCGTGCCCAACATCGTCGGCGTAGACATCGGCTGTGGGATCAGTGCCATTCCGACCGGGATCACCCTCGACCAGATCCGTGAGCGGATCCGCGAACTGGGGATGGAGCCCAAAGAGTTCTGGCGACAGTGGGAGCTTGAGGTCCGGCGCGACGTGCCAACCGGCTTTGACAGCCACAAACGCCCGACGGAGTGGGAGGGCTTTAACACGACCCTCCGGGCCCCGGAAGTTCGGCCCTTCATGGAGAAGAAGGCGGTCTACCAACTGGGAACGCTCGGCGGCGGCAACCACTTCATCGAAGCCCAGTTGGACGAAAACGACCAGCTCTGGTTCATGGTCCACTCCGGATCGCGCCACACAGGCTTGCAGATCGCCAACCATTACAATCGACAGGCTGAAAAGCTCCTGGACAAGGCAAAGGTGAAGTATCCCCCCAACCTGGCCTATCTCCCCGGCGACAGCGAACTCTTCGAAGACTACCTCCACGATATGGAGTGGGCGGTTGCCTTTGCGCTGGAGAACCGCTGGCGGATGTTGGAGAAGGCCTACGAGAACTTCTTGTTGCTCTTTGACCCCAAAAACCTTCCCGACGAAAAGGAGCTCCGAGCGCAGGTCCGTTCCAAGGGGATTAACATTCACCACAACTTCGCCCGCCGGGAGAACCATTACGGAGAACCGGTGATCGTCCACCGAAAAGGGGCGACCTCCGCCCGCCCAGGGGAGATCGGAATCATCCCCGGCTCGATGGGCTCCCATTCCTACATCGTTCGAGGGCTGGGCAATCCGGAGAGTTTCCGATCCTGCTCGCACGGTGCGGGCCGGGTGATGTCTCGACGGAAGGCAGCCCGGGAGATTCCGCAGCGGGAATATGAAGCGGCACTGGCAGGGACCTTCACCCGCGCGCGTCGTTCCTATGTGGACGAGGCCCCTCAGGTCTACAAGGACATCGACGACGTAATTCGCAAACAGTCGGACCTCGTCGAGGTCCTCCACGTCCTCCGTCCGATCATCACGATTAAGGGGGACTCCCGCGCCGCTGAGGATTAAACCTCCCCCAGCAGATTGCCAAGGAGGTACTCGAACCGCGCGGCCACCTCGCCGTTCGAGGCGGTCAGATCGGCACCCAACTGTTCCGCCTCGCGGAAGGCCTCCACCTCGACGTGGCTCCCAAAGACCAGAACCGGAAGTCCTTGAGTCTGAGGGTCTGCCCGAAGCTCCTTGAGAAACTGCCGCCAGTCGAAGCCCTCCTTGTGGAGCGAGAGGAGAACCCCACGAAGAGGAATCTCCCGAAGCCGTCGGCGGGCGATTTCAAGATTCCCCGCTCCGATCGCCTCGTAGCCCAGATACCGAAGGGACTCCTGAAGCTTGGCAAAGAAGAACAGATCGGCAACGACCAAAAAGGTTCCCTTTGGCGTTTGAGGAGCGTTCACGCTTTCGACTCCCGTTTCTGAGGGCGCCACTCAACCTCCGGGACCCCTCCTCGGACGTTTGCAACACGGGCTAAGACGAAGAAAAGGTCCGAGAGCCGATTGAGATACCGAAGCGCCTCCGGGTTGACCGACTCCTGACGGGAGAGCCGAACAACACACCGCTCCGCACGCCGGCAGACGGTACGGGCGAGATGAAGCCAAGCCGCCGCTGGGCTCCCTCCAGGGAGCAGAAAGGCCCGCAACGGCGGAAGCTCCTGGCTGTAGGCGTCGATCCGAGCCTCTAGGGCGGCGACCTCCTCCGGTCCGATCCGACGGACACGAGGATGATCCCTTGGCGTCGCCAGGTCGGCCCCTAGCTCGAACAGGGCCGCCTGAACGGCGCTCAGGTCTTCCCGAACGTCTTCGTCCAGCGGTTTCCCCTCCTGGGCGAGCACCAGGCCGACGACGGCGTTCAACTCATCCACAGCTCCGTACGCTTCAACGCGAAGAGCGTCCTTGGACACGCGCCCGCCGCCAAAAAGGTCCGTCTTCCCCTCGTCTCCTCGTCGGGTGTAGATTCTCATCGCCCGAGCGTTTGTCCTTTGAGGGCTCCCCAGGCGGTCGTCATCTTTCCGCTGGGGCTCACGGCCAACTTGCCGCGCCAGAGGAGAAAGTTCTCCAGCACCTCAGCGATCTTGGGATTCCCCGTTCGACCAAGGGCCTGCATGATCTGAAGCGAATTGAAGACCACGTAGCCCCTCCCGGCCTCCGCACCGACGACGATCGGCCAGTTGTTGGAGATCAGCAACGGCTCCCACGGGGCTTTGGCCTCGTGGGGCGCATCGGCCATAAAGTCCCCTTGACCCCATCCGATGAAGTGGTCCTCTTCGATCTCGTTGGGCGTATGCCAGATCGGATGATCCACGATCTCCACTCCGGCGTTCTCCTCCAGATCGTCGTCAAAAAGCTGAAGCGGATGGGGAAGGTACTCCTCCCGCCAGGTGGAATCCTGCTGGAAATCCACCGTCACCACGTACCCACCCGCTTGGATATAATCTTTGACCGCTTGAAAGCCGTTCTTAAGGTCTTCGTTCTGGTCGTAAGCGACCACTCCGATCGCGATCACATCAAACTGCAAGAGCCTGTCGAGCTGATAATCGTTTCCCCCGATCTCGGTATACGGAAGACCGACGGCGTCCCAGGCCGCTTTCTCGGTAACGGCGTCGTTTCCCCTTCCAGGGATAAACCCGATCGCCAGCTCCTGTTGCCCCCACGCCAGCCCAGCAAGAAGCCCGAAGAGCACAACAGTACGGCCCATTCTACCTCCCTTTCGAGATGGCCCTTATCCTGATTTCGTCCCCTAACGGGGCGATCGAAGCGCCCTGTGTTGCTTAATGCTCAGACCACTCCCAGCTAAGGCCGAGGTCCTCGATCATCCGAAGGTCGTCCTCAGCGGCCCTGCCGGTGGTGGTCAGGTAGTGGCCTACCATTGTAGCGGAGGCCCCCGCGTAGAACATCATCGCTTGCAGATCGCGGAGGTTGTGTTCTCGCCCCCCAGCAACCAGGATCTCTTTATCGGGGAGCACAAGCCGGAAGACAGCGATCGTCTTGAGGCACTCCATCGGCGTTAGGTCATGAGCGTTCTCCAGGGGCGTGCCCGGAATCGGGTGGAGGAAGTTCAGCGGAACAAAGTCTACGTCCAGTTCTCGGAGCTCAAAGGCCAGCTCCACCCGTTGCTGTCGGCTCTCCCCCATCCCGATGATCCCGCCGGAGCAGACCTTCAGGCCGGCCTCCTTGAGGTACCGAATCGTCCGAACGCGATCCTCGTAGGTGTGGGTGGAGCAGATCTTCGGGAAGTAGCTTCGCGCCGTCTCCAGGTTGTGGTTATAGGCGACCAGGCCGGCCTCCTTGAGCCGCTTGGCCACCGTCGGCGATTCGAGAATCCCTAACGAGGCGTCGGCGCGGACGGTTCCGCTTTCGCTTAGCTCGCGAATCCGCTGGCAGACCTCGTCCAGAAGCCGACCCTCTTTGAGTCCGCGCCAAGCGGCCACGATCCCCAGCGCTTGGGCCTTGTTCTCCTTGGCCCGCTGCGCCGCCTGGAGGATCGCCTCACGATCTAAAAAGGGATAGGTCTTGATCCCCGTCTGGTAGTGAACCGATTGGGCGCAGAAGATGCAATCCTCGGGGCACCCGCCGGACTTGGCGTTCACGATCGAGCAGAGGTGCACCTGATCCCCCCGGAAGCGGCGGCGAATCCGGTTGGCCCAAGCCATCAGAAAGAGGATCGCCTCAGGATCTTCCAGCTCGATCAGCCGGAGCGCCTCCTCGAACTCGATCGCTCCGCCATCCAAGACGTTCCGGGCCACCTTCTCGATCAGAGCGATCGCGTCGTCGGTCGTTGGCAAGCTGGGAGAAGCAGGGTTTTCGGCCACGGCGTTTTGGCTCCTTTCACCAGGCGGCTTCTTCAAACTTTGTTCTCTTCGGATTCCACCAGTGCGTCGTCGGAGCCGGATTCGTCCAGGGGCCTTCGGCCGGGCAGACCGGTGTCCACCTCGTGCCAGTAGAGGACCTCCGGCTCCCCGGACATCCAGGAGAGATAGACCAGCCGATCAAAACGCAGGGCGGGAAAGTCGCACAGACCGGAGACCACGTCGCGGAGGAGAATCCCTTCCTCCTCGATCCGTCGCTCCAGGGCCCGATACCGGTTAAGGGCGGCCAGGTAGTCGGTCATCAATCGGCCGCCAGCGTCCAGATACGCTTCAGCCCCGACCGCTTGAACCTTCTCCTGAACGGCCAACAGATGGGCGCGAAGCTGACGCATCTCCGCAAGCCAGGCCTCCAGGCGGGGCAAGAGCCGATTGACCTCCTCCACGGTGAAGTAACGACGGTACAGGCGCTCCCGTGGGCTAATGGGCAGGTTCATCCTCTTCCTCGATCGTGACGCGATGGCCCCGCTCCTCAGAGCGCTCCCGACGTCGTTCGCGTCGCTCCTGGGCGCGACGCGCCGTCTCCTCGACCCGCTGGGCGGCCTCCTCGACCCAGCGATCCACCAGCGCCCGAAAGCCAAACAGCAGCTCCCGCTGGGCCGCAGCCCAATGCTGAACCGTCTCCTCCGGCAGGCGAGAGAGGCAGGACTCCAGCGCTTCGTCCCAGAGCGTTCGTCCCATCGTCCTGACTCCCATGGGATCGTCCTCTCTGCAAACAGATTGTAGGAAGCCCCCAGGAGAGAGTCAACCGGGGACCGCCGTTGACCCCTCCCCTCCCCTCTCCTACACTAGCACCAGAAACGCAAACTGTTCTAGTCATCCAGCACGGAGGAGAACCTTATGCCGCTTACCGTCATTCGCATGGCTCGTCCAAGCCCAACCTGGCAAGAAAGCTACGTCCGAGTCAAGCCGGGGCAACGGCTCGTCGTAGACGCCGAAGGGGCCTGGTCGCCTGACCTGCGCAACCGCATCGGATGGTGCGGCGGGGACGGCGTGCCCAATCTACCCGCCGGCGAAGGATACCTACTCCCTGGAGCAAACGTGGGTGCACTTATTGGAAGAATCGGCAATGGCGAACCGATCTGCTTCGGCGCCCGATACGACAACGTGGTGGACCAAGAAGGGGTCATCTTCCTCGCGATGAACGACCATCCCAACCACAATAACCAGGCCGGCTATCTGATGGTGCAGCTGATCGTCTTCGATCCGGACGAAGAGTAAACCTCACACGGTGCGGCGTTGCCGAGCGCCGCACCGCGCCTCAAAACAGCGCTTCCATCCCAAAGCGCCACGCCCGACACCTGGAACGTCCCTTCATTTCGACGCTCCGCCTCATCGTGAGCGCCCAAACATTCGCGCCGCCCACACCAGGTCCCGAACGTCCACCACACCGTCGCCGTTCAGGTCCTCAGCGATCGGCTCGCCAAAGCTCCGACGCCCAAACCGCAGCGCAATCCGGCTCAAGTCCTGAACGTCTACCCGCCGATCGCCGTTCAGGTCGGGAAAAAGCAGTCCCGGCCCCAGCCGAACGATCAGCTCTCCCTCCCGAACCTCCAAGCTCTCTACATGAGTCGCCGGCGGGCGTTGGGCGTACGCCCATCCTTCCAGCTCGGACCGGTAGTTTTGAAACTGGGCGTTTACCTGGCGCAGGATTTCGGCCTGAACCAGCTCAAGCGTCTCGCGGAGGGGCTGCCGCACCTCCGGAATGGCGTCGTCCGTGTTGACCCGCAGACGAAAGGCGATCGGATCGAAGACGATCTCGCCGTAAGCGTCCACGCGGGGCCGCAACCAGAACGTAAAGGAGGCGCCCGTGACGGCAAACTCCTTCCGCTGTACCTGTCCAAACGCCAGCACGTCGGCGGCGATGCCGGTCTCCGGGCCGACGTTGTCCCGAATGTCCAGCCGCAACCGAAGCGCCCGTTCTCGTCCGTCCCAGTGAAGCTCGGCGCTCTCAAACTCAAGCTGGGTGATCCATGCGGTGGCAAACCCAAAGGGGATCGTTACGGTCTGCGGCCGAAGCTCCAGCGTCCAGAGGTAACGGCGGGCGGAGCCGGGAAGCTGAACTACGTAATCGTTTCGCCCGGTCCGGATCCAGCGGAGCTCCCCCCGGGCGATCTGCTCGTTCAACCGCTCCTGGAGGGGTATCAACTCCGCGTCGGTCAGGGAGATCGTCCCATTCCAGACGATCGGGCGGCTCTGACAACCCCACCCGATCAGCAGGAGGCTCAATAGCAAAAGCCCCCGCCTAGTCGTCATCGTCGGCTTGACCCCATCCCGGTGGGGGCGAAAGCGGCCGCTCGCCGTGGACCTCCTTGGCCAACGGGGACATCTCCTTGATCCACTCGTCCGACTCGATCTTCCCGTCTCGGAGGCGGATGATCCGCTGACAGTGCGCGGCGATATCGGGCTCATGGGTCACCAGCAAGATGGTATTCCCCTGCCGATGCAGCTCTTCAAACAACTGCATGATCTCTTCGCTCGTCCTGGAATCCAGGTTCCCCGTCGGCTCGTCGGCAAAGATGATCGCCGGCCGCGTCACCAGCGCCCGCGCAATGGCAACTCGCTGAATCTGCCCGCCAGAAAGCTCGTTCGATTTGTGGTGCAACCGATCGCCCAGCCCGACCGCCTCGAGGGCCTCGATCGCGCGACGACGCCGCTCCCGCTTGGGAACTCCCGCGTAGATCAACGGCAGCTCCACGTTGTGCAGCGCCGACATCCGGGGCAGCAGGTTGAACGACTGGAAGACGAAGCCGATCTTCTTGTTCCGAATCTCAGCCAGTCGGTTATCGCTCACCTTCTCGATGTTGTCCCCGTCCAGATAGTACGTTCCGGAGGTGGGCTTGGCCAAACACCCAAGAATATCCATCATCGTGGACTTGCCCGATCCGGAGGGCCCCATGATGGCCACCATCTCCCCCCGCGTCACCTTTAAGGTGACCCCGCGAAGGGCGTGCACCTTGACGTCGCCCATCTCATAAATCTTAACGATATCGATCGCATGGATCAGAGCGCGAGGGTCCGGCCCCTCTGCAGAGGCGGCCGCCGCAAAGCCCTCGCCAGAACTCCGGTCCTCTTTTCGCTTCTTAAAAAGCCCCACCGTCCAGCTCCTTTCTCTTCTCTTGTTTATTCGAACTCGACTCCACGACTACATCGGCGCGGTGACTAGCTGATCCAGCCTCGGGACGATCACCTCATCGCCCACCTGAAGGCCCTCGAGCACCTCAAAGGCGGTATCGCTGCGCAGCCCGATCCGGATCGGCTTCTCACGGGTTGGAGGCGGGCCGGTCGCCTTCTCCCGTCCGACGAGCTTTCGGACCCACCGAGCCAGGAACCAGCCTTCCTTCTTTTGGTCCCCGGGGGCGGATTCGTCCTGAACCAGGACCAACTGGCGCCGCTCGCTCTCGACCCGAACGCCGACGTCATCGACGACGGTCTCCCGCTCGCGGACCTCCTCAGGGGAGAGCTTCTGACGCTGATCCTCCGGAACAGGATTCAGGACGACCCGCATCAGGTGATCGCCGACTCGGAGCCCTTTAGGCGCGTTGTCCTCGACCAGGGCCACGGCGGTCTCTTCGGCGTCGGGGTGTACCTCAGCTACGCGAGCCGGATAACGCTTCCCAACGCGCGACTCTAAGGCGATCCGCTGGCCCTCCTGGAGCGACACCGCCACCTCGCGGGGAAGTCGCAGGTTGGCGATCAGCTTGGTCTTCTCAATCAACGTCTCAATCGGGAGCTGAACCACGTCCTCGCGATCGGCGACGATGATGTCCACATCTACGTTCATTCCGGGCCGCAGCTCCGGCGGCGAACCGACCACCTCAATAACGACCTCAAACTTGGTCACGTTATCCTGGGGCTGCCCCTGAGGGGAGATCTCCTTGACCCGCCCGGGGAAGACCCTCCCCCGATAGGCGTCGGAGAAGATCTCCACCGGCTGACCAACCTGAATCTTAGGGATATCCACCTCATTGATGTAGGTCTTGACCACCATCTGGGACAGGTCGGCGATGGTCATGATGGCCGGCCCCTGGCCAAAAGCGGCGCGCCCCGACTGGACGATCTCCCCTTCCTCAACGGCTAGAACGGTCACCGTTCCGGACATCGGAGCGCGAATGTTCGTCCACTCCAGCCGTTCGTTGGCGTTGTTTAAGGCGCTCTCGGCACGGAGGTAATTTGCTTCAGCGACGGCCAACGCCGAGCGGCTGTTTTCGATCTCGGCCTGATAGGACTCCCGGAGCCGATCTAGATTGCGTTCGGCGGTCTGCAGTTCAAGCTCCGCCTGTTGTTCGGCGGCGTCCCTGGAGGCCTTGAGGATCTCCAGGTTCTGGCGCTGGTATTCCATGTTCTTCTCTCGGCTGGAGACCGCGGCTTGCCGGGCTGCGACCGTCTCCTGAGCGGAGTTGACCGCCTCCTCGGCGGCGGCTAAGTCCTGTTCGGCCTGCTCGTATTGGGCCTTGGCCGCGGCGAACGCCTGCTGAGCCTGCTCCAGCGCGGAGCGGGTGACAAACTGCTTCTGATAAAGCTGCTCGGTGCGGCGGAGCTCCGCCTCGGCGTTCTGATAGGCGACCCGTGCCGACTCCAGACGGGACTGGGCGGCCTGCTGGTTCAACCGAGCCTGACGAAGGGCAATTTCGGCCTGATTCAGTGCAATCCGGTCCTGTTCGAGGGCGGTCTCCAGGTTGATCAGCTCGATCTGGGCGGCGCTTAGCTGCTGTTCGCTGCTCTTTCGCACAGCCTCCAAGGCGGCCTTAGCGATCGCGACCCGATCCTCTGCGTCCCGAAGAGCGGCCTGCTGGCGGATTTCGGTCAGGGTGACGTTCCGACGGGCCCGTTCCCGCTCCGCCTCGGCAGAGCGCAGGTTGGCCTCCGCCTGGTTCTTCTCCTCCCGAATCTGTTTATCGTCCAGCTTGATCAGCACTTGGCCAGCCTCGACCCGGTCCCCTTCGCGAACGTAGATCTCTCGAATCTCTCCCTCGACGTTCGACTTGACGTTCACCGAGACCAGCGGCTCCAACCAACCGATCTCCCGAATCTTGACGCGCATTCGGCCTCGATGAACCACCTCGGTGCGCCACTCCGGCTCTTGACTCTTAGCGCTTCCGGGGCGGAAGAGAAAGAAACCCCCTGTTCCCGTCGCCGCGAGCGCTAAAAGAGCGATCCACCAGACACGCCGTCTCATGGCAACTCCTCACCAATGGCCCGCTTGAACTCAGCCTCCGCAGTCTTATAAGTGTAGTAGGTTCGGACCTGAGTCGTCGTCGCCTGGGCATATTGGGTCTGAGCGTCCAGCAGCTCCAAGAGGATAGCCAGCTCCAGTTGATAGCGCTCCTGAGTCCCTTGAAGGTTTAACTCGGCGCTCCGCACCTGCGCCGTGGAGATGTCCAACCGCTTCTGGGCCTGCATCAGGTTCAGGTAGGCCTGGGTGACCTCCAGAGCGATCTGGCGCTTGAGCGCCTCGTGCTGGACGCGGGCTCGTTCCAACTGGACGTCGCTGCGCAACAGCGTCCGTCGGGTAACCCCGCCGTCAAAAATCGGGAAGCTCAAATTCACTGAAGCCTCCCAGCTCCGAAACCGAGAAAAATCCCCCCGCTCGCGCAAATAGTCGTCCAGTACAACGGAGTAGCTTCCCTGAACGGTGACCTGAGGGAACTGTTCCAGTTTGGCCAGCCGCTGGGAGAGCTCCAGGACGCGCAGGTTCAGCTCCGACTCCCGGACCTCTTCGCGCTGTTCTAAAGCCTGCTGAATCGCCTCTTCAAGGGTGCGGGTCTCCCGCCGGTAGGCGCCGGTCTGAGCATAGCTTTGAAACTCAACATCCTCGGCCACCTGAAGCCGAATGGAGGGATCCAACCCTAAGACGACCGGCAGCTGCGCCAGGGCGGTCTCCAAAGCGTTCTGATCGGCAAGCAGCGCCAGCTCGTCGTTGGCGACTCGGACCTCCGCCGCAGCGACGTCGGTCGGGATCGCCTCCTCCACCTCCAGAAGCCCTCGGACCCGCTCCACCGTTCCCCGCGAGACCTCAAGAATCTGTTGATCCAGCTCGACCAACGCCCGGGCCTCTAAAACCCGATAATAGGCCCGAACGATCGCAAGGATCAGTTCGGCTCGCTGGCGCTGGAGCGCCGCTCGCGCCGCCTCCAGATTGCTCTCCGTCTGCCGAAGGGAGATTCGCCGGCGCCCCTGGTCCCAGAGCAGATAGCTGGCCTGAACGCTCCAGTCCACATTCTCCTCTTCCAGGCCAAAGGAGACCCGATCGTTCCCAAACCAGCGCGCGTTGGTGCGCAGGGTCGGAAGAAAGCTCGCCCTTGCGTCGTCCAGGTCCAGTTCGCGCGAGCGGAGATTAAGCTCAGCCACTCTCAATTCGGTCGCGTTCTCCAAACCGATTCGGATGCAATCTTCCAGCGTTAGCGGTTGCGAGAGGTCCACCTCCCCTTGAGCCCATCCAACAAACGCTAAGCCACTAAAAAACGCCGTCAGGAGTACTCCTCTCATCCACTCTCCCGCTAACCGAGCAAACGATGCCCTCATCACAGCAGTACCCATCCTCTTCTCAATTGAGTGTTTTGGCCAAAAATCCCAGCGAGACTCTGCAAAGCTGACCGTGGGATCATCCTCTTTTAGACGCAGGAGCACCGCTTCCGTTTAGAACGAGTTCCGGGGGGAATCCTACCACCCTCCGCCTGTCGGGGCTAGCGGGAGCGCCGAGGGAAGGGGATCCAGCCGCCACGATTGGCCTTGAGCCGGTAGGAGACTTCAGGGATGATCTTCCCTTAGAATTATCTGTGAAAGAGCCTTGTCTGGCGCCACAAAAGCCCAGAACGCGAACGCTCGAAAAAGGAGTCTTGCTTTGCCGCTACGCGCCGATGCACGGGGCCGCTTTGGAGAGTTTGGAGGGCAGTACGTCCCGGAGGTGCTGATCCCCGCCCTCCAAGAGCTGGAGGCGGCCCATCGCCGCTACTGGAACGACCCCGAGTTTCAGGCCGAGTACGAGTTTTACCTGCGCGAGTACGTCGGCCGCCCTTCGCTGCTGTACTTCGCCCAACGGCTCACCGAGGCGCTCGGCGGCCCTAAGATTTACCTGAAGCGAGAGGACCTCAACCACACCGGCGCCCATAAGATCAACAACGCAATCGGCCAGATCCTCCTGGCCCGTCGGATGGGCAAAAAGCGGATCATCGCCGAGACCGGCGCCGGCCAGCACGGCGTGGCCACCGCAACGGCCTGCGCCCTCTTTGGGATGGAGTGCGAAATCTACATGGGCGCTGAAGACGTCGAACGCCAAGCGCTCAACGTCTTCCGAATGCGACTCCTGGGGGCTAAGGTCACCCCGGTCACCTCCGGAACCCGAACGCTTAAAGACGCAACGAACGAGGCCTTCCGGGATTGGGTGACCAACGTCCGCACTACCTACTACCTAATCGGCTCGGCGGTCGGAGCTCATCCGTTCCCGACCATCGTTCGGGACCTGCAATCGGTCATCGGCCGGGAGGCGAGACGCCAGATTCTGGAGCGGGAGGGCCGACTTCCCGACTGTCTGGTCGCCTGCGTGGGAGGCGGCTCCAACGCGCTGGGGCTGTTTGCGCCGTTCTACGAGGATCGTCAGGTGCGAATGATCGGCGTCGAGGCGGCCGGGGAGGGGATTGAGCGCCGACACGCGGCCTCCTTGACCGCCGGGACGGTGGGCGTCTTTCACGGCGCCCGAACCTTCCTACTCCAAGAGCAGGACGGGCAGATTCGTCCGGCGCACTCCATCTCCGCCGGCTTGGACTACCCCGGCGTCGGGCCGGAGCTCGCCTACTACCGTCGAACCGGCCGGGCGGAGTTTGTCGCCGTAACCGACGCCGAGGCCCTGGAAGGGGTCCAACTGCTCGCCCGCACCGAAGGAATCATTCCGGCGCTAGAAACGGCCCACGCAATCGCCTATCTGCCCAAACTGGCCCAAGAGTACGGTCCGGAAGGGATCGTCATCGTTAACCTGTCCGGGCGCGGCGACAAGGACGCCAGTATCGTCGCTCGGGCGCTGGAGGAGAAGCTCGGCTCATGAACCGCGTAGACGCCCGCTTTGAAAAACTCCGCGCCGACGGAGAGCGCGCCTTCATTCCCTACTTTGCCGCCGGAGACCCTTCCCTGAGCGCGACCGAGGAGCTGGTCCTAGCCGCCGCCGAGGTGGGCGCCGACGTGATCGAGTTGGGGATCCCCTTCTCCGACCCGATCGCCGACGGCCCGAGCATCCAACGAGCGACCGAACGAGCCCTCCGGGCCGGAACGACCGTCGAGGGCATCTTTCGCACCGTGGAGCGCATCCGAGAATCCTCCGACGTCCCCTTGGTCCTGATGACCTACTTCAACCCGGTCGCCTATCGCGGCGTCGAGCGATTCTGTCAGGAGGCTCGTCAGGCCGGAGCCGACGGACTGATCGTCCCCGATCTGCCCGTTGAGGACGCCGAAGAGCTCCTCGAGGCCGCCCGCGCCCAGGAGCTGGCCACCATCTTCTTGGTCGCTCCGACCACCCCCAACGAGCGTATTCGACGGATCGCCGACGCCACTCGCGGGTTTCTCTACGCCGTCTCGTTGACCGGCGTGACCGGAGCCCGGGACGCCATCTCTCCGGACCTCCAGCCGCTCTTAGAGCGAGTCCGACGCCAGACGAACAAGCCGGTCTGTGTCGGCTTTGGCATCTCCAATCCGGAACAGGCCCGACGCGTCGCTCAACTGGCCGACGGAGTGATCGTCGGCAGCGCCATCGTCAACACGGTGGAAGCCCACCTCTCCGAGCCGCAGCGACTGGTCGGCGCCACCCGCGAGTTCATTCGGGAGCTCCTGACCGCCGTTCGATCGGTACGAGGGCCGCTCAGATGAAGATCTTATAGGTGCGAATGCCGGCTAACGGCCCGACGATCGCCCACAGGCTCCCCACAAAGTAGTCGCCCAGGATCAGCCCCAAAAAGAACGGAATCGCCCGCTGATGGGCCCGGATTCCCCCTAGCCGGAGAATCGTCAGCTTTAGCGCCCAACTGACGAAGACGGCAAACCAAAAGTACTCCATCGCAAAGCTGACCGCCAGCGCGTACCCGGCCGGATGGAACGGCCACCAGAGAAACCGCGCCCGCATCGCCGTCATCACCAACACCAGCGTCCCGCCGATTCCGGTAAAGAGCACCTGAGGGAGGTTCGGCGGCGAAGGGGAAAGAAACCACCGCTGCAAGCGATTGTAAGACTCCCACCCGACCCAGTCCTTGAAGCCGCCGAGGATCTCCGCCCCATCTCGATAGGCCAAGTGCAGATTCGCCCAGAAGGTCGCCACGATGCTCACCACAATGGCCACCAGCAGCGCCCCGAGAATACCCCGATTCCGAATCCCGTGAATCTCGGCCATCTTGAAGGCCTCCAGCTGGTTCGGCATCGGATGATTCCGATAGCCCCGGTTGAACCAGTAGAACATCGCCAAAACGGTCTTGCTCCGCGGCGGAATCGGACGTGTTCCCAAAAAGGCGATCATCATATCGTGCGGGTTGACATAGTAGATCTCATGGGGCGAGCCGAACTCGGCACGCACCCGAGTGATCGCAATCGAAAGCGCAAAGTAGATCGCAAAAAAGAGCGCCGCTACCCAAAGCGCCATCCCGGCCACGCTGGTGAAGATAAACAACGCCACCGCTCCCCCCAGCAACCCCAAAAAGGCCAGCCGATAGGGCAGCGGTTCGTTGGAGTCGTCTACCGATCCGGGACGGAAGAAGCCCTCCAGCGCATAGGCGATCTGACGGCGACTGGTCCAAAGGGCGATCCCGCAAAGCGTCAGCCAGGCCCCCCATCCCTGCTGGGCAAAGTAAGGAAACTCCGGCAACGCTCGGAACCCCGCCGCCGCGCCCAACACCTGCTGCAGCCGCCGAAACACATAAAAGAACCACGAAGAGAACGACAGGTCCAACGGCATAAAAAAGGCGATCCCGATCATGAACGGATACATCGAGATCGTCATCCCGTTCAGCGCGTTCCAAGGCTTGGTCGTAAAGTACCGCCCGACGTTCTCCTGCTTGATGTACTTGATATAAGGAAAGGAGGGCTCCAAGTAGTGAATCCCGTTGATCAGAGTGATCGTCCCGGCGACGGCAAAGCCGGCCCAGAAGAGCTTGTTCCGCAGAAGCCCTCGGCCCTGGTCTTCGGCCAGACGAACGGGGAGCTGAATGTTCGGATAGGCTAGCTTCTCCTGCTCGGTCCAGCGGCGACGGAGAATGGCGTTCATGCAGAGCATCATCCCCATCAGGATCAGCACAAAGAGGCCCCAGAAGGCCAGCGGACGAATCCAGGGAAGCAGATGCTCCCGAACGTACAGGCTCGTGTCGCCGCGATAGAACCCCTCCACGGCTCGCATCTCTCGAACGGTGAGCCAGTCGGGAATGTAGTGCCAGAACAGCTCGGCCCACTCGTTCTCCGGTCGGGCGTAGTAAAAAGCGTGCACAATCGCCCCGAACAGGTTCTGGAACATGTCGTGCCCGGAGAAGGTCACCGAGACGGCGTTCATGATGTAAACGACCAGCAGCTCTTCAGGGCGCAGCGCCCAGCGAGGAGCGTACCGGACCAGGCTCAGGTTCAAAACTGTCAGGACAAAGAGGAAAAAGACCGGCTCAATGAACAGCGGCAGGCAGGAGCCGTCAAGCGAGTAGTACTTCACCTCAACGACGGTAAGCCACCAGACTCCAAGCGGAATGAGCAGCGCCCCCAGAAGGATGGAACGTCCGGAGACGCGCACGGCTCCGCCCGCTTCCACCCCTTTTCTCATCGCTTCTCCTCGGCGTTGTCCGACCGTCCCTCTCAGTGTAGCGAGCAGGGGACCTCCGCTTCAAAGTCGCAGAGCACAAGGAAAAGGCCCCAGCGGAGCCTTTTCAACGATAGCACAGAACGTTTCAGCGTTGAAGCGGGCTTCAGCCGCGCTTGTTCAGTACAGTGATCCCGTACCGGTCGAGCGTTCGATCGCGGAGCCGCCACTTGATCAGGACCGAGTCGCCCGCCTCCTCGACGGCCCGCTGGAACTCCTCCGGCGTTCGGACGGGATGGCCCTCCACCTCTAAGATGAGCATACCGGGAACCATTCCCTCCCGGTCCGCGGGACTGTTTTCGACCACCTGGACGACCAGCACCCCTTCGGCCCCCTCGTAGCCCAGCTCGCGAGCCTTCTCGGGGGTGAGCTCCTCGACGACCAGGCCGGTCCATCCGGCCTCCCGGCTGTACTCCGATTCCTCTCCGGCCCGCGCCAACCGTTCCTCATCGAGCGTCCCCAACTCGACGGTCAACTCCGTCCGCTTGCCGTCCCGCAGGACGACCAGCCGGACCCGGGTCCCCGGGTCGCGCGTGGAGATGTAGTTCCGGAAGGCGTTGACGTTCTCCACCCGTCGGCTCGTCGGCCTCGACGATCACGTCCAGGGGTTTGAGACCGCCCTTCTCGGCGGGGCTGTCCCGCTCGACGCGGACGACCAGCGCCCCGTAGGGATGATCCAGCCCCATCCGATCGGCCACGTCGTCGTCCACCTCCTGGAGGTAGACGCCCAGCCAGGCGCGGGACGACCTTCCCCTTGGTGATCAGGTCGTTCATCACCTTGCGGGCCAGGTTGGAGGCGATCGCAAAGCCGATCCCAGCGTACTGACCGCGTCTGCGGAGCTGAATCGCCGTGTTGATCCCGACCAGCTCGCCCCGGATGTTTACCAGCGGGCCGCCGCTGTTGCCGGGGTTGATCGCCGCGTCGGTCTGGATGAAGTCCTCATAGGTGATCCGATCCGGATTGAGCCGCTGGAGGATACCGCTTCGCCCCTTGGCGCTGACGATTCCAAACGAGGCGCTGTGCTGGTAGTTAAACGGCGCTCCGATCGCGATGACCAACTCCCCCAGGCCCAACTGGTCCGAGTCGCCAAAGGGAATCGTCGGCAGGCCGTCCGCTTCGATCTTCAAGACGGCCAAGTCGGTGTTCGGGTCGGCGCCGACGAGCTTCGCCTCAAAGTCGCGCCGATCCGCCGTCTGGACAACAATTTCGTCGGCGTCCTCGATGACGTGGTTGTTCGTCAGGATGTAACCGTCTGGGCTGACGATCACGCCGGAGCCGACCCCTTCTGCCCTCCGGCGGATCTCTGGCGGCTCCGGCTGGTCTTGACGCGGCCTCCCAAAGAACCACTCGAACGGATCGAACAGCTCCGGCCGCCGGACGGTGACCGTCTTGGAGGTGGCAACGACGACCACCGCGTCGCGCACATGCTCCACCACCGTCGCCAGCGCGCGGTTGACGGCGATCAGCGTCTCCATATCGCCGGTCACCGGCAGGGCGTTGTCTACGGCAGAGGTGTACGCCACGGGCCGCCACTCCTCAGAGCGCCACAGGAGCGGAGGTGCTGCGCGCTCCCGATCGCGCTGAAGCAGGGCGTAGGTCCCCACCCCCGCCAGAAACGCTAGCAGGACCGCTCCGATCACCGCTCCAAAACGTCGCATGAGTCTGCCCCTTCTTCCTTTGAGGTCGAGACCAAAACCGAGCGCGTTTTCTCTCAACGGAAAAGCGTCGGCGCCCGTTGACGGGCGGTCCCAGCTCACTGGTCGTACGGCTCCCCAAACCGGTTGGTCGCCGGCGGGACGCGATTCCGGATCGGAGGGATCGTCTGCAGATAGGCCCAGATAGCCCGCAGGTCCTCCTCAGACATGCCTTGATAGGCCTTCCAAGGCATCGGCGGGAGGATCGTTCGGGCGTTCGGCTGGCCCTGGTGCCTGCCGGTGCGCATGGCGCGAACGAACTGCTCCTCAGTCCAGCTTCCCAGACCGGTCTCCGGGTCGGGGGTCAGGTTGGTGGCGTAGGAGGTCCCCCAGGGTCCAGAAAAGGCCGTATAAGTCGGAGCGATGGAGATGAAAACCCCTTGTTGAATCAGCTCCATTGCAAAGCGAGGCGCCGGAGCCCCCTCCGGATGGCCGCTGAGCAGCCGAGAAAGGTCCTCCTCCGCCCCTCGGCGGGGCGTGTGGCACTGACCACAGGCGGCGACCGTCTCGACCAGGTACTTTCCCCGCTGCACCCGCTCTTCCTGAGCCTGGGCCGACGAGCGCTGCGCCACCCAGAACGTCGCACCTAGCATCGCTCCGGCCAGTCCGATCCCGATCACCCAGCGAGCGCGCTTCATTGGCCCCTTCCTACAGCGCCTTGTAGTTCAACGTCAACGAAAACTCCTGTACCCATGCCTCCCCACGCGGCTTGATCAGGCGCAGCGAGGCGAGCAGACGAACCTCATTCTCTAAGTAGAACAGGAACGAGGGCAAGAGCGTATGGGAGGTGCGTACCTCCCCGGTGGCTTCTCGGCTCCAGAGGAACTCATAGTCCACCCGAAAGTCGATCCGGTTGGTCAGCTCGTAGAGAAATCCGGAAGAGAGGCGGCTCTGGGCGGTCCGTCGCTCGCCGGGCCTCCGGCGGATGCCCGCCGATCCGCTCGCCTCCAGCTCCACCTGGGTCGTCCAGGCGATCGGACGAGCGTAACGGAAGGCCAGCTCCACCGCAGACGGGGTCCGCGGCTGCCCGGGCGAGGCCGCCAGTAGCTCCTGCTGGAGCCCCAACGTCAAATCGTAGCCAACAAACCGCTCCCCGATGTTTTCTCGAAACAGCACCTCTTCGATCCGGAGCACGCCGGCGGCCCCCAACCCCTCGCCCGTCAGGACCCCCGACTTGCGGATCTCCTCCTCGATGTCCTCATACCAGTAAGAGCGATAGGCCGGCGACCCGTACTGTTCCCGATACTCCCGTTCCCGTCGGATGATGTGAGCGATGTTGAGGATGTTCTCCTTGGGTAGCCGTTGGGAGATGATTCCTTCTTTGAGGAGAAACGTCTCCACCCGGACCGCCTTTCGCAACGAAGTGGCCGTCAAAAAGCGGCCATAGCCGACCCCTAACGTCGTGCTGACGCCGGGCCGGTCGTCGCCCCGCTGGTAACGCTCCAACGCTGAAAGGGAGAGAAAGAACCGGCGGTGGTTCCAGAGATACTTCTTCACGCGTGCCTCGGAGTTCAGCCGATAGCTCAGCGCGTAGTTCCCCTGAGCGGTCAACAACCGTGACCAGGAGCCCACCACGTAGACCGAATAGGCGAACGGAAGCGAGTCGTAAAAGCGCCGATAGGCCAGATCGAGCGATCCGTCGCTGGCCCGCGTCGTCTCTGCCAGCCGATCGTAGTCCAAGGCAAGGTTGACAAAGAGGCTCTCCGCCTCGCTGGTGGGAACGACGTAGTCCCGGAACGAGACGTTCTGCCCCCAGGCCTCAAGGGCTCCCCAAGCAACGAAAAGAAACAAAAACGGCCACGTTCGCGGCAACTTCATGGCGCCCTGATTCGCCGAGAAGGAAAAATCGGGCGAGAGCCGTTCATAAGCCGGATTCTGTTCCCCGAACCCCTTACGGGCGCTCGGGGCGGTGGCCATTCCTCTGGGACGGGCGTTACCGCCCGCCTCAAGCGGCCTACCCGGGGACCGGCCGGGCCTCCGTTCGTCCCCCTATTTGGCCTTGCTCCGGGCGAGGTTTGCCAGCTCGCCGTGTCACCACGACGACTGGTGGTCTCTTACACCACCGTTTCACCCTTGCCTGTGACGGCCAAGCCGTCCATCGGCGGTCTAGTTTCTGTGGCACTGTCTGTGGGATCGCTCCCCCTGGGTGTTACCCAGCGCCCTGGCCCGGTGGAGTCCGGACTTTCCTCACCCGCCCCAGTGGGGCGAGCGCGGCCACCTGAACGACTCCCACCCGTCATTTTTAATAATACCACATCTCTCCCGCTCTGGTTTCTCGTTGTTCCAAGTTCCGGAGGCGCGGGATAATAGGCCGATCCGTTTGTTTTCAAGCGTCCTTGGGAGGAAGAGAGGAATGAGCCAAGCGCGCTATCGAGCGGCAATCATCGGGACCGGTGGGATCGCTCGCGCCCACGCCCGCGGCTGGAGCAGCCGTCCGGAGGTTCAGGTCGTCGCCGCTGCCGACATTCGCCAAGAGGCGCTCGACCGCTTTCTTGAAGAGTTCCCCGGACTGACCGCTTATACCGACGTGGCCCAGATGCTCGCCCAGGAGCGGCCCGACATCGTCTCGATCTGCACCTGGCCCGGCTCCCACGCCCCTTTAACCGTCCAGGCCGCTGAAGCCGGCGTCCGGGCGATTCTGTGCGAAAAGCCGATGGCCACCAGCCTCGGCGAGGCCGACGCGATGATCGAGGCCGCCCAGAAGAACGGCGTCAAGCTGGCGATCGGCCACCATCACCGATTTAATCCCCGGAACACAGAGGCCCGGCGACAGATCGCCCAAGGCGCCATCGGAACCCCCCCATCTGGTCCGGATGGCCACCGCCGGGGGGCTGACCAACAACGGCACCCACGCGATCGACCGGGTGCGCTACCTCCTGGGCGATCCGGCGGCGGAATGGGTCATCGGACAGGTGGAACGTCGAACGGACCGCTACGAACGGGCCGAGCCGATCGAAGACTGCTGCATGGGCCTGATCGCTTTCTCCGGCGGGGCCCGGATGGTCGTTGAAAGCGACCTACCCGACGGCGGCCTCAACGACCGAGCGGCCAGCTTCCGAGGCGTTCAGGTCTACGGAACCGACGGCGTCCTGGAGATCGGCGAGAGCCTCCGACTCTTGAACGCCCGGTCCGGCGGTTGGAAGACCTTAGAGGTCCCCGGCGATACCAACCAGTACGAGGAGATGATCGCCTGGATCGAGGGCCGACGAGAGCACCGGAACGCTGCTCCCATCGCCCGTGCCACAGTCGAACTGATGATGGCCATCTATGAATCGGTCCGGGTGAAAGGCCGAGTCACTCTACCACTGAAGACAAAAGACAACCCGCTCCGGCAGATGATCGAAGACGGAACGCTGCCCGTCGAGCGACCAGGACGGGTACGACATCCGTCTTGGCTAGGGCTTTCTGTCGAGAGCCTCTCCCGCCACCGACGCCGCCAGAGGCGCAAAAGGACGCCTCCAACCGCCCCTCCTATCCGGCGCGGTTTCGCGACAGGCTGCCGAGGGGTTGCATTTCTGCAACCCCCGGCGCCTTGCCGTGTTGAGCGACGGCTTCGCCCTTCCTTCCGGAGAGCGCGGCTTCTGAAAGGACCGCCCTCCTCGTCTTGGTTATCTCAACCGGTGGGCACGTCTTTTGATCTTCCCCACCTCCGACTGAAAGAGGAAAGAGAAACGGGCTTAAGGAGAACGACCCGATGAATTCGGAGAAGAGCCCAGCATCCAACGCTTCCCAGATAGCGTTAGCCTTTGCTCGCAGGGAAGACGTCCTGTGCTTTTGGATCTTCGGCGCCGCTCACTCGACGTACGAGCTCGCCTGCCTGGAGACGACGCTCAAGCTTGTCCTGGAAGACCTGCGCGGCGTCCGGTTGGTCGTGCTGGACTGCTCCCATCTGACAGGCGTCAGTCGGGCGGCAGCTCAGGCGCTCGGCCGGATCGCTCACCTTGCCCAGGGGGTTCCGTTAGTTGGGGTGCGCCCCCGGGAGTCCGGCGTGCTGCTGGAAGAGTCGCTAAACATCCCTTGGTTCGATCTGCTGGAGACCGCCGTCCGCTACCGTCCGACCAGGCCCAGCGCCCAGTTCGGACGATCCTCTCGGCGGCTCTTTTTTAATCGCCCGTTCACGGACAACCCAGGAGAAAGGGGCAGGATACGTGGAGTACACGGCACACTACGACGGCTTTGAGGCGCGGTTTGTGGTCCGCGGAGCGCTTCTTCATACGGCCGGCCCCCAACTGAGTCATCAGCTTCGGAAAGCGGTGGCGCTGGCCAATGCCCACACGCTGACGCTGGACCTAAGCCGGTGTTCCATGATGGATTCGCTGGCGCTCTACGCGCTGGCAGACTTCTGCCGATGGCTGGACAGCCGGGGGGACCCGGTGCTTTTTGAGGTGATCGTCAACGCTTAAAATTCGCGAGCTGTTCCGGATCGGCCGGTTGAGCCGGCTGTTCACCTCCGACGGCAACGGTCGCTTTTGGAGGGCGGCGACGTTCGTTCCCGATCCAACAACGCCGACGGTGGGCAGTCCGCTAGACTCGGAGATGACCTCCGTCGGCTAAAGAGACGAGAGAGAAGGACGATACTGTCGTGCTTCCTCAACGAAGGCAAGGAGATTGGCGACGGGAACGTCCGGTTCCAGGGACGTGGGTGGGGGCCAGGACCAGCCCTCCCCCGCGTCCGACGGTCCGGATCCGTTCCCGTACGACGGCCCGGACCTCCTCGGGTGTGCCAAAGGGCATCGTCGTCTGCGTCCCGATCGTTCCCCAAAAGGCCAACCGATCGCCGTACTGCTCTTTGAGCCGGGCAGGGTCCATACATTCCGGCTGAACCGGATTTAGGACGTCAACGCCGATCTCGATCA
>BPJZ01000022.1 GCA_026004875.1 Candidatus Poribacteria bacterium | reverse complement strand
AGGGTCAACACGCCGCCGGAGACCTCTGCCGTAACCACGTTCGGATCGAGCGATTCGGCCACAACGTCTACAACCACCCGCGGCACGCCGGGAACCGCGAAAACCGGAGCTGGCGAACGAAGGTCGATCACCAGGGGCGGAGCCCCCTCTCGCACTCGAACCGACCGGCGGACCGCTCGCGCCGGGTTGAGAATCACCTCGGCCGGTAGGGTCACCTCGATCGTTACCTGGGCAAGCTCAGAGGTGCTCCCGGACTGATCGGTAACGAAGTAGAAGAACACGTCCGTTCCGGTGAATCCCGGATTCGGGGTGTAGGTAACAACCGGCCCTTCGCCCGAGAGCGTTCCGTTCCCAGGCTCTAGGAGAGTGAAGCTGATCGACTCCCCTTCCGGATCGAGTCCTGAAAGGACGATCTCGACCGGTGTGTTGATGATCGTCGTCGCCGTTACTGGGTTAGCGATTGGCGGAAGGTTCAGGATGGTGTTCGTGAACGTGAAGGTCAACTCGCCCGCCGACCCCTCTGACTCGTCTCGTACCTCCACGGTCAGCGTGTCTTCGCCCTCCTGTTGGGCGGTATAGGTGAAGCTGAGCTCCGACGCTGGGACCAGTCCCGTTGGAAGTATCAACTCCCCAAGTGTCGGGCCAGTGACCTGCTCAATCCGGAACTCGGTGCTGTCGGGGTCTATGATCGGAATGCTCACCGAAACGCTGTCACCGACGAACATCTCGTAGTCGGTCTGCACCTCTCCGTACTGGGGCGGCGTGGGAACGTCCTCGATCGTCAGGAGGAAGCTTCGGCGCGGCAGGAACGAGGGATACAGCTCCGCCTCGCCGACGGGCAGCGTCACGCTGGCCAATCCGTCGGAGATCTCCTGGGCGGTGATCAAGTGGACCACCGAGCCGACTAGAGCGCCCTCTTCAAAGAGGGAGAACTGAACCAGGTCGCCTTCGTAAACTGGACCCGGCAGGAAGGCTTGGAAGGTTCCACTCAGATCAAGCGTTGCTGGCTCGACCAGCTGAGCACGGTTGTAGACGACCTCGATTTCGGCCCCCTCAAAGTTCCCGCCGGCCCATTCGTTCAGGAACTGCTGCCAGAATTGAGGGGATTCGCCACCCCCTATCAGCGATCCGGCAACCGCTAGCCCTTCTAGGGCGACTGCGGCGCCAAGCGGTGCCGCTTCAACCACAACCGGAATTGGCCCGACGGATGAAGTGTTGAAGCCGAGCGCCGGTGTCAGAGTGATCGAAAGCCCACCAACGCTGACTCCAACCTCCGGTTCCTCAGCTTCAGCGGTCAGCTGGAAATCTCCCACAGGCGGGTGGAGGAAGTGGATGGGAACCTCTAGGGTTCCGTTTTCTAGCATCGTCTGATCGGGGATCTCCGCCAGGGCCGGAAGGGTGCCTGCCGGCGGCAGAACGATCCGGAGGAACGGGACCGCCCCTCCAAAGCCGCCGATGTCCAAGGCCATCGTGGCGGCGCTCAGGTGTCCCGGCGCTTCAGCGGCGACGCCGTAGGTCCCCGGCAACAGGGGCAGTCGAAACTTCCCCTCGGCGTTGGAGAACACCTCCACCGTTCGAACGGCTCCCTCTACTTCGTGCGCAAAGCTGACCCTCGCCCCAGCGATCGGGCTTCCCTCCGGATCGGAGACGATTCCGCGCACCTCAGAGACGATCTCCGTCTGGAACAGCTCGTTTTCTAAGAGCGTGTCGAGAATCGTCGCCAGGTTCAGCGTCGTCCAGGGGTCCAACTGAATCCGGAGCGGCACGCGACGCACTCTCCCCAAGGAGTCGTTCTGCGCGTCTAGTAGCTTGATGGTGAGCAGGTAGTCGCCTCCCGCGAGCGCAGCCAGCGTCTCCGGGTCGAATTCGATCCCGAACGAAAGGTCGGTGTAAGTCGGCGTGTGGAACGTCGCGGCCAGGCCGATGTCCCCGTCGTCCAGCAGCTCCCGGAAGATCAACGTGGCGAATCGTTGGGCCAGCTCCAGACTCGTCGGGTTTCCCACCACCGTCGAGGGATCGAACCAGGGCGCCGCCCAGACAACTCGACCGAGCGCCCCGCGGTTGACCCACTGGAGGTTGTACGGGTCGGGAAGCCGCAGCGTGCTCACCGGCTGATGGCCAGGAAGCACGATGGGACTGCTCAACGTCACCTCAAAGAAATAGACCACCTGAGCGTCCTGGGAGAGCGAAAGAGTCGTCCCCCACAGCCCCGTCGCGATCGGCTGCAGCGGCGTTGTCTGGAACGATGTCGTCTCAGCGACGTCTTCGCTTAGATCGCTCGGGAAGAGACCAGTCAGCTCGGCGAAGTGAAGCGTCACCTGGGTGATCGTCGGCTCCGCTGCCGGATCGATGAGGCTCAGCGCTGCTAAGAGCGTCTCTTCGGGGAAAACAAAGGTCTTCTGAACCGAAGAGGTAGCGTTCAACGGCTGGACCGTTCCGGGCGCGATGAGCACCTCTTCGTTGGGGTCCCACAGGCCCACCTCGACGCCGCCGATCAGGTCCGCCGTGTCCGTCCCAAAGACGATCACCCCTTCCAGCACTGGGGCTCCGAGCACTCGCAAATGCCCTTGAGCGGCGGCCACCTGTGCGACGTCCAGGTCGAACGCCCCGCGCCCAATGGTCCACGGGTTCCCCATCGTGTCGTTGGCGATAGCTCGGCGTGGAGGGTAGAGCGTCGGCGCCGGCGCGTCCGGATAGCCGGGAATTAAAGCCCCCAGCACCGAACTGCGGATGATCCCCGCAACCAGCGACCGATCGGTCTCCGATTCAAGGAGGGCTGCTGTGATCGCATCGATGGCGTGCTCGGTGAAGTGAGCCAGCGGTGCCGGGTCAAAGCCTAGCCCGAAGACGATCGGGCGGCTCAGAACGGTTACCGCGAACGTCTGACGGGGGGCGAACGAGGGAAGAAGGTCAGCAGTTCCGATCGGGACGCTGACGGCCATCGCTTCGTTGGCAATCGCCGTGTCGTCGGCGGAGAAGGTCGCCGATCCAACCAGCGCTCCGTCTACGTAGAACCCGATCCAAACGAGGTCTTCGGAGTAGATCGGTCCAGGGATCGTGAAGGAGAAGCTCCCGTCGAGAGCAACGCCTACCCACTCCATGAGCTCCGCGCGAGGGGCGATGATCAACACCTCTCCACTAAGAGTCAGATCAAATCCGCTCAGGTAGCCGTCCCAGAGCGAGTCCACTGGAGCGATCGTCCCCATGACGGTCAACTCCGGAGCGCTGAGCGATCCAGCGGGCACACCGTCCACAGTCACAAGGATCGGGCCCAGCCCGGCGATTTCGGCCTCCGTAGTGATCTCGATCTCGGTAGTTCCAACCGGGGAGACGCTCAGCCCCGGGTCTTCTGAGAAGGGCACCAGCTCCAGGTCGGTCGGGGGAGCGATGGGAAACTCCAGCGGAATCCGGCGTGAGGTGCCCTCGAGCATCTGCCGGTCCGGAATCGGCCCCAACGAGACCAAGCTTCCCTCTGGCCAGAGGGTGATCTCTAAGCGCGGAATTGGAACGTTCGGAACGACGATCTCAAAGTCGGGCGTTGAGGAGGTGAGGTACCCGATCGCGTCGGCTGTGACGTTGTAGGTCCCCGGCAACAACGGAAGGGAGAACGTCCCGTCGGCATCGGACCAGACAAACACCGATTCGATTGTGTCCTGGCGGACGAAGGTGATCTTTGCGCCCGAGATCGGGTTTCCATCAGGGTCCCGAACGACGCCGTGCACCTGGGCCGAAAGTTCGGCGGTCAACAGCGTGTTGTCAAACAGGGCCTCCACGACGGTGCCCAGGTTGACCGTCGTTGTCGAGTCAAAGCGCAGGTCCAGCGGAAGCGTGTAGGAAGCGGTCGAACCTCCGGAGACCTCAAGGATCAGGTCGTACGTTCCCTCCAAGACGTTCTGAAGGTCGGTCGGGCTCAGGGAGGCGGCCACCGGGTTGTTCCCGAGCACTGGCGTGTGGAAGGTCGAGGCGATTCCGGCGTCGCCCTCGTTGATCAACTGCCGGAAGGCTAGCGTTGCAAAGCGCTGGGCCAGTTCCAGGCCGGTTGGATCGTTTGTTACAGCCTGCGGGTCGAACCAGCCTGCGAGGGCGTGAGCGCGCGCGAGCGCTCCTCGATCGATCCACTGGAGGTTGTACGGATCGGGAACCAGCAGCGAGGAGAGCGCTTGAAGCTCTCCTAGAACCAACGGCTCCGAAAGCGTTACCTCAAAATAATAGACAACCTGCGCGTCCGGGAAGAGCCCAACGCTCGCGCTCCAGAGCCCAGGGGAGACCTCGGTCATCTCCACCGGGAGATAGTTGAGCGTTTCAGCAACGGGGGCGATCTCCTCCAGCGTGGCTCCAGCGTTCTCGGAGTACCAGAGGGTGATCCCCGCCACCGCCGGAGTTGGGGAGAGCGGCCCGGCGATCAGGGCGAACACGCTCTCCAGGGTGGTTTCATCAAACAGGAACGTCTTCTGGATCGTCGCAGCGTCGGCGAGCGAAGAGATCGCTGCCGAGGCAACCGTCTGCTCGCTGAGCGGGTCCACCACTGAGACCGTCGCCGAAGTCGCGTCGGCGGGCAGATTGATCACCAGGTCCAACGCTGGAGCGGCCAGCACTCGACGGTGACCGTCGGTGTTGGCTTGGATTCCAAGGTCCAGATCGAGCGCTTCGCGAGCCACCGTCAGCGGGTTGCCCATCGTGTCCAGGATAACGGTGGCCTCCACCGGCTCAAAGAGCGTCGGCAGGCTGTCCGGATAGCCGGGGATGAGCGCCCCCAGGACCGAGGAGCGCAGAATTCCAGCCACCAACGACCGGTCCGTCTCCGACTCCAAAAGGGCCGCTGTCACCGTGTCGATCGCGTCGTCTGCAAACCGCACTAGCGGGCGTAGGTCGAAGCCTGCACCGAAGATGATCGCCCCCGGATCTGCGGCTTCAGCCAAATACGCAAGAATGTTCTTCCGAAGGTCGGTCGCATCCGGTTGGGGAGTGTGCCAGTTGACGGTCGTCATCGTGCCAAAGAGGATCAATCCGTTCCCGGCGGTCATCTCCGCTAGCACCACCTGACTCGAATCGACTGCGTTTACAAGAATCGGGCTCGTCGTTCCGCCGGTTAGCACCCCAAGGGCGAAGTAGTTCCCCGAGTAGCTCGTGACCACCGAGGCAAGCGGGCCGGAGAAGACAGGGTGATTGGTGTCCGCAGCCGTGACGTCAGTAATCGTGCTCCCTTGTTGGAGGTATACCCCAAAGGCCAACTCAAAGGTTGTCGGCCCCACGTTGGGCGCGGCGTTCAACAGGACAGAGCCGCCTGCGTTAACAAAGCTCTCTAGGTCGCTTCGGTAGGCGTCCAGGAAGGTGACCAGCTCGTCGGTCGTATCGTCGCCGCCTTCAATGTAAAGCACCGAATGTCCGGCGGAGAAGATGGCCGCCCCGTCGGTGAAGTCGTACTGGGTCCATCCCCCTTCGCCAAACACGGCGTCCATGATCGCCTCGTTGGTTCCAGCGGCGCCCTCGGTGTCCCAGAGATCGTCCGAGCCTCGGACGTATGCCGCGACGGGTGTCGCTGACGCCTCCCGTTCGGCGAAGACCGGGAGCCCGACGAGAACGGAAACTCCTATCAGAAAGAGTGCTTGGAGAAAGCTTCGTTGTGATTTCGGTCGGCCCATCATGGCGGATGCCTTTCAGCGAGTTTTCAGCGAGTTTCGGAGTCGGAATTTGGTCGACGACAGACAAAAAAGCGTTGAGCGTTAGAGATTGAAAGAGAGGTTGAAACGGTGACTTCGTGCTTAAAGTTGAGAACATCCCCCCATTGGGAAGCTCGTTTCTGGCGAGAAGAGCGCCCCTTTCTTGACCTAGAGATCGTTTGGGCAGGTCCGCGTCCGTTTTTAAAGATACCCTTCTAGAAGCCACAGGACGCGGGTCTCTCGTCCCGTGTTGAAGCCCCGTGCGAAGAGAGCGCCGGTTTCGTCCACGTAGGTCCACCATCCGTCGAACCCTCCTCGCGCTGGCCCCCGAAGGATCGAGATCGTTGCGTAGAGCCTTGGAGAGAGATCGTACTCGAACCCCACCTCCCAGTCAAGAAACGTTTGCTCAACGCGAAAAGTTCGAAAGTTACTTGCGGCGAGCGCTTCTTCCAGAGAACGGATCTTTCCAAGCGATAATCCCGCAAAGGCGGTGAAGGTGCGATATCGGTAGGGGTCCTGGTTCAGGGTTCGTTCCCATTCCAAGTGTAGCTCGGCGGAGTTATACGAGAGCAGGCTTTGATCGTCTTGGGGGAAGGAGCGTTCTGGATCGAGCCCCGCCTCCACCGAATAGAGCTGCTCGCTGTGAGACTCCAGGGCATAAAGTCCACTGCGGAGGATCAATCGTTCCCGTTCGTTCCAGTCGTAGGCGAGGCGTAAGAGGCCGTACCCAGAGGCCCCCACCGTCCCCCGCGGGACCAAGAAGCTCAGCTGCTTGTCACGGAACAGAACGCCCCGGGAGCGGTAGTCCGCTTCGATCCCCAGCGCGGCGTCTAGGTCGGGATTGTCGATCTGCTGGTCCAGCGTTGAGATGTCGGCGCGGAGATGAAGCGTCTTGACCACGCTCGACCAGCGCGGGCCGCTGGCGGGACGATAAACGCGCAGTCGCAGACTCGGTTGGTGCTGGTAAAAAAGCCGTCCGTCTGGTGCGATCGCTCGAAGCTGATAGCGCCAGTCCTCAGAGGACTCGACCGGAAAGCGCACCAGCACCTTGCCAAGCCACTCCCCTTCCGGAGAGAACCGCTGCACCCGTCGCATCAGAATCGTCACCAGTCGAGATTCGCTCAGCCGATAACGCAGCGGCAACACGGACTCCGGAGGACGGGGCGAAGGGTCGTCCCGACGCTTGGGAAGGGGCGTCTCAAAGACGCGCGTATAGGTCGCTTCGTCGGCCACCCAAACGGTTCCATCCAGGGCTATTTGAACCAAATCGGGGCGGAGCAGCTCCCCGTCGCGCGAGCCCTGCGTTCCGAAGCTCCGGAGGAGCTCCCCCTCCGGGCTGAGGACAACGATCCGGTGGTTGCCGGTGTCGGCGACGTACAGCTCTCCGGAGTCCGAGACGGCGAGGCTTGCGGGCCGGTCCAGGCCGGCGGCCTTTCCGCCGCCATACCCGACCAGCGGACCGGAGACGGTGCCGTCAGGCTCGATGCGAAACAGCAGGCCTTCGTCCAGGATGTAGACGGTTCCCTCCGGTGAGGCGGCGATCGAAACGGGCCGCTCCAGGTCTCCGTACGGGACCAGGATTGTTGGGTTGCCTTCAGCGTCCAGCGCTTTACGGCCGGCCTGGGGCCAAGGCCGGGATGCCTCCAGCGGAAGGTAGCTCCAGGTCTCCCGATAGATCCCATTGGGGTCGAACACCCGAACGCAATGGGCATAGTAATAGGCCCTCCACCCGGAGGCGTTCCCGATCGGAAAGAAGCCCAGGTCCAAAACGTAGACACCCCCTTGAGCGTCCACAGCCACCCCCAGAGGCTTGATGAGCCGCTCCCCTTGGTTTTCGATCTGCCAGACGACGCGGCCTGCAGGGTCGAGCTTCTGGACACGGCGGAGGACGGCATCGGCAACGTAGAGGTTTCCGAACCGATCGACGGCAAAGCTGGTCTGGGGCGAGAGGGCCCCCGGCTCGGTGCCCTTGCCTCCCCATTCGGCGATAGGAACGGCCTCTTGCTGGACTGCCTGGACGGCCGTCAGCAATCCTGAGAGGCCGAGGAGGAGGAGCGCTCGGACGAGACCTCGGAAGCCCCGGAGAACCATTGGCTGGAAACCTTTTCCGACTCGGGCACCTCATGGCGGTGCCACTGAATGCGATCGAGCACGGCGTTTACAAACGCGGGCGACTCCTCCGTGCCAAAGATTTTGGCCAACTCGACCATCTCGTTGATGGTGGCCGCTGGCGGCACGTCGGAAAGGTAGAGGATCTCCGCTGCGCCCAGCCGGAGGATGGCCAAGTCTACCAACGGTGTCCGATGAAACGCCCGCTTGCGAGCGTATTTTTCTATAAGGCGATCGATCGTGTCAAGGTGTTTGATTGTTAATTGGGCCAACTGGGCGGCGAAGCGCCGGATCAGGGCGTCGGTTTGGGCACCGATCTCCGTTTCCCACAGTTGGAGCAGCGTCCGTTCGACCGGCTCGTAGGTGACGCTGAACTGGTAAAGGCTGTAAAAGGCGATACACCGGGCGACGGTTCGCGGCCGGAGACCAGGAGGAATTAAAAACTCTTCCCCTCCTTCGCTTTCCTCTAGGCGAAGGGCTAAGAGCGTCTCTTCCTCCCCCATTTCGGGAGGAGTTGCGCCTTCCTCCTCCAAGAGCGGTTGTCGGTCCTTCGTCGTCACGAGGTTGAAGCCTCCATCCGGCGCAGGAGCGTGACCATTTCAATTGCCGCCAGGGCGGCATCGAACCCTCGGTTTCCCGCCTTTGTTCCGGCTCGCTCGATCGCCTGCTCGATCGTGTCGGTCGTCAGGACACCGTAGATCGTCGGGACGCCGGTCTCCTGGGCCACCCGGGCGATGCCCTTGGCCGACTCCCCCGCGACGTACTCAAAGTGAGGCGTCCCGCCGCGAATGATCGCCGCAATGCAGATCACCGCGTCATAACGACCGGAACGGGCGACCCGGCCGGCCACTAAGGGGATTTCAAACGCCCCAGGAACCCAGTATACGTCGATGTCCGACTCCTGAACGCCGTGTCGGGTCAGCCCGTCCAGGGCGCCGCCGAGCAGCTTGGAGGTGATGAACTCGTTGAACCGAGCAACGACAATTCCGATCCGTAGCCCGGTCCCAACCAGGGTGCCCTCATAGGTCGCCATAGGCCTTATTCCGTCTCCTGATCGGTCAGGTTCAGTAGGTCGTCCACCAGGAGGTGGCCCAGTTTGGTTCGCTTGGTCCGAAGGTACCGGACGTTCTCCTTGTGCGCTGGAACTTGGATGGGAACCCGCTCGACCACCTCCAGCCCATGCCCTTGGATGCCGGCAATCTTCCGGGGGTTGTTAGTCATCATTCGAATCTGGCGAACGCCTAGGTCATAAAGGATCTGCGCGCCCAATCCCATAGTCGCCGCAGGTCCGCGGAGAAGCCCAGCTCTCGGTTCGCCTCGACCGTGTCCAGCCCCTGGTCTTGCAGCTGGTAGGCCCGGAGCTTGTTCAGCAGGCCGATCCCCGGCCCTCCTGGCGCATGTACAGCAGCACGCCCGCGCCCCTCCGCGCTGATCTCGCCATGGCCGGTGCAGCTGCTCCCCGCAGTCGCACGCGCGAGCTCGAAACACATCCCCCGTCAGGCACTCCGAGTGCACCCGCACCAGCACCGGTTCTCGTCCGGCACCTCCCCCAGCACCAGCGCCAATGTGCGGCTCGTGTCGAGTCTTCGAGTCGGTACGCGTGAGGCACGAAACTCGCCGTACGTGGTCGGCAGGTGACCGTCGACACCGCTCGACCAGCCGCTCGTCGCGTCGGCGGTAGGCGAATCAGCGGGACTCGATGATGATCTTCAGGTTGTGCTTTGGCGCAAACCTCCAGCTCGGGCAGCCGGGCCATCGTCCCGTCATCGTTCATGATCTCGCAGATGACCGCCGCCGGGATACAGGCCCGCCAGCCGGCCAGGTCCACGCCGCCTCCGTGTGCCCGGCGCGCTACCAGACACGCCCACCCGGCTGCTGCGCAGCGGAAAGACGTGCCCGGGCCGACAAGTCCTCGGCGGTGGCATGCGGGTCGATCAGACGTGCGGATCGTGTGGGCGCGGTCGTGGGCGCTGATGCCGGTTGTGATCCCGTTGGGCGTCGACGCGAGACCTGAAGGCGGTCCGAACGGACTGCGTTGTCGGGACCATCCGGGATGCGCAAGCTGCTCGAGGCGCTCGCCAGCGTTGCGGCACGCAGATCAGCCCCCGCCCGTACTTGGCCATGAAGTTGATCGCCTCCGGCGTCACGCACTGGGCGGCCATCGTCAGGTCGCCTTCGTTCTCGCGGTCGGCGTCGTCCACGACGATGACCATCTCCCCGCGTCGGATCGCCTCGATGGCGTCCTCAATCGAATCGAACTGGGGACGGTATTCTTCCTGCTCCAGCGGTGCGTTCATGAAAGAAATCCGTGTTCTTTGAGAAACTCAAGGCTCAGCCCACTCCCTCGGTCGGTTGAGGGGTCTCCGATGGTCAACATCCGCTCGACATACTTGGCCAGCACGTCGTATTCCAAGTTCACCGGCTCTCCAGGCCGTCGCTCCGTGAAGGTGGTTCGCTCCAGCGTGTGGGGGATCAGCGCCACGCCGAAACCGGTCGGCGTCAGGGCGGCCACCGTCAGGCTCACGCCGTCCACCGCGACAGAGCCCTTTTCCGCCAGGTAGCGGTGGTTCTCGGGAGAGACCGCAATCTCCATCCACATCCCGGCGCCTTCAGGGCGGAGCTCCCGAATCATTCCCACCTCGTCAACGTGTCCCTGCACGAGGTGGCCTCCTAAGCGGTCTCCCACTCGCAGCGCCCGTTCCAGGTGCAGGCGGTCGCCTACCTGAAGCCGACCGAGCGTTGTCCGGCGGAGTGTCTCAGCCGAAAGGTCGGCGGCCCAGAGGCCGGACCCTCGCCAGGCGACCGTCAAACAGGCTCCGTTGACCGCGACGCTTTCGCCAAGCCGAAGCTCCTCCGCCCACGCGACTGCAACGGTCAAGCGCGCTCCTCCGGCTCGCCGCTCGATGCGGGCCACTGTTCCCACCGACTCGATCAATCCCGTGAACACGCTAGATCCGCCCTCCTGAGATCCGCCTCTCCCCATAATGATAGGGCAAGATCAGTAGGTCCGGACGAACGCGTCAACGAACAGGTCCCCTGAGTCTAGCGTTTGCACCTCCCATTCGACAAATCGAACCGCGGCGTCCAGCGAGAAACCGGAGCCACCGACGGCGGAGAATCGGGTCTCGCCGCCCAGAAGCATCGGAGCGATAAAGGCGGTTACCCGGTCCACCTCTCCGGCCTGGAGGAAGCTCCAGTGGACCGTTGGCCCCCCCTCGACCAGCAAGCTGAGGAATCCTGCTTCGCCTAGCTTTTGGACTAGCGCCGGGACGGAGACCCGCTCTGCGACGGTGGTACGGCTGGATTCCCCAGGGAGCCGCCAGACCTGGACGCCGGCCTCCTCCAAGGCGGCGCACCGCTCCGGAGGCGCCCCCTCTCCGACGACGACCAGCGTCGGATACTCTCGCGCGGTCTGGACCAGCTGCGCGCTGAGGGGCGTTCGGGCGAAGGTGTCGAGGACCACGCGCAGCGGGTGGAAAGGCCGCTCCAACTCTGGGTGGCGTACTGTCAGCATCGGATCGTCAGCGAGAACGGTCCCCACGCCGACTAGGATGGCGTCGTGCTCCTGTCGGAGCCGATGCCCCTCCTTTCGGGCCGTCGGACCGGTGATCCACTGCGACTCTCCTCGTCGGGTGGCGACCTTTCCGTCCAAGCTCATCGCCATCTTCAGCGTGACGTACGTCCGGCCGGTTGTCCGGTGCTTGATATAGGGCGCGTTCAGCTTGCGCGCTGCCTCCTCCAGCGTTCCAACGGTCACTTCTAGGCCGCGTTCTCGGAGGAACCGGATTCCTGCTCCTCGAACGCGGGGGTCCGGGTCCTCCATAGCCGCTACGACTCGACGGATTCCGGCCTGTAAGATTCGCTCGGTGCACGGAGGGGTTCGGCCGTGGTGATGACACGGTTCCAAGGTGACATAAAGGGTGGCGCCCCGCGCTCGTTCTCCGGCCTGTTCTAAGGCGAAGATCTCCGCGTGTGGTTGTCCTGCCGCCGGATGGTGCCCTTCCCCGACCGGTTCCCCGTCTCGGACGACCACGGCTCCGACGGCCGGGTTCGGGCGGGTTGCTCCAAGCCCGCGACGGGCCAGCTCCAGCGCGCGAGCCATCCAACGGCGATCCTCCCCCGATCGGTCCGAAGCTACCACCATCCTAGCACCTTCCACCAGCCCAATCCCAGAGGGACCCAGACGATCAGATGCACCAGTCCGATCAGAAACCCGACGCTTAACCATCGCGGCGCCGAGACGTACCCAAACCCGTAGTAGATGATCACGGGGCCAGTCGAGTAGTTGGTCAGGCAGCCGCAGAGATTTGAAAGGTATGCAAACAGCGGCACCACCAGCAGCGGCGGCGCTCCGGCGGCCAGAGCGACGGCGAAAAAGGCGCCGACCATCGCCGAGATGTGTCCGGTGAGCATTGAAAACCCGTACATCGAGTAAAAATAGATGATTCCCAGAGCTAGCGCGACGATTAACGGGGAAAACCCTTGGACCACCGTCGCGGCACGCTCCACGAACCAAGCGATGAAACCGTACTCCCGAAGCCGGTCGGCCAGCGAGAGCAGCCCGCCCAGCCAAACAAGGGCGTCCCAGGCGCCCAGCGTCTGGAGCATCCCCTCCCAGGAATCGATTCGGAGGAGTAGAAGAAGCCCCACCCCAACCAGCGCGACGGTCGTCGTTCCCAGCCCGTGAAGGGGCTTGGTCGCCCAAAGGAGGATGAGGAGCGCGAACAGCACCGCAACGGCCCGTTGCCTCCAGCTCCAGGGCCCTAGCGCGGCCAGTCGGGCTCGCGCCGCTTGCTGCGCCGGCGCGGTCTCCTCAAGCGTCGGGCGGACAAGCGTCCGGAGAATCCAGGGAAGCACCGCCATCCCGGCCAGCGAGGGCACAACGGCTCCTAAAAACCACTGCGGCCAGGAAAACTCAATCCCAAACACATCGGCGGCCGCCCGGACGACCAACGGGTTGGCCGCCATTCCGGTCAGAAAGGTGGCCGCCGCGATCAGGTTCGAGTGAGCGCCGACCAGCATGAGATAACGGCCAGCTCGCTCCGGCTCCCGCTCCGGCCAGGACCCCAACGCCTCGGCCATCGAACGGACGATCGGGGCCAGCACCCCACCCCCTCGCGCTGTGTTCGAAGGGATCACCGGACCAAGCACCCACTCTGAAACGGCGATGGCATAGCCCAGCCCCACCATCGAGCGCCCCAACCGAGAGATCAGCGCCAGGGCGATCCGCTCCCCCAGCCCGGTCCGGACGATCGCACCGGCAAAAAGGAACGCCGCCACCACCAGCCAAACGGTCGAATCGGCAAAGCCGCTGAGCGCTTCGTCGAGGGGTACCACCCCCAGCACCACGAGCATAATTAACCCTAAAAGGGTCATCACCGACATCGGATAGGGGCGCAAGAGGATTCCTAAGATCACCCCGACGAAGACGGCAAAGACCCGCCACGCCTCCACTGGGAGCCCTGACGGGGACGGGAGGACCCAAAAGAGCAGCGCACTAACCAGACAGACCCCCAAACGGATCAGGCGCTCCCGGAGGGACCAATGAGTGTCGTACATCCTTCCTCCCTTCCGGTCCTTCATCCTGACACAGCCGTAGGTTCCCCGCAATCAATCCGGAAGAAACGGCACAGGGCTCAGAGAGTTGCTCCTTTTTGCTCCCTCGCCGTAGCGTTAGATCGAGAGGCTTGGACTTTGAGGGTTAAGTCCCTCTGTTGGTCGGACAAGGAGGGAGTTGAAATGATCGGTGTGACAGGGTCCACGGGCAACCTGGGGCGCTTGGTGGTGGCCGCACTTCTTCGACGGGGTGTGCCGGCCAATCGAGTGGTGGCACTGGCCCGCGACCTTAAAAAGGCCGCCGGCCTTGCTGCACAAGGGGTGATTGTCCGGCAGGCGGACTACACCCAGCCGGAAACCCTGGAACGGGCGCTGGTCGGCGTGGAACGTCTCTTGCTCATCTCTGCGAATGAGATCGGCAAGCGGGTTGAGCAGCATCGAAACGTGATCCAGGCCGCCCGGCGCGTTGGAGTGGGCGGCTTGGTCTACACAAGTCTGCTCCACGCAGACCGCTCCGAGCTGAGCCTTGCTGACGAGCACCGCCAGACGGAGGTCCTGATTCAAGAGTCGGGGTTGGGCTTCACCCTTCTCCGGAACGGTTGGTACACGGAGAACTACGAGAGCAACGTTCGGGCGGCGCTCGCCCACGGCGTACTGGTCGGGAGCGCCGGGGAGGGGCGCATCTCCTCTGCTGCGCGAGCCGACTACGCCGAGGCTGCCGCCGCCGTCCTCACCACGGAGGGCCACACCGGCAAGACCTACGAACTGGCGGGCGACGAGAGCTGGACCATGAGCGATCTGGCCCGAACGCTTTCCCGGTTGACCGGAAGGGAGATCCCCTATCGGAACCTCAGCCCCGAGGAGTACGCGGCGGTCCTGGCCCAGTCCGGGTTGCCCGAACCGGTCGCCCAGATGATCGCCGAGTGGGATCGGGCGATCGCCCGTGGGGCGCTGTTCGATGAGAGCCGTCAGTTGAGTCATCTCATCGGAAGACCGACCACTCCGATGGAGCAGACGGTGGCGCAGTGGGTGCACGCCTAGCCTCCCGTTCGCTTGTCCTGTTGGATTTCGCGTGCCACAATCCCCGCTACCAAATGCTTAGGGCAGGACATCGTTGTGTTTCTCAGAAAGGGTGGGAGGATGCTAGGCGTTGGGATTGTCGGAGCGGGGAGAATCTCCGGGGCGCACGCCCATGCGGTCGCCCGTCATCCGGAGCTTTTTCTTGTTGGCGTCGCTGAACCGGACGAGGAGCGCCGAACCCGTTTTGTGGAGCGGTTCGGTGGGGAGGGTTTCTCCGCCTATTCGGAGCTTTTGGAGCGGGAGGAGGTCCGGCTGGTGCTCGTCTGCTTGCCGCATTGGCTGCACGCGCCGGTCGCGATCGAGGCGATGGAGGCTGGAAAGCACGTGATGGTCGAAAAGCCGATGGCCATGACGCTAGAAGAGTGCGACGCGATGATCGCTGCAGCCGAGCGGAACAGCGTCCGGTTGATGGTGGGCCACACGCAGCAGTTTTTCGCTGCCAACCGTCTCGCCAAGCGACTTCTCGAAGAGGGGACGATCGGCGAGGTCGTCATGGCCACCGAGACGTGGTATAAGCCCTTCGGCTTGGCGCAGCGCCCCTCTTGGTTTCTGGACCGCTCCAAAGGCGGCGGCATGTGGCTGATGAACGGCGCTCACATGCTGGATCGGCTCCTCTGGTTCCTGGGAAGCCGAGTCGTCTCCGTTAAGGGGATGGTCTCCAATCGCATCCTAGGCTTGAACGCGGACGACTCGGTCATGGCCCTCTTGGAGTTTGAGAACGGCGCCTACGCTACCGTTCAGCATTGCGGCTGGAAACGCCCAGAACGGTTGATTGGGCCCGACGAGCTGATCGGCGAGATCGTCGGTACCGAAGGGATGATCAAGACGGTCCCCTATCAGAACCGCATCTGGCTCCGGAAGGAGAATGGAGAGTATCAGGAGTTGGACCCCGGCGACCGGGGCGGTGTGACCGAAGAGCTGGCCGCCTTCGTCGAGGCGATCCTTACCGGTCGGCCGGAGCCGATTCCCAACGCCCACTCCCGGGAGGTGGTTCGTCTCCTCCTGGCCGTTGAGGAGTCCTCCCGACTGGGTCGAGAGGTCCGCCTAGACTGAGCCCACCTGCGCTACTGCTTCCGGTTCAAGTTTGCTTCTGTCCGTTGGAGAAACAAGTCTCCATCTCCACCGGGGACGGTGAAGGTTGTACCGCTTCGGCCCTGGGCGACGCTCCAGCGGGGTGTGGAGAAGCGAATCGCTGTGGGCGGGTTCCCCATCGGGTTATAAAGCGCCGTTCCGCCGGTGAACTCTCGCGTCCAAGAGCCGTCCTCTCGGCGGACGCCCGGTGCCGTCGGCCGACCAAGCGGCGCGTCCCAGAAGGGATACCAGTCGTGTAGGTGGTCAGGTGTCGGCAACGGGTTGGGGTCGGAGAACAGCGCGTAGCCGTCCGAGTGGGTCAAGACCAACGTCGTGGTCGCCCGCATCAGGTGTTCGTCCCGTCGGGAACGGTGGTACCAGGTTTCTAGGCAGTTGGCCCGAGGGGCTCGGAGCGCCGATTCGGCCCAGCGGAGCGTTGCTTCTATCCGTCGCCAGTCCTCGGGCGTTTGGCTCCGATAGCACTCCATGAAGAGCCCGTTCACGTACGGGGCGGACTTGGGAACTGTTCGGTCGTTGCTGTTGACCAGAATGAGCGCGTCCGGACCGACCGCCTCCCGAACGCGACGCAGGAGCGACAGCCGCTCCGGGTCGTCTCGCCACCAGTCCAGCAGGACGCCGTCAAAGACGCCGGAGCGGACGGCGGCAGCCGCCTGTTGGGCCACCTGCGCTTGGAACGCCGGGTTGGAAAAGTCGAGCAGATAGTAGTTCCCCTCCTCCCAACCGACGATCCGTTGGCCGCTTTCGTCACGCTGCCACCAGGGATGGTCGGGAGGAAGGTACCAATCTCCAGCGTCCCGGTATCGAATTTCGGCGATCAGAATGAGACAGGGGTTCTTTTCCAACAGCAAACGGCGGCGCTCCAACGCCGAGGAGAGGTCCTCAGGGACGAAGCCTTTAGCTAGACCGGCGTAGTGGTGATTCCAGCGCAGACCGAGGGCGCCCGTCCCTAGCCAGACAAGATCGTGTCGGGCCATCGTTTCCCATCGGTCCTCGGAGGGAAGGTTGTCCGCCGGGTTCCACGCCTGAAAGATTGAGGGGAAGTCTCGCGCGGCGATTCGCTCTGGAATCGTCTTCAAGTGGGTCAATTGGGGGGTCTCCTCGGCGGAGAGCGCCCACAGCAACGACAGAAGCCACGCCATTAGGAAGGCCTCGACTCGCTGAGCTTCGGGAACTTCAACCGAACGTAGGGAGCGTTGGTGTCGGGGAAGTGGAGGAACTCCGCCTCTACTTCAAAGGTTTGGCGGATGATCTCAGGTCGGCTGAGCTCCGCGACGGTACCGACGGCGACGGTTTGGCCCCCCCGGAGGAAGAAGAGCCGATCGCAAAACTGGTAGGCCAGGTTCAGATCGTGAAGGATCACCGCTGCTGTCCATCCGTTTCCGGCGACCAACTCGCGCAACATGCCGAGCGCTTCCGCCTGATAGCGGATGTCGAGGTGGGTGATCGGCTCGTCCAATAGGACGATCTGAGGGTCCTGAGCGAGCACTTGCGCAAGAAACATTCGCTGGCGTTCTCCTCCGCTCAGCGAGTACGCCGGGCGGTCCACGAGGGAGCGAAGGTTCATCCGCTCAATGGCCCGTTCGATCGCTTCGAAATCCTCTGGCGTCGGCCCTGCGTAGATCGGGCGGTGGCAAAAACGGCCCATCGCTACAATCTCTCGGACGCTCAACTCCAGGTCCAAGGCGCTGTGCTGGGGGATCACCCCGATTCGGCGGGCCAGCTGGCGCCGGCTGTACCGATCCAAGGGGGCGCCAAAAAGCCAAACGCGGCCGCGGTCCGGTTTCAAGACGCCCGCTAGGACGCGCAACAGCGTCGTCTTTCCGGCGCCGTTGGGGCCAAGGATGCCGGTGATCTCGCCGGGGGAAAGGGCAAAGTGAACCTCGCGGAGGGCAAAAAAGGCGCCGAACCGAACGGAGATCGATTCGGCCCAAATCGGCGGCTGGCCGCCGTCTCCGATCCCGGCAGACGGCGACGCAGCCCACGCGTTAGCCGGCCTTTCGAATAAGCTCCAGGGCCTCCGTTTCCTCAGGAAAGCGGCCCTGCTGCTTCTTGGAGAAGACCAGCGTCCCGTCCACGGTGATTTCAAAGACGCCACCGCTGCCCGGTTTTAGTTCCACCTCTGCGCTAGGAATCTCGGCGCGAATCTTGTCCGCCAAACTGGCGGCACGAGGAAGGTAGCCTCAAGAGGTGCAATAAAGGATCTCGACCTTCACCGCCGTGCTCCTTTCGTCAAAAGAGGGTCTAGTCCGTCTTTAATCATAATCGATCGTTTTGGCGAACACAAAGCCCAATTCGAGACCAGGACCGAGCCTCCGCGCTCTGAAAGCGTTTCTCCGTTACCCGAAGGCCGCGGTTGACTTCCAAAATGGGGGGCCGTAAGATATGAATAGAATGTTAAGCAAACGGAGGGGCAGAATGGCTGGGGTACGGCAGATTGCTCGTGGAGTTCTGACCGGGCTTTGTGCCGTTGCGCTTGTTCTGAGCGGCACGGCGCTGGGGAGTGAGCCGGAGGCGACTCCGCCGCCGGTTTACCCAGTCAAGCGCGTTTCGAGGGCGCCTCTTTTAGACGGCATCCTGGACGATCCTGCCTGGGAGGAGGTCTCCTTTGGGGTCCTGGAGTGGAACGTGGACGACGGCACTCTGTGGACCGACGTCACCGATACCGAGGTTCGCTTTAAGGCCGTCTGGCGCGAGGACGCCCTCTACTTGGCGCTGCTGATTGATGACGACGAGCGCTTTGTGGACTCGGAGCAGCCGGAACGCTCCGATCGGGTGGTCCTCTACGTCACGGAGTACTTTGGCGACGCGGTGGGGCGGTGGTACACGATCCCGCTCTTTCAAAGCGCCTCGCTGGAGGACCCGGACGCTCCTTTTGTCGTCTGGGGACAGGAGGGCCGTACCTGCGAAATTCGGCTCGACGTGGAGGCGATGTACGCCGAGCCGCCGGAGATGGGCCTGAACCTCTTCTATATGGATGCCGACACCGGCCAGCCGGAGACGCGGCTCGGGTGGGTCGCCCCAAGCACGCCGTACGAGACCCCTCAGGGAATCTTTCGCTTCTTCCAGAGGCTGGACCCTAGCACCACCCTGATGACCACTTGGGGCCGGATGAAGTCCCTCTATTGAGCCTCTGAGATCTCCGCTGGCGAGGCGGTAAGCGGCTGTCGCGTTCGGCGGGCAAAGTAGGCAAGCGCAAACCCAAACGCGATCACTCCGATCAAGCTTGCTGCATAGGCAAAGCGGATGAAGAAGGTCAACCACTCCAGACGTGGGGTGAACAGCTCCCGAAACAGCAGAATCCCCACGCTGGAGGCGTACCCGAACGCGTCGGTGACGTAGATCATGAATACGGCTGTGCCCGGGAATCGAGTCGCTCCGATCAGCCGGTCGAAGAGAAAACAGCCCGCGGGGATGTAGGCCACGTTGAGGCCGACACCGATGAGGACCATCCAGAGCAGCCCCCCGATCGCGCCGATCTGATGAAGCAGGGTGGCGAGACCGATTAGCGCGACGCCCCCGACCATCAGGCTCATCTGGATCAAAAACGCCCGGCGGTCGTCCCGAATCACCACCATCAGCCCCAGAACGACCAACACCACCGGCGTGACCAGGCTCTCCGAAAGCGTAAAGAGGGTGATCTGCTCTTGACCCGAGAATCCAAGGCCGGTCCATATTTCGGCGGCGAAATCGTCCCGGATCGTCCGAAATCCGGTCAGGACCATCGCCATCAGGACAATCGCCGTGAGCCCGGGTGCGAAGGCTCGGTAGAAGGCCGATCGATCGGCGGCGTACATCGGCTGGCGATGGGTTCTCAGCGCCTCCTCCTCCCGACTGGGCGGCGGCAGTTGGGCCAGCAGAAAGGCTCCAAGTCCAATCGCCGGCAAGAAGATCAGCCCGACCACAAATGGCATCCATCCTTCCGAGACGCCCTGCTCCATCACCCAACGGCCTACAGACTTCACGACGCCCGTCGAGAGAATGAAGCTGGCCGAGAGGATCGCTCCTAGAACGTCTGAAGTGCGTCGCCCTTCCAGGAAGCTGAAGACCAGCCCCCAAATCATCCCAAGCGGAAGCCCGTTCAGGAAGATCGCCAGGGCTTTCCAGGCCCCTGGAACGATTCCAAACAACAGCAGTGCGAGCTCCGAACTGGCGACCAGTCCGACTAGCCCGACCGCTCGTCGGCCAGGCGGCATTTCGCTGAGCACTTTGATGCCTAAGAACTTCGAGAGCGCGTAGCCGACGATCTGGGCGATGACCAACACCGATTTAAGGGTGAAGTTCCGGCCCAAGAGGACGACCGGCTCGGCGAACAGCGCCGCCGTGTACGGCTTGCGGAAGCCGTACATCGCAAAGTAGGTCATAAAGGCGACGGCCCCGGCGAAGATCGTGAAAGTAACGCGGTTGGTTCGGGCTAACCAGCGGGTTAACGGCGAGTTCATCGGCGTTTTCGCTCCGTCAGAAGGAACCTCAGGCGCTGCCGGAATACTACTCGCCGGAAAAGAGCGCTTCAAGCGGAACGGCTGCGGTATGTTCCAGAGGAGGGTCGAAATGAGGGGTTGGCTGCTGGGGGTAAGGATTGGGCTTTTGCTGGGAGCGCTCTGGACGGCGGGCGCCTGGGATTGGACCTCTACCGGTGGGCCGCTGGGAGGGTTTGTATTCAGCTTGCTCGTGGCGTCGAACGGTTGGGTATACGCGGGGACGCACGACGGAGGGCTTTACCGTTCATCGGACGGAGGCGAACGCTGGGAGTTGGCCAATGCCGGCCTCCCGCGCGGAGACGTCCTCTCCCTGGTCGGCCGGGGGAGTGTTCTTTACGCCGCCGTCGACGGATTCGGGGTGTACCGGAGCCAGAACCGCGCTGAGGAGTGGCGTTCCCTCGGAGCCGCGAGGGGGCTTGAAACGGTCGTCGCTCTCGCTTGGTGGGAAGAGGGTCTTTACGCGGCAACGGCGGGAGCCGGGGTGTACCGTTACCGGTCCGGGGCGTGGGAGCCGCTCTCCGAGGGGCTAACCACCCCGCTTGTGTTGGGCCTGTTTGCCGATCAGAGCGGGCTTTATGCTGGGCTTTGGGGAGCAGGACTCGTCCGATGGAGCGGCTCTCGCTGGGAGCAAGCAGGGTTAGTTGTCGGTTCGCCGATCGCGCTTGGGCGCGTTGGACAAATGCTGCTGGTTGGAACACACGAAGGGCGAGTCTTTCGTTCGGTAAATGACGGGAGGTCCTGGGATCGGATCCCCGAGCTAGAAGGTCAAGTAGTCTGGGCCATCGCCAGCAGGGGAGAGATCGCCTTTCTGGCGACGGAGGGGGGATCTGTCTATCTCTCTCGGGGTGCGGAACTGCCTTGGCGGCCGGTTGTGATCGGGCGTCGGGCGGTTCGGGCGCTGTCGGAAGGACCTGGAGGGCTTTTCGCCGGAACGGACGGTCACGGGGTCTTCCGGTGGGAGGGAGACGCATTCCGGCAGAAGGGGCTTCCCAACAGTTTCCCGATGTCTCTGGCTAGGTTTCAGGGGGAGACGTTCGCCGGAACCGCCTTCAACGGGGTGCTTCGCTTTTGCCCGGGAGCAGGTCGCTGGGAACCGTTGTGGGAGGGGCTTCCGGAAGGGGCTGTCTGGGCGCTCGTTCCATGGCGCGATCGGCTCCTGGCCGCTGTGGAGGGATACGGCGTCTTCGCCTGGGAAGGCGCCGGCCCCTGGCGCCCGTTCGGGCTGGAGGATCGGAACATCCGGGCGTTTTGTGTCTTCGACGGCGCTCTCTGGGCAGGGACGGAGGACGGCGGCGTCTTCCGGTGGGACGGGGCGGAAGGCTGGGAGCCCGTTTCTGCAGGGCTTCCACCGGAGGCGGTCACTGCGCTGGGCGCTGGAGACGGGCTTCTCCTTGCCGGAACCGCCGGAAGAGGGGTCTTTCGCTGGGCGCCGGATCGGCGCCGGTGGGAGCCGCTCCCCTTCCCTTCGGGTCCAAGCCACCTGCTGGCTCTACTGCCTTGGAACGGTGCCGTGTACGCGGCGGGGGCAGCTCAGTTGTATCGGCTGACCACAGGGTCGGTGGAGCTGAATAAGTGGGAGCCGTTGGGACTGGGACCGGTCTGGGCGCTCGTTCCATGGAACGACCGGCTCCTGGCCGGAACCCGGACAGGGGGCCTCTTCCTCGCTGACGAGTCGGGGCGCTACTGGGAGCCGGTCGGACCCGAAGACGGTTGGGTCCGAACCGTTCAGGTGGACGAGACGGGAACCGTTTGGGTAGGCCTCTGGGGGGAGGGAGTATTTCTCGGCAAAACAACGCCGTGACGTGGCCTGCTCGAGCCAACGGCGCACTTCTTGACAACGCCTCTCATCTCTGCCGAGGAGAACTTTTTCTTTGTTGTCCCCTTATCCCGATTTCGCTAGGCTGAGGACGAAAAAAGCACGCTTGCCGGAAGCCTGGAGGAGGGAATGAGCACTCGACGACCAAACATTCTGTTCTTGATGGCCGACCAGATGCAGGGGCGGGTCTTGGAGCCGGAGCATCCGTGCCGGACCCCTGTGTTCGATGCGCTTGCAGCGCGGGGTGTTCGAATTCAAAGGGCCTATGCGCCCAGCGCGACCTGTTCTCCTTCGCGGGCCAGTTTGATGACCGGCTTGCTCCCCCATACTCATGGAGTCCTAGAGGTCACCCATGTCGTGGACGAGGATCAATGCGTCCTTCGGGAGCGGTTCCCTCACTGGGCGCAGCGGCTTCGAGCGCTGGGCTATCGGACGGGATACTTCGGCAAGTGGCATGTGGAACGCTCCGGCGAGCTGGAGCGCTTCGGCTGGGAGGTGAACGGGGCCACCGAGAGCCCTTGGTTCCGGGAGCACGCCCGCCAAGTTCGGGAGCAGTACGGCGAGGGGGAGTATCTCCTCTCTCGGAGTTACACCCTTCCGCCAGGATATCGGAAGGGTCTGTTCTACGGCGTCACCACCCTTCCCCCTGCTGCGCGAAGGATGGGGATCATTACCGATCTGGCCTATCGCTTTCTCGAGTCGGTTCTGGACGGCCCGGACCCGTGGTGTTGCTTTGTTAGCGTGCCGGAGCCACACGATCCGTTTGTCTGTGGGGAGGAGGCCTTTCGACGTTACGACGTAGACGCCGTGGAGCTCCCCCCGAACTTCGACGACGCTTTGGAAGGGCGCCCCAACATCTATCGGAAGGCGGCACGCGCCTGGGCCGACGTGTCCGAACGGGAGCACCGAGAGGCCGCCGTCTGTTATTGGGCCTCGATCACCGAGATTGACGAGCAGTTTGGGAGGCTCCTGGAGCTTTTGGAGGTACGAGGAGCGATCGAAAACACGATCGTCGTGCTCACCAGCGATCACGGGGAATTGCTCGGTGCACACGGACTGTACTGTAAGAACTTCTCCGCCTTTGAGGAGGTATATCATATCCCAATGGTCCTTGCTGGTCCCGGTGTCGCCGTGGGGGAGGCCGTTTCTGCTCGGGTAGGGCTTCACGACCTGGCCCCGACCCTTCTGGAGCTGGTCGGTGCGGAGCCGATCGGCGAGCCGGAGTCCCGGTCCTTTGCGCCGCTTCTGACCGATCCAAAGGGACAGGCCGATCGGTTCCAGACCGGCTATGCCGAGTACTTTGGCGGTCGCTACCGCCTGACTCAACGCGTTATCTGGGAGGGCGATTGGAAGCTCGTCTGGAACGGGTTCGATTTCGACGAGCTCTATCATCTTGCCGAGGACCCTTGGGAGCTTCACAACCGGATAGACGATCCGGCGTGCGACCCGGTCGTTCGGCGGCTGATGCGCCGAGCCTGGCAGATCATCCGGGATACCGGCGATCACTCCCTCTGGAACTCGCACTATCCGCCGTTGCGAGTGGCCCCTTACGGGCCGGGCATCCTACACGGTGAAGGGACGGATTAACCGAGCGCCCCCCGGAGCTTAGCCGTTACGTCCACGACAGTGTTGGTCTCGGACGCCTCGATCGCCCCAAAGAGCATCGCCGCGCTCTTGATGTTGTCCTCCAGCGCAGTGGGAGGAGTCGGGCCGCCGTCCAGCCAGTCAAAGAACTGCTGGAACAGCTCGATGTGACCCTGTCGCTCCATTCGAACGTTGGGCAGCTCGCGAACGGTCAGCCCCTCACCGGGGGTGTGCCGGTAGAGGCGAACGCGCTGATCCCGACCGACGGAGAGCGCTCCTTGATCCCCTTCCAGCCGGTATAGCTCGTCGTGCCAGTTGTTCTCCTCCCCGCCTTCCAAGCAGTTCCCCTCATACTGGGCAAACACTCCGTTGGTCATCTGGGCGACAAACAGGCCGCAGCACTCCCCGTCGAAGGCGGGATGGTTTGGGTTCCAATCCCAACCGGCAATCCATCGGCAGTCTGCGCCGGAGAGGTGCCGAATCTGGTCGAAGTGGTGCACGGAGCCTTCAATCAACAACGAGTGCCGGATTTCGTGCCGAAAGGGAGAGCCCCATCCGCCCCGGCGACGGTAGTCGGCAGCAAAGCGGGCGACGATGTAGTTCAGCCGCCCAATCTCGCCCGCCTCGAGGTATTTCTTTAGTGTCTGGATTCGAGGGGAGTAGCGGTAGTTCTGAACCACCTCCATCTTCACGCCGTTGGATTGGACCGCCTTATAGACGGCTACACAGTCCTCCCAGGTGTCGGCGATCGGCTTTTCGCTGAGGATGTGCATCCCTCGGTGGGCGGCCAACTCGGCAGCCTGACGATGAAATCTCGGCGGTATCGCGATCAAGCAACAGTCCGCTTCGGTCTTCTCAAACGCTGGCTCCATCTCGGTGAAGCGAGCCTCCGGCGGAAGGCCGAGCCAGTCGCCCTGCTCGTTGAGAATCTGAGGGTCTATGTCGCACAGGCCTACAATCTGAACCCGATCGTAAAACGGGGTCAGAAACCGTCGCAGCCATCGCCCGGCCATTCCCCCCGCGCCGATCATTAATGCTCGGTATACACTGCCCATTGCTGGTTTTAGCCTCCTGCTTGCTCAGACGAAGTGAACGGCTGAAAGTCCTCAACCCGCTCCACGGTCCATCCGCCGCCTCTTGGTGATACCGTCCCGCAGGCGACATCCCCGTGCCGGTCCCTTCCCGACAGCCGGACGACCAAGGCGCATCCCGCCTGCTGGGCCGCCTCGACCTGCTCCCAGCCGATCTCCCGCAGGGAGACCTTGAGCCGTCGGTACGGACGGAACCCGTCCGCCTGCTCCTCCTCTCGAATCCAGGCGATGTAGAGAAATCGGCCCCCGCGGGGACCGTGCACCCAGGGGCCTAGGAAGTTGGGCTCGGAACGGTCGGCGTCCCGGCGTACCCGAGCCTCCAGGTCGCAGACGAGAACGCCAGGCGCTCTTTCGTTGGCAGGGTACACCTGTCGAGATCGGTCCTGAAGCCCGCCGACGATTCCCAACCTCTTCAGGTCGGGCAGGTCTTCCAGTATCACGCGCAGGCGGAGAAGTCGGTCCGAAGAGCGGACCATCTTTCAGAGCTCCCTTCTTGGTCTTCGAACGGGGATCATACATGTAGTACAGGGCTGATTTCAAGCGGACCTACGGACGTTCCGGCTCGCTTCGGGTAAGGTTTTCCCATAGTTCGACCGGAGGACGGTTTGAAGCTTCGGCCGCCGACCAGGTCCAGGTCGCCGTCGCCCCCTACGTCCCCGACGACCAGGATGTAGCTCCCCGTGTCGGTGGAGACCGCTTGCCGGTTCCAGCGGAGCCCTTCCCCCTCGTTCTGGAAGATGACGACGGGATATGGAGCGTCGTAGCGGGGCATCTCAGCGGCGACCACGTCGGTGTCGCCGTCCAGGTCCAGGTCCCCCGCTTGTAGCGAATGGCAGTAGTCTATCTGTCCGATCTCATGGGCCTCCCAACGATCCGCATGGGGGTCGATCGCCCGGTACCAGACGACCGGGAAGCCCGGCTGTTCCGACTGGCCAAAGACCGGATCGGCAAGCCCGTCGCCGTTGAGATCTGCAACGAGCACTCGACAGGAGTTGTCCCGCCAGGTGCCGGTGTCCTGCGCGAACCATCTGGCGTCGATCGTTCGACGTTGCCAGGCACCGTCGCGGGTGCCGGGGTTTTCCAGCCAGTAGCCGTTGAGCACCACGTCCGGATCGCCGTCGCCGTCAATGTCGCCAGCGTCCATTCCCTCTCTCCAAGGGAGGTCGCCGACAAAGCGCTCCGTCCAGCGGTCCGGTGCGTCTTGATACCAGATGAAAACAGCGTTGTGAGTCCGGACGGCCACATCAAGGCGTCCGTCCCCGTCGGCGTCCAGGACGGCGAGGTCCTTTCCCGGGCCGTCGGAGCGGTCGATCTCACCGATCTGATGGATCGGCCAGCGGTCCGTTGCCGGACGGTCGGGACGGGGATTTTCCCACCAGATCACCCGCCGATGGGTATCCCCCGGCTCTTGGGCGATCGGAGCGATCAGGTCCGGATCGCCGTCGCCGTCCAGGTCGGCGGCCTCCAGGTCGGCAATGTAGCTGCTCTCCGGCGGGTCGTTGATCGGAAAGGCCCGAAAGTCCGGGTACCGGTGCCATCGGAGAACGCCCGGAAATCCAGACCCACCCGCCTCTCCGCCGGAGGCGAGCAGAATATCCCCTCTTCCGTCCCCGTCGGCATCGGCCACCGCGCGGAGCGCCACCACATCGGCAATGACTCGGTATCGGAATAGGATCGGCTCTGCAAAGGCGTTTGTGCCCGCTTGAAGCGCTCCGACAATCAGTAATAAGGCGATGAGAGGGCTTCTTCTCATGGCTTCTCCTTTCCTTCCGGGCCTCGCAAGGAGAATTCGACCGCCTCTGACGGGGATGATCGCACCTCTGCTCCGTGCTGCCAAGGAACGACCCCAGGGAAGAGGGTTCCTGCCGTTGGAGCGTGGGGGGAATTCCTTTCCCTCCCTTGGAGGGATGGGAGGAAAAATCCCGGTACTTTACGGGTTTTCTGGTCGGGCACGAAACTTGTTCTCCTCCTGGTCGCTGGGAGAGATGGTTCCCGCGTTGAGACTGCAAGGAGTGGTACGATGCTACAAGGGATCTACACGGCTGCCGCCGGAATGTTGGCGAACGACGCCATCTCAGAGGTGATCGCCAACAACCTGGCCAACGCCTCCACGCCTGGTTTCCGGCAGGACTTCGCCACGTTTCACATGGCCGCCGAAGAACGCTACGGCAACCGGACGGTGCTGGTGCCCCCGTCTGGCGTTGCAGTCGTACACTCAGTTTCAGCCGGGCGGCTTTGAGCAGACCGGCAACGACTTAGACGTTGCCTTGGAAGACAACGGCGAGAACTTCTTCGTCGTCCAGACTCCGCAGGGGCGGCGCTTCACCCGATCGGGCAACTTTTCCCTGGATCCTAACGGGCGGTTGATCACCGCAGCGGGCTACTCGGTGCTAGGAGAGAACGGCCCGATCGTCATTCGCGGAGGAAAGGTCGAGATCGCCACCGACGGAACCGTCCGCGTGGACGGCCAGGAAGTGGATCGGTTGCTCGTGGTGCACTTCACGCCGGTCAATGGGCGGCTGCCGCTCAAGAAGGAGGGGAACAACCTCTTTCGGCCGCAGGACGCTCAGTCCGTTCCGCGCATCACGCCCAACCCCCGGGTGCGTCAGGGCTACCTGGAGGCCTCCAACGTGGGGCTGGTCCAGCAGATGGCCGAGCTGATTCGGATCACGCGCGGCTTTGAGGCCTACCAGCGGGCTATCCTGGTGGCCGACTCCAGCTTGAACATGCTCATTCAACGGGTAGGAGGAGGGTAATCGGAATGATTCGGGCGCTGTACTCCGCCGCTTCCGGCATGCAGGCTCAGGAGCTGGCGATTGACACGATCGCCAACAACCTGGCCAACGTGAACACCAACGGCTTTAAGCGGGTCCGGGTGGACTTCCAGGACCTGATCTATCAAACGGTTACCACCGCCGGCACACTCTCAGGCGTGGGTACCGAAATTCCCACGGGGATTCAGATCGGCCACGGTTCGCGGGTCGCCGCGACGCAGCGACTGTTCACCCAGGGCGAGTTCAAGCAGACCGACAACGAGCTGGACCTGGTGATTGAGGGCCCCGGGTTCTTCCAGGTGGTCAACAACGACGGCGAGGTTGTCTACACACGGGCTGGCTCCTTTAAGCTGGACAGCCAGGGCCGCATCGTTACCAGCGACGGCCTGCCCTTGGAGCCGCAGATCATCGTCCCCGAGAACGCAGAGCAGATCACCATCAGCAAGGACGGGTTGGTCCAGGTCAAACTGCCCGGCATTAAGGAGCTCCAGGAGGTGGGACAGATCACGCTGGCCCGCTTCGCCAACCCAGCCGGGCTGGAGGCGATCGGTCAGAACCTGTTCAAGTCCACCACCGCATCGGGGCAGCCGCAGATCGGAACGCCGGCGACCGACGGGTACGGAAGCCTGCTGCAGGGCTTCTTGGAAACCTCCAACGTCAAGCTGGTCGAGGAAATGGTCAGCATGATCGTCGCCCAGCGGGCCTATGAGATCTCTTCGAAGTCCATTCAGGCTGCCGACGAGATGCTGAACGTCGCGAACAACCTGCGGCGATAGTCGCCGCGCCTAAAGCGGGAGGGGTGGACCGTGAACCGTCGCAGCACCCAAAAGAGAGGAAAAAAGTTCCCGCGTCTGTGGTGGGTCGGAAAAAAGTACCGTTCGGCCCTGCTGGGATGGGGACTGCTGCTCTCGATCGGGGGATTGGGGATGTTCGCTGGCTTGGCGTCTGCTGAGGCCGGAACGGTGCGGGCGCGGGTCATCTTCGCCCAGGAGGCGCAGGTCACACAACCTCCCGTTCGGTTGGGAGACATTGCCCAGGTGATCGCCTCCGATCCGGCGCTGGCCTCAGCGCTGGCGGGGCTGGAGCTGAGCCCCTTCGTCCCGCCGGTCGGTCAGACGCTGACCTATCGCGCAGAGAGCCTGCGGATTCTGCTCCGGCGGCACCAAGAGCGGCTGGGCGTGGACGACACCGCCGTGGCCCTCGAAGGGGCGCCGCGCACGGAGATTCGCCTCCGAAGCCAGCGGGTTGAGCCCGCGGCGCTCCTGGAGGCCGTCCGCCCGGAGCTGGAGGCTTGGCTAAACCGGGAGTACGGCGCTGAGCGGGTCGAGCTGAGCTACCTCCGGGAGCCCGAGCCGCTCGAGATCCCCACCGGCGACTGGACGGCGGTCGTTCAGACGGAGCGGCTGAGCGGAACGCTCAGCGACCGATGGAGCGTCCCGGTGCAGGTCCAGGTCGCCGGAAGGCCGGTCGAGACGCTTACGTTGGCACTTAACTTGCACGCCTACGGGCCGATCGGCATCGCCAAGCGGGCGATTCACCGCCATGAAGCGCTTCGCGCGGAGGATGTCGAATACGTCGAGCGCGACCTGACGACACTAAACGGAAAGCGACCTTTGGGCCGATTAGTTGAGGCCGTTGGCGTCCGCGCTCGACGGGCGATTCGGGCCGGAGAACCGTTCACCGAAGAGAACGTGGAGGAGCTGCCGCTGATCCGTCAGGGCGATCTGGTGACCGTTACCCTCGAAGCCCCCCGGTTTCGCCTGACGATGATCGGCCAGGCCCTCCAAGATGGGCGATATGGAGAGACAATCGCCATCCGTAATCCGGCTTCGGGAAAGGTCATCCGGGGTCTGGTCGTTCAACAGCGGCTGGCTCGAGTCGTGCTTCCGATTCTGCAACCTAGCGCGGCCACCGCACAAAGGCCCGGACGACAATAGTCACCGCTGAGCAGGAACACGAGGATGCGAACCAAACGACAGCGACGCGGACGAGCTTTTCAAACGGTCTGGGGACTGACCTTGGCCTGGGCGCTGAGCAGTGGGGCCGCCTGGGCGCAACAGTCGGTTCCCCGATCCCTGTACGCCGACCTGAAGGCCTCCCGTGTGGGAGATGTGGTGACCGTTCTGGTTCTGGAGTCCACCCAGGCCAGTCGTTCGGCCACCATCCAGACCGGGCGGAGCGACTCGATCGGATTTGACGGGTCGTTCCGGAGCGGGACGGGAACCCAACAAGGGGCCAGCGGCCAATTTGGGGCCAATGCCGAGCACAACGGCGGCGGAGAGACCCGCAGTAGTGGCGTCCTCCGGACGACGGTGACCGCAGTAGTCACCGAAGTGTTGCCCAACGGCTATCTTCAGCTGGAAGGGACCCGAATCCTGGACATCAACGGCGAAAAGGAGATCCTCCGAGTTCGGGGAATCTGCCGCCCGCAGGATATCCGCAAGGATAATACGATCCTTTCGAACCAGCTGGCCAATGCAGAGATCAGCTATACCGGCGAGGGGCTGATCGCCAAGCACAACAAGCCGAACCTGTTCCTGCGGATTCTTTCCAGTTTGCTTCCGTTCTTCTAGGAGCGAGCGATGCGGAGAGGAAGTCACAAGCTCTTGCGGTTAAGCGTCGCGTTGATCGTCTCCTGGGGACTGCTTGGGGGGACGGTGCCGTCGGCCTCCGCAGCTCGGATCAAAGATATTGCTACGATTCAGGGGATGACAAAGGCTCAGCTGTTCGGCTACGGGCTGGTCGTCGGCCTGAACGGAACCGGCGATCGAACGACCAGCGTCGGCGTGACCCAGCAGTCTCTGGAGAACGTCCTGCGCAACATGGGGATCACGGTGGACGACCCTAGGACCCAGCTTCGGACGGAGAACGTCGCCTCGGTACTGGTGACCGCTGAGGTCTCCTCGTTTCTCCGGGCCGGAAGCCGCGTGGACGTGCTGGTCAGTGCGATCGGAGACGCGCGGAGCCTAGAGGGGGGAACGCTGCTGTTGACCAACCTGATGGACGTGAATGGGAACGTCGTCGCGACGGCTCAGGGGCCGGTTGCCACCGGTGGGGTCCTGGTCGAGGCGGCGGGAAGCCGGTTCCGACGGAACTACGTTGCCACTGGGCGAGTTCCTAACGGTGCTCAGCTGCTCCAGAGCGTCGGCGACCCGACAATTACCGTTCCCGATCCGGCGGCTGCCGACCCGACAAATGCCCCGGAGGTGTTGCTTTATGGTCTGCGCCATCCGGACTTCACCACGGCGGCCCGGATGGCCGCCGTCATCAACGCCCAGTTAGGGGCAGGGACCGCTTTGGCGCTAGACGCCGCAACCGTGCGGGTGGTCGTCCCCAGCGGTGCAGACTTGGTCTCCTTTATCAGCAACCTTGAGGCGCTCGAGGTGACGCCCGACCAGCGGGCGAAGGTGGTTGTGGACGAACGCACCGGAACGGTTGTCATCGGTCAAAACGTGCGGATCTCCTCGATCGCCGTCACTCATCAGAACCTTTCTGTGCAGGTGGTGACTCGACCGATCATCTCTCAGCCGGCGCCGTTCTCCGGCGGGAGGACGGTGGTCGTTCCCGAGGCGGAGATCACCGTCACGCAGCCCGGCCCGGCGCTGACCGAAGGGGGTCCGATGCAGTTGTTGCCGGAGGGCACAACGCTCAACGAGCTGGTTCAGGGTCTGAACGCTCTGGGAGTCGCCCCGCGGGACTTGATTACGATCCTTCAGTTGATCAAAGAGGCGGGGGCGCTCCAGGCGGAGCTAGAGATCCGATAGGAGGCTTCTGGCGATGCTGGTTTCCGGTGGGCAGCTTTGGAACGGACTTCCCGGCGGCCGCTTTCGCCCGATTCGGGTGAGCGATCCGGCCCTTCGGGCGGTGGAACGGACGCTTCCTCGTTCTGAACGGATGCAGGCTCAGGAAGCGGCGCGGGGGTTCGAGGGGCTGCTGATGCAAATCCTGGTCCAGGCGATGCGCCGTTCGGTCTCTAAAAGCGGCCTGTTGGGCAACTCTTTCGCCTCGCAGATGTACGAACAGATGTTTGACGAGCGGCTCAGCGACGCGTTGGCCGCCGGCGGGGGGATCGGCATCGCTGAACGGCTCTATGCCGAGGTGCTCCGACAGGAGCAGGGACGCCGAGCCTATCAAGCGGCGCTCAGCGGTGCTCAGCTCCAAGAGCGATAAAGCGGGCGGTTGGCCTTGGAGTCAAGCGGAGTTCGGCCCGTTCCGATAGAAAGGATGAACGAATGGACCGCAAGATGATCGTTGATCGGAAACAGATCCGCACCTCGTACAGTGACGTTCGCACGCGGGCCGTGGAGTACCGGGGGAAGACCCCTCCCGTTCCTACCGATTCCGGAGACTCCGGGCCCGAGGTAGAGGTTCACGTCTCACCGGAGGCGCAGCTTTTTGCCCGGCTCAAGGAGCATCTCCGACGGCTGCCTGAGATCCGCGAGGACCGGATCGAGGCCGTCCGGCAGAAGCTCCTGAACGGCGTCTATCGGATCGACCCGGAACCTCTAGCCGATCGGCTGCTCGACTCGGAGTGAGGCCGACGGGTTGCCCCTTTTGAGCGAACATCTGTCGAGGTGAGGAACCGATCGATGGCGTCCCCTTCTTCTAGCAGCCGACAATCCAACGCGTCGTCCCCGCCGCCTCTGACCGCGGGACAGGTGGTCGGCGAGAGCCTCAAACAGCTGATCGAAATTCTCGAACTGGAGTCGGTTCTGACCCAGGAGCTGGCCGCCCAGGCCCAGGAGGTGCAAAAGCACTTGCTCCGGGACGACATTCCGGCGATGTTGTCGGCCGGTCAGGAGCTGGAGGCCATCTCCGGGCAGCTCTCCCGGACGGAGCAGTTCCGCGTGCGACTGGTCCGACGCCTGGCGCCGTACTTTCCGGAGCTCCCCCGATCGCGACTGGCCGAGTGGCACCGCTACGTTCCAGAGCCGTTCGCATCCCGGATTGCGGAGATTCACCGACACCTCCAAACGGCAGCCGTCCGGGCTCAGCAGCTCAATCGGCAGAACAAGGCGTTGATCCAGCGCTCGTTGAGGTTTGCGGAGATGGCTCTCGGTCTGGAGCCGGACACCTACAGCCACCTGGGCGGTCGTGCCGGCGAGGGGCCAACGATCTTCGATCGGACGGTTTGAGAGCTCTTTGATTTGCATCGTTGCTTTTGAGCGTCGTTTCGTCCATGGGGCTTCGAGGGAACCCATTGGCCCGTTCGTTGTGGCGGCAGCGCAGGGGCCTCAGAGAACAGGAGAACGGAACCCATGGCGATCTTGAACGGTCTTGGTTTGCTCAACAGCCTCCAGATTGGGCGTCGTGCGGTCAATGCCAACCAGTCGGCGCTGGAGGTGACCGGTAAGAACATCGCAAACGTCAACACACCTGGCTACACGCGCCAACGAGCGACGCCGGGGGTCAGCGACCCAAGTGTTGAAGCGATCCTCAACATGCCGCAGGTGGAGAACCTGCGGGACGCCCTCACCGAACGGCTGCTGCTCCAAGAGCAGGGTCGGTTCGGCTCATTGACCAAGCAGACGGAGCTGATGAGCGCTCTGGAGTCGCTGATCAACGAACCGTCCGACACCGGCCTAGACACAGCGCTCCAGCGGTTCTTCGCCTCTGCTGAATCGCTGGCGGCCACGCCGGAGAGCCAAGGGATCCGTCAGGAGCTGGTCGAGCGGGCGCGGGTGGTTGCTGGGACGTTTCGCAGCCTGGCCGAACAACTGGACGCAACCAAACAGCAGAACCTCCTGGACGCCCAGACACTGGTGACCGAGGTCAACCGGAGACTTCAAGCCGTCCGGGAGCTGAACGTTGAGATCCTCCGCACTCCAGAGGCCAGCGCGCGCTTTGAGATTCAGAACCGGCAGGAACAGTTAGTCCGAGAGCTCGCCGAGCTGATCGGCGTGCGAATGGAGGAGCGCAAGGACGGAACGCGGACCGTTCTCCTGAACGGGATCACGCTGGCTTCCACGACGAGCGCGGCGGAGCTTTCGGTCTCCTCCTCTCAAGACGGCCGGCTGCGTCTGCACGCTGCGCTGGGCGGACAGACGGTCGAGGTTCATCCCTCCAGCGGGGCGCTTCACGGGCTGGCTCGGTTTCAGAACGAGCTGCTTCCTGCCATCGAGGCGGACCTCCACACCTTGGCCCGTCAGCTAATCGATCAGGCAAACGGCGTCCTGCCGGGGTGGACCCTCTTGGAGCCGGCCTCCGACCCGGCTCAGCGAGCCCAGGCGGCGCTATACCTGACCGTTGCCGTTCGCGGCCCTGCCGATGTGGAGCAGCCGGGGGTGCCCAATTTGGGCGACCTGAGCATTCCGGAGGCGCAACGGCTGGCTCAAGGGCTGACCCAGATTCAGGAGCGGCGCCTTCCCGAGCTGGAAAACCTGACCGTTCCGGCCTTCTATCGAGAGCTCGTCGCCGCTCTCGGAGCGCAGTCGGCGGAGCTCGATCAACAGCAGCGGACCAGCGAGTTGATTAAGCAGCAGCTGGAAACCCGCCGAGAGGCGATCTCCGGCGTCTCCCTCGACGAAGAGGCGGCGAACATGCTGGTCTTTCAACGCGGGTTCCAGGCGGCCGCTCGATACATTCAGGTGGTGGATCAACTGTTGGAAACGATCATCGAGCGAATCTGAGCGCTTCTGAGGAGGACGGGCCGTGCAGATGCGCGTGACGCTCCAAGGCCGATTGAGCCAATTGCAAAAGGCGATCCGCGACCATTCGGCCGAGGTGGCCGAGTCGCAGATCCAGATTACCACCGGGCGACGGGTGCTCAAGCCCTCCGACGACCCTTCAGCCGTTCGACAGGCGATGTTTCACCGGGCCCGACGGATTCAGTTGGATCAGTTCATCAGCAACGCCGAGCTGGCCCAAATAGACGTAGACGCCGCCGAAGGAATCCTCAATCAGTTCACCGATCGACTCAACCGGGCCGTCGAGATCGGCATTCAAATGAGCGACGGGACAGCGAACCGCTCCGCCATGGAGGCGGGAGCCGCCGAGCTGGACGCGCTGATTGATGAGCTGCTGGACCTGGCGAACACCGAGTTCCGCGGGCGCTTTATCTTTGCGGGGGACAACGTCCTTGAGCGCCCCTTCTCGCGGGAAGGGGATCAAATCCTCTACTCGGGCACCGACGAGGCGATCGTTCGGCGGATCCGTCCTGGGCTCCCGGAGGTCCGCACCACCTTTCCGGGGCGGGGAATCTTCTTCCAGGAGACCGCCGAGCCAAACGAAGCTGGGCAAGCGGCCGTTCAGGACGGAATCTTCGTCCGTCTCATCGAGCTAAAGAACACAATGGCCAGCGGCAATAAAGAGTCTCTGATGGGCCACGTTGAGGCCGTTCGCGAGGCGATAGATCGGATCGTTCAGGTTCGGGTCGGATTGGGGGCCCAGTCAGAGGCGATCGGGACGATCCGCGAACAGATGCTCGCCGAACGGGTCGAGGTGGAGAACATCCGTTCCCAGTTTGAAGATGCCGACCTGGCGCAAGTGATCTCCGACCTCCAGCTTCGGCAGATTGCCCTTCAGGCGACGCTGGGGGTTACGGCCAATATGGTGCCGGTCACCTTGTTGGATTTCCTCTTTGGCTAAGCGGTCCGGCTTGGTTAGGGAGTTTCGTTCCACCAGATATCCACATGGCGTTCTGGATGGTACGGCTTCCCGACGATCTCCGGTTTGCCATCGCCGTTCAGATCGGCGGCCTTGGCCTCATGCACGGGCGTGCCCTCGTGAAAAACGATCTCCTCGAACTCGTCCCCCAAGTTCCGATAGAGGATCAGACGTGGGTGAAGGTTCTTTCCTAGCCCCATCTCACCGACGAAGATATCCAGTCGCCCGTCTCCGGTGAAGTCCTGCACCTCCAAGCTATGCGGGTGGAAGAGCCCTTCGTTGAGGATTCGGAGCTCGCCCGTCGAGAGTTTGTATATCCCCAGTCGCCCCGGTTCGCTTTCCCCCTCGCTGAGGACGATCTCCAGCTCCCCGTCCGCGTCTAGGTCGCCGACGGCCACGCGGGTCATCACCCAGCCGTCCAGCAGTGGGGTGCGCGTCCATCGGCCGCCCCGACCGCGGCGGAACAGGTTCGGGCCGGCGATCGCCTCGGCGACCCCGTCGTCGTCCAAGTCGGCGATCACCAACCCTTCAATGTTGGGCATGTCGTCGGCGAGGATGTGACAGTGGTCCTCCGGCCAGGGGGAGCGCGTCGGGTCCGAGGGGATGTCGTAGTAGGCGATCACGCCGCTTTGCTGAGAGGCGAACAGAATCTCTAGCTCGCCGTCGCCGTCCAGGTCCCCGGCGGTCTGATCGTGGTACTTCTGAAATCGGTTTTCGATGATCCGCTTGGTCCAGCGCTTGGTCGGATCGGGCGGATTTTCGAACCAGTAAAGCTCCCGTCCTCCGTACTGCATCCCGGCGACGATGTCGGGTCGTCCATCTCGGTTGATGTCCAGGACGACGCCGCCCGCCTCGAGGTTCGGCGCGACGGCCATCGGGTACCGTTCCCAGGAGGGGTTTTTGTACCACCACAGGTTGACCTCCCCGGCCTTGGAGCCGATCACGATGTCGGTGCGCCCGTCGCCGTCTATGTCAGCGAGGAGGGTGATGTCCATCTGAGCACCGGGAGGGTTCGGGTCAATGACCTGATGGCGAAATCGGACTCCCATTGTTCCCTCGCCTCTTTGAGCAATTCCAACGTTAAGAGTTCCCAGCAGAACAACGATCGCCGCGCTCCATAGCGCTCGGGTCTTCTGGCGAGCGTACATCGTTTCCTTCCTCTCTCCAAGGCGGGTACTACCGACGCCTCCGGGTGCCGGCTCCTCCGGAGGGGTCTCCCTGGGTACTGGACCGTGTCGGGTTTCCTGGTTTCAGCACGTTTTTAGCGGTCGCCTTGGGAAGGGACAAGGACGCGGGCGGTTTGTAGCCTTCTTGAAGATTTTCTGACAGGCACTCGTTCGGGCTTTCGGTCCGGCCGGCGGGGAGACGGCACCGGCGGGTGCGGCGGTTGCCTTGGTCTCCAGGGCGTGTTATATTTCCGCGAACGTTTCGCGTCCTTTGGGGAGGAGCACGCTCAACGATGGCTCATATTCCAGTCGGTCTTCAGACCTATACGGTTCGGGAAGACCTCACGCGAGATTTTGTAGGAACTCTTCGGCGCGTTGCGGAGATCGGCTACGAAGGGGTCGAGGGGTTGCCCGGCGGGGGCCTTAGTCCTCGGGAGTATCGTCAGTTGTTGGAGCAGCTGAACCTGAAGACGCCCGGCGGGCATGTTCCCTTAGAGCAGCTGGAGTCGGACCTGAACCGGGTTGTCGAGCTGTCTCAGGAGATCGGCGCCCGTTTTGTGACGATCCCTTATCTCGCCGAGCCGCGGCGGAGGTCGGCGGACGACTGGCGGCGGCTGGGCGAGATCATGACCCGGATCGGTGAGCGGTTGGCTCAGCACAGCTTGGTGCTTTGTTATCACAACCATTCGTTCGAGTTTCAGCGGTTTGAAGGGAAGTACGGTCTGGACCTCCTCTATGAGAGTTCCGATCCGCGCTACCTTCAGGCGGAGTTGGATACCTATTGGATTCAGCACGGAGGGGAGGACCCGGCCGAGTACATTCGGAAGTACGCCGGTCGGGTGCCGTTGTTGCATATCAAGGATATGGCGGCCGACGGAGACTTCGCCGAGATCGGCGAAGGGGTGCTGGACTGGCCGAGGATCTTTGACGCTGCAGAGGCCGCCGGGGTTCAGTGGTACCTGGTCGAGCAGGATCGTTGTTCTCGTCGGACGCCGTTGGAGGCGATCGCTCTCAGCTTGGACAATCTGCGGAAGATGGGCAAGGTGGCCCGTTGATCCCTTAGCGCTCGGGAAGGGAGGGGCGGATGCCGAACCACCGGGGTTGTTGGAGGGTTCTCCTCTCCCTGGCGATGGTGTGGGTCGGCTGGACGGCGCTGGGGTGCGGGAGCGTCAGCGGCCCGCCGGCCCTCCTGATCCGTGGCACTCCCGAAGAACCGGTTTTGCGGAGCGGCGATCTCAGTGGGAGCGAAATCTGGGCGGGAACGATCGTAGTTCGGGGCGCCGTACGGGTGCCCCAGGGAGCAACGTTGACCATTGAGCGGGGGTCTCACGTTCAGTTCTCCGGCGGCGCAGAAAATCCTGGCCGGTTGATCGTTCACGGGATGCTGTACGTGCAAGGCGACTTTCAGGAGCCGGTTCTTTTCACCGGAACGCCGGAGCTTCGGGAGTGGCAGGGGTTGATCCTCGCACCGACGGCTTCCGGTCGCATTCACGAGGCACGGTTTCAGGCCGGGGCGCAGGTTCTCTGTCGGAGCGATGGGATGGTCTTCTCCTTCTCGGAATTTTTGCAGAACTCTGGCACGGCGTTGACCCTCGAAGATGCTTCGCCGACGGTGGAGGACTGTGAATTTCGCCTGAACGTGGTCGGAATTCGGGTTGTTGGGCAGGCGTCGCCTCAGATTCTCAACAACACGTTCTTGGGGAACGTTTACGGCGTGGTATGCGAAGACGGCGCCCGGCCGACCATTGCTCGCAATCTGTTCGCCAATCAGCGGGAGCACGGCGTTCTGGTGCGGGGGGCGGCCTCGCCGGAGATTCGAGAGAACAACTTCATCCGGAACGGTGGCTTCGCCGTTCTGGACGGCGGACGATTGATCGAGAACTTCATCCAGGGGAACAACGGCGCTCCGCCGAACGCAGTCGAGCGGAGCTCCGATCCCCAATCGCTTCAGGTTTTTGGAGTGGAGGAGGTGCTCTCGCCCAGAGCCGTGCCGGTCGCCGAGGCGGGGGTCCGACGGGTGCGCTGATCAGGAGGGAGGAAAGGTCCATGAACGAGTTTCGGCCGACGACTCTGGTTACGGCGCTCCACCAGACCGTTTCGCGCCATCCCCACAAGGAGTTCATCCGCTTTCACGACGGTTCAGGGTACGCTTCGGTCACCTTCCAGGAGTTTGCCGATCGAGTGGAGCGGCTGGCGAGCGTCTTTATTGCCCGCGGCCTGGAGCCTGGAGATCGGGTGGCCATCTTAGGTGAGAATCGACTGGAGTGGGCGATTGCTGACTACGCGGCGATGTCTGCCGGCCTTATTTCGGTGCCGATCTATCCAACGCTGCCGGCCAATCAGGCGCGTTATATCCTGAACGATTCCCAGGCGCGGGGGATCGTGCTCTCCAGCCGGACGCAGGCAGAGAAGGTCGCCGAGATTCGTCAGGACTGCCCGTCGTTAGAGCTTCTGGTGACGATGGACACCGACGCCGCTCCGCTTTTGGACGGCGCTGAGGCTTTGGAAGTGCTCCTCAACCGCCCGGAGGCCACCGACGCGACTGCGCGCAACGAGCTACTCGCTCGGAGGGATCGCGTCTCCCCAGAAGACACGGTGACCTTCATCTACACCTCCGGAACCACCGGCAACCCCAAAGGGGTGATCCTGACCCATGACAACTTCATCTCCAACATCCAAGGGACGCTGGAGGTGTTGGACATCGGCGCCGGTGACACGCTGTTGTCCTTCCTACCGTTGTCCCATGTCTTCGAGCGGATGGTGGACTTTTTGGCGATGTACGTTGGGGCGACGATTGTGTACTCCCGTGGGCTCCGGTATCTGGCCGACGAGCTGAGGGAGGTGGCCCCCACGGTGATGGCCTGCGTACCACGGTTTTATGAGAGTCTCCAGGCGCGAGTACTCAAGAGCGCTGAGGAGGCCCCGGCGCTCCGCCGACGCCTCTTCTACTGGGCAATGAAGCAGGGGGACAAGGCTGGACGGCGTCTTCGGGAGGGGCGAAGAGTAGGCCCTCTGCTGAGTCTGGAACGCTCTCTGGCCGATCGACTGGTGCTCCATCGGCTCCGGGAGGCGGTCGGGGGACGACTGCGCTTTTTCATCAGCGGCGGGGCTCCGCTGGCCGTTTCGACCGCCGAGTTCTTCCACGCAGCAGGCATTCTCATTCTGGAGGGCTACGGCTTGACCGAAACCTCCCCAGTGATCGCCGTCAACCGACCGGATCACTTTAAGTTCGGGACGGTCGGGCCGCCGATTCCCGGGGTTGAGGTGAAGATCGCCGACGACGGGGAGATCCTGACCCGCGGCCGCCACGTGATGAAGGGTTACTACCGCCTTCCCGAGGAGACCAAGCGGGCCATCGATCCCGACGGGTGGTTCCACACCGGCGATCTGGGCGAGCTGGACGAGGACGGCTTCCTAAAGATCACCGGTCGGAAGAAGAACCTCTTTAAGCTCTCCAACGGGAAGTACGTCGCGCCAGAACCGATCGAGAACGCGCTCAAGGCCAGTCCCTACATTGCTGAAGCGGTGGTGATCGGCGAGTCGCAGAAGGCGGCTGGGGCGATCATTGTGCCCTCCTTTCCAGCCCTGGAGGAGTTCGCTCAGCGGGAGGGAATCCCCATTCAACCGCGCTCGGAGATGGTGCGCCATCCCCTCGTGCAAAAACTCTACCGCCAGGAGATCGCCCGGTTGACGCGGGACTTCGCTGACTATGAGAGGATCCGTGTTTTTTCACGTGACCGATCGGGAGTTTTCGATCGAGTCGGGCGAGCTGACCCCTACGCTCAAAGTGAAACGTCGAGAGGTACTGGAGTCCATGCGTGAGGTGATCGAGGCGCTCTACTCTAGTGATTCGGGCGACTGAAGAGCCCTGAAACGCCATTTGCTAAGAGAGGAAGCACCGTGGACTATGAGATTCTCTATCGACCGACGTACTCGCTGCTTCGGGTCCTTCTGAGTCGGGACGAGTCGATCCAAGCCGAGACGGGCGCGATGGTCAGCATGTCGGAAGGGATTCAGCTTTCAACCCAGATGCGAGGCGGGCTCCTAGGAGCTGTCAAGCGAGCGCTGGGCGGCGAGAGTCTCTTTTTGAACACCTTTACCGCCGAGAGGACCGGGGAGGTGACCTTCTCGCCAGCGTTACCCGGCGACATCGCGGCGATCGCTCTGGAGAACGAAAGCTGGTTAGCCCAGTCTGGGGCGTTTTTGGCGGCGACCGAAGGGGTGGAGGTGGACGCTAAGTGGGGCGGTGCCCGGTCCTTCTTCTCCGGGGAGGGGCTGATCATGCTTCGGCTCTCCGGGACGTGGAACCGTCTTCCTGTCCAGTTATGGCGCCATCCATCGGCTGGAGCTGGAAACTGGTCACAAGCACATCGTGGATACTGGTCACTTGGTTGCCTTCTCCGAGCGAGTGAATTACCGGGGTCCGGACGATCGGAGGGATCAAATCCACCCTTCTGGGAGGCGAAGGGCTGGTCTGCGAGCTGGAAGGGCCGGGAACGGTGCTGATTCAGACCCGAAGCGAACAGTCGTTCCTCTCTTGGCTGATCCCCAAGCTTCCCCGTACTTCTCACGATTGAAGCCAATGGAGCGTTCTGAGGCAAAACGCGTTGCGGAGATTCTGCGCCGCTTGGACGTTCACTACCCGGACGTACGCTGTGCGCTTCACTTTCGGAACAAGTACGAGCTGCTCGTTGCCGTGATGCTCTCCGCTCAGTGTACCGATAAGGTGGTGAACACGGTTACGCCGGCGCTGTTTGCCCGTTACCCCGACGTTGCTGCGCTGGCCGAGGCCGACTTAGAGACGTTGGAACGGCTGGTCTACAAGACCGGCTTCTATCGGAATAAGGCCCGCCATCTCAAAGGGATGGCTCAGGACGGTGCTCAAGCGATGGGGCGGAGAGATCCCCAGCACCGTCGAGGAGTTGGTTCAGCTCCCCGGCGTGGCCCAAAAGACGGCCAACGTCGTGATGAACGTTTGGCACAACGAGCCCTCGGGAATCGTTGTGGATACCCACGTTGGGCGCATCGCTCGTCGCTTAGGGCTGAGCGCGGAGAGGGCGCCGGAAAAAGTGGGCGCGAGACCTGGAGGCCCAGGTCCCGCGAGACCACTGGATTCGGTTTTCCCTGCAGCTGATCGAACACGGGCGAAACGTCTGTTCGGCGCGTCGCCCGCGCTGTGAAGAGTGCTTCTTAGCCGATCTCTGCCCGAGTGTTGGGCTTATGCCTGCTTCTCGTACTCCTTCAGGAACCCGATGAAGTCGCGCCGGTGGGTCTCCTCGTCGGCGAGGATGCGCACCACCAGATCCTGCGTGACGTAGTCGAAGCCCTCGCACTCCCGGATGATTGCGTTGTAGTGCTCGATGGCCTCCTCTTCAGCCGCGATGACTCCGCGAATCACCGAGACGACATCGGTGGAGTTTGCGGGCGGCTGAAGGCCTCCCTGAGTGGGAGCGAACTCCTTGGAGCCGGGAATGCGGCCGCCCAGCTCCTTAATGCGCCGCGCAAAGGCCTGCGCGTGCCCCAGCTCCTCTTGAACGTCGGCGGCCAGCTTCTCCTTGATCTCCTCGGCCCGAACGCCGTCCAGGTGGATCGAGTTGGCCAGGTAGTTGACGACCGTCTCCAGCTCCATCCAGTAGGCCTTGGTCAGTCCCCTCGACGATCCTCTGCTTTTTGTCGCTCATGGCTGCGCTCCTCCTCTCTTGCTCCACAGATCCGATAGTCACTTCAATTTCAATAATAGTCCCCTTCAGAGGGATTTCGCCACCGATGTTTTGTGCAAACTAAATCCCGATCCCATCGGCAGGGGCCGCCGAGTTCGCCCGCCTTAGGAGCGCTTCTCCGGGCGGTTGGGGTCTTCCTGAACGTCCTCCGTCTCCTGCATAGAGCCCACCTGCAGGAGCCGATGGCGGATCGCCTCTTTGAAGGCGTCCAGGGGCTGCTTCTCGTTGGCCCAGCGCCAGATAGGCCTGGCCCAGTCGGGCGTACCCTTGTGCTGAGGGGGACCGGTCCAGCGCAGCGCGATAGGCCTCGATCGCCTCTTGGTACCGTTCTAGGAGGAACAAGGCGTCACCGAGCCGTTCCATAACTTCAGGGCGGAGATACTCCTGCTGGATCGCCGTGGCAAAGTGCATCGCGGCGGTCTGATAGTCTCCTTGAAGGAAGTGAGCCGTTCCCAAGTAAAAGTGGGCCTCTCCAGCGCGGTCGGAGGAGGCGGTCAGTTGGCGCAGGATCTCTTCGGCTTCCTCGTAGCGTTGCTCGTAGAGGGCGCGGATCGCCTGCTCCATCGGAGTGTCCGGAGCGCGTTCGCCGCCGGAGCTCCCGGCGACCACGTCGGAGTAGCTCCTGCCGAAGCGTCTCGGAGTGGGACGCGGGCCGCCTCTTCCGGTTCCGGGACGGGCACGGAGGTCGGAACGCTTGGAATCCTCGGCCATTGACTTCCTCCCGCAGGCGCAAGCTGGATCTGGGGGGATTCTACCTCAGAACCGAACGGAAAGCGACTCCTCCGGGCGATCCGTCGGGTAGGGCGCCTAACGGGCCGACTCCAGGACGGCAACGTACGGAAGCTGGCGGAACCACCCGTCGTAGTCGAGGCCGTAGCCGACGACAAATCGGTCGGGGATCACAAAACCGACATAGTCCGGCGTGAACTCCACGGCTCGTCGCTCCGGCTTGTCGAGGAGCACGCAGGTGCGCACGCTGGCCGGTTCCTGTTCGCTCAGATGATCCCGAATCCACCGGAGTGTTCGGCCGGAGTCAATAATATCCTCCACCACCAGCACGTGAAGCCCCCCGGAGGGGTGTCGTCAGTCGCGCGGTCCACTGGGGTTCTCCGCTGGATTGGGTGCCACGATAGGAAGCGATTCCCAGGAAGTCCACGCGTACTGGGATTTCCAGCGCCCGGCTCAGGTCGGCCAGAAACATGTAGGAGCCTTTCAGGATGGAGATCAGCACGAGCTCCTGGCCGCGGTAATCCTGAGAGATTTCACGAGCCAGCTCGTGCACCCGCCTTCGAATCTGGCTTTCGGTGAGGAAGCACCTCACCAAGCCGATAAGGAACGGGGATGGAGAAGCCTTCTAGCTTCATGGGCGCAGGCGTACGGCGCGCAGATAAAGCACGCGCTCCGTCGAAGCGGTTACCGGCCAGTGGCCACTTGCCCGAACTCCGACGACCCAAAGGATCCGGTCCCCCTCGCACAGGACGCCGATCTGCCGCCGCTCCCGGTAAGCCGATCTTTGCGTCGGTGAGCAGGTCGCTCACCTTCTTAGTGCCGCTCATCCCAAAGGGCCTGAAGGCGGTCCCCCGGCCGCCAGGGCCGAAGAGTCAGCGGCAGACTCAACCGATCCCAGTCAAAGGCCGCCTCGGAGGGGGGGCAACTGCTGCACGTCCACCTTTCCTACCGGCACCACCTCGGCCCGGACGGCGTCGAGCACCCCTTCGACCAGCGTGATCCCCGGGAATCCGAAGTTGAGCGGTCTGCAAGGCGGGGAAGTCCGATCCTCGCTCCTGGACGATCGCTAGTACCCATCGATCCTGGGGGGCGACCAGCTCGTCCTGCCCCTGTTGTTGGATCACCAGCCGATGGTTCCGAGTAAGGAACACACCGTTGGCGTCCGGGCGGTGAGCAAACTCGCGGGCGCGTTCCACTTCGGAGAAGCTTGGGGGCCGGCCACCCAGCCGGTTTTGGAGCCAGCGGTGCAGCAGCCGTCGTTGGATGGCGATCGGCTCTTGGAGAAACAGTTCCAGGTCTAGACCGTTTCCTCGGAAGACTCGTCTCCAGGCTGCTTCGGTCATCTGAGCGAGTAGTTCATCCTCAGCAGCCAGGATCGTCGCTGTCTGGGCCAGCACCCGACGGATTCGAGGGTTGTACTCCTTGGCTAAGGTCGGAAGAAGGTGATGCCGGATGCGGCTCCGCAAAAACTGTGCGTCCTCGTTCATGGGGTCGTGCCGGTACGGGATCCCTTCCGCCTGAAGGAAGTCCAGCACCTCCGCTTTGGAGACGCCCAGGAGCGGGACGGATCCAGACGCGTCGCCGGGCGTTCCAGTTGAGCGGCTGGCTGCGATCCGGTCGGATCCACTGCTCCCGCCGCGCGACTCGCATCCCGGCCAGTCCGCCGGAGCCGGCCCCGCGCAGCAGACGCATTAAGAGGGTCTCCGCCTGATCGTCCCGGTGATGGGCTAGGGCGATCTTTGTGGGGCTCAGCGCATCGGCAGTCCGCTCCAGAAACTCGTACCCGCGCCTGTCGGGCCACGGTCTCCAAGGAGCCCTCCTGCTGCTGGTGGCGTGCTCTCACGTCTTCAGCGCCAAGGATCGCGGGGATTCCGCGTTTCTCCGCCTCGCTCTGGACAAACGCGGCGTCGGCCTCGCTCTCCTCGCCCCGGAGTCGATGATTGAAGTGTGCCACCCACAAGGTCAGGTCGTAAGCCTCCCGAATGCGGGCGAAGACCTCCATCATCGCCATCGAATCGGGGCCGCCGGAGACGGCCAGCAGGACCCGGTCGCCCGGCTGAATAAGCCCGCTGTTGTTCGCAGAACTCCACAACGTGTTGGACGAATGGGTGCATAGGCTCGGCTACGGTGATTGATCCGGTGGAAGACGCTGGTCCGTCTTTGGTGTACAAACGCACGGTTTCGCGTCAGGTTCGCAGAAAATCACGCTTATCCAAATAGCGTCAGCTGGATCGGACGCACACTCGGCAGTGGTGGCATCGCTTCGTAGGTTCTTCCGTCGAGCCTTCGTCCTCCGCGGTCGGGGGCGCTCCCGCCCCACTGCTTAAAGAAGAAGGGAACCCCCGCTTCCTGGCATCGGTCGCGGATTGTCCGCACCCATTCCGGTTGTAAGGGGCGCGCCCCTGGCCCCGACTCGCCACCGACCAGAACCCATCCGATGCCTTCGAGGGGCAGCTCCGGAATCGGTCCCAGCAGCGGCTCCACCGAAAGGAATCTTAGCTGCGCTGGAATCTGGCGTAAGTAGTGAATGCGCCAGCAGTAATCTGCCGTCTCGACGGTGGTTCCGATCCAGATGTTCGGCGTCCAGCGAATCGCGGTCGGCCAGCCGTGCCGCTCGCCGAATGCGTTTGGTCAGCACCTGAAAAAGATGCTGCTGCGCCCGGTTCATGACGGCGAAGACTTGAAATAAGTACTCCTCGGGAACGGCCGAGTGAAACAGATCGCTCATCGAGCAGACGAAGAAGACATGAGGCTGCTGCCGCCGGAGCGGTTCGCTTAGCCGGTCGGGGTGTAGCGTAAGCCGGAAGCCGTTCCGGTAGCGCGGGTGCCCCTCCCGTTGCATCCGAAGCGCGATCCGTTCGGCGTAGCAGTGATCGCAGGCCGGGCTTACCTTGGTGCATCCGGTAACCGGATTCCAGGTGGCAAAGGCGCCATCCCTGCTTCTCGATCTGAGAGCGCTGCCCGACCTCCTCCATGCTCCAAGCTGCCGCTTCGTTCATCCGTACCGCACTCGGTTGCGCATCATCACCAGGATTAACAGAATTCCTCCGGCAACTATCGCTGCCATCGACCGCACGTAAGGGTTCCTCCATCCGCTGGCCGGTCGTAAGGGGATAGCTACTTCGGTGACCGCTTCCTCGACGACCACGACGCTGGCGTCGGTCCGGGTCTCGTAACCCTTGGACCGGACGATCAACCGATAGGTTCCCGGCGGAAGGCCGGTCACCTAGGAACCTCCCAGAGCGGTCGGCCCGAACCGTCCCGGAGGACGGGGCCCCGGTACTCGACCACGGCGTCCAAGAGCGGACGTTCCGGCGAGCCGATCGGATGAGCGTAGCCGCGAAAGCCCGTCGGCTCCGGCTCTTGTCCTCTTGTCGCCAAGGAGAGAAGCAGCAATCCTAGAAACGTCAACCTAAGTTCTTTGGTTCCTGGGATACCGATGAACCGACCCTCCCCCAGCTTTTCGGTTTTCCGGCTCGCTTTGGTTGGAGCATTCCTTCTCATTTTCGCACTTTTCAACCCTCAAGCCAACGGGTGGCCGATTCGGGGAATGGCCTACTTTCTCGCCTTTCGCCCGTATCGCCCCGAACGGGTGGCCGAGGACCTCCGTCGGATTCGGGAGTTGGGGTTCAACTGGGTGAGTTTGGACGTTGCGCTGACCCAGGAGACCGCCACCTCATCAGAAGTGTACCTCCCCTATGGGGACGGCTCCTACGTTCATCCGGCCCTTCCGTATCGCTATGAGCCTGAGGCGTGGTTTCACTTTCCCCCGGAATGGGCAGTGGGGCACTTCGTCACGACGGCCCATCGGCTCGGTCTGAGGGTGCTCTTTAAGCCCCACGTGCACCCTAAGGACAGCGGAATGCGCGTGCTTCTCTCCGACGGAAGTGGTCGCGACCCGATGCTGGGCTGCAGCGATCCTCGCCGACGATCCAGAGCGCTGGTTTCGTTCCTACGGGGAGGTTCTTCGCTACTACGCCGCTACCTACCCCTTCGACGCGATCTGTGTCGGCGGGGAGCTCAGCGGAATGTACCGCTACGGGGATGAATGGGCGTTCGTTGATTGCCCAGCTACGGCGGATTACTTCAGTGCCGCTCACCTGCTCCTTTAACTGGTGGGTGGCGCTTCACCATCAATTTCGGGGCCTGCTGCGAGTGGTTCGGTGGCTTCGAGGGGAGGACGACCTCCTCCGGAGCCTGCTCCGGCGCCACGGTTACCGAGTCGAGTTCGATCCGGGGGCGGAGCGCCGGATTGCGACCAATGCCTTTTGGGAGTATCCGGACTGGGCCGATCGACTCGATTGGTTGGGGATCACGTTTTACTTTCCGCTCGCCTCCGAGCCGAGTCCGTCACTGGAGCTTCTTCGGGAACGTTGGCACCGATATCCGATTCCCACGCCGCTGGGGACGCTTTCTGCTCACTACGTTGAAAGCCTTCAGGACTGGGCAGAGCGCTTTCAGAAGCCGCTGCTCTTCACCGAAGGGGGATGGGGAAAGTGGAAAGGGGCCGCGGCCTACCCGGCCAACTGGCACGCCTCCGCAGCAGGGACCGACTTGGCGCTTCAAGCGCGGTGCTATGAGGCGTTCTTTCAGGAAGCCGCGCCGTTAGCCATGGGGATGTTCTTTTGGGACTGGGCCGAGCCGGGGTTCTCGCCGGCAGGAGGACCTGCTGAAGCGGTCATCCGGCAGTACTTTGGCGTTCAGGCGGCGGATCCTCTGTCGTACTGAGAGGTTGTCAACAGGTCTCGCTTGACGGGGGACTTTTCTCCGTGCTAGAGTGAGGCGGCTAGGTTGGAGAAGAAGGTGTAAGTTATACAGTTGATGATATTGGGTCTCAAAATCCTTTCCTCCCCTACGAGAAGGCTTCGCAGCGGCAACGCCGTCGGCGAAGCCCTCAATCAGAGGTAACAGCTACCTGTAACCCAAACGATACCTGAAAGTTGGGAAGAAGCGCAAGCGTGACGTTAAGAGGGCGTAGGTCGGTCTCCCCACGGCTTACTCCTGAAGGAGGCCAAAGTACCGACCCATCCAGTAGGGAAGGAGAAAGACGGTCCCGTCCTCCTCCCGTCGACCGCTGCCGCCGTCCAGGCGGAAGGGGTTCCCGTTCCACTTGTGCACGGGGCGCTCGAAGAAGGGGAGCACCCACGGATCCAGCTCCTGCGTCCAGCCGCCGGGAGGGGCCTTCGCTGCCAGGTCGGCCCGGTGAGAGTTTTTCACCGGCCAGTCTCTCAGGTCTAAGGGAATCTCTTGGAGTGTCTGAACGGCGGCCTCGGCATCGCAAGGCCTACCGGTCAACGCCCCGTAGATAAAGTTCCAGAGCGGACACCGCTCCACTCGTTCAATCTGCCAGGAACGCTCCAGGCTGGCCAGATAAATCCGTCGGAGCTCTGGCTCCTCCTCCCAGCGAAGCAGCACGTAATAGGCTAAAAACGCTAACTCATCGTCGGAATGGTTCACCCAGCCGGGGTCCAGGAGCTTCTGATCGATCAGGTTCATCGCGTAATGATGCCGCTCAATGAGCTCCCGGTAGGCCTGTTCGAAGCGCTCCTCGCCGGTAATTCGGGCGGCGAACTTCAACGCGGAGAGGATCTCCAAGGAGTTCAACCCTTGCTGCGGCTTCCAGTCATGGTTCAACCGCTCCGGCGCCCAGACGCACC
>BPJZ01000021.1 GCA_026004875.1 Candidatus Poribacteria bacterium | reverse complement strand
TCCTGCAAGTGGTCGGTCGGAACGACTGTGTCCCCCACGAAGTTCACTCGGGCCCAGCCGAGCGGGGGAGCCCTCGACGATCCGCCAGCGAATGCGAGCGGTGGCTCCTTGCGTCGTCACCTCCGGTTCCGCCGTTGCTTGGTAGTATCCGCTTTGGCGGGTAGCGCTCCAGGCAAACGCAACCGATCCCGCTCCAGTCGCTCCGGAGCGTACTCAGTCTCCGGCAGCGCCCGGAGGACGGAACGGGAGCGCCGAGCTGCTCACGACGCGGTTTCCCGTGAACTCCACGGCGACAATCCGCGTGCGAGGGATCATCCAGAAGAGCAGTTGTACTCCGTCCCGGCGAGGGCCGCCGGTACACCTCGATCTGGGAGAACTGACCCGTTCGGTACAGCTGTTCGATCGCCTTTCGAATCAAGTAGTCGGAGAGCGTCTGTCCTTCTAGCGCCTGCGGGCGGATCGGAAGCGAAGAGACGTCTACCGATCCAGGTCCTCCCAAGAGCACCCGTTCGACGGTTAGCTCCGGCTCGGCTTGGCCGACGGCGCTAGAGGAGCAGGAGCACCAACCCCCCTATCGGCGCCAGGAGTCCCCAGCGGAGCCGGGAGCCGATGCGCCGGAAGTTCACCCCCGGGGCGCGCAGGACGAGGAGGAACGCCGCTTACCAGAACTCATATTCCCACTTGAGGTCCACGCTCGTACTTTCCCTCCTCGTTTCGCTCTCCGGAGATGGAGAGATGTTCATTGATCTGGTATTCGATTTGAAGCCGCTGCTGTTCTCCGATGTCCAGCGTCGAGGAGTAGGTCACCTCCCAGCGGCCTGCTAGGCGCTTGGAGAGCTCTAATCGGGTGGCCGCGCCCGAGTCGGCTCCGAACTCCAGGGAGGACCGTGTCCAGGCCCAGGAGGTTAGCCACCTCTCGGCCGACGAGCGATCCGCCGACGGCGCGCAGGAAAGCGTCCAAGGCCGCGCTTAGGTCCTCCTGCCCGAACTCGGAGGCCAGCGCCGAGTTGCCAAAGGTCAGAAGGGCTAACACCTCCGGCGTTGTGAGGGCGTACTCCTCGCCTGGCGAAGCGTTCAGGACGGTAGCGCTCAACTCCACCTGAGGGCGCTCTAGCGTTCCTTGAATGCGCAGTTCCACCCTGAACGTCGCGCGTATTCAATCCTCCTTGCAGGTCCACAACGCCCACGTTCTGAAGCGGCTGGACGGTTCGAGCTTGAATGTCTAACGTCGGGTTAAGCTCCCGAATGCTACTGTTGACGATCGCTCCCGACTCGATTTGGAACACGTGGCGCAAGTAGACGAACTGGCCCTCCAGCAGAGTGATCACCCCTTCGAATCCGTACAGGGCCACCGGACCAGCGATTCTTCCCTCCAAGGCCGCTTCGACACGGGCGTTGCCCGTGTCCAGAAACACGTTCCCCGGCGCTTGGACCTGGAGGTCAACGACCAGTCCACGCAGGAGAGGATAGTTGAAATCGCGCCTGTTGCTCGACGGCTACCTGGAGCCGAGAGCGGAACGACTCGCGCAGGAGCGTCTGCCAGTCCGCGCTGGTATTCGATCAGCGAGGGGAGGAGTTCCCCTTCTAGGCGGGCGCTTTCGATTGGGGCCCGTAAAGGCGCACCTGTCCGTCGGTGCGGATCCGGTAGTAGCCGGGCTCGTAAAGCAGCAGGTCGGTGAGGGTTGCGCTCAAGTCCAGCCCAACTGGCATCCCCTGACGAAGGGAGGATCTCCCCGGCGGTGATGGCGACCGTGCCGCCGTTCACTTGGGCTTGGGCCTGCTCAAGGATCATTCGGTCCCCTTCCAGTCGGGCGGAGAGATGGCCCTCGGTGACCAGCAGATGGAGCGCGCTGGAGCCCAGCTGGACCTCGTCCAGGCGGAGCAGGCCGCGTTGGGTCCACGCCGACCATCGCCCTGACGCGGTCAAGCGGAGCGCCCCCGCGGCCGGAGGCCTGGTCCACGACCGGAAGCAGGAGGCGGCAAGAAGTCTAGGTTCTCCAACTGAGAGTCGAGCCGGAGCTCGAAGTCTTCATCCAGGAGCTGGAAGACGCCTTGAGTCAGGTCCAGCCGCGCCGGCACCCGTCCGGAGAAGAAGCGGAGCTGGTTTCCCTCGGCGTCGAGGAGGCCGTTGCGCAGCCGGACGGGCCTCGCCGGAGTAGAGCAGTTCCGCGCGCACTTCTCGAAGCGCCACCCGGTTGACGATCGGTTGTGCGGCCTCCACGCTGGCGCGCACCACCGGTTGAGAAAGCGACCCTTGAACGGTGGCTTGGAAGCGCGTTACTCCCCGGATTCGGATCGGCGCGTTCAGCCCCAGTCGGGGCCGTAGTTGGTCGTTGAGCCACCGAGCGATCGGGGCCGTTCCCAGCTCGCCCAGAAGGGTAAGATCGAGCCCCCTCGCCTCCGGCCACAGCTCCGCCGAACTCCGATCGCCAGGCCGGCGGGAGGGGTCCGGGTCGCGGCGGTCGTGCCGAAAGACGACGTCGTCAATCCGGACCTGTCCGTTCTGAATCGCTAGCTTCAAGGGGCGGTCGTTCCTGCAGCCTGTAGTCGGCGATCTGTATTGTGCAATCGGTGGCCCTGAACGGAGCCGAGCACGTCTTGAGCCAGTTCGAGGAGCACCCTGGACGGCAGAGAGTCCACCGGCGGGCCGACGTCGGCGGAGCCACTGCTCCAGATTCCACAGGATGGAGGCGGTTCCTGTCGCTCGGGCGTGGAAGGGGGTCTTCTCCAGCGCGGCGGGAGGCAGCCAAGCTTCCAAGGCCGCCTTCTGAAACACGAGCACCGTCCGGAGCGACTGGGGACGTAGGCCGTTCAAGCGAAGCTCCGTCCCCCCTAAGTCGTATCGTCCCTCGCCGATCCGGAAGCCCAGCGCCTGCAACTGCATGCGATCCCCCTGAGCGACCAGAACGCCCCCAAGCTCCTCGATCCGGAGGTCGTTGTAACCGAGGACGATTGTTCCGTTTTCCAGCGCCATCTCCCCCCGCAGGAGCGGGCGGGAGAGCGTCCCCTCGACGGCCAGATCGATCCGGGCCGTGCCGCTGGCCTCGCGAACAGCAGGGATCAGCAGGCTCAAAAAGTCCAGTTGGAACGCTGGAGAATCGCAGGTGATCGCAAGCGGCTGTCCTGTGGTTCGCCAGAAGCCATCGTCCCCCCATCCAACCTGAACGGGAAGGGTCCCCTCGATCCACAGCCGGTTTCCGAAGCTCTCCAGTTGCCAACCAGGGATGCGCACGCCGGAGGCGTCCACGAGAAGAGAGCCGTCCCATCGGTCCAGTCGAAACCGCCCTACTTGGAGGGACTGGACCGTCCAACTGACTGCGCCCTGCGGTTGAGCCAGCGTGCCGGCGATCTCGGCCTCTAGGGAAAGCTGCCCTTGGAGGGAGGGCTCCAGGGGGAGGGGGAGCAGCCCGAGGGCAAGTCCCTCGCCGCTCGCCCGAAAGGTGGTCCGGATTCCTCTGGGTTCAAGGGGATCCTCTGCGGGCAGTTCGGCAACGCCTTCCCATCGGAGCTCGCCGTCCTCGGAGGCCAAAAGGGCCGGTCGAAGCTCCAGCCTCCCGGCGCGATAGGAGGCCCGAATCGGCTCGACGCTCTCGAGGAAGCGCCCTTTGCGTCCCAATTTGGAAGGGGAAGAGTTGAAGGCTTCCCTCCCAGCGGCGAGGATCGCCACCGAACGTTTCGAGGGCGAGGGAGATTTCTCCTTGAGAGCTCACCTCCGGCGCCGCTTCTGGAAGATTGGCCAGCACCAGCAGCCCGCGCAACAGGTCGCCCTTCCCTTGGATCGTCCACCGACTCCACACCGTTGGGACTCCCTCCCACCGCCATCGGTTCGCCTCCCGTTGGAACGGAAGCGCCGTCGTCCCGGCGACTTCCCACCGGCTGGAGGATACGGTGCCGCTCAGCGTCGCCTGTGCCAGGATGCGCAGTCTCTCCCCCTCGAGTTCGGAGCTGAGAAGAAGACTCAGTCGGGGTTCGGAGATTCTTCCTGAGGTGTTGCTCAGAGCGGCCTGGGCCGCCTGAAGGTCGATCTTCCCGGCCAGTTGGGGGTGTGTCCACGTTCCTGCGATTCGAAGCTGGACCGTTCCGCGGCCCGATTCGAGCTCGAGCGCCGGCAGGAGGGCGCGAATCCAACCGATTCGCTTCCCACTTGCCCCGAACCTCGATCCGAATCGGCTCCTGAGCGCGAAGCTGCCAAGCCGGAAGGGGCATCAGCTGAAAGGCAATCGGTAGCTCCCCCATCGTCCGCAGCTGGCCGCCGGCAAGCTGAAGGGAAAGCTCCTCAAGGAGGAGCCGACCTTCGGCGTACCGAGCGCTTCCCGAGGCCGATAGCACGTGAAGTGGAGGCGACCCCGGCGATTGCCGGACGATCAAGTTGTGGAACTCGAAGCGAGCGCTTCCCGTCGGTTGCTCAGGCGTGCCGCGAAGGCGTAGCTCAAAGTTTCCCTCTCCACTCCAGTCGCCGGGGAGGTGGAGCAGCTCGTCCAGCAGCTCCAAGCGTGCCGCGCTGACGATCAGGTCCAGGCCGGACGGCCGCCCGCGGAGGAGCTCGCCGGAGAGCAGCAGTGAGAACACCTCTTCCGGCTTCCAAGCCCCAAGCCTTACAGTTCCGATCTGGACGCTTTCGGGGGTCCAGACGATGCGGATCGGTTCAGCGTTCTGAACTTCGTACCGCTTGGCGGAGACCTGAAATCGGTCGAGTGTTAGCTGGAGCCTGGTCTCTGCAGGGCGCCGGAGGTCCCCCTCTAGGAGGATCACTCCGCCGCTGGTCGTGGAGAGATCGGGTGCGATTCCTTCTAGGAGCGCCAAGGGGTTCTGGTCTTGAAAACGCAGCTCCGCCCGGAACGGTGCCGACTGAGGGGTGATCTCCCCTTGCGCCTGGAGCCGATAGGCGCCGTCGGCGAGGCTTCCCGTTGCCGTCCATCGGTCTTGAGAGTGCTCCAGGTGGACTTCACTGGTCCCCAGTGCAACGGCTCCCAGCCCTCCGTTTCTCCACCGAAGATGGGCTCTCAGCTGGGGCTCCTGCCAGCGACCTTCCCCCTGGAGGGCGATCCGGAGCTCTCCTCGCAGTCCCTTGAGGCGATCCGTGAGAGCGGCAGGGATCAGTCTCTCAAGCGTTTCTGTTGGGAGGGGTTGGAGGGGACGGACGCGCAGCCGGTACCGCTCTCGATCGGTCTGGAGCGAAACGGTCCACTCAGCGGAGCCGATCCGCACGGATACCCCTTCGATCGACAGCTGTCCGGCGCGGAGCCGGATCGGAAGCGGCTCCACAGCGATCGGCTGCTCTCCTACTTGGAGCGCCTCCAGCCGGAGCACGCCGGCCCCCGTCCGGAGCGGTGGGGACACCGCTCAGCCGGAGCGTTCCGCTCAGCCTGCCGGCCAAAGGAACAGGAGCAAGGTTCCCCGCAAACGCGGAGAAATAGGGGGTCAAATCGAAGTCCTCGACGGAAAGGAGCAGGAGCAACTCCGGTTGCGCCGAACTCCAGGCCCCGGAGGCGAGAAGGCGTCCCTCTCCCGAACGGACCTCGGCGCGGGTGATTGTCAGCCTGTTTGCCTCCAGGGCGAAGGTCAGCGCGGCTGAGGAAACGGGAAGCCCCCGGAAGGTGCCCTCTTCCCATTCGACCGTTCCGCGCGTCCGAAGCCGCTCCGGCGGGCCTTCTAGAGTGCCGGTCGCCGTGATTCTTCCTGTAGCCTCTTGTTGGACCAGGGCTGCCCATCGGCTCAGTTCTGCGATCTGGACCGACCAGTTGCCTTTCAGGGGCGCGTTGAGGTCCGCCGGGGGAAGAGCGAGGCTCAAGCGCCCCTGCAGGTCGGGCAGGGCGATCTCCGTCAGGAGCCGGTTCCCTTCCAGCCGGTGGAGGACCTCTCCTTCGCCGAGCGGGCTTTCCTCCCAGGCAAGCTCCTCAAGCCGCCACCTTCCCTCTGAGCGCCGTTCTAGGCCCTTCTGTTCCCATCGGAAGGTGCCGGAGAGCTGCCCGGCAACCGGCCAGCTTCCTTCAGGTCGAAACGATTGGAGGAGCGTAGCAAGCGAAACGCCTTGGAGCCTTCCTGAGGCGATCAGCTCTCCTCCGGATCGGTCCCAGAGGACAGCGCCGTCCTCCAACCGACCGTTCCAGAGGGCTCCTGAGATTCCTTCTAATCGGAGCGCTTGAGGAGTTGCCGCGACGGTTCCTTTCCCCTGATCCAGGGCGATTGGGCCGTGCTGGAGCGCTTCGACTCGCCATTCGCCCCGCGCTTCGAGACGGTCCAGAGGGCCGCGTAACTGGATTTCGTCGAGAAAGAGTCGGCCATAGGTTTCCGCGAGCGCTTCTGGGGCCAGGGAGCGGAGTGCAGCGATCTCTAGGCTGCCAGAGAGCTTTCCCGCCAGCGTTCCCAACGACTCCAACGTTCCGGAGAGGCGGACCCAGGAGTTCCCCAGCTCCCAGTGTGCCTCGTCGATGGAGATCTCCTCCCTGGAGAAGGACAGCCGGGCCTGGAACCGATCGGCGATCAGCTCCGACTCGCCGAGCTGGAGGTGCCACCCTTTTGACGCGAAGAGAAGCACGGTCGAGCGCTCCCAGTCCCCTTGAAGGGAGAGCTCGCGAACCTCAAGGGCGATCGCGGCCTGGGGGTCTTGGTATCTTGCCTGTCCTAGGAGGGAGATCGTTCCGATTCGCACTCGCAAGGGAAGGGGTACGCCGCCCCCCTGAGGTGAGGAGAGCCGCTCCAAAAGGGGGTCGAGATTCCGCCGTCCCGCTGAGTCCGGCTGGACTTGGAAACGAAAGCTTCCTTCGATCCGCTCAAGATAGAGCTCCGCTGCCCACCAGCGAAAGGAGTGGGCGATCTCCAGGTGGGGAAGCTCCAGGATCGGCGCTTCCGGGGCGCCAACGCTCACTCCGCGCAGTTCCCAGCGACGGAGCAGCCGTCCGTCCACCGAGCCGACCGATACGGGGACGCCCAGGGTGCGGGTCGCCATCCTTTCCAGCACCGGACGGAGGAGCCGGAGCGTCGTCCGATCCAGCGGCGGAAGGCATAACAGCGCTCCAGCCACCGATGCGACGATCAATCCGCCCAGCACGCGAACGGCCCACCGCCTCCGCACGGCCTGTTGTCCCTTTGTCTGAAAGCGTCCAACGGAAAAACGATGCCGGCGAGGGAACCGTACTGCTCCGCTCCCCCTGGGGTCAAGAGGAGCAAGAGGCCGCCCAGCTCCAGCGTTTGGAGGGAGCGCTTTTTAAGTTAAAAAAACGTTGCACACGAGGCGCAAATGCCATAAGAAAAGAAAAAGGGCTCCGGAAGACGTCGCCACAACCGGAGCCCAATGGGAGGCAAGCGTTTCGCGTGTCTGATGCGATGCGACGTGAACGGGTACAAACCGGTTCGCGTTTGTCTGACTAGCTGCCGCCGGGGCGACGGCTGCTGCCGCCTTCGCCCTGGCGCTGCGGCATCTGTCGCTGCATCTGCCGCATCTGCTGTTGTGCCCACTCGTCCAGCTTTGCGTTCTGCTCTTCGGTGAGGATCGAGCGCACCGCCTCACGCAGCTCTCGCTGAATACCGAAGAGCTCCTGCATGGCGTTTTGACGCTCCTCTTGGGGAAGATCGGCCAGCGCCTGAACCTTCTCCCGCGTCGTTTTCAAATGCTCGCGGTACACCCTTTCGGAGCTGAATAAGCTGGTCATCGGAGGTGTCCAGCTCCAGGGAGACGAACACCCAGGAGCCGGTGATCGTCCGCTCCACAAAGCCCATCATTCCGCGTCCGCCGTCTCCACCCCCGGGAGGGCCACCCTGCCGCTGCGGACGCTGCGCATAAAGCGCCGACGCGAAGACCAACGCCATCGCTGCTGCCGCTACGACCCAACTTCGCCGTTTCATCGAGTCCCCTTTCCTCCAAAAACCGGCCACCCTCACCAGGTGCCTCAGGCGGAACGGGATCTCCCGCTCTCGTACCTGTTGGCAACAAATATGACGAGAGACTCGGAGGAAAGGATTAAAACAGGATGGGCGAATGGGTCCTCTTTCTCTGGACCGACTCAGATGGGTAGCTTTAAAAGTGAGTCCACCCGAAAGCGGCAGGTTCTCTCGTCGAGCGGTTCGGCGCCGCGGCGGAGGTACCCCTCCACCGATCGCCCCTCTTGGACGCGGATCTCCAACTCATAGGGCGGGTCCCAGACGACAGGCGGAATTTGGTCGCGCTTTTGGACCGCCTCGGCAGCGGCTCTGCGAATTCTCCGGCAAGACTCCTCTGGGCTCAGGTGCAACGCCAGCTCGATTCCCATTCCGATCTTTGTCGCGACGGTGACGATCCCCGGGATGAAGGCCTCTGCTTCTTGGCAGGCCTTGTCGTCGCCGGCTAGGAAGATCGTCGGCACGCCAAAGGAGCCGGCCAGCAGCGCCCGACAGCCGAACTCCCCGATGTACTGGCCGTTCAGCTTGTAGTACTCCACGTGCAGCGAGGAGTAGGTGTGACAGAGCGGGGCGTCCGGCGTCCCCGCCATCGCGTGCTGACCGACAAACAGCAGAGCGTCGAAGCTCTCGTCCATCCCATTGGGCAGTCGATGACCCTTACCCCAGATTACCTGCGCTCGAGGATGGATCCGCTCCATGTCGATTCCGCCGGAGCCGTGTCCGTCGAGGACGACGATCTCCGCGCCGGGGTCCTCGTCTAGGATGCCGTCAATACAGGCGTTCACCTCGGCGGTTAAAAAGCGCATCGCGACCGATTTTTCGGGCGATTTGTCCACGCGGGTCTGGTCCCAGGTGGCTACGCCTGCAGGCCCCTCCAGGTCGGTCAGGATGTAATACTTCATGGCGTCTCTCTCCTTTCTGCCCGCTCCAGGCGGGCGCGTAGTTGACGGCGGAGCGTGTCCGCCGAGACGGGACGCGACAGGTCCATTAAATAAAGCTCGAGATAGTCGCTCCGATCGCTGACGAAGACCAGCTTGGACCCATCGGGCGAGAAGACCGGCTGGGCGCTCAATCCCCGTCCCCGGCTGATCGTGTAGCTCCGGCGGCTTTTCCAATCCATCCAGGCCAGCTCGATCTTGGCGTCTCCAAACTGGCGCGGATAGACGTAAGCGCTTCCGTCCGGGGAGAAGGCGCCGGCGTACTCGTTGATCGCCGTCTGAGTGAGGCGTTGAACCGCACGCGTCTGGGTGTCCAAAAGGAATAGATCATAGTGGTTCTCTGAGTCGGTGCCGACGTAAAGGAGATGCCGTCCATCCGGCAGCCAGACCGGATTCCCTTCGTCCGACTCGTCCTCGGTCCAGCGCGTGCGGCTTTTTCCGCTCAGGTCCATAGTCCAGACGTCGAGGTTTTCGTCCACGATCGCTTCGAAGGCGAGCAGACCCCCGTCGGGACGCAGTACCGGGTTGGCCACCGGACTGGGCGTGCTGGTGAGCGCCCGTTCTTCTCCGGTCTCCAGGTCACGGAAGTAGATCATCTCGTTCCGGACGGTCGAACCGCTGCCGTGAAAGGTCAGAACCCCCGCCTCAGAGCGGTACTGAATCGAGGCAAAGACGATCCCCTTTCCGTCCGGTGTGAACTGGGCCGCGTACTCATTGGTCATCGGCATCTGAACTACCGGTTCCATTCGGAGCGTTTCCAGCGAGAGCCGATAGATGTCCCCGCTTCCCTCCTGGTGAGAGGTGAACAGCAGCGTCGTTCCGTCCGGTGAGAAGTGAGGAGAGTAGTTATCCGTCGCCGTTCGGGTCAGGCGAACGGTGGCATAGGCGTCCCCTAGCAGCCCGGCGGCTCGAAGGACGTGGTCCCCCTCCGGGAAGCGGTTGACCAGCTCGTAGAGCGCTTGGAGGGCCGCCTCCTCCCGTCCTTGTCGAAGGAGCGCTTCGGCGTAGCCCAGTAGCGGTCGTGGGTCGTTGGGTAGTTGTCCCCACGCCCGGCGGTACATTGCTTCTGCTTGCTGAAACTCTAGCCTTCCCAAGGCCAGTTCAGCCAGGGCGAGCGCTGCTTCTGCGCCTTGGCGGGGATCGGAGGCGTTCAGCGCTTCTTGGAAGAGTTGTTCGGCCTGCTGGAACTCGCCGCGGGCGTACGCTCGCCATCCTTCCTGAACCGGATCGGCCCCGCATCCGCTCAACCAGAGCCCCGCTAGCAGTAGCAGTCCGCCCAAGCTCGCCGTCGTCGTTCGCATCGCTCGTCTATCTCTCTTTCTCCTTTTTCTGCAGGAGTACCTGGCGTTTGAGGTCTCCCCAGAGCGCGGGCTGGGCCGTCGCCTCCGGCGGAACGTGAGCCGGCTGGTACCGAAGGGCGAGCCACTGGAAGGCCGCTTCCGCCTGAGCGATTCCGTAGCCCATCTGGGGGTTGGGCGCCCCCGACTGGGTGGCCGTCCGGCGCAGGGCGTCGCCGATCGTCCCCATCGGTACAGTGGGAAAGCTCTGGCGGAGCAGCGCCGCCACCCCAGCAACTAGCGGGGCGGAAAGGGAGGTTCCGCTTCCGAAGGTGAAGCCCTCCGGGTTGCTCGGTGAGAGGGTCGGTACCCCCGACCCCGGGCGCCATCAGGTCCGGCTTGATCCGTCCGTCCGCTGTCGGACCTTGAGCGCTCTGCGGCCAGCGGCGGCCGTCCAGCGAGACGGCGCCCACCGCCAAGGCGTCCGGCGCGTCGGCCGGGGGATAGATCCGACCGCGAAGACCGCTCTCTGCAGGAACTTGTGGGTCCCAGTTTCCCGCCGCGACGACGACCAGGACCCCCCGACGGGCCGCTTCGGCGACGGCCCGGCTGGTGATCGCCGTCGCCCCGTCCAGGTCGGCAAAGGCATACCCCATCGGGTAGCCCAGGGAGGAGTTGACCACTTCGCAGCCCAGCTCAGCGCACCACTCCAGCCCGGCGACCCAGTTGTCCTCCTCGACGACCTGTTCCACGACCCGGCCGTTCTGAGAGACGTCCTCCGTCTTGGCCAGGACGTATTCGGCCGCTGGGGCGACCCCTCGATAGGCCCGGTCCCAATCCGCGGCGAGAACGCCTAGCACCTGTGTGCCGTGGGCGTCTTCCAAAGGATCGTCCTGTCCGGGCTCGTCGGAGACGATCGCGTCCCCGTGAACAAAGTCCCACGCGGCAACCACTTGGACCGACTGGAGCGCTCGATGCTCCAGCCGGAAGCCCGAGTCGAGGACACCGATCCGGACGCCGGTTCCGTCCAACCCCCAACTTTGGAGCCGATCGGCCTGGATCGCCTGGCGGTACGGGGCGAGCCGGTCGGTGGTCTCTTGGGCCGGTGCCGAGAGGCTCAGCTCCGGACGAACGACCGTTCGCCGGTAGCGGGCAACCGGACGCAGCTCCCGGACAAACGGCAGTTGCGCGATCCGTTCTCGTGCCAAAGGATCGGCCTCCACGCTGTAGGCGTTGAGCCAACGGCTGACCCGGTGAACCCGTGCTCCGGCCGTCTCAAGTCGGCTTTCGAGCGTGGAGGTGGGCGGCCGGTCCAGCAGGACCCACCACCGTTCCGCCGCCGCCGTCGGAACGATCCCGACGAGGAGAACGAGGGCCCATAGCCGTCTATACCGCATCTGGTGGCGCCTCGGGAACGGAGAAGGGGATTCCTTCGGGGTACCGGTCCTTAGGCCGGTAGCCGATCAGTCGCTCCGCCGGCTCCAGGTCGATGAGCGTCCGTCGGGTGATGCTGGCCGCATAAAGCACGCAGTAGGGGGGAAGCTCCTCCGCCTCGACGGCCAGTCGAAAGAAGCGACCTGCGTCGCGCGGGCTCAGGTAGAGGTCTCGGACGATGGGGTGGCGAATCCCGGAGGCCGCGTGCTCGGGATTGCGCGGCATCCATCCAGGCCGCACCGCGACCACTTGGAGGCCGTATCGGCTGGAGTACAGCTGCCCCATTGCTTCAGCGAAGATCTTCGCTGCGGCATAATGAGTGCGCGGCGCGTACGGATCGTCCACCCGTACCGGGAGGCGGGTTCCCTCTTCGAGCAGCCCCCAGACGACCTGGGTGCTGCTGGCGAAGATCAGCCGTTGAACCTTTTGGCGTCGGGCCTGGTCAAAAACGTGGTAGACCCCGACGATGTTGTTGGGAAGCAGCTCGGAGAGGAAATCGGCTTCGTCTGGCGTCGCGGCGAGGTGGACCACCACTTCGACCCCCTCCATGGCGGCGCCGAACGTTTGGGAGTCCTGCAGGTTGCCGACAAACGCGTTCTCCAGACCCGGCGTAGGACGCAAGTCGATCCCTCGAACGTGGTGCCCCGCTTCCAAAAGAGCCTCAACCACCTGCCGGCCCATCGTGCCGGCAGAGCCGGTCACCAGAACCGTCCTCCGGTTCACCCCACCTGCTCCTTTCGGTGCGCATCGTTGGACCTTCTTGAGGTCTTATCTTAACAGCAGGGGACCGGGGCGCTCAACGGGGGGTAGAGGCCTTTGGTCTTGTGGGGTACTTCTTCTGCTGGGATGGGTTCTCCTTTCGGGGAGCGTCTCTCAGGCCTTCCCCCTTGTGCGCGAGGGTCGGCCAGCGTTTGTGTTGGTGGTGGGGCCTTCGGCCGACCCGCTGGAGCGCCGCGCCGCCGAGCTGTGCGCCGAGCTAATCGAGGGTTGGACCGGCTTCTCACCAGAGATCCGGACCGACCTCAGCGTGCCCGAGCCGGCAGTTCTCCTGGGGACGCCGACGAGCGCGCCGTCTCTGGAAGAGGCGCTCCGAGCGGGAACGATCCGACTGGCAGGACTCCCCGACGAGGGCTATCACCTCAAACGGATTGACGAGCGGCGGGTCTACGTCGCGGCGAACGACCCAGCGGGGGTGCTTTACGGTGCCGTCGAGTTGATCGAGCGGATCGGGAGCCTGGCGACCGGCTGGGAGCCGTTCGATCCGGATATTCCGCTGCGCCTTACTGGGGACCTGGACGCCCCCGACTGGGACCTTCGTTCCGCTCCGGCCTATCCGGTTCGGATGACGATCGAGTCGGGGGAGGACCCTCGCTGGCTAGCGCTCCATCGGGTGAACGTCAGCGGCGCCGAAGGGGTTTGGGTCGGCACGGGGATTGACGACGGCCTGGGGACCGCCTTCCGCTACGTGGACGGGTTTGAGAGCTACCAGGACCTCCCCGAGCCGGAACGGCGATTGTTTCGCGGCCAGCTTCGGAGTCGTCTGCAGGCGCTCCGGGCGTACGGCGTTGCGCCGTTTTTGTTCTTCTACGTCACCGGCGAACCGACTCGGGCCATCGAACGGAACCACCCTGAACTACTTGGTCCGCCGGTGGAGTACGCTGCCGCACGGAACGGGGCCTTTTATCGGCCCTTCTGCTGGAGCCGCCCGGAGGTGGTCCGGCTCTTTCAAGAGCTGGTCGCCCAGATCGTCCGGACCTACCCGGAGCTAGAGGGACTTCACCTGCGAGCTTGGGGATTTGAGACACGAGCTTGCTACTGTTCCGAGTGTGGCGGCAACGGCCCGGAGGGGCAGGAGGCCCTTTGGCGTCTGACCCATGCGATCATCGAAGCGGCGCGGTCCGTTCGGCCGGAGCTGCGGTTTATCCTTTCCGGTTACGATCGCTCCTGGTGGAAGGATCCGGATCGTCGGCACTTGCGGCGGTTGCCGCCGGGGACGATCCTCCTGCGCAAGTGGGGCGCCGACGGGGAGCCGACGCCGGACCCGATGATCCCGACCGATCTGCTTCAGGCCGTGGAGGCCGCCAGCCATCGGCTGGTCATCCTCTCCCATGAGGCGGAGGAGGTTCAACCGCTCTGGATGGTGGAGGCCCCTCTCTTTCGGGAGGGCGTTCGGCGCGCCGAGGCGCTTCCCGGCGCCTCGGCGATCGGCGGATGGACTCTGCAAGGGGAGGTGGGGTTTGGCCGATTCGATCGGAACTACAGCGCCCGTCGGAACTGGGACGCTGGGGCGGCTCCGGAGCGGGTCTTCGGTGCCCTGGTCGGCGCTCGGTACGGGGAGGCCGCCGCGCGGTACCCTCGTAGAGGGGCTGTTTGAAAACGGCCGGATGCTTTCGGACTTCTTCACCGATTACGCCGGCATTCTCCGGTTGGAAGGTTCCTATCGGCAGGGATCGTTTGCCCAGGCCTCTCGGCTGTGGAACCTTTTTGGACCGCAGGCGCTCGAAGACCTGCTGGGGCTCCCCGATCGGGAGCATCGGGAGTACGCGCGGGTTCGGCTTCGGGAGCTGGGCGCTTGGCAGCAGCGGGCGCGAGGGACTTTTGCTCATGGGGCCGCTCTGAGCGATCGGGCGCCGGATACGCTCCTGCTGGACGGGGCTCGGATGATGGAGATGTGGACGGCCTACTTTCAGGCGCGGCTGGCGCTGGTTGAGGCGCTCCAAGAGGCGGCAGAGCGGAAGACCGAGCAGATCGGTCCCCGCCTGGACGTCGCCCGTGAGCAGATCGCCCGTGCCCTGGAGGCGCTTCGGCTAATCCAGGGATATCAACCCCTTCTGGGCGCCGACCGAGTCACCATCAAGCTGCGGCTTCTGGAGCCGGTTCAGGCGGAGTTAGCTCAGCTTCAGGCGCTCGGGCCGGAGGAAGCTTCTTGCCCGCGTCCCCGCCGAGGAGCCCCCGGGAGAAGAAGGACCAAGAGCGATCCCAGGAGGGAGGCCGGCGGTTTGGGGCCCGACGGGGGTGTTTTTTGTCTCCGTACTTCCGGCGGAGCAAGCGGGGGGACCTTCTTGGTCCAGCTGTCCCGTACCGATCCGGGGCGGAGCGCTCTCCCTTTACTCGGTGGCGGGGCGCTATCTCAGGCGCTTCGAGCTGCCGCTTGGAGCCGTTGGCCGCTTCGAGATAGAATGGAACGGAACGGACCAGGCGGGGAAGAGGACTTCCGAACGGGGTCTATTTCTTCCGACTTCGGTTGCAGCGGGACGAGGGGGAGGACTGTCTACGTAGGCCGTTTTGGGGCTCTGGCGGTAGGAAGGGGAAGGGCGTAGTGCTGCGGGTGTGGTTTCGGCGGGCGAAGAATCGGCTCCTGGCCCGATGGTACACCTGGAACCCGGAGCGGCTCCGGCGTTGGGTCGCTCGCGCTCAGCTGGATCGCTGGCCGCCTCCCGCCGTTCTCGCCGCTCAAAAAGCCGGTACGGGCGGGGACGCTGGCCCTGATCACTTCCGTGTGGCGTGCACCTGGAGTCCCAACCGCCGTTTTGATATGGCCGATCCTCACGGCGATCCCTCCTTTCGGGAGCTGCCGATCGAGGCGCCACGGAGCCACCCTACGGATCACTCACGACTATTACGATCACCGGGACGCGGAGCGAGACATCAACGTGATTCTCCCGGTGGACCGGGCCTTGGAGTTCGTCGCAGAGGGGCTGCTAGGCGGGTTGCACCCGATTGCGTACAGGCCTCATGGGACACATCACCGGTCCGCACGTTCGGACGCTGGCCCCAGGGAGACGGCGCCCGGCGATCGCCGATCGGGCTGGTCGGCGCGGAGGTGGACTTTGCGCTTTTGACGCCTGCCTGAGGGATCTGCCATCGGTCCGTGGGACTGATCGCAAGAGAGCTTGAAGGGCGAGGCATCCCGACGGTGGGTGATCACAATGAGCCGAGAGATGACCGAGCGGTTCTCTGTTCCTCGTGCGATCTACTTTGCCTTTCCACTGGGCCACCCGTTGGCGGCGGCCGTTTGACGTGGCGATGCAGCGCCAGGTGTTGTTTGAAGCCCTCGAGACGTTGGAGGCGGCTCGAGCTCCCGGGGAGATTCGGACCGGCTCGTTGGAGTTCCAGGGGGAAGCCTGCGCCGTTTGTGTGGCTCATCTTCCAGAGGGGGGATCGCGGTGGGCGAGGAATCGGTTGAGGATCGAGCGACAAGAATCCGCATTCAAGAGGTGCGGGCGATTCCGCTTGGGGAGAAGGCCTATGTGCAGGTCCGCACCAACTACGGCGTGCACGGCTGGGGGGGAGATCAACAATCTGGACTCGCGGGTGACCACGCGACTTGCCGAGTCGCTGGGGGAGCTGCTGACCGGTGAGAACCCGACCCGGATCGAGCACCTGTGGCAGCGGAATGTACCAGCGCTCACCGGAACATGCGCGGCGGGCCGTATATGATCCACACGATCGCCGCGCTGGACATGGCACTTTGGGACATTGCCGGGAGGCTTGTACGGGGGTGCCGGTCTACCGGCTGCTTGGAGGGCCGTGTCGGGACCGCATTTGGATTGTACCCTAGCCCGAAGGCGATCAAGCTGAGCCCCTGGGGAGGGCCGCGTCCTTTTGCCGGGACGCCGGAGCAGGTTCAGGAGCTGCTGAATCGAGTGGCCCAGGCCCGGGAGTCGCGTCGGCCCGGACGGGGGCGGTCATGTTCGACGCGCATAGCGCCCTGCCGATTCCTTTTGTCGTCCAGTTTGCTTCGCAGCTGGAGCCCAGCGCGTTGTTGTTTCTCGAGGAGCCCTGGCTTCCAGGGAACATCGAAGCGATGCGGAAGGTCCGGGAGTCGGTTCGGGTGCCGTTGGCCACCGGCGAGCGGGATCCGAACCATCTGGGAGGTCCGCGAGATTCTCGAAGCGCAGGTGATTGACGTGCTTCAACCCGACTGTGGTCACGGGGGGCGGGATCAGCCAGATGCGCAAGGTGGCCGTCCTTGCAGAGGCTCACTACGTTCCGATAGCGCCTCACTGTACGATGACCCTCCTGGGGCTGACGGCTAGCCTACACGTAGCTGCGTCGGTCCCGCTCTTTCTGATCCATGAGGGCTACCCGGAGAGGACGCCGGCGGATTTGGTCCGCGTCTCCTGGGCGATGGGACGCTCGAGGTTACGTCTCGCTGCCGGAGGGGGCCGGGTCTTGGCGTCGAGGTGGGACGAGTCGGTCGCAGAACGGCTCTCGCGGGAGCGGGGCGTTTCACTGGCCGAGGCACTTTCACGCCGACGGCTCGGTCGCCGACTACTGAGAAGGCCTTGGAGTTTCAAGGGCAAGGGCGCTCCTGGACCCGGCATCTCTTGATTTTCTGAACCCTTGGGACGCAAAACGAGCGTATCGGTGAGAGGCGGCATCGAGAAGGGCCGTTCGTCTAGACAGGGCGGCGCGAATGTGGTAGGTTGCTCCGCGGCGAAGACAGCGACGGAAGTTCGTGCGTATCCGACGGTGGGAGATCACACGCATGAAGGCGCTTGTGGAAACGATTCTCAAAGCACTGGTGGATCATCCGGAGCTGGTCGAGGTCAACGAGATCGTCGGCACCAAGAGCTACACCCTGGAGCTCAAGGTCGGACCGGACGACGTCGGGAAGATCATCGGTAAGCGCGGTCCGCATCATTGACGCGATTCGAACGATTGTACGGGCCGCCCTCCACTAAGGAGGAGACCGTCGCGCTAACATCGAGATCATCGAGCCGCACGAGAACAGCAATCGAGCGGCAGGCTAGGCCGAATGTAGGCTTAGCGGTCCCGATTTTATCCCTCCGGCGGAGGGGGAGCGACCCCCGATCGCGCGGAGAGCCGATGGCGTGGCTCCTCCAGCCGGATGGTGAGCCAAGCGCCGATCAACAACACGCCGCTGCAGACGATGAAGATCGATTCGTAGGCCCGTCGCGCAGGCCGATCCATCCTTGTAACACACGAACGCTCGCCCCGATCGCCAGCGGGAAGACCAGGGTGACGATCTGGCCGGAGGTGAAGATCCCCACATACAACGGTTGTTTCTCCAAAGGTGCGATCTCCAGGATATAGTTGTTCACCACCCGGGCTAGGACCGGCAGTTGCCCCCAGAAAGGGCGTAAAGCCACACAAAGGCACCCAGTCGGTGTTCTAAGGGGATCAGCCGTCCGATCAGCACCGGGAAAATAGCGGCACCAAGGCGCTGATCGTGCAGAGGGTCCGAAGGACGACCCGATTCCCCTTCCAGTCTACCAACAGCCCCAACACCAATGAGAGCGAGCCGATCACCAGGTTTTGAAGGGTCAGTCCCCAGCCCAGGACGCGTCCAAACTCCGCGTGAAAGGTTGGGTCCGCCGACCAGGTGCGGGCGTAAGCGACGTAGTACGAAAACAGGTAGATCGCCAACGATCGGATCGCCTCAACGGCGAAGATCCGTCGGAAGTTGCTGTCCTCCCGGAGCAGCCGGCAGCCGTCGGAGGCCAGCTTCTTTAAGGACCTGCGCTCGGCGGTCTCCGGTGGGTAGGGCGGCTCTCGGAGCAGCAGAGCGCACAGCCAGGTGATTCCAAAGAAGAAGAAGGCCAGCCCAAAGACGATCGCGAAGTTCTGGGGAAACGCCTCTTGTTGGCCGAGGATATGAGCGATCACCGGTCCGCTGAGGAGGACCGAGAAACTTCCAAACGGTCCGGCGACCGCAAACAGCCGTCCCCGGCGACGGATCGGGATCAACCGACCGGTGAGCACGCGCATCAGCAGCCGTTCCACGCCGACACAGAGCCACCCGATTCCATAGAGCAGAAAGAACAGCGTCAGGAGAAGCTCCGGCCTCCTCAAGCCGCTCCAGAGGAGCAACGCCAGTACCCCCCAAGCAGCGGCGAACCCCCCCAGGACGATCAGGAGCAGCGGCTTCTGTCGTTCGGCCCGTTGGACCGGATCGAGAAACAGAAACGGGGGAAGAAACTGGGCTAGACGCGAGATGATCGGCGTGATGCTGATCCACAACGGGTTGCTGGTCAGGGCGGTGACAAACCCTGGGATCACCGTGCTTTCTGTCTTGTAGATCCACCCCATCCGCATGAAGATCTGGTAGAGCGCCATGATCCGAAAGTTGTGCTTGAAGGCGCGCGCGGCGGGTTCCGGAAGGCCGTCCAGATCGGAATCAGGAACGGAACGGTTCATGCGAGACCTTCCTCCGATTGCTCTGGGGGCCTGGCCGTTTGAGGTTCGGCCGCAGGGCCCGGCGAATTTGCATCGGCGAGTGCAACATGTTATCCTGTTTGTACTCTTTCCTGCCGTTTTGTCGGCGCAACAGGGTGTGGTCGCGCAAAGGACAGGAGCCGATGGCGCTGAAATCCCCTTCGCGAAAGCTGCGCTTTCCCGTCGTTCGTCGGAACTATCAGAACCTGGCGCTCTCCGTGCTGGACCACGCCATTCGGGACGCGGTGGGGACGCGAGCCGTCTCGCCGGAGGAGCAGTGTAGCGCCAGAGAGTTCCTTTATTCCGAGGAGGCCGAATTCTGGGCGACGGCTGCGGGCGTGAACATTTGGCTGCTTCGGCAGGTCCTGGAACGACGCTTGGCCGAGCGCTGTCCGGACCTATCCCCTGAGCCGCTCCTGACGGAGGCGGCAGAGGAGGAATGGGAACCCTCCCCTGCCGAGAACGGCTAACTCACCGGCGGAAAACCAGAGATCGCCGCGAGGCTCCGCTCTAGCTCCTCGTCGCTCAGCGTCGAGTCCTCCAGCTTTCCGGCGAAGTACTCGTCGTAGGCGCTCATGTCGAAGTGCCCGTGACCGGAAAGGTTGAAGAGGATCACCTCGCGCTTTCCCCGACTCCTTGCACCGAAGCGCGTGGACGATCGCCGATTTAACCGCATGAGTGGACTCCGGCGCGGGGATGATCCCCTCGGCTCGGGCAAAGAGGACGCCGGCCTCAAAGCACTCGACCTGCGAGTAGGCCTCCGCTTCGATCACCCCCTGGTTGACCAGCAGGCTGACCAGCGGCGCGGCGCCGTGGTAACGAAGCCCTCCAGCGTGAATTCGTCCAGGAACAAACGTGTGTCCCAGCGTGTGCATCGGCATCAGGGGGGTCATCCCCACCGTGTCGCCGAAGTCGTAGGCGTACTTCCCTCGCGTCAACGTTGGGCAGGCGGTCGGTTCGACGGCAACGATCCGGGTTTGGCGCCGCCCTTGGAGCTTGTGCCGGACAAACGGGAAGGCTAGTCCGGCAAAGTTGCTCCCGCCGCCGAAGCATCCGATCACCACGTCGGGGGTCTCGCCGGCCATCTCCATCTGCAGTTCGGCTTCCAGGCCGATCACAGTCTGGTGGAGCAGGACGTGGTTGAGGACGCTTCCCAGCGAGTACTTGGCCTCCGGGTGGGTGGCCGCCTCTTCGACCGCCTCTGAGATCGCGATCCCTAAGCTGCCCGGCGAATCGGGGTCCTGCTGGAGGATTTGGCGGCCCGCGTTGGTCTGGTCCGAGGGGCTAGGGATCACTGTAGCCCCCCAGGTTTGCATCATCACTCGTCGGTAGGGCTTCTGCTGATAGCTGACCTTGACCATGTAGACCTTGCACTCCAGGCCGAAGTAGTTACAGGAGAAGCTCAGGGCGCTTCCCCACTGGCCGGCGCCGGTCTCGGTAGTCAGGCGCTGGACGCCCTCTAGCTTGTTGTAATAAGCCTGGGCGATGGCGGTATTCGGTTTGTGGCTGCCGGTGGGGCTAACCCCTTCATACTTGTAGTAGATATGGGCCGGCGTCTGAAGGGCGGCCTCTAGGCGATGGGCTCGGTAAAGCGGCGTCGGCCGCCAAAGGCGGTAGGCCTCCCGGACCGGCTCTGGAATTTCGATCCACCGTTCGGTGGCCACCTCCTGCTGAATGAGCGCCATGGGGAACAGCGGGGCCAGGTCCTCGGGTCCGACCGGCTCCCCGGTCGCCGGGTGGAGGGGCGGTTTTGGCGGCTCCGGAAGGTCCGCAGCGATGTTGTACCACTGCTTGGGAATCTCCGACTCGTCCAGGAGGTATTTTGTCAACTCGGCCATCGGGGATGGTCTCCTCTTTGTTCGTGTGTCGGGATAGGATTAGGCCCGGATGGTTCCGATTTGGCCCTTTTCCCACATTGAGATGAACGCGTTGTCTTCCGTCTCCAGGGGCAGGTCCACCCGTCCCCGCCGGCGGCTGGACTCGTAGGTGGCAAAGATTAGCTCGGTGGCCTGGAGCGCTTTCTTCACGTCCAGGCGCGGTTCTCGGCCTGTCTTCAGGCAGTCCACCAGGTCGAGCACCGACAGGGTCGTGGAGTTGCCTTGAGGCTTGATGTCAGACAGGTCCGGCTGCCACCAGCCCTTCTCGTCGGAGCGGAGCACGCGGATCGGCGGGTCGGCATGAGCGACGATTTCGATCACGCCTTCAGTCCCGAGAATGCGGTTGTCCCAGGCTTCGCCGCTCCGGATGCCGGTCATCAGCAGTCCGCGCCGTCCGTTCTTATACCAAATATAGCTGATGCCTTGGCTTTCGACCGGGACGCCGAAGACCCGTCGGGGCTCCCCTTCCAGGTGAATCTGGCCCAACACCGCTTCGGCGGGTTCGTCGTTGTTGTACCAGAAGAACATATCGAACCAGTGGGTGCCCCAATCGATCAGGTTGGGGCAGCGGCCCTCGTAGCGGAGGACCTCACCGATCGCTCCTTCGTTAATGAGCTGCCGAGCCTTTACGAATCGGGCTTCAAACCGACGCTGATGACAAAAGGTGGTGAGCACGCCGTTTTGGGTAACTAGCTCATAGATCTTTTTTGCGCGTCCCCAGGTGATCTCCATCGGTTTTTCGGCGTGGATCGCTCGGACTCCGGCTTCGACCGCCGCTTCGACCATCGGCAGATGGAGCTCTGTCCAGACGCAGATGCTGACGATATCTGGTCGCTCTTTGCGGAGCATCTCCTGGGCATCCGCGTAGATTCGGGGAATCTGGAAGCGTTCTGCGACCGCCTTGGCGTTCTCCTCGTTTGGGTCGGCGCAGGCGACCAGCTCCACGTCAGGCGAAGCGGCATATCCGGCGGCGTGAGCCCGTCCCCGGCCGCCGCACCCGATCACGGCTGCTTTAAACGTTGCCATCGGGCGTTCCTCCTTCCTCTGGACGCAGACGGTTCCCATCCTAGCGGAGCTCTGTCGGAAATGCATCCGGAGGTTGTCCAGGAGGTGGACAGAAGCGGGGAGGATCCCAAGCGTTCAGAAGTAGAGGAAGTTGTACCCCTTGCCGGTGAACAGACCCACGACGGCCCAGAGTCCACCAATGCAGGACTCCCCGAGCACCAACCCCAGGAAGAACGGTCGCGCCCGGTGGTAGACTCCCAGGCCACCCTGTTTGAGCAGGAGATACTTGACCAACCAACCCAGAAAGATCGAGAACCAGATGTTATAAAGGGGAAACTGTCCGACCGTGATGAACCCGATCGGGTGGAGGGGCCAGTTGAGGTAGCGGTTCTGCATCAGCAACAGAAACCCCATGATTCCACCTCCTGCCAAGACGAAACTGAGCCGGAGCCAGTCGGTTTCGCGCGGGTTGATCAGGTACCCGGCCAACTCGCGGAACGGTTCCTGAGGGGAGGTCACGTGAATCCAGCTCCGGCCCAGGTTCACCGCTCCCTTCGCGTAGGCTAAGCGAAGATAGGCGTATAGCGAGACGGCCATCCCGACTAGGAGAGCAATCCACAGAGCGCCATGAAGCGAACGTCGGCTCAGTCCCGGATAATCGGCAATCTTGAAGGCGTTGACCAGGTGAGGCATCAGGATCTCCCGTCGGTCTCGGAAGAAGACCCGCCGGGGAAAAGCGATCACGCGGAGGTTTTCTGCACCAAACCCCTTGGTGCCCATTGCGGCAAAGAACAGGTCGGGCGCCTTAAAGGCACCGTGAATGAAAAACAACCCCCGCGTGACCACCCAGGCGTCTACGACCATCACCACCGCAAAGAAGGCCAAAACGGCCAGCATCAGCCAGAAGGTGCGCGCTCCAGCGAGCATGAGGAGCCCCGTCAGGAGGAGCAGCCCAAGGATCAGCCCAAAGACGGCCTGGCGGTAGGTCAACGGTTCGTCGGCATCGATCGGCTCCTTCTCTCGACCAAACGCGCGCCGGAGCACTCGGCTAAAATGGCTTCGTGCGTGCCAGAGGAAAAAGAGAAAGAGCACCAAGTAGGCCCCCATCTCTCGGTACGGCTCAAAATCTTGGTAGTAAAGGGTGATCGCCCCTGTCTGGAGGGCGATCACCCGTTCCAGTTTGTAGAACAGGTAGAAGAACCAGAGGCTAAAGGAGACTTCAAGAGCCATCAGGTAGGTCAAGCCGATGGTGGAAAACTGAAAATTGAAGTCCAACGGACGAAGTTCCGTCCAGGGCCGTTCGCGGAGGGCGCTCCAGGTGCTGAACCGGATCGGTATCTCCGGGACGGCGGGGATGTAGTAGTGAAGCGTGCTGATTGTGTGGATCAGCGCGGGAATGAGCGCGCCGATCCAGAGGGCAGGGCTTTTTAGAAGCGCTGGCAGTCGTCGGGAGGCCGGCGGAGGCTCGACGAGCTGCTGGGGCAGCTGTACCAGAGGAAAGACGAACCGTTCGCGCTCGACCCACTCTCGACGAAAGAGGGTGGCCAGGCAGGCCATCGTCCACCAGAGGATCAGCGTGAACGCGCTCCAGAAGACCAGAGGACGGATCCAGACTCCCCAGGGGAAGGCACGGCCCGAGGAGAGCCCCTCATAGAAGTCGGCCGCCGCCTGACGGTCTTTAACGACCAACCAGTCGGGAAGGTGTTGGAGGAACAGCTCCGCCCATTCGTTTTCCGGCGTCGCGAAGTAGGTCACTCCGACCAGAGTGGGGATCAGATAGGCGGCTAGGCCCAGCGTCGGCAGGCTAGCCGTCACCAGCATCATGCTCCAGACGGTGGTCAGCTCCGCTGAGCTCAACGGGCGAACTCGCCGGCTCGACTGGAGGAGTCCGTTCCCCAGCACCAGCAGCACCAGCAGGAAAAGCGGGGCTATGGGAAAGTGATGAGCCGCCAACCAGGTGTTGTTGATCCAATAGTCGCTGTACGCCTCGACGGAGCAGATGAGCAGCACGCCGATCAGCCCCAAGGCGACCGCGCGGGGAGTCACCCGACTTGAAGGTTGCCGAACCGGTGTGGCCGCCTTCATCCTCTTGGCCCGTCGAAAACGAGGGTGGCCCTCCCAGCGGGAGGACCACCGTGTTGCCCCCTAAGACCGGCGGAGGTGCCGGCTAGGTTAGCCGAAATGAAAGCGCCGTGACCGACGCCGGCGGGAACGTGTAGGCGATCTCCGAGCCCTCACCGCTGAGAGCGGACTCGACCGGCTGGACGGTCTCCGGCGCGTCAAAGGTGTTGTGTGCGTGAATATCCTCATGGCTCAGCACTTGAGCCCGCTCGCCCCGTGCCGAGGCGCCGACGATCCGGATCGTGGCCTCCTGGGGGTGATCGACGCTGGGGTTGACGACGGTCAGGAAGAGCCGATCCCCTTTTAACGAGGCGGAGCCGGCCAGTCCGAACAGCTCCTGGTCGCGGCCGCCCACCTGCAGAGCGATCGGGTCCGCCTCAAAGTCGGTGAAGAGCGCCTGTCCATCCTGATGAGGGACGTACATCGCGTAGACGTGATAGGTGGGGGTGACGATCATCTTTTCCTCCTGGGTGAGGATCATCGCCTGGAGGACGTTGATCGTCTGGGCGATGTTCGCCATCACCACTTTGTCGGCGTGTCGGTTGAAGATGTCCAGCGTCAGCGCGGCGACCAGGGCGTCTCGGAGCGTGTTCTGTTGCCACAAGAAGCGGGGGTTTTCGCCCGGCGTGGGAGGATGCCAGGTGCCCCATTCGTCCACGATCAGCCCGATTCGCCGATGGGGATCGTAGCCGTCGAGGATCGCTCGTTGCTGGACGACCAGTTCTTCCATGCGGGCCGCTTTCCAAAGCAGCTCGTACCACTGCTGGACGGTGTACTCGGTGGCCGTGCCGGCGGTGCCGCAGTAGTAGTGCGCGGCGTAGCCGTGGATGCGCCGGAACCCGCGTCCCCGCATCAGTTTTTCGAAGAACCGATGGGTCCAGAGGATGTCGTTTCCGTTCGGGCCGCAGGCGATCAGGTACAGCGGCGCGTCGGGGAGGAAATCGAACAGGAAGGTGGCGAACCGCTTGTACTCTGCGGCGTAGTCCTCCGGACAGAAGTGTCCGCCGCAGCCCCAGTTTTCGTTTCCGACACCCCAATAGCGCACTCGGAACGGCTCTGGCGAGCCGTTGGCGGCCCGTTCGCGGGCCAGGGTGCTGTCGCCAGGGAAGTTGCAGTATTCGACCCAGTCGCGCATCTCGCGCGGGGTGCCGCTGCCGACGTTGCCGCAGAGGTACGGCTCGGCGCCGACCAAGCGGCAGAACGCGATGAATTCGTGAGTTCCAAAGACGTTCGTTTCGATCACCTGCCCCCAGTGGGCGTTGATCCGTCGGGGTCGGGACTCCCGGGGGCCGATGCCGTCCCGCCAGTGGTAGTCGTCGGCGAAGCAGCCTCCCGGCCAGCGGATCACTGGAGGGTGAATCTTTCGGAGCGCCTGGACCACGTCGTTTCGGATGCCGTGCGTGTTGGGGATCGGCGAGTCCTCGCCAACCCAGACGCCTTCGTAGATGCACCGTCCCAGGTGCTCGGCAAAGTGGCCGTAGATGTTCCGGTGGATCGTCCCGACGGGACGATCCACCAGGACCTTAATCGTCGCCTCTGCCATGAGAGGGTTTCTCCTTGCTGCTCTGGGTTATCGCTTGAGCGAGGCCCAGGTGGTGGCCAGCTTGTCTCGTGGGGAGACGGCGGTAGCGATCGGCCCTGCGGGTCCGTAGACCAGCACGTCGTCGTACTCCACCGCCGTCGCCCAGGACCCCAGGCCGACTCGTCCCCCCTGGACTTCGGCGTCCTGGACCTCAGCAAACAGTTGTCCGTCCAGGTACAACGCGTATCCGTCCGTTCGATTTTCAATCTTGATTTCGTACCAGCGGTTCAGCTCCAGGGAGTGGCCTTCTTGGAAGCCCTGTTCAACCCGGGCGCTGTCGATCCAGCGCTCGACCCCGGACCGGGTGTTCGCCCAGCCGCCCAGGTTCCACCAGTATTGGGTGCTCCGAGGAGCGGAGGCCATCCGAGGCGGGTGGGGGGCCAGCGCCACGCCGCGATCCTGCATCATCCCGTTCAGGCGGAACATCACAAGAAAGCCCTCTGGGCCTTCGACGCGTCGCGCTCGGCACTCGAAGGTGTACTCGACCCAGGAGTCGTCCCAGGCTTCGTCGGCGACGACCGACATTGTGTTGATCTCCAGCGAGCGTTGCTTATAGACGCCGTCTTCGACGACCCAGTCGCCCCAGAGGGGGACCCAGTTCGAATCGTCGCCGCTGAAATCGTCCTGGAGGTAGATTTGAGCCGTGGCGGTTCCTAGGAGGGCCGCCAGCGCAAGGCCGACCGAAATTCCCCATCGTCGCAACATGAACGATCTCCCTTCTGTTTGGTGTGCGGAGTGGCTTACTGTTTCAGCTCCGCCCAGACGGCGGCCAGCTTCCCCTTGGGGGAGACGGGCAGCGAGGGGCCGTCCGGGCCGTAGACGATCACCTCGTCGAATCGCGAGGTGGTGTTCCAGGTGGCCAGGCCGATCCGACCTTTTCCGTCGTTGGTGTTGTCCTCCACCTGGGCGAACAGCTCGTCATCCAAGTAGAGCTCGTAGCCGGTCGGCGTGTTGACGATCTTGATGTGGTACCACTGGTTGGACTGGATCGAATGTCCTTCGCGGAAGCCTTGCTCAACGCGGGCGCCGTCGATCCAGCGCTCAACGCCGGTTCGGGTGTTATTCCAGCCGCCAATGTTCCACCAGTATTGGACCGACGGACGCAGGTCGGCCATCCGGGGCGGATGGTCGTTCAGGACGACGTCGCGCGGCTGCATCATTCCTTGGCAGCGGAACATGATCAGCCAGCCTTCAGCGCCGGCGATCTTGTTGGCCAGCACCTCGAAGGTGTAGTCGTTCCACGCCTCGTCCCAATACTCGTCGGCGACGACCGACATGCAGTTGACGGCGTTTTGGAGTTGCTGATACTCGCCGTCGGCGAACTCCCAAAGCCCGTAGAGCGGCACCCACTTCTTCTCCGACTCGTTGGGATCGTCGAAGTTGTCGTAGAAGTAGGTCTGGGCGAAGGCTTGGGGGATTCCCCAGGAGAGCGCCCATCCCAGACTGCAGCACAGAAGCAGGAGTCTCGACCGCATCGCATTCCCCTCCTCCCGACGAAACTTGTTCTATTCTTGCAGTCCGTCTGGCGCGGGACTGCGCCAATATGCTAGGATGTGGTGAATGTTGGTGCAATTTTAATATTCTGCTTGTTCCTTGACTAATTCTTTTGATTTATCCTTTTGCTTGGGATCAGGAGATGAAACGATGAGAAATCTTATTCTCTGGGAGACGGACGTTCGTTCCGACTTTCTCGATCTGGTGATCGACAAGGTGGGGGTGGAGCGGATCGAGCCGGTAGATGCGATTGACCGGCCCCGGGGGATTGATCAGTATCTGTTTTTGCACTTTTTGCGTCCCGTTCGGATTCGGGGGGTGGACGGGATCACTCAGGAGCGGGCGGGGTGTTGTTTTCTGTACAGTCCTGGGTTTCCGCAGTGGTACTCCTCGCGTCCGGAGGATTTGGTTCACAACTGGTTTCACTTTTCGGGGCGGCGGGCGGAGCGGTTGGTTCAGCGGTATCGGATCCCCTGCAACCGTCCGTTTTATCCCTCGCACATGGATTTCAGCACTGAGGTGATCTATGAGATGTATCGGGAACGGCTGCTGAAGCGGTCCGGCTACGAGCGGGCTTTGGAGGTGATCGCCGAGTACTTCTTCTTGCGGCTTTCACGGGTGCTTTACGACGAGCCTGCCGACCGTCTGACCCCGCGCAAGCGGGCGCTTTACTACCGGCTGCAGGAGGTGCGGGAGCAGGTTCACCAGCGGATTGATTATCACTGGACGGTTCCGGAGATGGCAAAGGCGGCGGGGTTGAGTTCCTCTCGGTTTTCGGTGTTGTTCAAGGAGTTCTTTGGCGTCAGTCCGATGGAGGACCTGTTAGTGACTCGGTTAAAGGCGGCCTGTATGCAGTTAGCGTCGTCTTCGCGTCGGGTTCAGGACATTGCGCGGTTGTGTGGGTTTCGGAGCGTGGAGTATTTCACCCGTGCGTTTCGGCAGCGAGTGGGCTGTTCGCCGCGGGAGTACAGTCGTCGGACAAATCCGGCCCTTCGGCTGAGCGGGCGAGGTGCCCGGTCGGAGCGAAGCTAGTCTTCCAGCCGAGGAACCGAGGTGACGAGAACGGTCCTTTTGGGTTTTCGACGGTCCCTTAAAGAAGGGATCCGGCCAGGCGCTGAGCTGATCACCTCAACCGGGGATGATGAAGTGGTGCCGCTGAGTGTTGGGGAGGGCATTCTATCTCCCCGTCGCTCCCTATCCGCTAGGGAGGTTTTGCTCTTCCTCGGCGATCTAAACGGGTGCGCCTGCGGCGTCCTCGATGGAGTGACTCGTTCACGAAAGCGTGTTGGGCAGATGCCGACCGATGTAGCCGATGGCTACTTTTCGGTCTTTGTTGTCCCAATGCATGTGAATAGAAAAACACTCGTTGGCGTTCCCGACTCCCTCGGTGATGTGCGCTTCAAAAAGGATGGGCTTGTCTCGATATCGAAACGTATAATGCTCGCCGTAGCGGGTTCTGGCCGTCTGGGAGATATGCTCGCTGTAGTCCCAACCCAGCTCTTGAAAGCGTTTGGGCCGGTTGGTTCCCGTGGAGATGCCCTCGAGACTTCCAAGCCACTCTTGGGCCACCCGGTCAATCGTCAGGAGCGCCTGATAGACCCTCTCTGGGCTCCGGTAAGGGCAGTCCTTTGCCGACTGGATGGCGGAGTCTAGGTAGACGAGGTGTCGGGTTTGTTTCTGAGCCGCCTGGACGGCCTCCAGGACGGTCTTGAATTCGGAGGTGCTCGCCGGGGTGGAGGAGTTGCCCTCCTCCTCTCCAATAGAGGAAAGGAGGTCGGTTGTCGGTGTCTCTTCACCTTCGCGGAAAAGGAGGGAGAGATTGGACCTAAGGTTAGCGTTTTCGGTGCGAAGCTCTGCGTTCTCCTCCCGCAGACGTCGGCACTCCTCCCTGAGCTGCTCTAGTTCGTTCCAGGCCTCTTCGAGCTCAGTGAGGAGCCCTTCTTCGTCCGGAGGCCGGGATCGGATTCGCTGAATCGTTTCGGCGCGACCTTGTCCTCGAATCGCCCGGCGGAGCTCCAAAAGTGCTGGGGGCTCGGTCCACCGAATGACCGCAGACCGAGTAAGAACCCGTTGGACCGTCTCGGCGAAACCGGAGCCGACCTCCTCCCCCCGGTACAGCCGGTGTCGGGAGGGATGATCCTCAAAGGAGAGACGAGGCCAGTAGACACGGACAGCGCCGTCAAAGCACCCAAACCGCCCCTCCTGGTCCCCCCGGTGCCTCAACTCGTCGGTCAGGTGAAAGGTGGCGTACCGGTCAATGGCAACGACGCGGGCCAGACCGGCCAACCGACGCCCCAGCATCTCGGGGGAGACAAGGAACCGACCGGGGTACTCTCCGGCGGTCTGGGAGATCAGAACGATCGGAAAGCGACGCTCCGGATGAAGCAACTCCTGAACCAACTTCAACACCGCCCGACCGCTCCCGATCGGCTCCGGCGTCGAGCGGATGGAGAGCCCTCCGTAGTGCCCGTTGTGCTCTTGGATCAGCCGCCAGAGGACCTCCGGTGTGTGGAAGACGTAGCCGACCGGTTCCACCGAATGGACATAGCCGCCGATCCGGACCTCCAGGATCAAATGGGTGGCCTCCTGGGAGGAGAAGAGGGTCCAGTCGAAGGTCCAGCGAAGAGTGGAGTCCCTTAAATCGGGGCACTGAAACTGCAGGTCGCGGATCTCCTGTTGAGGCTCCCGCTCCAGCCGCTCGCGTAGGCCACGGATGAGGAACCCTTCAGCAGGCGCCTCTTGGAGCGACTCGCCTTCTAGGTTCAGCCATCGGCTCGAGTCGACTTGGACCTCGCGGGCGGCGCACTCCGCTCCAGCCCAGTGGACGATCTCCGCCCACAGCGCCTCAAGCAGCTGCCAAGGGGAATCGGTGGGAAAGTCGATCGCGGTGACGTAAAGCGTTTCCATCGGCCGTCTTGTCGGACAAGAAGGTTTCCTCTACGCCTCTCCCTCTACCAGCGCCAGGAGCTCTAGATACCACGGTTGCTGTCTCATCCGATTTTCTAGTCGAGCGCTGCGCACCTTTTCGACGACGGCCCGAGCAAAGGCCCGTCGCTCCTCCTCGGAGAGATTCTCCTCTCGTTGCCATTGGGCCACAAGGTCCTGGAGCCGGTTTCGAACTTCAGAAGGACTCCGGAGCGCCTCGACCTGTCGAATCAGGATGGTGATCTGTGGGCGGATTGCCGGTTGTGAAGGCCCCGACTGAGCTGCGACTTGCTCGGTGGACCGACCCGTTGTTTGGTCCCCCAGGTCCAATTGGATTCGACCGTACCCACTGGAGGTCTTGGCCCCCACGCCCAGATGGATCAGGGCCTCTTGAAGGATTTGGAAAGCCGCCTGGACCCATTCCTTAGGTCCGGCCAGAGCAAAGAGAAACTCTCCGGTAGCTGTTAAAAAGGGAACCGGTGTCGGATCATCGCTGTCGGCAGGGGGAGCGCTTCCCTCCTGGTAGTATTCAGGATGATGGACGGTGATCACGTCTTCGGCCAAGCAACTGCCCTCCTTGGGGGGCACCGGCATCGCGTCAAAGAAGACCACGTATCCCGCCGATTCGACGGTGCCGAAGAGCACCCCTCGGGCCTTTTCGTCCCACCCCAGATGCTGCCGGACAAAGGAGGCGGTCAGCCCCTTGAGGGCGCTGCCGGGAATGTAGGGCACACCAAAGGTCCGGTGGAGGGCAATACTGGTCTCCAAGACGCTCTCCCGACCCAGTCCAATGGCAATCCGACTTCCTTTCGCGGTCTTCCCGGTGCACCGAGTCGCCCCGAACTCGTCCAGGCTCTTCTTCCATCGCCGGAACCAGCTTGCATAGACTTCTGGGGAGCAAATCCCGGCTACCTGTTCGACCAGCTTTCTCCGGGCTTCGGTGTCCTCTCGGGCCTGAGCGGTAATGTATTTGTCCAGCCAGAGCCCGGCGTGGGTGGCCTTTACGGGGTCCTTTGACAACGAGACCTGCTCCAGGGCCTGCCGTCGGCTGCTCATGGGTCGCCTCGCCTCCTGTTATTCGCCCGAATCGTCTATGCCGCTTTCGACCTCCAAGATCGACTGAGCAAAGCGCTTATACCAGTTCAGCGCGGCCAACGCCCGGCGGGTGAGGTCCAGATATTCGGGCAACTCCGCCCTTCGGCTGCGCTCCAGCAGATCCGATCGGCTCCCCTCTCCCAGCGTCTGGGCTAGATGATCCAGAAGCCGTTTGTGGGGCTCCTTTCCCCGGGCCTCCACAAAGGCCAAGGCCTGCGCCAGCCCCGCCGAGCGGATCAACGCCGGCAGCCGGTGCGCCATCGAGCCATAAGCGTTCCGGTCCGACTTGGGAATCTCCTCTCCGGCCATCTGGGAGACCTGAGCGTAGACCGTCTGGGCATACAGTTGGTCTCGGGTCTGCATCGGTTTACCCTTTCGCGATCACAACGCGGCAGAGGCCCCGCCCCACCGTCGACTTGCCGCCCAGCTGGTGAGGCTTTGCGGTCAGCTCTTCCAGCTTTCCAAACGCCTTCTCGGCGGTCAGCTCCACCTTCTGAACCGGAGTGAAGAGGATCAGTCCCGAAAGCACCGTCTCCGCCGGAAGCGCCTCCTCGTACCAGAGGCCGCCCCGGCGAACCGTCTTGGCGTCCTCTTCGAGGGCGATCCGGGAGAAGACCTCTAAGGCGGTCTCCAGCAGAAAGCCCAAGAGGTCGTCGTGGACGATGAGGAACCGGGAGACTAGCTCCCCTTGCCAGTCCGTGTCGTCAGGGAAGACCCGCTCCCCGATCCACCGGGCCCACGCTTCCGTAAGGGACTCCTGACCCCCTTGAACGTTCAGGTCTAGGTCCTCCAGGACCACCTGAGAGGGGGAAAGGCAAAGGAGGCTTTCCTTCGGTGTCAGGCAGCGATCCAGCGCCTGGACTGTGGGCAGCGCAGGGGGCTGGCCTACCTCCGTCTGGGAGGCGTCCCGGGTCAAGCGGCGAAGCAGAAACGGCGAGGTCGTCCAGGCGAAGGTGCCCCGAAGGCTCCGCACCGGCAGCAGCAACAGCCGTTGGTCGGTGATTTGAACCGTCCCGGCGTGGTCCGGGGCGTTCGTCCGGTCCGGACCAAAGAGTTTCGTCCGCATCGGCTCTGTGCTGGCGTCCCGGAGGGTGCCCTTCAGCGAGGAGCCCGGCAGGTAGGGCAGGCCAGTAGCCTTCTCCCGCGCGACGGGCAGGTCAACGGCGCCGGTCCCCTGACCGGTCCCCGGATGAAGCGGTGAAAGCGCGTGGACGAACGATAGGCGTGCGTTGCTCATTTGGCTCTGTCCTCTCAGAGGGTCTTCAAGAAGGCTCGAAGAACGTCAGGATCCCCGTCCAGCGGAGGGATCGACGCGGCCTCACTAGGGGCCAGCGTTGTGTCAACCACAGGATTCCCAGGAGCGTCTTTGAGAATCACCGTCGGAAGCTGAGATCCCCGGAGAACCACCGCCAAGCCAACCGCTTCCTCATCGGCACAAAGGTACGGCCGGAGAATCAACGGACTGGCGAAACGGGTATGTCCCGCCTGCTGACCCTCGAGCGTCGTATTGTGAGGATCTCCTAGCGCTTCATCCTTGAAGTGAAAGATAATCGGCAGTCCAAGCTGCGCCCGGGGAAACTTGGAAGTATGACTGACTGGATAGCCGTGTATCCTCGCTCGACGCCCGGTGATTCGGCGGATCTCATCTGGTTCGGGCCAGTGGCTCCTCCCCGGACGGTTGGAGTTTCTTCCGGGACGGCGCGACTGACGGAAGTTCTTAAGTTTCTCAATTAGTTCTTCCCACCTGTCAACCGCATCATCGGTAGGGGGACCGGAACGCACTACTTTTCCGTTGATGGTTGATTTCCAACCTCGCGCAAGATGAGGAACCCCCTGCGGCCACGTTCCCTCGACGACGTGCCTTTGCAGTGCTTTATTGAGAAACTCTTCCACCTCCTCTGGGGAAGGAGCTACGCCCTTCGGTCGACCCTCCTGGTCCACGCGGCAGAGGGCACCAAAGCCCCGCCGGGTCCGCGCGCCGATCCCCCCGAAGGTCTCCCAGGCCCACAGCGCCGCCTCAACCTCCTCCCGCTGAGACTCCGGATAAACGATCTCCAAGGAAAACTCTACGTCCCAACGCACCTCAGCCGCCAGAATCTCTTTCTCAGGGTTCGGGGCCAGGGGAAACGCCGCGTAGGCCAGATCGCGCCAGTCGGGGGAGGGCCGCGTCCGGGTCTGATAGGGGGTGTCCTTCGTCCCTTCCTTTACCTGCGTGATTCGGACAGTCACTTGAGAGGGCCGCTTTTTGGTGGGCGTACTAGCGGCGCCCCAGAGTTCTCCTTCCGCCTCGCGCATGGCGGATAGGTCGCCCTGGAACCGCCCTCCGCGGCAGGCCCGCCACCAGAAGCGCAGCTGACCCCGAACCTCCGAGGCCCGAACCGTTGTGATCGGATCGGCCTCTCGTGGACACACTCCTCCTCCGCATAGGGGGGTGATCAGCTGGTAGTGACGTTCCTCCCGCACCAGGGGAACAGACTGCTGGCCTTTCTGGCGCCTGCTCAGATCGGGACTCACCGCTGGGGGAGCAATTTCAGGAGGCCTTCTCATCGTCCGACTCCTCTCGGGTCAGAAACTCCAGCTTGCCGTTCCAGGTTCCCAGGACGGCCAGCCCAAAGCCGTCCCGGGCGGCGTGCTCTGTGTCACTGACACTGCGCATCCACAGCTTTTCTGCCCATTGTTGGATCGCCTCCGACTCTCCTTCCAGTTTAAGGAAGTACACGGACCCAGCGGGAGCCAACCGCCGAGTGGGCTTGGGCCGGTTGTCCTTGAAGGACCATCCGGAGACGACTTCCGGTCGAGCGACCACCGCTCCCACCAGGGACGGGGAGACGCCCTCCTTGGGCTGGAGGAGCTGACTTGGCTTCCAGCCCTTTTGGAACTCGGCCGGCGTCAGGAGGATCACCCGACAGGCCTTCTCCTGGGCAATCCGATCTATCAGTCCCGCCGGAGGGGAGGGTAGCGGCCGTTGACTCTTCCGCCAGAAGACGACCCGTCGCTCTCCGGCCATCGGGGCAACTCCGGGCTTGACTTGACTGGTCTCCGCTTCGAGGGCCAGTGCCAACCGGCGGAACCGGCTGAACTTCTGAGGCTCCTCCAACACTAGAAACTCTCGGCCCTCTACCCGGAAGAGCATCCCCTCGGCCCCTGTCAGCGTCTCCGGTTGAATGGAGACGTGCACTCTCGAGTCCAGGGGGAGCTCTCCGATTCCCAACTCTGAGGGGTGCACCCCTTCCCGATCGGAGGGGTTCACCAACCACTCTTCAAGGGCGGACCAGCACCAGAACCGGGAGGCATGGGAATAGGGCTTGCTGGGATCGAGTCGAGACATCCCCACAGGAGACAGCTCTTTCGGCAGATCGCTGTCCATCCCTTCGGGAAACTTCAACGGCACCAGCCGCCGGAGGCGGATCCGCTCCGACTTGGCTCCGCCCAGCAGCACTGCGTCCGCTGGAGCCGGTGCGTACCAGCGGGCGATCTCCCCGGAACCGTCTAGCTCGACCAGCAACGGCCCCCGAACGGAGATCTCTAAGACGCGCTCGATCTGGTTTGGGTCGAATCGTCCGTCGGGCCCAAGTCCTTCTCGAGTCCGCAGCGCCCCGCTTGTCGTCGAGGGGAAGGGAAACGACAACGCGTGCGCCACCGCACCGGGAACGGGACCAAAGGGTCTTCCGTCCCGGATGACCAACGGATCGCGCGGCTCAATCGTCCAGATCGTCTTCACGGTCCGGCTCCTCTTTACTCCTAGCTGGCCTGAGGGTTGGCCTGAAGCTTCGCAGCGGCAAACTCCCGCGCAACGATCAGCTCCTCGGCCAGCTGTTCGACGGAGACCCCAGCGTGCAGGTAACCCTCCAGTCTCCTGAGAACTTCTCGGGAAACTTCTGAGCTCCCGCGTTCAGGCTCCTTCCGCTTGAGGATGCGGAGAGCCTCCTTTTTGGCGGCTTCCGGGAGTCTCTCTTCCGGCAGCCGGACGACCAGCTCGCGGAGCTGATAAGCCGCCCTGTCGGGGATCTGATCCGTCATGTGCAGGTGAGCGAACCAGATCAACCGCTCGTCCAGCTCACCCCACTTGCCCTGGACGGTTCGGTCGTCGCCGCTCCGCTTGCTGACGGTCACCGCCAAAGCGTTCTTCCCCGGGACCGACTTGGCCGCCTGCTCCGTCCGGCGGGCTAAGTTCAGCGTGTCGCTCAGCGGGTCCAGGTGGTGAGCTACCACCACTCCGACCGAGAGCGTTGGGGGGTTGGATAGATGGAGAGACTCCAGAGCCTTCCCGAAGGCCGTGCGGAGCGTGCACGCACACTCCAGCGCTTGGTGTAAAGGCAAAAAGGTCAGCAGATCGTCCCCGCCAGCGTAGACTGTGGCTCCCCCGTGATCTCTTTCGACAATCTCTCTCGCCTTGTGGGCAAACTGAACCAAGCAGCGGGACAGTTCCTGGTGATCCTGAGGAGATTTCAGCCGGGAGATGGTCTCCCCCATTTGATCCCCGTCGGCTCGCAGGACGGCAAAGTAAGGGATCGGTCGCACACCCGGACCGAAGACTTCGTCCAAAAACTGCCGAACCGTTCGGGCCGCCCGCTGGGCCTTCTCCGGCTCCTCCGGAAACAGATCGCTCATTCGTTCCTCAAAGAGAAGCTGACCTCCCAGCCTTCCGAGGATCGGGCGATTCCAACCGGTCCGCAACTCCTCCTCTGGAACTCCAAGCTCCCGAAGTCGGTCCTCCAAATTGGAAACCTTCTGTTGATACTCCTCTTCCCTCCCCTGAGCGATCCGCTCCAGCCGGCTGAGCAGTGGCCCGACAGCCATGTCGGAGGTGCTGGGGAAGCTGCCCTTGTCGGGCAGTGCTCCCCAGCGCTTCATCAACGCCACTCCGCAGAGCCGCTCAGACCCTCGAACTCGGTACTTCTCCCATCGCTCTGCAGGGGTCAGAATCTTGTAGGCCTCCTCTGGGATGACCGATTCTCTGAGGCCGTCCAGCGAGGACTTGGGCACGGAATCCCCCCAACTCACCGGTTGAAAATCCCGGAGCTTCTTTCGGGACTCCAGGAGTGCTTCGGCCAGCTCCCTGGCCTGGGAATAGCCGACTTCTCCGCCCAGAGCACAGGAGGCCCAGTAGAACTCCAGGAGATCGTCTACCTGCTTTTCGGCCCGATCACGGGAGAACTCGCCCGGTACTCGGTTAAAGGCCTCGTTTCGGATCTCGCGCAGCCGACGGATCACCGCTGCCCGAACCGATTCTGCGACTTCTCTGGGATTTCGGTCACCCTCGATCAGGGCAACCACCCGGTTGGGGGCGGCAAACTTGGAGTCCTCCAACTCCTGGACCCTCTCAGGAGCCGGGAAAATGAGCACCTCTATTTGTCCTCCGTGCAGCCTGGCCAGCTCACGGGCGGCGGCACGAGCCAGCTCCGAAAGCAGCCAAGAGCCAAACCAGAGGTCCTGCGTCCGGCGGGCAGCGGCGATAAATCCCTGAACCGGGCCCAGGTGAAAGACGAGGTAGTGCTTTGATTTGGTGGTCATCGTTCAGGCCCCTTTGTCGGGTTGCCCCGGTTCATTCCAGATGTTTGTACAAAACAGCCCTCGTGTCAATTAACGATTTTATTCGTCCGAGTCGGTCACTTCAACTGACCCTCGGCTTGGGGCGCCTCCGGGTTTCAAGCCCGCTCTGGGTCGGACGTATTGCCGGCCGGGGCGAGCCGGGAGGTCGTCTTGCAAGATAGAGGCCAACCCTCAGAACAGGGGCCATCCGCCTCGCGAAGCCAACTGAACGGCCTTCCAGCGGCTCGGGGGAGTATCGCTAGAATTAAAAGTTTTACGATAAGAAATGAATTTTTTTTCTCGGCGCTCCCTCGTTGTGCGTTTTTTGAGATCTTGTCTTTACGGGGTAGAATCCAACTTAGATCCCTTACTCACCTGGGGGGACTTCCGATGCCGGAGGGACTCGTCTTCATCGCCAACCTTGGGAACCGCGATATCGCTCTGAACGTGGGGGACGAAGACTCCCCTCGATGGCTGGCTTTTGGGAAGGATCAGGAAGGGGAAGAGGTCCGGAAGTACCTCGGGCTTGAGCAGGGAGGAACCCGAGGAATCGCCGCCCAGCTACGCCGGAACCCTCCAAGACCTGAGAGACTTCGCCTGCCGATCTTGGAGCCCGCTCTTCAGCTGGTCCTTGAGCAGTTCGGGAGGATCGCTCAGCTGGTACTCATCGGAACCAGCAACCCGCCCGATGAGAGGAGCCACTCCCTCTGGGACACGATCGAGTCGGCCCATCTGATCAAAGAGCACATCCTCTTTCACCGGTTTCGGAGCGATGAGATCGAAGCGGTTGAAGTCATCGAGTATTTGGGAAACCCTTCCAGTTTTGAGGACGCCGTTTCCTTTTTCAGTGAGTTTTTAGGCGCGAGAGCTTCAGCGTTTGGACGGGCTGTTGCTTCGATTAGAGGGGGCACCCCCGCTCTCAACCAAGCGCTCAGCACTCAGCTGGTGGCCCTCTACGGTCCCAAAGCAGCGCTGGTCGAAACGACCGAGCCCCCTCCCGAGGCCCGCGTGAAGGGGGAGCTCGGTGCCGCAAGGTTCGTTGACACTTGGCCGCTCCGGAGAAACGCGATCCTCCGTGCCCTCCGGGCGCTCATCCAGCGCCACGATTACAGCGGCGCCCTGAAACTGCTGGACGACGAAGAGATCGAGACTTCGACCACTGAGAAGATCCGCGCCCTCCTCGGGCATGGCCAAGCTCGCCTGAATCTGGACTTTAGCCAGGCTTTTGAAGCCCTAGAAGGTCTTCAGGGGGTGCCGGAAATAGACTCTCTTCGAGAGTCAGCGGGGGAGGATTACGCCTGGACCTCCGTCCGACTGCGAGACATCGAACGCTCCGCAAGGGTTCAGTGGGAACGCTCCGACTGGATCGGATTTGTCACGCGAGTTGCTATGTTCTGTGAGACCTGTTGTCGGCAGCTGGTCTGGCACCTGACCGGATTCAAGCCTCAAGGGGGACAGGTCTTCGTTCAGGACCTCAGCCGATATCTCGGTCGGAGGGGAGTTAAGTCCCTTCTCGAGGACCTCTCTCTTAAGGACGACGCGAACAGTATTCCGATCACCCGAAAGACTCTGGACGCCCTCATTCAAATTGGGAAAATAGGGGAAAGCAGTGAAAGGGCAAAGACAGCGAGGGAGATCACCGATTTTCTCCAAGAGCTAAAAGCAGTCGAAGAGTTGCGCCATCGAGCACTTCACGACCTTCGAGGGATCAACGAAGCGGAGCTCCGGCAGAGGCTACCGGGCGGACAACTCTCCGGAGCTGGGAAAAGCTATCAGAGTGTTGTTGATCGTATCCTGGGCCGGATGGAGACGTTGGAACAGACCCCAGACCGTCTTCCTCGGAGGGATCCTTACGTCCGGCTCAGAAACCTTCTTCTCAGCGAGATCGATCGGCTCTGAGCTGACGATAAAGGTGGAGCCTAGCGGAGACCCCCTGTAGTTTTTAATCCCCGGGCTGGAACCTCTGAGGGTTCAGCTTAAGCTTCCGCAGGTGATAGTCCAACGCGCTCCGACTTCCGAGCCCCAGCAGACGGGCCGCTTCGGCGACGTTGCCTTTCGCCTCCCGCAAGGCCCGCTCGATATAACGCCGGCGGACCTCTTCCAGCAGCGCGTCCAGCGAAAAGCCGTTCCCCAGCGGTCGATCCAGGGGGGGCTCTTCTTGCTGGGGTTCCGCGTCGATCAGCGGGGCCAACTCCGCCGCTCCCAGCTCCTCGCCGGGTACCAGAACCGCGGCCCGTAGAAGCATATTCCGCAGCTGACGAACGTTTCCCGGCCAGGGTTGACGGACCAGAAAAGCTAAACCCCCAGGGGAAAGGCGCTTCCTCCGATATCCCACCTCGTTTTGAAACTCCTCGTTGATTCGATCTATCAGCGCCTTGGCGATCGCCGGGATGTCCGTTCGTCGCTCCCGGAGTGGTGGGAGGCGAATCGAGACCACCGAGAGCCGATAGTAGAGGTCCTCCCGGAACCGGCTCTGACGTACGTCCTCGATTAGGTTACGGTTGGTCGCTGCGATCACCCGAACGTTGACCGGGACCTCCTGGTCGCTCCCCAGCGGTCGGATGACGCACTGGGGAGGCCGCTGCAGGGCCCGCAGCAGCTTCACTTGCATCGAGGGACTACACTCTCCGATCTCGTCCAGAAAGAGGGTGCCTCCGTCGGCTTCCCGGAAGGCCCCCAGTCGATCTCGATCGGCCCCGGTGAAGGCCCCCCGTTTGTGGCCAAACAATTCCGATTCTAGAAGTGTTTCGGGAATTCCACCGCAATTGACCGCGACGAAGCGGCCCTTTCGGCCGCTCGCCTGGTGAATCGCCCGTGCGAACAGCTCCTTCCCCGTTCCCGTCTCTCCGGTCAGCAGCACCGGAACGCCGCTTGGAGCCGCCTGCTGGGCCATCGCCTTGGCTCGTCGAATCGCCACGCTGTTGCCGACGATCTCCCCAAAACTCTCCGAAAACTCTCGAAGCTCCGTTAACAGCCGACTCCATAAGTCCGGCGACTCGGAGCGTCCCAAGCGGGGCACCACGTCCCACCAGAGGTCGAAGGGGATCTCCTCCTCCCAGGCCCTTCCGTTGTGTGTCTGGTAAAATGACGCCGGCATCGGCTGGGTCTTCCCCACCAGAATCCAGATCGCCGCCATTGCCGGCGTTCCGGAGGACAGGTGAAAACACAACCGGTACCGGCCCCCCGCAAGCGAAGCCTCTACCTTCCCGAGCACTCCTCGAACCGCTTCCATTACCGCCCCGTAGCTGGCCGGCGAGCTAAGCTCCACTCGGTGAACTGTGCATTCGCAGTTCTCTAATTCCGTGGCGATCAGTCGGAGAAACTCATCGTTCAGCCAGTCCGGATAGGTGCTCAGTAGGTGCACCGGCTTTAAAAGGCCCCGCTTGGGCCAGAACCGTTTGGACCGGACCGGTGGTCCCCGTCAGCGGAGGGAGTTTCCCCTCCATCAGTCGACAAAACTCCTCCCGTCGGTCTTCTGGAAGGCGCTCGGCAAGGGGTCGCAGGTCGGTTTTCCCGATCCAGGAGAAAAAGATTCGCTGTTCCGGCACGACCCATCTCCTCGCTGGGGGAAAGTTGGTAAAATATTTTATCTCAATCGTCAAGGCCCTGTCTAACAACAAGGGAAGAACCCAAACCCTATGAAGCGTCTGCATTGAACAATCTCTGCCGATCTTCTCGTTCCGACGCATTCAGTGGTGCTTTTGGTTCCTTCGTTGTCGGGGGAGGGCATGCCCCTTGCAGCGTCTTAAATGCCCGTTGGAGGAGGTAACTGCCGGCAAGAGCCCCTTTTTGAGGTAAGATCGGAGCTCTGCGATTAGCGCCCTATCGGGGGGAAAGAACAAGGCTCGTCCGACCCACTGCGTTGAGCGCACTGTCCGAGAGGAGTTGACGCGGTGAGCCTCGAGGCCGTTCTGCTTCGTCATCGGATTCTGTTGATCATGGAGCCGCTCTCCCCGGAGACCGCTCGGCAGGTCATCGGCGCGTTGCTCTTGCTCGACGCAGAGGACCCCGACGAGCCGATCGAGCTTTTCCTCAACAGCCCCGGGGGAACCGTCTCTGATGTGTTGGCGATCATAGACACCATCCGGTGGATTACTGCGCCGGTCGCCACCGTTGCCCTAGGACAGGTCGCCGGGATGGCCACTTGGCTTCTGGCCGCTGGACGCCCCGGACTCCGAGTGGCCACTTCCCACGCTCAGATTGTTCTTTCTTCTCCCCCCTTGGAGGGGGTCAAGGGCCCCGGCACCGACTTGGAGTGCTACGCCCGACACGTTGCGAGCCTTCAGGAGCAGCTTCTCAAACTTCTGGCCGAGTGGACTGGCCGAACCCTGTCGCAGCTGGAGCGGGATATTGAGCGGCCTTGCTTCCTCTCTGCCCAAGAGGCCCTGCAGTACGGATTAGTCGACCGTGTTCTGTATCCCCCCACTTGGGAGGAAAAGGCTCAACATTTCCAACTCGATCAGAGTGGGATCCCCGTCGTTTTCTGAGAGGTCCGTTGAATGTCGGAGAGCCTCCCGGCTAGCAAGGGTCCTCCCAGGTTTTCGGCTTGAAAAGTTTCTCCCCTCAATGGGAAGATCGTGCTCAATGTGTACACGGAAGGGAGTTCTTCACGATGGGTCAAGAGAAAGAGAAGGACGCCGTGCCCGAGAGCCTCATTCTCCACTATCATCTGATGCACCCTGGGGGTGAAAGCGCGCCGGGAGACCCCAACGCCGCCTTCTTCCTGGACGGGCTCTATCATCTCCATTACATCCTGCGCCATCCCTGGCGAGGTGGGCATTCCTTCTCCTTCGTCCACGTCACCAGCCCGGATATGCTCCACTGGACCTGGCAGCGGACCAAACTCCAGCCCTCCTTTACGGGTCACGGGATGTTCAGCGGGACGGGGTTCCTGACCAAAGAAGGGCAGCCGGCGATCATCTATCACGGTCAGGGCTCCGGTCGGAACCACATTGTTCTTGCCCAAGACCGCCGACTTTCGGCCTGGGAGCGGCCCTACCCGGTGGAGCCGAAGACGGCCGATGGTCGGGACGCAGAGATCCACCACTGGGACCCGGACTGCTTTCTGGTAGGCGATACCTACTATGCCATCTCCGGCGGGCAGAATCCGCCGTTACTGAAATCGAACGACCTTCGGAACTGGGTGTTGGTGGTGGGCAACTTTTTGAGCCATGAACCTGCGGACGTCCTGATCGGCGAGGACATCTCTTGTGGGAACTTCTTCCCGCTGGGGGAGAAGTGGATGCTGCTCTGTATTAGTCATCAGCTAGGCTGCCGGTATTATCTAGGCGAGTGGGACGAGAAGTCGGCACAATTGATTCCTCAGCGGCACGGCCGAATGAATTGGCGTCGGGCAGAGCAGCCGATCCACCCGCCCGCCTATGTGGATTTCTTCGCTCCTGAGAGCGTGTTGACGCCGGATGGCCGTCGGGTGATGTGGGCGTGGCTGGCTGGACTCAATGAGGAGATCAGTCGGAGGACGATTCAATCTCTCCCTCGTGAGCTGAGCGTTGCCCAGGACGGCGGCCTGTTGATCCGCCCACTACGCGAGTTTAGAGTCCCTCCGGTACGATCCTGTCGTCCTGAATGAGGTGGTCGTCTCCGGAGCCGAGAGGCAGCCGATCGTCGAGCTGGAAGGGGAAGCGCTAGAGGTGCGGGTGACGGTAGCTCGGGAAGAAGCTCTGCGGCGACGGTTTGGGTTTGAGCTCTCCGTCGGCGGGGATCGAAGGGGAATCCCGATCCTCCTCTGCCCGGAAAACGGTGTGCTTCGTGTTGGAACGGCTGAGGCGCCGTTTGCTGTCGCCGCTCTTCCAGAGGGCGAGGACTTGACGCTGCGTCTCTTTCTGGACCGGTATTTGGTGGAGGTGTTTGCTAGCGATCGTCAGGCCCTGGTGGCTGCCCAGATGGGATGGGATTCCGTTTCGTGCCCTTGGTGCCTATGCCTTTGGTGGACCGCTGAAGGTTGAAAAGATCGAGGTTTGGAAGCTGAGGCCGACCAACGAGGGTCTGCTCGAGGCCCGTCGGAACCGCATCTGGGAGTGCGAGACCAGGTGAGGGATGAAACAGCCGGTCCGATTTGCCAAGCCACTCTTGTCCGGTCACCGGAATTGGGCGTAGTCATCCTGAGGCAGGCCGATATCATCTCGCCAGTTGAGGTCCTGTGAGGGGCAGCTTCAGCGCCCCTCACCGGTAGGTTCCCAACCGCCGCTCGCCCCATCTTGCAAGCGACATGCCGCCGTTTTAATCCCTCTTTCAATCCCTCATAGGTAGGCTATCAACCGCGGCAGTCGCCGCGCTGATCGCGCGTGGAGAGAGGTTTCAATCCCTCATAGGTAGGCTATCAACTGCCCATCGGCAAACGACGGGATCTCGGGAGCAGGTTTCAATCCCTCATAGGTAGGCTATCAACCAGACTGCAAACCGCACACCGCTGACCAGCCGTCGGTTTCAATCCCTCATAGGTAGGCTATCAACGCACGCGATTACGATTGGACCATCCAGACGAATACGAGTTTCAATCCCTCATAGGTAGGCTATCAACCGTCGCTAGAATGTCCTCAAGCTGACCCGTCGGCTGGTTTCAATCCCTCATAGGTAGGCTATCAACTCGCTCCAGCGGTGACGTATCTCCTGCGCGCCGATGCGTTTCAATCCCTCATAGGTAGGCTATCAACCGATACCGGATTGTGACTCAGCGATCTACGCGGTTTCAATCCCTCATAGGTAGGCTATCAACGCAGGACGTCGCGCCGTAGAGCGGTGAACGTGTTTCAATCCCTCATAGGTAGGCTATCAACGCCTCATCGGCACGACGAGGCCTCGTCCAGAGGTTTCAATCCCTCATAGGTAGGCTATCAACCGTCGAACGGCACGCTGGACCAGCCGGACGAGGTTTCAATCCCTCATAGGTAGGCTATCAACGCGGGTAGCGCGTACGATTAGCTGAGAGCCAAATGTTTCAATCCCTCATAGGTAGGCTATCAACCTTCTAGATGCGGTAAGTTGACGCGTTGACTGGTTTCAATCCCTCATAGGTAGGCTATCAACCAGGCTGCAGCCGGGTACTCTGACGCAGCTCCGTTTCAATCCCTCATAGGTAGGCTATCAACCGGGGAGCACTCCCTTGTCGACATCAGAGAGGGTTTCAATCCCTCATAGGTAGGCTATCAACGCAGTGCCGGCTCCGACGTGAGCGAGCGCAGTCCGTTTCAATCCCTCATAGGTAGGCTATCAACGCTTAGGTAGGGGAGTGTAGGCCCGTCAGTGTTTCAATCCCTCATAGGTAGGCTATCAACCAGTGCTGCGCTGGAGTCATCAAGACGACCGTGTTTCAATCCCTCATAGGTAGGCTATCAACTCGGCTGGATCTCAGCCGATGCCGAACGGCAACGATGTTTCAATCCCTCATAGGTAGGCTATCAACTCTACAGGAGCGAAGTGTCGCGATGACTCGATGTTTCAATCCCTCATAGGTAGGCTATCAACCAGTGCGCCGCACGTGGATCTGGAGCTCAGCAGTTTCAATCCCTCATAGGTAGGCTATCAACCGAGGGCCAACTTACCCGCTGACCGAGAGAGTTTCAATCCCTCATAGGTAGGCTATCAACGCCAGTCGGGACAGCACGCTGTCCTCCGTTCCAGCGTTTCAATCCCTCATAGGTAGGCTATCAACCTGGCATCGAGCAGATACCGTCGCCAATCACGGTTTCAATCCCTCATAGGTAGGCTATCAACGCAGCGCCTCCGCGTCGAGACTGCCGAAGCGTTTCAATCCCTCATAGGTAGGCTATCAACCGTGCTCGCGGGCACGTTGTACTGCGTACGCGGTTTCAATCCCTCATAGGTAGGCTATCAACCTGACGCCTACGGCTCAGCGAACGCTAACACGGTTTCAATCCCTCATAGGTAGGCTATCAACGAAGGGAGCGACCTGGTGCGGCGCCAGTCCTGTTTCAATCCCTCATAGGTAGGCTATCAACCGAGAGCGGCCTCACTGGGCGCTGCCGGCGCCGAGTTTCAATCCCTCATAGGTAGGCTATCAACGCAAGGCCTTGCGGCAAGAGCCGATCCGAGTTTCAATCCCTCATAGGTAGGCTATCAACGCAGAGTGCGACAGGCCGTGCCGGTGTTACCTAGTTTCAATCCCTCATAGGTAGGCTATCAACTCGCTGCGCGGACTCGAGCTCATGAGGCATCCGGTTTCAATCCCTCATAGGTAGGCTATCAACCTAGTTTCGCACTCCGTAGTCGCGCACGAGTTTCAATCCCTCATAGGTAGGCTATCAACCCGATCATCCGTTCGACGCGTCACGAGCGTCCAGTTTCAATCCCTCATAGGTAGGCTATCAACTCCAGGCACCACGGTCACGCCGGATCGCCGAGTTTCAATCCCTCATAGGTAGGCTATCAACGGACTCGCGGTGCCCGATCGTGAGTATCGCGGTTTCAATCCCTCATAGGTAGGCTATCAACGCGGCATCTCGCCGCGACGTCTCGCGTCGAGTTTCAATCCCTCATAGGTAGGCTATCAACGCATCTGCGGCCAACTGCCGAGCTCCCTGCGTTTCAATCCCTCATAGGTAGGCTATCAACCGATCAGTGCGAGGAGCTGACCACCCTAGCCGGTTTCAATCCCTCATAGGTAGGCTATCAACCATGTCCGACTCACGTAGCATGCGAGTCGAGAGTTTCAATCCCTCATAGGTAGGCTATCAACCGTCCAGAGTGCGAGCTCACGCCTCGACTGGTTTCAATCCCTCATAGGTAGGCTATCAACCGAGCGGCAGTGACCTCATCCGGCCCATGCGTTTCAATCCCTCATAGGTAGGCTATCAACTCACAGCGGAAGTCTGAATGCGCATGCCATCGTGTTTCAATCCCTCATAGGTAGGCTATCAACGGGACAGGCTACGCTTGCTGCCGACCTGGTTTCAATCCCTCATAGGTAGGCTATCAACGCTGGCGGTCACGGTCGGACGTGATGAGCCGTCAGGTTTCAATCCCTCATAGGTAGGCTATCAACCAAGTCCTTCCGACCTGGAGCGTCGAACTTGGTTTCAATCCCTCATAGGTAGGCTATCAACGGTGGAGCGCGCCGTCGGCTGAAATCGGTGTTTCAATCCCTCATAGGTAGGCTATCAACGGTAGGATGCGGCAGCTAGCACCGGCGTAACAGTTTCAATCCCTCATAGGTAGGCTATCAACCGGCTGCGCCACGCACGCCGAGGTGCTCCAGTTTCAATCCCTCATAGGTAGGCTATCAACCTGCGGTAGAGCTTCCCGATGCCACCGAGAGTTTCAATCCCTCATAGGTAGGCTATCAACCGTGCTCGCTCGAGAGCAGCTCCACTGCTCGCAGGTTTCAATCCCTCATAGGTAGGCTATCAACGGGATACCGCTCCGATGTTCGATAGAGAAGGTTTCAATCCCTCATAGGTAGGCTATCAACGTCGATGGCCGAATCCGTGCGAAGCTCTTGCAGCAGTTTCAATCCCTCATAGGTAGGCTATCAACCGCGTCGCCTGAGCGCTCGACCCTCCATGGTTTCAATCCCTCATAGGTAGGCTATCAACGCGACGATGTGAGCAGCAGTGCTCCGCCAGCGAAGTTTCAATCCCTCATAGGTAGGCTATCAACGTCGCAGCGTCGCCGAGCTCGGTCATCCTGATGTTTCAATCCCTCATAGGTAGGCTATCAACCGCCGTTCTGCACGCGAGCTCGCTACGTCCAAGCCTGTTTCAATCCCTCATAGGTAGGCTATCAACGGCTAGGAAGCTATCCAGGCAAAGCCTTATCCGTGTTTCAATCCCTCATAGGTAGGCTATCAACACAGCGCAGTGCTGATCGTGACGCGTACGCTAGTTTCAATCCCTCATAGGTAGGCTATCAACTACGACGATGCGCGTTCGAGCCATGTGCGATGTTTCAATCCCTCATAGGTAGGCTATCAACTCGGCATGGCGCGAGCGTCACCTCGACCGAGGTTTCAATCCCTCATAGGTAGGCTATCAACCAGATGGCACCTGCTCAGCACGGCTCTCGACATGTTTCAATCCCTCATAGGTAGGCTATCAACCTGGAGTCCAGCGCAGAGAGCTGCGCGGATGTTTCAATCCCTCATAGGTAGGCTATCAACGTACGCCGCGTGAGCGAAACCGAGGGCTGTTTCAATCCCTCATAGGTAGGCTATCAACCCCGTGAGCCCAGGCTGGCGCCGAGGTGACAGTTTCAATCCCTCATAGGTAGGCTATCAACGTTCGCGGGTCGATCCATTGCCGCTTGAGTACTGTTTCAATCCCTCATAGGTAGGCTATCAACCTGCGAAGTGCGCGCGTAGGGAGATGCGCAGGTTTCAATCCCTCATAGGTAGGCTATCAACCCTGCGCACGCTAGGTGAGCGGCACGCCTCAGGTTTCAATCCCTCATAGGTAGGCTATCAACCACAAAAAATCGCGTGGATTCGGCGTTTTCGCCCTTGGGGCAGATTCCAGAAACTTCCGCCCCGCTCACCTCTATATTCGCACAAATCCCCCGCCCTGTCAAGAAAAATTTCACCCCGCCCGATGTCGTCGATCTCCAGGGGTTTGTGCACTACCGGAGGTCGACGACATTTCGCCCTTTCCATGCTCGAAAAGAGACAGTTGTTCTCTTCTCTTTTCCTGAGTAGGGTGAAAAGCACCGGATCTCACGAGACTTCGTAAGAGGATGGACACCAATAATGAGCGTCGAACTCACCCCCAACTGCGTTCCCCGCCGCCGATGGGGAAAGACCGAGCTGAGCATTCCCGTCATTCCCTATGGCACCCAGGGCTTCGGAAGCGCCTTCCGAAACGTCTCCCTCGACGAAGCGTTTGCGCTGATGCAACGCGCCGTCGAACTGGGGATCAACCACTTCGACACCGCCCGATGCTATACCGGCTCCTTCGAGAAGCTCGGGCAGGCGATCAAACAGGGCGTGCTCAAGCGCGAGGAGATCATTATCAGCAGTCGGCTCTGTTGTCACAGTGCCGCCCCGTGGGGCGGCTACGGCGAAGGCCGACCGGATTACTCCGCCGAGCGCGCAATCGCCGACATCGAAAACCAACTGGAGGTTCTGGGGACGACCTATCTTGACGCCGTCTTCATCCACGATCCCGGCGAGATCGAACCGACGCTGGCCCCCCGGCGGCACCCTGGACGGTCTCCGCCGCCTGAAAGACCAAGGTGTCGTCCACTTCATCGGCTACGGCATGCGCCCTCACGCCTTCCACCTGCGGGCGATCGAAGAGGGCGAGATTGACGTGCTGCTGACCTTTAACGACTACAACCTTCTCCGCCAGAGCGCCGCCGAAGAGCTCCTCCCGGCCGCTGCAGAAAAAGATATCGGCGTCCTGAACGGCTGGTCGATTCTCCGAGGGCTCCTGACCGGAACCCCCATCGAAAAGCTGGTCCCCAAGGAACGGATCACCCCAGGCAGCGACGCCGAACGCGCCGAGCGAATCCGCCGCTGGTGCCAAGAGAAAGGCATCCCGATGATTCAGTTGGCCCTTCAATTTTGCCTACGGGAGGAACGGATCCACGGCAACCCGATCGGCAACTCCCGCATCGAAGACATCGAAACGAACGTCCGGGCCGTCTTAGAACCGCTGCCGGATGAGATCTTCGAGGAGTTTCGAGCCCAGGGCTTTTAGGCGGTCGGCTCTTCGACGAGCAGGTCGAGCACCTGAGGCAGGTCCTGGAGGCAGTCGCGAAGATAGGCGAGGGCGTAGGGGACCTCCCCTCCGCTCAGCCGCTCCCGAACGTACCGCTCCATCCAGCGCTCAAGGCGGCGCTGGGTGGCCGCTTCTCCTTGAAGCTCTCGGTAAAGCGCGACCCTCCTCGGCCCCCAGGTCGAAGCGAAGCCCTCCGTCGCCCTCCACCGCGACCCGCACCAGGAGCCGAGAGATCGCGACACGCGCCATGTCGCCGAGCGGGTCCACCGGGTACGAAACGGCAAACAGCCGCTCCGGTGGGAACGAGCGGAACAGCGCGATCCGCGCCCGAAAGAAGTGAATCTGCTCTAAGACGATCCGAAGGTCCTCGAGCGTCCTCCAAGGGCCGGGCACGTTCTAAAGCGGTCAGACGGGGCCGAGCGCGGGAAAAAACCCGCTCCTCCTGCCGGAGCCGCTCCCAGGCGGCGCTCTCCAGAGCGCTGGCAAGGTCCAGCTCGTCCAAAACGACGAGCGCCGTCGGAAGGCCGCTGCCGAGGATCATCTCCTCGCGAACCCGTTC
>BPJZ01000020.1 GCA_026004875.1 Candidatus Poribacteria bacterium | reverse complement strand
GGTGGAGCTGAGCGGAACGGTCGAGTCCGGCGGGATGCGGCGGCTCTGGAACCGGGAGTACCAACGCGTAGACCGAGAAGCCGGCGCGCGGCTCCAGACGGGATACCTCCGGCTGGGCGATCCGGATAGCCCGGGCTGGCTCCTGCTAGGTGACTTTTCGGCAGACGTGGGCGGAGGATTGATCCTGAACACAGGCCGCTACCGCATCCGGAGGGGAGTTCGCCCCAACGGCACCCGCACGCTCCGCGACCGAGGGGCTGCCGGAACGCTTCTCCTGGAAGGATGGGAAGGCGGTCTCTTCCTGTCGTACCGAGACGAGTCGGTGCAACTTCTGGACTCGACGCTTGGCGCGGAGGCCGGAGACTGGATCGGAAACGGGCTCCGGCGGCGCCGCCTTGGCGGCTACTGGATTCGAAAGGGTGATAGTTGGGAGGCTGGGATCACGGCCTTAAGCGAGCGAACCTTGACGATTGAGCTGCCGGTCCGGGTTGAGGAGGCGCCCCCTTCCCGCCGCGGCTCGGTTTTCCTCCTGAAACGCTGGAGCGAGGGGAGGGCGCTCATCGAAGCGGCCTATTCCGGCGGATGGGCAGGACGGATTGAGCTCTCTCGCCGCGCCGGCTGGGGAAATCTCTTTCTCCAGGTGGACCGAGCGGAGCCGAGCTTCTGGAGCCCGGCGGGGACTCATCGGCTGGGACGAATGTACGTCTACGGGCGGGGAACGCTACGCCCAGTCAGTCACTGGACGTTTGGAGCACGGGTGGAACACCACTACCCTTGGACCGGTCCGGCGACGGGACGCGCATGGGTTTGGATTCGAACAACGGCACTCGGTAAAATACGGACGGGCCTTTCGCTCCGTTGGGAACAGCCAGAACTGCTCGGCCAAGGAACGCCCCCTCAGGCGGCAATCCTCTGGCTCTCCGGCTCCGGGCCGCTGGAGTGGAGCCTTCGAGGGAGTTGGGAGCCTCCCGGCGGCCTGCGGGAGAGCACCGTGAGCCTTTCCTGGGCGAGCGAAACCTTTCGCCTCGGGGGACGCCTCGCGCTGACCCGTACTGAGCACAGCTGGAAGCACTCGCTGTTGCGCCTTCAAGGTGTGTGGATAGTACGCCCTCGGATTCGAGTCGGGTGGACGGTAGACCGCCGTCTCTGGCCGGAGCTTCAGACACGCGTCCGGGGAACACTGGATTGGAGCTGGGGACCGTGAACCGCCTCCTGCGAGGACTGTTCTTCGCCGCTCTCTTGGGATCGGTCGGAACGCCGCAGGCCGTTGGGAACGGGCTGGACCCTCAGAGCTTCGGCGGGGAGCAAATCGACTGGATCGTTGCTGTCGTCGCCCAGGAGCCGATCACTTACAGCTTGATCCGCCTGGAGGCGCGGCTTCAGGGGCTTGGAGAACCGACGTTAGAGGTAGAACGGGAGATCCTCCGCCGGCTGATCCGAGAGACGCTGCTGCTCCAAGCCGCTGCCCAATTCATCGTCGTGACCGACCGCGAGGTGGAGGAGGAGCTGATCCGCCGGGCCGCCCCGTTGTCGGTCGAGACCTATTTGGAGTCCTGGCGCCAGCAAGGGATCGTCGAGGCCGACCTCCGGGAGCGCGTTCGGGAGTCGCTGGCCGTTCGGGAGTTTCTCGACCGGGAGTTTCGGCCCCGCCTGGTCCGCCCAACGGAGGAACTGCTGCGGAACTACTATCAGCAGCACCGAGATCGCTTCGCAATTCCGGCGCGAGTGCTGATTCGCCAGCTATGGGTTTACGCTCCGAGGGCCGACGGAGAGCAGGCCTGGAACCGCGCCCAGGCGCTCGCTGAGGAGCTCCGGCGCGACCCTTCCGCCTTTGAGCGGCTTCGCGACCAGCCCGTAGAAGGAATCGGGATCTTCTCCGAACCGGTCTGGGTGCCGGTGGAGAACTTCTCGGCGCCGATCCGGCAAGCGCTTGAAGGGGCCGAGCTGGACCAATGGATCGGACCGTTTCAAAGCGCTGCAGGGAGCGTGCTCATTCACCTTGTCGGTAGGGAGGCGGTTCGGTATCGTCCCTTTGAGACGGTGCGGGACGAGGTACGAGCCGCCTGGGAGGCTGAAGAGCTTGACCGACTGGTAGAAGAGTGGATTCAAGGCCGACGGCGGCAAGTCGAGGTGCGCATCTTGGACCCTAACTTCGCCGCAGCGGAACAGGAGTAGGAGGGAGTATGGATCGGCGTAGGTCAAGGCGAGGCCGTTGGGGGGTGTGGGTCTGGCTTGGGGGACTTTTCCTAGGGATCGGGCACGCGTTAGCCGGATCGGCACCGCCCCCGGACGCTCGTTCGATGGGACTGGCCGGGGCGTTTGTCGCCGTTGCCTCCGATCCAAGCGCGCTGTACTACAACCCAGCAGGGCTGACAGGCCCCCGTGGGGTCTCGGTCCTGGCGACGCGAGCGGCCCTCTTCTCTGGTCCGGTGGACCCCCTGGTCGTCGAAGACGTGTTGTTGATGCGTCTTGGGGGGGAGAACTACGGTCTTGGTGTAGGCGTCGGTTTCCTCAGGGACCGGGAGGCGGTCTATCGGGAGACGACGCTCCGCGTTGGGGGCGCTCTGCGGGTCGCCGACCGGCTTCAGGTGGGTTTTCAGGTGAACGGCCTCCGCTTGGGGCTGGACGGTTCAAACCCGGATGTGAGGGAGAATCCCTACTTTTCCGACAGGACCGGCGCGGTGGCGTACACCGTCGACCTGGGCCTCCTTTTGGCGCTGAGCGATTCCTGGCGGATCGGACTGGCAGGACAGCGGCTACTTTCCTCGGACCGTCGCTTTCGCCAAGACCTGGGCGAACCGGACACCCTTCCGGCATTGGTTCGCGTCGGGGTTGCATACAACCTTTCTCCTCTCGCTGACGCTTTGGAACAGGCCGCTCTCCGGGACGTGTTCCGGCGGAGTCTGCTAACCGCCGACCTGGCCTTCGGAGATGGAACAACGGCCGCCGTCGGTCTGGAGCTAGGCATGGCCGAAAACGCGGCCGTTCGGATCGGCTTCCGGAGCGTCGGGGGAAGGGAGAAGGGAACCTCGGCGCTCACCGCTGGCGGCTCGATTGGGGTCCAGTTAGGAGACGTTCAGCTCTGGGCCGACTACGCCCTGGAGATCTCTCAGATCGCGTTGAAGGACAACCTCTCCTCGCGAATCTCTCTCCGATTCCTCTACTAACAGCAGAAGGGGAACCGAATGGCACGTTGGACTCCTGAGCTGTGGGACCGCCCTTTTTGCTGGGCTATTCGATCGGCACGCCGATGGGGATGGGGACTTTTCTGGTGGATGGCCGTCCTGCCGCTGGCGCTGGGTGCGGTCACCTCGACTGGAGAGCTGAACGTCCTGAACGACCCGAGCGGCGCGGTCCCGACCTCTGCCAAACCCACCTTGATCCTCACTCTACTCGTGGACCGCTCCCAGGCGGAGCCAGGAGAGGAGATCAAAACGATCGAGATATTCCTTCCCCCCGGGTTCTCAATGACCGAACAGGACGCCCGGGAGGTGCGAATCGACGGCCAGCCGGTGCCTTATACGATCGTGATGACGCCCCAATCGGCGCGCTTTGAGCTGGCCGATCCGATCGATAACTTCCTCAGCTCCTTTATCGAAATCCTTTTTGACGTCCAGACACCGGATCTACCGACGCCGAGCGCCGAATTCCGAGTGGCGATGCGCAATCTGGTAGACCAGCAGATCGGGGAGTTCATCAAACCAGGTGAGATCGACGGGAATCCCAACAATAACAACGACTACACGCTAGTCGTCTTTCAGAACGTTCCACCGGCTCCACCGCGCGGGGCGACAGCGGTTCTGGCCGAGCCCGGCGAAAACGACGTGCTCCTTCGTTGGGAGCCGGTCCCCGATCCGGAGGTACGGGGCTATCTCATCTACCGCGACGACCGGCCCGCCGAACCGCTGGACGTTCCCAACGGCGAGGTAGGCAGCTTCCGGGACGTGAACGTTCCCGCCGGCCTGCGCCGTTACTCGATCGCGGCCTACAAGAGCCGCCTGGTCGTCTCCGAACAGGTGGAGGCCGGTTCCGTCCTTGTCGGCCTGGACACCCGTCCCCCCGATCCGGTCGCTGCGCTGGTGTTGACTCCGCTGCCTCAGGGGGTTGAGCTCCGCTGGCCCCGGAGCGGCTCGCCGGACGTGGTGGAGTACCGGCTTACCCGCCGACGGCTGGGAGAAACAGAAGAAGAGGAGATCGGACGCGTTCCGGTGGACCCCCAACGGCCCCAGAACGAATACTCCTTCGCCTATCTCAAACCGCTGGAGATAGGAAGGCACCTCTTTTCGGTGACAGCCGTAGACGAAGCGGGGAACGTTTCGGAGCCGAAGGAGGCGGAGCTGGCCATTCTGGACCGCCCCTTTCCCAACCCGTTTACGCCGCTAGGGGAGCCGCCGTACAACAAGGTGACCTTCCCCGCTCGATCGGTCCCAGAGGCGGAAGGGCCGATGACTGTCCGGATCTTTGACCTCCATGGGCGATTGGTCCGGGAGCTGTTCTCCGACGGGGGCGATCTGACCTGGGACGGCCGAGATGCTCACAACGCACTCCTCCCCGGTGGGATTTACGTCTATCAGATCGAAGTGGGGGGAATGTTCCGGATCGGGACGGTGGTGATGATCCGATAGAGCAAAGGAGCTTCTCATGAACGGAATTCGCTGGGAGGTGCTCCCCGGCGTCTGTCTCTCTCTTTGGGTCGAAGGGATCGAGCGATTTCGCTACGTCTACTCGACAGGCCGGAAGAAGCCTTACATTCATCCGCTGCGAACCTCAAACGGCGTCTCGATGACCGCCTTTGAGCCGTCCGATCACGTCTGGCATCGCGGGATCTGGTTCTCTTGGAAGTTTCTCAACGGAAAGAACTTCTGGGAGGAGAGGCCGGACGACTCGGAGGAGGGCCTGACCGAGCTAGAAAGCGCCGAGCCGATCCAAATTGACGGCGAACGGGCTTCGGTAGTGACGCATTTACGCTACCGCCCCCGGGACGGGGACCCGTGGCTCCTAGAGCGGCGAACGGTGAGCGTGGACCTGGACGACCCAGATGGGGGCTTCTGGATCGATTGGGAAAGCCGGTTCGTCGCTGTCGTTCCGGTGGTCGTGGACCGACAGCCGATCACCGAAGAGACCCCCTGGGGCGGCTACGCGGGGTTAGGATGGCGGGCCGCGCGAACGCTCCGGCGGTTCCGGGCGCTCAGCGCCGAGGGCCGAACCGACGAGGAGACGGAGCATTGCCCAGCGGCCTGGGTGGACTTGAGCGGTCTGGCCGACGGCGGCTGGAACCGCTCCGCGGGGGTGATGATTATGGACCATCCGGAAAACCCCCGCCATCCAGCCTGCTGGAAGGTGATCCGAAGAGACGACTTTGGCTACATCAACCCGTCTCCGGTGATGTTCGAACCCCTGGAGCTGAAGCCCGAAGAGACGCTTCGACTCCGATATCGCCTCTGGGTGCACGACGGACAGGGGACGCTGGAGACCTGCTCTCGCCAGTGGGAGCGCTATCGAGGCGGAGCCGCCGAGGGAGCAAGGGGGGACTAGGCGAGCCGATCGCCGTCGCTGGCCAATCGCTTTCGCAGCAGGTATTGGCAGAGCGCAAAAACGCGCACGTCCTCGTAGACCACCGTCTCCAGTTCCGAGACAGGGACGAAGACCCGAAAGATCTCTTCGCCCTCCCCGGACAAACCTCGAGGGTGCTCCCCCGCCTCGATCTGCTCCGGCCGAACGGGGGCGTAGGCCAGATAGCTGCGCTCGTTCGTCACTCCAGCGGTGACGGCCATCGGTTGGCCGTGGTTGAGCAGCTCGATCTGTTCCGGCTCCAGGCGGACGCCCGCCTCCTCCCAGGCCTCCTGAGCGATCAGTTCCCGGACGGGAAGCCCCCGATCCATTCGCCCAGCGATCGCTTCAGTGATCCACCCCTCGGGGTTTTCGTCGGTGGCCATGGCGGCCCGTCGCTGACGCACTAGCAGCACCCGATCGTTGACCACGTCGTGAACCAAGACCACCACCGAATCGGTCGTCCGGAGCACCTCTCGCCGCCCGACCGGCGTATCCACGATCTCAAGCGTGAAGAACCCCCGATAGGCGATGGTTGAAGACCGGCTCATCATAGGATACCAGGCTACTCCGTCGCTCGCGCCGAGCGCCGATGCTGGAGGAACCAGGAGTAAAGCTCCGGGTTGTCGTAGGTGACCGTCCAGGAGTCGTGTCCGGCGTCCGGATAGACGGTCAGGCGCACGTTGGCCCCCAGCGCCTTGAGCGCCTCAACCATCCGCTCCGACTCGCTCAGCGGAACGACGTTGTCTTTGGCTCCGTGGAAAACCCAGATCGGCAGGTGCCGGATTCGGTGCACCTGGCTGGGATCGCCTCCGCCACAGATGGGCGCGATCGCCGCAAACCGATCCGGACTCCGGATCGCCCAGGCCCAGGTGCCAAAGCCCCCCATGCTCAGTCCGGTGAGATAGACCCGGTCTTCGTCCACGGCGTACTGCTCCAGGATCGAGTCGAGCAGGGCGTCCAACGCCTCGACCTCTGCCGTCCACCAGGACCAACGAGGGCACTGTGGCGAAACGGCGATGAAAGGAAACTCCTTTTCCCGCTCCACGACCTTTGGGACACCGTGCACCTTGATCCGTTCCAGATCGTCCCCGCGCTCCCCGGCACCGTGGAGGAAGATAAGCAGCGGCCAACGCTTATCCGACCCCGGCTCGTAGTCGGGCGGAAGATAAAGCAGATAGGGCAGCCGCACCCGCCGGACAACCTCCCCTTCAAATAGTTGGGGCGTCTGAACGCCCGGAGTCGGCGGCGTTGCCGCGAACATTCCGGCGAAAAACACCGTCGCAGGACCTATCATTAGCGAACCTCCACCGTTAGCGATATGCCCTCGATCACTGCCGGACGCTCCAAGCAGTAGGAGCGGCCCCATCGTAAGGTCTTCCAGCCGATTCGATCAAGAGCCTCCTGCTCTGCTCGCGCCGAAGACTCCCGCGACCCGCCGATCGCCCGTCCCTTGGGGGCGCCCTCCCGCGCCGGCGTTGATCTTGCACGAAAGCGCTCCTACAATGGGGAACGAAGAGAGGAGTCCGATCTCTGTGCGGAAGGAGCCTTCTTTTCAACCCCCGGTCATCCGCCCTCGAGCGTGGATCGCCGCGGTCCTCTGCTCGATCCTCATTGCCTTCTGGACACAACACAGCGAACTGGTCATTGACAGCCCTAGCTTTAACAGCATCCATCCAAGCGTTGCGGGCTTCTTTGCGGTCATCGTCCTGACGCTTCTGGTCAACCCGATCCTTCGAGGGATCCGGCCTAGCTGGGGGCTCTCCCAGCGAGAGACACTCCTGGTCTACTCAGTGATGATCGTCGTCGGACCGATCGTCTCGATTGGGGGCGTGCATTTTCTCCTGCCGACGCTGATTGCGCCGTTCTACTACGCCACGCCGGAGAACGAGTATCAGGAGCTGTTTCACAGCTACATTCCCTCCTGGTTTGGACCCAAGGACCCGACGACAATCCGCCAGTTTTACGAGGGCAGCGAGGGGATGGGGGTTCCTTGGGAGCTCTGGTGGCAAGCGTTGATTCTCTGGAGCCTGTTCCTGCTGGCCGTCTACGGACTGTTCCTGAGCTTGAACGTGATCCTTCGCCGCCAGTGGGTCGATCGGGAGAAGCTCACCTTTCCGCTCGTTCAGCTCCCCCTGGAGATGACCCAGGAGCCGCCGCCTAACGGGGCCATCTCCGCCTTCTTCAAAAACGGCTGGATGTGGCTGGGCTTTGCGATCCCGTTAGTCCTACACGGAATCAACGGCACTCACACCTACATTCCAACCTTTCCGCAGATTCGCTACAAGCACATCTCCCTTCGGCCCTATTTCAGCGAGCCGCCGTGGGACCAGATCGGCCAATTTGAGATTGGGCTTTATCCTTCGGTGATCGGTTTCTCGTACATCCTGACGTTGGAGATTTCGTTTAGCGTTGCGTTCTTTTACCTGTTCTCCAAGTTTCAGCAGGTGTTCGGAGCGGCAATGGGATGGGTCGGTCGCTCCGGCGGGACGCTCTCTCAGTTCCCCTTTGTCGAGGAGCAAGGGGGCGGGGCGTTTTTAGCGATTGCGATCGCATCGCTGATCATGGCCTCTCGTCACCTGCGGGAGATCGGACGATCGCTGTTGCGGCCTGAGCTTTGGCGCGAAGAGTCCTGGGCGGTGGTCGGCCTGATCGGCTCGCTGGCCTTTTTAGTCGGTTGGAGTTTGGCTGCCGGCGTGGCGTTTTGGGTTGCGATCGTCTTCTTTGTGATCTTTGGGCTTTTTGCGATCGCGCTGACCCGAATGCGGGTCCAGGCTGGACTCGGGGCCGTCCACGGCCCATTGACCGTTCAGGACCTGTTAGTCCTCTCGGTGGGCAGTAGCCGGCTAGGCCCTCGGAACCTGACAATCCTCGCTCATTACTTCTTCATGACCGGAGAGATGCGCGGGGTGATGTCGGTGATGCCCAGTCAGCTTGAGGGCTTCCGCCTGGCGGAGTACGTCGGCATCCCGCGTCGAAAGGTGATCGCTGCGGTACTGATCGGAAGCGTCGTCGGTCTGGCGCTGGCCCACGTAGCCGCTTTGAGAACGATCTACCACTACGGGGGGAACGTCCTGAACAACTGGCGGGTCCGGGATATGCCCCATCGTCCCTTTCAGGACCTTCGGCTTTGGTTGACCTTCCCCCGCGATCCAGACTGGATGGGAATGAGCTTTGTCGGCGTTGGAGCGCTGATTACCTTAACGCTGACCTATCTCCGGTTGAAATTCCTTTGGTGGCCGTTTCACCCGATCGGGTACGCGGCAGCCTATACCGGGCGAACGATCCACTGGGTCTGGTTCCCCATCCTCTTGGGATGTGTTTTCAAGTTCATCGCGCTGCGGCACGGTGGCCCTCGTACCTACCGGCAGATGCTCCCCTTCTTTTTAGGATTAATCTTGGGCGACTTCTTCATGGGGGGTTTTTGGGGCGTCATCGGTCTGTCGTCGAGCCAGCCGGGCTATCTGTTCTTTCCATAACTCGCCGGTCCAGCTCAGCGAGTAGCCGCTTGGGAAAGGCATAGTCTGGTCGGAGCGCCAGGGCGTGTTGGGCGTAGGTCCGCGCGGCTTCTGGATTCTCCTCCATCGCTTCAAGGAGTGCCAGATAGGCATAGGCCTCGGCCTCCGTCCCCAAGGGGAGGATCAACGGGTCCTGGGGACGATAGGTCCGGGCCACCTCCGCCATGCGCAGGAGCAGCCGCCGAGCTTCGTTCCGATCGCCGCCAAAGAGACCAGGAGCGAACAGCTTGAACATTGCCACCGAAAGGAGCACCTGCGGGTTATCGGGGTCTTGTTGAAAGGCCCGATCGTTGTACTCTTTCGCTTTTCGGCCTAAGAGCGGAGCCTTCAACGGCGAGGAGAGACCCAGTCTGCCGCTGGCTGCCGAGGCCAAGAGCAGATAATTGACGGCGTGCTCCTGACGCTTGTTCGCTTCCTCAGCGTACCGCTGAGCCTCCTCTAAGTAGTGCCCGGCCAGATCTTCGTTGCGGTGCTGGGTGCTCAGGTAGTGCCAACCAAGCTGGTTAGAAAGGAAGGCCAGATAGTACCAGGTATGCCAGTCGTCCCGGAAGGGGCGTTCGTTCAAGCGAGCCTTCAAAGGGCCGATCTCTCGACGGAAGGCGTCCACCTCCCCTCGAAAGTAGGCATCAACAATCCGCCGCTGGATGGTGGAGAGCGTTTCGGCGACCGTTGAGCTCTGCGCCAAAAGAACTCGCTCCGCCGCCCCCCAGAGGAGCAAAAAGGCTAAGAGGACTCGTCTCACTCCGGGACCTCCCTTCTTGCAGGAACTCAAGGATGCCGCTCACCGGGCCTCGGCCGATGGCTCCAGGCGGTTCGGTTGGGACCAAAACGGATGTGCAGCCCCGCGCCGGGGGCGTGCTGGGAACCAAACAACAGCCGAGTGCCTCCAAACTCAACCCCCAACGCGATCAGTTCTAGCAGCAGCCCCAAGCCCAACACCGTCCAAGCGTGCCGCTCGTCGAGCCCATTTCCTCGGAACGCCTTGGCCGACACGACGCGATGACCCCAGATCACCCATCCGCTTAAAAAGGCCGCGTTGATGGCAATGACCCATTCGGTGACGATCCGCGCCGGGGCAAAGCCGGTCAATGCTCGCTCGAAGTTGAAGACCACGCACCACCAAAGGAAGACCAACATCAGAAGCATTCCCCGGCCGGCGGCCGTCGCGGGAAGGAGGACCAGCGGCGCGTCAGCGTTCCAGAGGGCGCCGAGGAGATAAACGACTGTCAGCGCCAGATAGACCAGCTCAAACCAGCCTATCCATCCCCGTGAGGGCAGAAGAAACCCCGCAACAGGGAGGCGATAGAAACGCTCTGGCAACGAGGCCACCTGCTGGACCCAGGTAGTGGTCGCTTTCCGGTAGTTAATGTACGTCAGACCAAGGAGGACCAGCCCTACCCCGGTGGCGCTTTGCCAGTAGGGCAGAACACCTCCCTGAGGCGCCGGTGGCAGCCGTTGGCTTAACACGCCCATGCCAAAGGCCAACGCCAAGCCATGGAAGGCCCCCTGCAGCTGCTCCAAGACGCTGTGCCAGTTGGTCTGACGCCCGGACCGGATGCCGACCAGCTTGAGGAGTTGGGCCAGGGCGTAGCCGACCCCTCCCAGCGTTCCGACGGCCACCAAAGCAAAAAGGACCGGCGTCCATCCCCGCGTCTTGGCATAAACCCCCATCGCAACGACCATTCCGACACACCCGGCCCAGTTGTCCCCGCGCGGAGGAGTCATCCGGAGCCGGAATAGGTTCACCAACGGGAGGAAGGCGGCGTACCATCCCACCCCCAAGCTGAGGATGAGCCCAGTCGCCACGTCTAGCCCGCCCCGAACCAGGACAACCGTTCCCGCAGCGAGCAGGGCCACTAACACGTCCAGCCAGTCGGAATCGTACCAGTAAAGAGGGCTCTCGTGCCGCCGTGCCGGGTCTACGCGAACGAAGGCGTCCACCAGCACCTCTTTGATCTGCCACGCCACCACGACCGCCAGGATTGGGACCAGGAACCGACTCAGCTCCTCGGAGCTCAGGACCGCAGGAAGCGTCGTCGCGGCACCGCCAAGCGCAGCCCAGAGAAACCCGATCACAAACAGATTCGCATAGCCGTAAAGCTGGGTAGGGCGGTGGCCGGAATGGGTATAGCCGACCACCTGCATATAAGAGATGCTCCCCCCAAAGGACCAACCAAAGGCCCCAAACAACGCAAACCAGTGCACCCGCTCGAACCAGTCCGGACGCCCGGAGGTGAGGACAACAGCCATCGCTGCCAACGCCCCAGGAAGCGCCGCGCCTGGCTCATGGCCAAAGTTCCCCCGAATGCCCCAACCGACGGAAAGGGCCACCGCTCCAGCAACCCACATCGGGGCCGGAACGGAGGAGATCAACTCGACGATCATCCCGCAGGTCTCCTGAATCTTCCACGACGACGGAAAGAAAGGAACGGGCCATTTTCGCAGCCGTCCAGGGGGTTGTCAACGAACGACCGATTCTCTCTTTGACGAAGGAGAAAAGTTATGTTAGGCTCCGACCGTATCGCCCGAACAAGGAGTGAAACCCTGTGAAACGGTTGTTCTGGATCGGCTTGTGGCTGGGGGTCTGGGTTGCGGTCCAGGCACAAAACGCGGTGCACGACACCGGTCGTCTCGAGTTTGGCGTTCTGGGTCAAGGATTCCTAGCCGCAGGGATCGAGAGCGGGGCGATCGTCCCTAACTTCGTCTATCCTTCCGACGCTCCGGACGCTCGGCCGTTGTTAGAGAACTTCTCCGAAATCTGGGTCGGAACGGCGCAGCCGCCGGTGGCCAGCGCCTTGGACCCGACTCCAGACGGACTGGTCGACTTTGGGGAGTGGGTGATGACGCCGACGGGAGCCCCCCAATCTCAGATGCTCTCTCCGATCCTCCAAGAAGTGCTGACCGTCTATGAGGCGACCCCGGCCACCACTCCTCAGTTGCCCTTTTCTTTGCGCGTGGAGCAGTTCACCTACTCCTGGAACGACCCGGCACTGCCGGAAAGCAACGGGGTGGTCCTCAAGCTGATCGTCACCAATCAGGGCCAGCTCCCGCTGGACGGGGTCGGCGTGGCGCTGGCGACCAATTGGGACGTGGACCCTCAGATTCTGGCCCAGGGAAAGCCCAGCCAAGACCTGGTACAGTGGGATCAAGAGCGCCAGGCCTCCGTGGTCTTCTCCTCGCTGACCGGCGCGACAGGACTGCACGCGGCGACCGTTCTGATTCAAGGGCCGCTGTTTGCCCATCGGATCGCCCCGGTTCAGACTCCGTGGACGTTCAACGACACGGCGCGGGCCCAGGTCCTGGGCCAGCCGATCGTCCAACCGGAAACGATCCTTCCAAACAACTACTTCACCTTCGTCGTCGCCGGACCGGTGAGGCTGGACGGGCTCAACCCCCGGATCTTTCTCTTTGCTCTTGTGGGCGGAACCGACCGGAGCGATCTAGAACAGAACATCGAGGCAATCGCCGAAGCGGTCACCCGTCCCATGAACCCACGGGCGGAGGTGACCGACGAAGGGGTTCTGATCGGATGGGACCCACCGATCCGAACCGATCTCTCTGGCTACTCCCTGCTTCGGGCAACCGACCCGAACGGCCCGTACGCGCCGATTGGGCCCCGCATTTTGGAAACGCGGGAGTACCTGGACACCGAAACGGCCCCCGGAACGACCTACTATTACCGCGTGGACGCGGTGGACACCGCTGAGCAGCCTTTTGGCGTGCCCTCCGAGCCGGTCTCCGTCCAAACGGTGCCCAAGCCGCCTCGCGTGAGAATTGCCGGCGTCGAAGTCCTGGGAAGCGGCTACGATCTGACCGTTCGGGTTCGGGTCGCTCTCCCGCCCGACCTGGAGGCGACCGACCTTCAGCTTCAACTGCTCCGGAACGAAAGCGGAGAGCCCCCCTTCACCCCGATCGCAACCGGTCCGGTAACAGAAACGCTGGAAGATCGGGAGATCGACCCGAACAGACGGTACTACTATTCGGTTCGCCTGGTGCACCGCTCCGGACGCACGGGGGACCTTTCTGAACCGGTCCTTGTTGAGACGCCCCCAGCGGTAGCGGCGACGCCGTCCGACTTTGGGGCGTTTCGCGTGGCTCCCAACCCGTTCGATCGCTCGCGCCACCAGGAGGTTCGGTTTGAAAACCTGCCGGCACCGGTGGACGTGTTCGTCTATACGATCACCGGACGGCGTCTCGCTCACCTTTTCTCCGACGGCCCGACGCTTGTGTGGCGGCCGGACCCGGAGCTGCCCAACGGCGTTTACCTCTTTCAAATCCAGAAGGTCCGGGAGGCGGTCTCCGACGGCCCGGAGGACGCCCCCCGCGAGGAGCGCCCTGTCAATCGGTTCGGGAAGCTGGTGATCGTGGATCGGATGCCATGAGTCGGATTCCGGTGGGGGTCTGCGCGTACAGCTTCGCGTACGCGATCGGATGGATGCGAGGAATGGAGCTGGAGGGCCAGCGACGGATGACCGCCGAAGACTTGATTCGGCTGGCGACCGAGCACGGGCTTTCCGGCGTCGAGCTGCCTCCTCAGATGCTCGGTGAGGGGGAGACTCCAGCCCGAATCCGCGAGCTGCTGGACTCCCTGGGTTTGTACCTCGTTCTTGACGGGGGATTGGTGCTCTCTGGCCCTTTGGAGGAGTGGATCCAAACGGCTCATACCCTTGGCGCCCGAACGCTCCGGCTGACGCTCAGCCGGGTGCTCTGCGGCGATCGCTCTGAGATGGCCGGCCACTGGCAGGAACACTTGAACGCGATCGCCTCTCGGCTCCAAGCGGTGGAGCCCCTCGCCCGGAAGCTAGGCGTCTCACTGGCGCTCGAAAACCATCAGGACGCCGACTCGGACGATCTCCGCTCCCTCTGCGAGCGGATCGGCAGCCCTGTCATCGGCGTCAACCTGGACGTGGGAAATGCGTTGGCCGTCGGCGAGGATCCCCTTGAGTTCGCCAAGAAGGTTGCCCCCTTCCTGAAAAACGTCCACCTGAAAGACTATCAGATGGTCCGAAGCCCAGAGGGCTATCGGCTCGTGCGCTGCGCTGTAGGCGAGGGCGTCGTGGACTGGCCGGGGATCTTTCAGATTTTGGAGGAGCAAGCCTCCACGGCGACGTGCAACATCGAGCTAGGGGCGATCAAGGAGCGCCACATCCGGCTGTTCACGCCGGAGTGGTGGGCGCACTATCCGGCCCGGGACGTTCGGACGTTGTTGGGCCCCCTTCGGCTGCTGGCGACCCACGGCCTCCCGCCGGAGACGGAGACCCGCGTTCCGATCGATCGAGGGGAATCGGTCCAAGCTCAGTTAGCGTATGAGATGGGACAGTTTCAGGCCAGCGTGGCCTATCTGAAGCGGCTGTTCCAGAAGAGGAGCGGAGAGGATGCGAGCGCTGGTGCGTTACGGCCGGAATCCAGGGGAGTTTGACGTCCAGGAGGTAGCCGATCCGGTCCCAGGCCCCGATGAGGTGGTCTTAAAGGTGGCCGCCTGCGGCGTCTGCGGGAGCGACCTGGAGATGTACCGGCACCCGATGCGGAGCGATCGAGGGCTTCCAATGATTCCCGGCCACGAGTTCAGCGGGGAGATCGTCGCGGTCGGCTCGCAGGTGACCGGCTGGAAGGTGGGAGATCGGGTCACCTGCGAGACGGCAGCAATCACCTGCGGTGAATGCGTGCTCTGCCGCACTGGACACTACAACCTCTGTCCCCAGAGGATCGCCTACGGTTTTCAGTTAGACGGCGCTTTTGCCGAGTATATCGTGACGAAAACCCACCGGCTGCACCGCATTCCGGAGGGCGTCCCGACCTGGTACGGCGCGCTGACCGAGCCGGCGGCGGTTGCGTACAACGCAGTCGGCGTTCACAGCCGGATCGAACCGGGCGACTTTGTCGTCGTCCTTGGCACCGGATGCATCGGTCTGATGGCCCTCCAGGTCGCCCTGCTACACGGCGCCGAAGTGCTGCTTGTGGGCATCAGCGGCGACGAACGCCGCCTAGAGGCGGGGCAGCAACTTGGAGCGCACTGGACCGCCAAGAGCGATCAGGACCCGATTGCCGAGATCGTTCGCGAGCGAACCGACGGACTCGGGGCGGCGCTGGTGGTGGACGCTGTAGGCGGCGTCGCTGAGACGGTCAACCTGGCGACCCAACTGGTCCGCCCACTGGGCCAGATCACCAAGATCGGGTGGTTCCGAGGGGAACAGCCGCTCCGATTGGACGCTCTGCTCCGGAAGACGGCCCGCATCCAAGGATGCTTCAGCCACAACTGGCCTAGCTGGGAGCGAGTCTTGAAGCTCATGGCCACCGGAAGGATTCAAGTAGAACCGATGGTCTCCCATCGGTTGCCGCTGGAGGCCTGGAAGATCGGCTACGAAGCCTCGATCACGCGTGAAGCGGTCAAGGCGGCGATCTTTCCCAACGGGCTTCCTTAGGCGGTCTGGGACTTCTCCATCGGGTGGAAGAGGTCCTTCTCCCACAAGCCGGGAATCTTCGTCCCGCACTGGGGGCAGGCGCCCCTCTTGAGCCGATTGGCCAGAATTCGGAAGCCGAACCGCTCAACGACGGCAGTTCCACATTCGGGGCAAATCGTGTTCTCTGCGTCGCCGACCATGCCGGGGAGGTTCCCGGCGTAGACGTACCGGAGGCCCGCCTTTAGACCGATGTCCCGCGCCCGCATCAAGTGCTCCGGACGGGTGTCCTCCGGATCGGTCATCTTGTAGTCCTTGTGAAAGGCGGTGACGTGCCAAGGGATGTCCGGCGAAACGGAGACCAGAAAGTCGGCGATCTGCTTGAGCTCCTCGTCGGAGTCGTTAAAGCCGGGGACGACCAGCGTCACCACCTCCGTCCAGATGTCCCGCCGGACTAACTCTCGAATGGTCCAGAGGACCGGCTCTAGCCGCCCGCCCAGTTTCCGATACTTCCGATCGTCGAACGTCTTCAAGTCCACTTTATAGAGCCGGACGTACGGCTGAAGGTAGTCCAGGACACGGGCGGTCGCGTTCCCGTTAGAAACGTAGGAACAGATCAGCCCGTGCGGGATCGCCTCTCGAAAGACGGCAACAGCCCACTCAGAGGTGATCAGCGGCTCGTTGTAGGTGCTCGTGACCACCTGGGCGCCGTGCCGGAGCGCCAACTGAACAATCTGTTGCGGGGTCACCCGCTGGGGCCGGACGCCAGCGATCGGGTCTCGGAGCGCTTGGGAGGTCACCCAGTTCTGGCAGTAGGAGCAGTGAAGGTCACAACCGAGCATCCCAAAGCTCATCGCCAATGCGCCGGGCAACGCGTGGAAGAACGGTTTCTTCTCGATCGGGTCCACCTGGAGCCCGGCAACATAGCCGAAGGGGGCGTAGAGCTTCCCCCCTTCGTTAAAACGCACCCGACAGACGCCGGCCCGCCCCGGCTTGATCAAGCACTCGTGGCCGCAGGCGTAACAACGGACCGAGCCGTCCGGAAGGGTGTCATGTAGCTCGCTCTCAGCGACCAACGCTCGGAGTAGATCGCCCAGCGTCTTAAACTCCTGAGCCATGATCGGCCCTCCCGCGCGCTCTCCTCTCTGATCCCTCGCTGTAAATTATACCCCAGCGGGCTATTCGATCGTTTTCATCAGCTCCTGGAAGGCCTCTAAGCGGGGCGGGATCACGTAGGCCGGTTTGACGACGTTCTGGACCACCTCCAACGTCTTGAGGCCGTTGCCGGTAATCGAGATGACGACCGAATCGTCCCGTCCGATGCGTCCCTCTTCGATCAACCGCTTGGTTGCGGCCAAGGTGACGCCGCCGGCCGTTTCGGTGAAGATGCCCTCAGTGCTGGCCAGCAGCTCGATGGCGGCGACGATCTCCTCGTCGGTTGCGTGGGCGCCAAAGCCGCCCGACTCCCGAGCTGCCGCAACCGCGTAGATGCCGTCTGCGGGGTTCCCGATCGCCAACGACTTAGCGATCGTGTTAGGCCGTACCGGCCGCACGAACTCCTCGCCCTCTCGGATGGCCGTCACAATCGGACCGCATCCGGCGGCTTGGGCGGCGTGAACCTTCGTGTCAGCCCGATCGATGAGGCCCAGCTTGTGGAACTCCTGGATCGCCTTGCGCACCTTGGTGATCAGCGAGCCTCCAGCGCAGGGAACGACGATGTGATCCGGCGCCCGCCATCCTAGTTGCTCCAGGATTTCAAACCCAAAGGTCTTCGAGCCTTCCGAATAGAAGGGGCGGATGTTGATGTTCACAAAGGCCCAGGGGTACACGCCAGCAATCTCGCTGCACAGTCGGTTCACTTCGTCGTAGGTGCCCTCGATTCCAACCAGATGGGGGCGGTAGATGGAGGTTCCGACCACCTTTCCCAGCTCCAGGTCGGCGGGGATGAAGATAAAGGCGCGAAGCCCCGCGCGGGCAGCGTGAGCGGCGACGGCGTTGGCCAGGTTCCCCGTTGAGGCGCAGGCCACCGTGTCGAAGCCAAACTCTTTGGCCTTGGAGAGGGCCACTGAAACGACTCGGTCCTTAAAGGAGAGCGTCGGCGCACAGACGGAGTCGTTCTTGATCCACACCTCGCGGACGCCCAACGCTGCGGCTAGATTTCGGGCCGGAAGCAGCGGCGTATAGCCGGTGTCGTGGCCATCGGTCGGCTCCCCGTCTAACGGAAGCAGGTCCTGGTAGCGCCAGTGGTTGGGAGGACCGGAGGCGATCCGCTCTCGGCTCAGCACCTGAGCGATCTCCTCGTAGTCGTAGACGACCTCCAGCGGGCCAAAACACATCTCGCACACGTGCAGCGGAGCGGTGGGGTACTCAGCGCCACACTCACGACATCGAAGCCCGCGTATTCGGCTCATCGGTCAAGTCCTTTCCGGCTGGAAAAAACGAAAAACGCCCAACTCCTGGCGGTCGTGGGCGTCTTTTTGGTCTGAGGATGTTTTCTTGGTTCCGATAGCCGGTTACCCACTCCCGCCCCTCAAGAGCCTGCGCATTCGACGCATGCTCCAGGCCAGCGACATTCGCATGGAGACCAGGGGGCGGAACTGGAGACTCATCCGGCATCTCCGTCGTTGGGTCCTCATCCGACAAAAGCGTACCACATCTTCAGGAGGACGTCAAGAAGAGCGGCGAGCACCGAGCGAGGCGTCCAGCTCTCGGCTGAGCGCCTCGCAGAGAAACGCTTTGCGGGCTCGCTTGAGGATCAGCGCAACCCGGCCAGCTCCTGAAGGAGTCGCCAGTTTTTCAACCGGTCCTCCTGGGCCTTCAGCAGCTCCTCGGAGGGGTTGCCGTCCTTATCGAAGTGCTTGGCAAACCGGCCCTCAGTCCGGGCAAAGGCGATGAAATCGATCACCTCGCCGGTCTTCGGGACGACGTACCAATCCTCCTTGACCGCCGGGTTGCCCTTAAGATCAAGTCGCTCCCGGATCGTCTCGCCGTTGCGCGGATCGTAGATGAAGATCGGAAAGGCTCGCGACTCCTTGGCCAGCTTCGCCTGTTGAGAGGCCCGTTCGTCGGCGACGCCGTGCTCCGGCTGGCAGGTGGTGTAGACGTTGATCACCGCCGGCCCCTCGTACTCGTTCGCGGCCAGCACCGCCTTGTAGAAGTGATTGAAGTCGGCACAGGTGGTCTGCGCAACGAAAACGTCCGGATGCATCATGCAGATTTGGGCGATCTCCTTGCGGCGCTCCGTCTTCCCGTGAATCTCGCGCCCGTGATAGGACATCTTCGTGTTCTGACCAGTGTACGAAGAGGTCGAGGCCTGGCCGCCGGTGTTGGAGTATACCTGCGTGTCCAAGATCAACACGTTAATGTCCATCCCAGACATCAGCATCCGGGAGAGCGCCTGAAAGCCGATGTCGTTCATCGCCCCGTCACCGCCGAGGACCCAGAGCTTCTTATGTTTCCAGCCCATCTGGTCCCACCGGGCTCGGATGCCCATCGCCACCGTGGCGGCGTTCTCAAAGAGCGAGTTGGTCCAGGCGACCTTATAGGGATTGTAGGGATAGGTCGACGTGTAAACCGTGTTGCAGCCGGTGGCGGCGACGATCCCGATGTTCTCCGGTCCATACTTAAAGCCGGTGGCCGCCAGCATCATTCGGATTGCGGTCGCTTCGCCGCATCCCGCGCAGGAGCCAGCCCCCCCGACGTAAAGCAGAGAACGCTCCGCCAACATCATATCGGTCAGAAGCGCTTCTTTGATGTACTCCGCCGGCGTCTCCGGCAGACTCTCAAAGACTCGGAACGCCTTCTGAAACAGCGGGACGTTCTTCTCCGTCTTGGTCAACATCGAGAGGGCGAAGTCGTCGCACTGCTCAACACACTCGGCGCATCCTTTGCACTTGGTCGGGTCAATAAAGATCCCAAACAGGCCGCCGGAGCCGGGCTCCTTCCGCTCGTAGGTGTCCCAATACTTGCGCGTCTTGCCAAACCGAGCCCGAACCATCTCCCGGACCATCGGATCGTCCACCTTCTGAAGCTCCCGCTCCAGGGTGTCGGGATGGATCACCTTGGCCAGGATCGCCGTATCGGGGCACTCGATAACACACTCCATGCAGCCGATGCAGTTGGAGGGGTCGTACAGCGGAATCTCCGGCGCGATATAGCTGAAATCGCGCAGCTTGGCGGTCGCCGGCGGAATGAAGCTCTCAGCCGTGCTCAGGTCGGCCTCCAGCTCCGTCTCGCCGACGCCTCGGTTGTAAGCACCAACGATCCGCCGGTTGAAGTCTTCGATATCCAGCATCAGCGGCTGCTTGGGCTCGTGAGTCGGAGCAAACTTGGGGAACTCGCGCTCGGCCATGATCTAGCTCCTCGTGTAAACGTTCCAGCGTGACGGCCAGGATCGTCTAGATTTCGTCCCGTTCCCGGAACACCTTCCCGTTGACGATGATTCGGGGCAGACCCAAGAGGGTCCACGGCGGCCGCTGTCCCCGCTCGATGTAGGAGATGTCCTCTAGAATCGCCTCGGGATCGCGGCGGTCCATGATGAAGTCGCCGTCGTCGTGGACCTTCCGGCTGATCCAGCCGTCTTCCGTCTTGACGTACTCGATGTAGTCGAGAATCTTGGGCATCAATCCGCAGCCTCGTTCTGAGACGCCAGCATCACCTGACGGGGAACTTCGAACACCTCTTCGTAGCCGCGTCGGACGGCCTGCAGGTTAGCCTGGACGACCGCCTCGCCCCGCTTGCCAAACCACTTGCGCAGGGCGTCCTCGACCCGCTCGAACAGCTCCTCCTCGGAGGCCTCCAGATGCTGGAGGACCGGCGAAACCCTCAAGAAGATGCCGGCCAGGACGATCCCCTGCATCCGCATCTCTAGATCGGGAGTGGGGGCCACCTCGCGGGCGATCTTCACCGTGTCCAGGGCAAAGACCCGGACGTTCTTCTTAATGATCACATCCTGGGCATGCTTGGGAATTCCGGCCCAGACCTCCTCAGGCCGCGTCTTGGAGGTCTGAATGAAGACCATCCCGTTTTCCTGAATCCCCTTGAGCGGGTTGCCGTGATGGAACGCGTTCACGTCGTTGATCGGAACGAACTCCACATGGTGCATCTCGCAGTGGGTACGGATTGGCTCGTTGGCCACCGTCAGGTAATAGGTGGTCGGCAGCCCTTTCTTCTCCGAGCCGTACTTCGGATAGGCCTGGACGTAGAAGCCCAGCATCCCTAAAAAGGAGGCGATCACCTTGTTGGTGGTCACCGATCCGAAGCCACCGACCGAGTGCCCTCGCATCGAGAAGGAGCCGGCCGGGCGAATGTCCGGATCAAAAGGCGGCTCCAGCGCCAGCGGATGCTTAACGTTTAGGCAGAAGTAACGCCGCTCGCGGCCGTTCCACATGTGTTCGTAGGTGGCGATGATGTCGCCAGGGCGCACGTCGCGGCTCCCCAGCCCCGCCGAACCGGAATAGACGATCGGCACGCGATCGATCTGGGGATAGCCGGGGGTTCCGGCGATCGCGTCGGCAAAGGAGGCCTTGATCTCCGCCGTCAACGGGTTGGACTGGGCAATCGGGTTGTCCATGCGCTCCAGAACGGCGAAGGCCTTGACGTTGCGAAGCGCCTCGACGATCTCCGGTCCGGGGAACGGACGGAAGACGGTGACGTGCACCACCCCAACCCGCTTGCCCTGGTCCCGCAGGAAGTCGGCGGTGGCCATCGCCGTCTCGATCATGCTTCCCATGCCGACGATCGCATATTCGGCGTCCTCCATCCGGTAGGACTCGACAAAGTGGTAGCGCCGTCCGGTTAGACGGGCCCACTCGTCCATCGCCTCCCGAAGCGCCGGCGCCATTCGGGCGTAGATCGCCCGCTGAGCAATCTTGCCCTTCATGTAAGAGTCCTGGTTCTGAACGACGCCGGTCATCAACGGATGTTCCGGATCGAACAGGTTCCGCAGCCGAGGCTCGCCGACGTACTCTTTGAGCAGCTCCGGCTCCGGCTGGAGGATGCTCTCGACAGTATGGGTGGTCAAAAACCCGTCTTGAACGTTCAAAAAGGGACGTCCGCAGCTTTCCGCAGCTCGGCGACAGATCGCCGCAAAGTCGCCGGCCTCCTGGGCGTTTTTAGCGAAGACGATTCCCCAACCGGTATCGGCGACGGCCATCACGTCGTCGTGTCCGGCATGGACGTTCAGCGAGTGGAACGTCAGCGCCCGCGCTCCGATGTGAAAGACGACCGGCAGCCCCTTGCCGGCGATGGTGTAGAGGACCTCCTTCATCAACACCAGACCCTGGCCGGAAGTAAAGGTCGTCACCCGTCCTCCAGCCACCGCGAAACCCTCACACACCGACGCGGCGCTGTGCTCCGACTCCGGCTCGATAAAGACCAGCGGCTCGCCCCAGAGGTTCCGCATGCCGTTGGCCACGTAGTAGTTAAACCCTTCGCCCATCTTGGAGCTGGAGGTGATCGGATAGGCGCAGGCGGCCTGCCCGATGTGGGTCTCCACCCAGACGACCGCTTCGGCGCCGTCGGCGGTCGTGGGAATCCCCGGATAGGGAACCGCCTTCTTTTCCACTTCGACCCCAGAGATGCTCATCGTTGACCCTTTCCTCCGTATGCGTCTGGCTCCCCGGACCCGCTCAGCCTTTCAGCGCCTTGGCCGAAGCCAGGCGCGGCACCTGGAGCCCCGGCTCCAGGAAGAGCGGCTCAGTGCGGCTGCCGCGCGGCTTCTTCCCGTCCCGGATCATTTGTTGGATGTAGCGTACCGCGTCGATCAGGTCCTCCGGACGCGGAGGACAACCGGGCACGTACACATCCACGGGGATAAACTGATCGATTCCCTGAACCAGCGTATAGGTGTTAAAGACCCCCCCAGTCGAAGCGCAGGCCCCCATCGAAACGACCCATTTGGGCTCGGGCATCTGGTCGTAGATGCGCTTGAGAACAGGGATCATCTTGATGGAGACCCGTCCAGCGCAGATCAACAGGTCGGATTGGCGGGGGGAAAATCGGATCGCCTCCGACCCAAAGCGGGCCAGATCGTACTTGGTCGCCAGCGCGGCCATCATCTCGATGGCGCAACAGGCCGTTCCAAAGGGCATCGGCCACAGCGAATTGCTCCGGCCCCAGTTGAGAAAGGCTTCCACCCGGGTGGTGATGAAGTCGAAGGCACCGGTCTTTTCCGGCATTCTCGGTCCCTCCTTATGGGGCATTGGTCAGCGGTTGCGCGTCATCCAGCCCCGCAAGAAATCGGCCGCGGTTGAGGATACGATGGGGGTCCAACCGCTCACGAACGGCACGCATCAGCGACAAAGGGGCAGTCGGCGCACCCCAGACATCTAGGCTTTCTTTGATCCGTCGCGGTGCCGACTCCACGACGACGGTCGCGGCCTCCTCCTGAGCCACCTGCCGCAACGCTTCGACCGCTGAGCGCCAACGGTCCGCCTCACCCGATTCGCAACCGACGATCCCGTACACCAGGCCGCTGGAGACGTGGCTAACGCATTGTACGCCAGTTCCGGCAACCTGGGCAAGTCGCCTCAGGCGTTCCAGCCACCGCCATACGTCGGCGATCCGCCCGCCCACTCGGAGGCACCATCGTCGTCCGGTCCCGGTGGGCTCGGTCTAAAGCTCGCATCAGTCGCGCGTGCCACTGCGCCGTCTCCGGCGAGTCGAGCCGAAACGCCCGAACGGAGACGTCCGCCTGGCGGGCTAACGACTCCACTCGCTCAAGCTGGGCGCGAACCGTCCGCCTGATCGCTTCCAAAGCCTAACCAGAGCGCCGGACCGGCCCCGCCCTCCTCCGAGACCCCCCACATCGGATCGGAAAGCTCCATGCGCTTCAAAAAAGGTCGGCTCCAACGGCGCATGAAGCAACAACCGAGCCGCCTCACGACGGCGTTCCTCGTCGGAAAAGACGCAAACGACCGACTCCTGAATGTTCGGCAGCGGATGGAGCCGATAAGCGGCCTCGATGAGGATTCCCAAGGTGCCCAGCGACCCGACCATCAGCCGGGTGATGTCGTATCCGGCGACGTTCTTGACCACCCGGCCACCGCCCCGGATACGGCTCCCGTCCGGCAGAATCGCCCGCAACCCCAAGCACAGATCGCGAGGTGTGTACCGTACTTCGCCCGAAGCGGCCCACTGAAGTTGGTCGCCGTCAACCCCCCAATCGTCACCCGATAGGCGTGGGGCGGGTCCAAGGCCAAAAACAGCCCGTCGCTGTTGACCAAGTCCTGAACCGACTGCAACGAAGCCCCCGCCTGAAAGACGCCGGTCAAATCGCGCGGCTCGTAGTCCACGATCGCGTTGAACCGCTCCGTGCTCAACAAAAGCGGCGGCTCGGAGACCGGATTTCCCAACCAGAAGGCGCTCCCGCGCCCCATCGGAACAATCGGAAGGCGGTGCTCGCTTGCCAGATGGAGCAGTTCAACGATCTGTTCTTCAGAATCGGGCGCCACCCGAAGCAAGCGGCTCGGTCGTGCCGAGCTCGACGCCGCGCACCTCCTCGGTGCTGATCTGGTCCGGCTTCAGAATGACGGCCAGCCGGTCTTCCAGATCCTGCCAACGCCGAATCATCCCGCGTGGCCTTTCTGCGGCTCCTCGGGGAAGATTTTGCCGGGATTACAAAGACCCAACGGATCGAAGATCTCTCGAAGGGATCGCATCAACCGCAGGTCCTCAGGGGAGAAGAGCAGTTCCATGAACTCGATCTTCTCGACGCCGACGCCGTGCTCGCCGGTGATCGTTCCTCCCACCTCGACACACTTGCGGAGAATCTCCCCGCTGGCCTCCAGGACCTTCCGGCACTCCTCTTCGTTCTCCTGATGAAAGAGAAAGATCGGATGGATGTTTCCGTCGCCAGCGTGAAAGACGTTTAGCGATCGGGATGCCGTACTTTTGGCTCACCTCACCGACAAACCGGAGCACCCTCCGGAAGTCGAGTCCGAGGAACCACGCCGTCTTGGGTGAGGAAGCTAGGGGCAATACGTCCCAAAGCACCAAAGGCCTGCTTTCGGGACTTCCAGAGAAGCTCCCGCTCCGCCTCGTCCCGCGCAACGCGAACGTCCATCGCTCCGTTCCGCTTGCAGAGGGCTGCGATTCGATCTGCTTGGGCGTCCATCCCGGCGACCACACCGTCCAGCTCAACGATCAGCACCGCCTCCGCGTCCAGCGGGAAGCCAAAGTGAAAACGCCTCCTCGACGGCCTGGATCACCAACCGATCCATCATCTCCAACGCCGCCGGAATCACCCCGATGGGCGATTATCTCCGAAACCGCCGTGGACGCCTCTGCTCGATTGTCGGAAAGACGGCTAGCAGCGTCCGGTACCCCTCCGGGTTCCGGGTCAGTCGAACGCTGATCTTGGTCGCGATCCCTAGTGTCCCTTCGCTCCCAACGAACAGGCCCAACAGGTCGTAGCCGACCGGATCGGGGCCCAGATCGCCCAGGGTGACCACCTCACCCGTCGGGAGGACGCACTCCAGGCCAAGGATGTGGTTGAGCGTCACGCTCCGTACTTCAGCGTGTGAGGACCGCCGGAGTTTTCGGCCACATTTCCGCCGATCGTACAGGCCTTCTGACTGCTCGGGTCAGGGGCGTAGTGGTAGCCGTAGGGGGCAGCCGCTTGAGTCACGTGGAGGTTGATCACTCCCGGCTGAACGACGGCGCGGCGGTTGTCCACGTCCAGCTCGAGGATGCGGTTCATCCGATTCAGAGCGATCATAATACCGCCGTGGGCGCTCATACACCCACCGCTGAGGCCGGTTCCAGCGCCACGGGCCACAAAGGGGACGCTGGGGTACCGGTTGGCCAAGCGGACCACCCGGGCCACCTGTTCCGTCGTCTCCGGAAAGACCACAAAATGCGGCTGCCCCCGAAAGAAGGTAGCCCCGTCACACTCGTAAGCAACCCGGGTCACCGGGTCGGCGAGGCACCGCGTCCGAACCGAGGATTTCGCGAAGCTCCGCCTCAATCCGTCCAGCGGAAACTCCGCCGAAGGAGCAGGACGGCTGTGCGCCACGCGGTCCGATCCCTCCCTACGTCGTCTCAATAACGGTCAGCTCTTGCGAAAGGTTGCTCACAGAGATCTGCCTGCGCCACCCTCCGAGCGATCTCAAGGAACACCTCCCGCTGAGGGGAGTTGCTCTCGTGATAGGCCGCCGGAACTCCTTGGTCGCCGCCCTCACAGATGCTCGGGTCAATTGGGATCTCCCCTAAAAAACGGGACGCCGAGCATCTCCGCCGTCTTGCGGCCTCCCCCGTGCCGAAATAGGTCGTACCGCTTCCCCGTATCCGGAGCGATAAAGTAGCTCATGTTCTCAACGATCCCCAGGATCGGTGTGTTCGTCTTTCGGAACATGGTGACCGCTTTCCGGGCGTCCACCAAGGCTACGTCCTGAGGCGTCGTGACGATGATCGCCCCGCTAAGCGGGATGGATTGGGTAATCGTCAGGTGGGCGTCTCCAGTTCCCGGCGGCAGGTCAATGACCAGATAGTCCAGCTCGCCCCACTCGACATCTCGAAGGAAATTTTGGATCGCGCTGTGGACCATCGGCCCCCGCCAGATCATCGCCGTATCCTGATCCGGAAGGAGAAAGCCGATGGACATGACCTTGACGCCGTACTTCTCGATCGGGAGGATCTTTCGCTCCGGGGAGAGTTGCGGTTGCTCATGGATGCCGAACATCACCGGTGCCGAAGGACCGTAGATGTCCGCGGTCTAGCAGCCCGACCCGCGCGCCCTCCTCGGCTAGGGCGACCGCCAAGTTGACCGCGACGGTAGACTTACCGACGCCGCCCTTTCCGCTGCCGACGGCAACGGTGTTCCGAACGCCAGGGAGCAACGACTGCGTCCGCAGCTTCTGGTCGTGGGCGGTGTTGGAGATCATCTCCACCTCCACCCGCTGGACGCCCCGGAACCTGGCGAACCGCCTCCTCGCAGGCCTCCTTCAGCTCCTCCCGGAGGGGACAGGCCGGGGTAGTCAGCACCAGCTGAAACCGCACCGTCCCACCGTCAATCTCTACGTTCCGCACCATTCCCAGCGAGACTAGGTCCCGATGAAGGTCCGGGTCTTCGACGGTGCTTGAGAGCCCGGAGGACCTGAGACTCGGTAACCCCCTCCTGGCCGGGGGTTTGATCGCCCCGGTTGCGCGCTGAAAGATTGGCATCCTCAGGATTCCCTTCGCTGCTAGCGGTCGCCCTCAAACCGGGCCGGTCTTGGGATCAAAGCCCCTCGATCACCTTTTGAAGGCGATCGCGTACCTCCTCGCCCAGTGGCTGCGAGGGCCGGGTTGTCCACCACGGCCATCTGGGTAACCGGATCGATCGCGGAGACCTCAACCTTTCCCTCTGGGGTCTCCTGGACGACCACATTACAGGGCAACAGCAGCCCAAGCTGCGGCTCCGCCTGCAGCGCCCGATAGGCGATCGGCGGATTGCAGGCGCCCAGGATCACATAGGGCCGAAAGTCGGCGTTCAGCTTCTTCTTGAGCGTCTCTTTGACGTCAATTCGGGTCAGCACGCCAAAACCTTGCTCCTTGAGGCCGCTCGGTCACGCGCTCGATCGCCTCTTCATAGGAGCAGTCCACCACCTTGCTGATGTAGTAGCTCATCGTGAACCTCCCGCTGTTTGTTCGGGTCATCCCCGCCTTCTGCCTCCGTCGCCGGAAACGGCCAACTTCTCTTTAAGCTTAGCTCAAGGAACCGGCCTTCCGGTAGCCGGCTTCCGGAAGGAGGGACCCCAGAAGAAGGATCACCCCCACAGAGACTCGTACGGCTCCAGCCAGGCCTCAAAGACGGCGTGCACGTTCTCCGGCGGCGTGTCCAATCCCCACTCGCACTGAGCGATCACACCCCCATGGCCGGTGTCCAGCGCCCGGCGCACCCTCCGAACCGCCTCCCGTACCGTCCTGAGGGGTCCCAAAGGCCAGGACACCCTGACGGTCAATCTCTCCCCAGAAGGTCACCTTTCCCCGATAGAGTCGGCCCAACCTCTCGATGTTCATACAGAAGAGCTGGGAGTTGATCGCGTCCACGCCGATTTCGATCAAGTCGCCGTAGATCGCCTCGATATGGCCGTCGGAGTGGAAGAAGACGAACTTGTCCGCCGCATGAAGGATACGGCAATAATCGGCATAGAGCGGCTTGAAGAACTCCCGCCACTGGGCCGGCGAGATCAGCAGCGCCGTTTGAGACCCCCAATCGTCCATCAAGGAGACGCCGTCCACGTCCGTTTCGGCCCATAGGCGCAGCTCCGGTTAGGTGGAACTCGTTGCACCAGGTCGCGGAGCTTCCACAGCTCCGGCGGACTTTCGGCCAGGTCCAAAAAGAGCTGCTCCGAGCCGCGGAGGAACTGCATTCGCTCAAAGGGCCGCACCATCGTGCCGGCTCGGACGAATCGATCCGTCTGGGCGCAGCTCGCGTTGACTTGAGAGAAGTCCGCCGCCTCCAGCCATCTCATAGGGCGGCTCCAGATCGGCTAGGTCCGACCAGTCCTTGAGGACCGGCTCCTTGACCTCGCCGATGATCCCGTCCTGTTTCACCTCCCAAACGGAGCCCCACTCGTCCGTATAGCGTCCCACGCGGTTGGGGGGTGCCGGCGGCGCGCCGAGCCGGGCCGTAGGCAAATCGGGGCGCGGCAAAGTCGGTCGGGAAGCGCTCTAAAAGCTGCCGAATCTCCTCCCGGTAACGCTCCTGCGCCCCCGGCAGCGCCCACAGATCGCGCGGAACCCGATCGGGAGCTTCAAACCGAAGCGCTCGGCGCACCCGCTCGCGGCCGGTCATCTCTCGTTTTCACCGCAGCTCTCCCCTTTTGGACAAAGACGACCAAAGCGCGCTCCCTCTCTTCCAGAGGAACGGCTCACCCGTTTTTAACGCCCGGCGTCAGGGGAAGGGTCAAAAAACCACCCGCCCCTGAAGCTGTACTAGAGGACCGTCCTCGGTGCACATTGGGCTGATGGTCTCGATTCCGCACCCATCGCCATCCTATCTCCAGGCGTAGATGACCGCGTCCCCAGTGGGTCCACTCCCCAAATAGCTTCAAGCCGCGTTGCGTTTCGATCGTCCCAAAGAGATACTCCCACTCGCTGGGATCGTCCTTCCGATGGACCGTTCCGATCTGCACCTCCCCCTTTCGGTCCCGAAAGAGCACGCCCCCAACTCGGACGTTCCTCCGGAGCGCTCGGCTTCCCTCAAGCCAAAGGCTCTCAGCGTCGGGTCCCAGCCGGTAGCCCACCGGGCGATCGAAGATTGCAAAGTTCAACCCTTCGATCTCATGGGTGTAGTTCCACGGGTTCACAAAGACGTATTCCGCCCGCAGGTCCCAGTCCCGCAAGCCCAGCGGATCGAACCAGTGGAGGCCCCACTGGACAGCAAACTTGGTGTCCCAGCTTTTAAGCGCGCGGGGTTGGATGTCGTCCACCAGCAGAGATCGGCGAAAACGATCATTCCATCTATCGGGATAAGGGTGAATGCCCCGCCGATGATCGCGTTGTCTCCGACACCCCCCGGCCCGGCCTCGCGCCGGGTCCGGTCCAGCTGCGGATAGAGCAGCAGATAGACAGCAAAGGGATTCACGTAGTTCAGCTCGATCCGGTCCTTGTAGACCATCCCCTCGTAGGCCGAGAGGAGCATCCGACGGTGCGGCCGCACGTCCAGTCGGTGAGCCGAAAGATAGGTGTCGGTCCCTTCGTGCGGCAGGGAGACTGTCAGCGCCTCCATGTGGAGCGGTCCACTCCGCGCTGAGAAGAGCAGTCCCGACTTGGCATCGGTGTTCTCCGAGAGAAACAACGTTCCGTTGCGGCCACTGCCCCAGGCGAGATCGAACTTTCCGATCAGCAAGGAAGCCGACTCTCCGCCAAGGGAGAGATATCCCAGGGAACGGTTCAGCGCCTCTTCGGGGAGGAACTCAAAGGTCTGAAACGTTTGCGCCACGTCCAAGGGGGTGGGAGCAAAGTCCAGATCGGTGAGCGTGCCCCACCCAAACTCGGCGTGAACGCCAAAGAAGGGGTTTCTGTTAGTGAGACGGGCAATCCCCATGCCGGCCAGACCTCGCTTCTCCCCTTGCATCCATCGGGTCTGCAGGAGTAACTCCCCGGTCGCGGTAATCGCTCCGGCCATCGGCGGCTCGGTCTCGATGCGAAAGGTCTCCTCCTCCAGGCGGAGATAGGGAACCAGCGCGGCGATGCGATCACGCTCCGCCTGAGAAAGCTCTGCCGATTCCCCCAGCTCTTCCAAGCGATCGGCCAGCCGGTCTCGGTCGAACATCCGGGTTACGGAGTACTCGATCGGCAAAAGCCCACGGGCGACCAGCCGATCCACCAGCCGGAGGGCTTCCGGATCACGGGTCAAAAACAGGGGGGGAGCCCCCGCCCATCCTGGAGGGCCGAGCAAAACGAATCCCAAAAGGGCTCCTGAGAGCCAACGGAACCAACGCATTGCAGCTCCTTCGACTAGGGAGTCTCTCGACGAGTAAAGCAGGTGGCACTCAGCAGGCGGGCCAATCGTTCGGCCGCGTTGGCCAGGTAGTGGGCCGTCCGCTCCATTGCCTGCTCCAACGGGACCGGGCCGGGGACCAGTGTCATCGCGCTGTCGATTCCCAAGGAGAAGACCGTACCGGCGTCCGGGGCGATCGAGCCGACCAGGGCGACCACCGGAATCCCAAACCGCTTGGCCGTCTGAGCGACGCCAAGAGGAGCCTTTCCGCGCGCCGTCTGACCGTTCAGCTCCCCTTCTCCAGTGATGACCAGATCGGCGCCCCGCACCCGTTCGGAGAAGTGCACCGCCTCCAAGACGATCTCGACTCCGCGACGGAGCGTCGCATTGAAGAAGGCAAGCAATCCCGCGCCCAGCCCGCCGGCAGCTCCCGCTCCAGGAAGGTGCTCGACCTCCTTGCCCAGCTCCCGGCGGATCACCTCGGCGTAGTGGCGTAGATTCGTGTCCAGGACCTTCACCTGTTCCGGACCGGCCCCCTTCTGAGGGCCGTAGACGGCGGAAGCTCCCTGCTCCCCGGTGAGCGGGTTCTCCACGTCGCAGGCGACGATCACTTCGACCTCGGCGACCCGAGGATCCATGCCGGAGAGATCGATCCGCTCCAGGAGTGCCAGGCCTCCGCCTCCCGGGGGAATGCTCCTCCCTTGTCGATCCAGGAAGCGGACGCCGAGAGCCTCCGCCACGCCGGCGCCTCCGTCGTTTGTGGCGCTCCCGCCAATACCGAGGATGATCCGACGCGCTCCAGCGTCGAGGGCGGCGCGGATCAGCTCGCCGGTGCCGTAGGTGGTCGTTCGCATCGGGTCTCGCTCCGTTGGGCGCAACAAGGCCAGTCCTGAAGCCGCCGCCATCTCGATGACCGCCGTCTCGCCGTCGCCCAGCATCCCAAAGCGGGCGACGATCGGACGCCCCAACGGGTCCCGAACCTGAGCGGAGAGGTAACGGCCTTCCGTTGCGGCGACGAGCGCCTCTACCGTTCCCTCCCCCCCATCGGCAACCGGAATCAACTCGATCTCAGCCTCCGGCCAGACACGGCGGAGCCCATCCCGAATGGCCTCCGCGGCCTCACGGGCCGAAAGGCTTCCCTTGAACGAATCCGGCGCGACGACCACCTTCATCGGCCTCGAGCCTCACGACCCAGCTCAAGCAATAGCGCGGACAACCGCGCCAGCGGAAGCCCCACCACGTTGAAGTAACAGCCTTCGAGGCGCTCGACAAAGGCCCCTGCCCCCTCCTGAATGCCGTATCCGCCCGCTTTGTCCATCGGTCCGCCCGTGGCAACGTACGCCTCGATCTCCTCGGGGGCTAGTCGGCGGAAGTACACTCGGGTGATCTCTACCCAGGACTCCGGTCCTCTGGAGCTGCGCAACGGGACCACCGCAACGCCGGTCGCCACCTCGTGCGCCCTTCCGCTGAGCTGGGCGAGCATCCAGCGAGCCTCCTCCGGATCTCCCGGCTTGTCGAGCGCCTTTCCGTCCACGATGACCCGCGTGTCGGCGGCCACAACGGCCACCTCCGGCACCGGATCGAGTAGCCCCTCGGCCACCTCCAGCGCCTTGGCGCGGGCCAAGTGCTCAGCAGCACGGGCGGGGCTCATCCCCGCCGGCGGACGCTCCTCAACTCCGCTGGGGATCGCCCGATAGGGAACGCCGATCTGTTCCAAGAGCCTCGCACGTCGAGGGGATTTCGAAGCTAAGATCACCGGGGGATAGAGCATCTTTTCCCCTGCGCTCCTCTTTGAAAGAGAATCGTAACCACTTCAGAAAGATCCATCCGACGCCGAGGAGGAACGCCCTGCGTTTATGGGCCCTTGCCCGTTAGTCGCACCGCTCCGATGGTCAGCAGCGTGTTGATCGTGTCCCAACAGACCCAGGACTCGACGATCCGCCCTCCTGCGACCCGGTGGATGGTAATTCCAGACATCCGAACCCGCCTGCCGGTTGGAGGAACGCCTTGTAACGGCCCCCGATGGGTTCCCACAGCGCTCCATCGAACCGCCGCCCGGTCCCCTTCTACGAGAATCTCCTCGATCGTCCAGGTCAGGTCGGGGAAGGCCTGACGGTACATCTGCAGTCGCTCCTTGAAGGCCTCCCGGCCCACGGTACGCCGAGTGGGACTGTCGGGGTTGTGCTGCACGTAGTCCTCGGCGAGCAGGCGATCGGCCACCGTCGGATCGCCCGTGTTGGCCAGCTCCTCAAAGTAGCCTCGAGCCAACCGACGCACGCGCTCCTTATCCACGTTGCTGCTCCCGCCATCGGCGAACGGCACGGGCCACCTGGACGACGGGCGCCGTCCAGAGCCGATCCCGGTGGGCCCCCAGATGGGCGCAGAGCTTCTCGAAGTCCCGTGCGTCCACAGAGAGATGGCCCGAGCCCACTCCGTGAAAGGTGAGAATCACCCAACGCCCTTCGGCGGCGGCCAGCTCACAGAGGCCGATCATCTCCGCCCCGGAGCGCCGATGGCAATCATAAGAGCCCAGATAGTGCAGGTCCACCCGTCCCGGATGGTTGGCCGCTTCTCCCCACGCGCGGGCCGCCAAGAAGTGGCGTGCGACGATCGGGGTGTAGCTTTGGCGCCGCTCCCCTTCTCCCACATCCGACTGGTAACAAGGATAGCAAAAGGTCCACTCCTGCACCTCCGGGGCCAGCTCCTGAAGCCTCCGAGCGGCCTCCAAAATATCGGCCTCGATCTCTTCCAGGCTCCACTCTTCAAGGCCGCGCGTGACGAAATCGAAGTTGCGCGAACAGGGATGGCTGACCGTATGGTTGCCCAGCTCGTGCCCTCGAGCGACCAGCTCGGCGAAGGGCTTCAGCTGCTGCCGGTAGTCCTCCCGCGGGTTCACGTAGAAGGTCCCCCGGAGGCCGTACCGCTCCATCGTCGGCACGGCAACGGAGAGCTGAGAAGGATGCGCGTCATCAAAAGTCAAGGAGACGGCCCCACGACAGCCGTCCGGATAGGGAAGGGAGTCCATCACGGCTTCTCTCCTCACTCGGGCTCCTGGGAGAGCTCGTCCGCAAGAACTTCTTGATAGGAACGCTTCTGCGGCGAGATCCCGTACATCCGCAACAGCGGACGGAAGAACCGGTCCAGCTGATCCATCGTCGCGTGAGGGTCCGGATAAAGCGGCGGCGCCACCTGAAACGTCCCGATCGCCTGGGCTCGGTCCCCCCGGAGGTGAAGCTTGGTGCACTCCGGACGCAAAAAGACCGGATGATTGACGTGCACTTCAACACGGCAGGGGGAATCCGGCGGATTGTGAGTGTCGCCCACGTAAAAGATCCAAAGCGTGCTGGCGAACGGCTCACAGCTTTTCGTATCCCGAATCCGGTCGAGATACTTGCGGAGGTTCTCCTTCTCCTGCTCCACCTCTCGCATGTACTTGGCGTCGGCGACCACCCCCAAGCGACGCTGACCCTCCTCCAGGACCTCAACGACGAAGTCAGGGCTGTACGGCAAGGCGCCGCCGGTGCGGTAGAACGGAAGCCCCAGCTTTCGGGCGTCGGCTTTGGGAAAGATCAACGGCTCATAGTAAAGCCGCAGCTCCAACCGTTCGGAGAGGAGAAACTCCGCATAGGAGCGTTCCACGCGTCGGAGCCCTCCCCACCCGCCCTGGTCTTCTGCCTCCAAGCTGCGGATGCGCCGAAGCCGGAGCCCCGCCCGCTCGATGAGATAGCGGAGCATGCTGAAATACAGCCAGTACTCGTACAGCTTATCGGTGTCGTGGCGGTAGATGACCGACTGGATAGCCGATCGCTCAAAGACGTGGCTGTAGGCCCGATAGAACTCCACCATCATCCGATAAAGGCGCGAGTAGACAGGGTGCTGGAGAAAGCAGGGCGTCGGGCGAAGGTCCAACGGTCCCTGTCGCTCAACCTTCCAGGAGGAGCGGGCGAGACTCTGGGCAATCCTCCGCCGGAGCCGCCGGCACTGAGCCACTCGTTCTAGCAGTTGACGGCGGCGCGGGGCAAACTCGGCCTCCCAGATGGAGGGCTGACCGCCGGCAGAATGGTCGCTCCACCGACGGTCCTGGTCTAGATGAACGATCTCCTCCTCGGTCTCCTCGGCCAGCCGATCCAACCGGTCCAAAAGCCAGCCGAGGAATCGGGCGATCTGCCGGTTCTCATAAGCGCCCCGCGGAACGGCGGACGGCTCTTCGAGCGGAGGCCCCCAGCCGTAAAACGCCCAACGCGGATCGCCCCCGACCTTAACGATCCGATCCATGCGCTCGGGAAGAGGCCGCCAAGCCCCTCCACCCCAAGGGGTGGTTTCGTCCTGAGCCCGATGGAGCGCCCGTAAGGAAAATTGCATCCGCTCAAACAGCTCTTGAATCGCCTCCCATTCCTCGCGATGGGTCAGTCTGGGCAACCCGGAGGGGCCCCGCCGACCCCCCCGTGGCCCCAGTCGAAGCAGCTGAATGCTCTGCTCGATCTCCTCCAGCATCACGCGGAGCTGGTCCTCGGTGATCTTCGAGGGTCGGCAGACGATCTCAATCTCCGTGGCAAACTCCTCCTCTTCCGACTGCTGTCGGACCAGCCGCACGCGCACCGGCCCCCGCCGGTTGCGCAAGTAAGGAGCGGCCTTCCAGATCAATCCGGTCGGGCTGAGCTGAGGGTAGTAGCGGTTCTCCCGAACCTCTAAGTAATACTGGGCATCCCCCCGGCTGCAGCGGAGGGAGAAGGTCAACCGGTCCAGCTCAAAGATCGGCTTTGGGAGCCGATGGCTCCCTCCGTCAAAGGGAATGCGGATCGGCTCGCGGGAGCGCGTACAGCTCCCCGAGGTCGAATCCACGTAGATGTAGAGCTCTTCCCTGACGCCCATGGGTCACCCGTTCCCGACAGCGTGGAAGAAGTCGGCGCCGTACTCCGAATCGGCCATCTGCTGCAGCCGCCGATGCGTCTTGGGAAACCGCTCCTCCGGAACGTGCTGAAGCAGCTCCTGGAGGAGATTGTAGAAATTCTCATCGTGCCCCTTGATGCGAGGAAGGATCCGCTGAAACAGCTGCCGGTCAATCGCTTCGTCCAGCTCGACCAGACCCTGAGCGTTGGCCAGATAACGGATGATCCCCTGAACCAGCCGCGGGCTAAGCGGGTAGCCGTACTGAGCAAGCACCCGTTGGATCGGCTCCAGCACGCTCCCCAACGTTGCGCGGGCTCGCTCGTCCAGCCGATGGCGGACCCATCGCCGGAAGTTGGCCGCTGAGATGGGGGGGCAGCGACTCGACGCCCTGCAGAGGACGGCCTCCGACCGCGCTTTCCGCTGTCGCCGGCAACAACGACGGCACCTGAAGCTCCAGAACGTTCACCCGATCTAAAAGCCTCAGGGAGAGCGGCTTGCCGATCTCATCGGTGTTGACCGTTCCGGTGAACCGGAGCGCTCTTGCCAAGGGAAGCTCCGCATAGGGCGCAAAGGGATCGTCGGGGCGGCTTCGGCCCGGCGAGAAGCAGCGCAACCGCTGTTGCCCCTCCGGATTCTGCAAGGCGGCCAGCACCTCGGCGAAGTAGTGCTCCACCTGCGAGAGGTTCAGCTCGTCCAGATGGACCAGGTACACCCCGCTCTGACCGCGCTGCTCCTCCTCATAGGCACAGACCAAAAGCTCAAACAGGCCGGTCGGCGACGGCTCAAATCGGCGCTCTAGGACGTTAAAGTAGCCCAGCAGCTCCCGAATGTCCGTCCACCCGGGCCGTACCGGGATCGCAAGGTACCGTTCCGGAGCGCGGTCTTCGCCCAGGAAGCCGTGAAGCGCCTGAGCGTACAGCCGAGGAAGAGTAGACTTGCCTGTGCCGCTGGCGCCGGCGATCAGAGTCATCCGCTCCGACTTGACGGCGATGTGAAAGTGGATCAAATCCCCCTCGGCGTAGAGGTATCCGGCCTCCCGACAGGCTTCCGTCCACGCCTCCAGGAAGCGCTCCTCCGGCACCTCCGCGTCGGTGACACCCTGAACCACAAACGGGGGCAGGGAAAACTCTCCAACCCCGCTGACCTGTTCGGGGGCCTCCTGGGAGGCTGGCCGACGGGAGCTCTCCAGAAGCGGTGCGAGGGCCAGGTACTGCGCGATCAGCTCCTGCTGTCGCTCGGTGAGTGCCTGTACGGCGGCCTGCAGTTGGCGAGCGGCCTCCTGTTCCCGCTCCTGAATCTCTCGCTCCTTTTCCCGAAGGATACGGAGATGCTCAGCCCGTTCCTGTTCCAGCTGGGCGCGGAGTCGTCGCCGTTCGTCCTCAAAGGCTTCGCGCATCTGGCGAAGTTCGTCCTCCAGCCGCTCTCGCCGAGCGATCAGCTCCTGGATTTCGGCGTGAACGCGCGCCTCCAGCTCCTTGCGCCGCTCCTGGATATGGGCCTGCGCCAACTCGTCAATCCTTCGCTCAAGGAGCGGCAGGAACTCCTCCGATCGCGTCAAGGCGTCCAGGAGAGGACGAAGCGCCTCCTCGTAGTGGCGCAGCTCTCCGGCGATCTGCTGAACTCGGGGCAGATAGTCGCTCAGGTCCGGCATCTCCCGAACACGCGGCATCGCTTCGTCAAAGAAGCGCAACAGTTGGCGTCGGTGAGAGGGATTCGCCAACGCACGCCCCAAACGGCCGAGAATCTCCCGGTCGGGAATCGCATCCACCTGTTCGCCGAGGGCGTACGCCTTGGGCAGCACCTCGTTGAGCACCAACTGGTAGGTGACCTTCTCAAACTTGTTCCAGTGAAAGTCGAGAATGATCTTCGCTGAGCGTCGGACGAAGGGGATCTTTTTCTCAAAAAGGCTCCAGCTCCATCGCCAGACGCGATCGCCGCTAGCTGGTCGGACCAGCCACCGCTTGCGGAGGCCGGAGACGTCCTCCCCCTCAATCTTCCAAGGGCCGGTCACCTCATCGCCGGTCACCAATAGGATCGGACCACCGATCCGCTGAGCGACGGCGGGGATCGTCCCTCGCCGGATCAGCGTTTCGCTGTCCTGGTACTCATCCAGGGGAAGGATCGGCATCGCCGTCCCCGCGAGCGGCTCCACCCGCTCCACCTGAAAGAAGTCCTTGCTCCGGTCCTTCTCGTCGTAGGCCGGCGCGTAGGCGAGTTGAATCTTAACCAGATTCCGGCGGACGGCGTGCTCCCGGACCGAGTCGATGACTCGCCACCAGATCAGCCCACGGTTAGGGAACTGCTCCTCGGTCAGCAGCGCGCCCGAAAGATCGCAAATCGGCACCAGCGTACAAAAGAGGTTCCCTCCGCTCGGAAAAGGATCCTGAGCCACGGCCGCGATAATCCAGTCGCCAACGTTCACTTCCATGACAGCTCCTGACGGATCCTTTCTCGGCGGAACCCCTCCAGCTCTCAGGCAGCGGCTTCAGAATCGCGCGCGAACAGCGCCTCCACAAAGGCTTGAGGATCGAAGGTCCTCAAGTCGTCAATTCGCTCGCCGATGCCGATCAGTTTCACCGGAATGCCCAGCTCGTGCCGAACAGCAATCACGATGCCCCCTTTAGCGCTGCTGTCCAGTTTGGTAAGAGCGATGCCGGTGACCGGAACGATCTCTCGGAACTCGCGAGCCTGCTGAACGGCGTTCTGGCCGGTCGTCGCGTCGAGAACCAACAACACCTCATGGGGGGCGCCTGCCACCTCTCGCGCGGCCACCCGCCCGATCTTCTCCAGCTCTCGCATCAGGTTCTTTTTGGTGTGGAGCCGTCCGGCGGTGTCCACGATCAGCAGGTCGGCGTTGCGGGCCTTGGCCGCCTGGATCGCGTCGTAGACGACGGCGGCAGCGTCGGCCCCCTCGTGTTGCTTGATGAGCTCGGCGCCGGCCCGCTGAGCCCAGACCTCCAACTGATCGATGGCCGCCGCCCGAAAGGTGTCCCCAGCAGCGATGAGGACGCGCTTCCCCTCTCCCTTATAGCGCGCGGCTAGTTTCCCGATGGTGGTGGTCTTGCCGACGCCGTTCACGCCGACCACCATCAGCACAAAGGGGCGCGCTCGGGAAAGCTCGATCGGTTCCGGCTCTCGGCCAAGGAGGTTGAGAATCTCCTCCTTCAACACGGTCTCCAGATCTGCAGCGTCGCGAATTCCCCGCCGCCGAGCCTCCTCGCGGAGCCGATCCAAGAGGTAGAGCGTCGTCTGCACCCCGACATCGGCCCGGATCAGCACCTCTTCCAGCTCCTCAAAGAGGGTCTCGTCCACCCGCCGGCCCCGCTGGAGCAGGCCGGCCAGCGGACCGACCAACGCCTGCCGCGTCTTGGACAAACCGGCCCGGAGCCGCTGAAAGAACCCCTCCGCTTGGGGCTGGTCGGCCCAAGAGGAGGCCGACGCCTCCTCTTGGGCTACGGGGACGGACCCCTCCTTGGGGGCTTCAACCCCCTGCTCCTCACCCCGTGACTCCGGCTTGGGAAACCGACGAAACAGATTTCTCAGCATAGCAACTCCCAGTTACCCTCACAGCCTTCAGGAGGCCCTCATCAAGGTTTGAACCTCCTGGAAGAACGGCTCGACCGCTTCCGGCTCCTCCCAGCGGCGCTGATGCTCATACCACCGATGCGGCCGAAACTGCCGCCGGACCGCCTCAATAGGCGCCCCGAGCACCTGGATGCGCTCCAAATCGGTCACGCCTAGACCCAATCGCTCGGCATAGAGGAAGACGCCTAACTGCCTTGGGTCAAAACCCATCGCTGCGGTGCAGACGGCGTCCACCGCCCACACGTCGGCGCCGGCGAAGACGGCCCCAAACGGCACGATATCGCGCCCTCCCGGCCCGTCTCCCTCCAGACCGACGACCCCATCAATGACGGCGATCTCCGGCGTTAACCAGCGCGAGAGCCGGATGAGATTCCGATTGAGCACTTGGCACTCCCGAGGCCGCTGGCGCTCCGGATGGGACGGGAACCCGTGCATCTTGACCCGATCCTCTTTCCGAATGGTACCCATGATCATGTTCTTGAGCGCCAACGTCGTATAAAGCACGTCGTGGGTCTTGGCGACGGCCACCGAGATGCGACAGGGGCTCCGGAGGACCGTCTTGGGGACGCCGACCGTCGTTCGGCTCCCGTCGGCCAACTCGATGGAGGCCTCCTCCCACTCGGTCTCTTGGTGCAGGTCGATCAGCCGGATCGGAAAGGGGTACTCCTCCGGCAGCCGCTCGTAGCCGAAGTTACGAAAAGCCTCGCCGCTGTATCGCTCGTTGCCGCCCTCGGCGATCCAGACCTCCTGGGGTGGTTTGGGTAGCTCTTGAGTCAGAAAGTCGAGCACCCCCCGCACGGCGTCGGCGTGGGTCGAAGCGTACTGGTTCCCACTGGAAAGGAAGTTCGGCTTGATGAGCACCGGCGAGGCGATCCGGGGGAGAATCGTCTCGCGCACCCGTCGAAGGGCACTCAGGACGCCGCTCCGGCGCTGAAAGGTGTTTTCCAGAGCCACTCGACTCATCGGCGTTCTCCCTCCTGTTGGCCTCCCGGTTCGGCGGCAAAGCGCACCAACCCCGGATCGTACGAGACGATCTGCAATGGAAGCCGCTGCCAGTAGTACTTCAACGTCTCCGACTTCCAATCCCGATAGACGAACTCCCAGTCAAAACGATTGAAGTGAGGTCGAAGCGAATCGGCGGTCACCGGCTCCCCAACCGGCTGGTAACGATAGTCCACCGAAAGGCGAAGCCGATCCGAAGTACGATTGGGACGGCCCCGGTGAACCGTCCAACTGTGAAAGATCAACACGTCCCCCGCCGCAAAGGGGCCCCCTACCCACTGGGACTCGTCAACAGAACGGCTCACCCCGACGCCGCCCGCACCGGGCATCCGTCGGACAGAGAGCAGCCCCCACCGATGGCTACCCGGCAGCACCTCCAGCCCACCTAGCTCTGGAGGGATGTCCATTAGGGGAATCCAGGCCGTCCAGGTGTTCGGCGTGCCTTGAATGTGCACGTAGTCCTGATGGGGTGGGGTTGGTGGCGTGCTGGGAAACATGATTCGTCCGATGTTCCGCGGATGCACCAAAACAGCCCCTCCAAACAGCTTCTCGAACAGATCCACCAGCGCCGGATCGTGGGCCAGGGCGTGAAACTCCTCCAGCCGCTGGAAGTCGGCCAGCACCGGCCAGTAGGCTTCCATCCCCTCCACAATGGCGGGACGCGACGAGCGAAGCTCCAACCGATCGGTCCCTGGGTCCAACCACCCATGCCGTTCTAAAATCTCCGCAAACGCCGTCCGAAGACCGGCAATCCGCAAGGGGTCCAGCAGCCCTTCAAAAAAGAGGTACCCGTCCTCCTCGGCCTGAGCGCGCAGCCGCTCCGGATGCTCCAAAAGGGCGTTGGCAACCCGAAATGGTCCCATACCTCCCCTCTCCTCGGCCTCCCGTCTCCCACTTAAAAAGTTCTACTCGCTCTCGAAGAGAGATGCAATGAAAATCGAGACTCCATCACTAGCGATCGCTTACGAGCCCAGCAGCCGCCGCAGATACTGAACGGAATCTCGAGTCGCCTGAGTGTACTCCGCATCGCTCAGAACGCCTCCGCCGTGATCCTGGATGAATTTCAGCTGAGCGGCATCCCCCGTGGTCTCGGTGTCCTCCCGTGTCTGGGCCAGAATGGTCCGATCGATTGGATTGACAAACTCGACGGTCAGGCAACCGGAGAAACCGATCTCTCGCAGGGTCTGAATCGTCGTCTGCCAATCGAAGTGTCCCTGACCGGGAGGTTTTCGGTTCGAGTCGGCGACGTGGAAGTCAATCAGCTTCGAGCCGGCGGAGCGGATGGCCGCCTGAACATCTTCTTCTTCGATGTTCATGTGAAAGGCGTCCAGACAGACACAGATGTCCTCTCCAACGGCCTCGGCCAACGCCAGCGCCTGATCGGCCCGGTTGATGAAGTAGGTCTCGAACCGATTGATCGGTTCGATAGCGATCTTAACGCCCAGCTCGCGCGCCACGTCGGCCACCCGCTTGAGGCCGTCCACGGCCCACTGCCACTCCTGCTCAACCGTGCCGTCGGGGGCGATCTTTCCCACCGTCGCCGGAACGGTGGTGAGAATCTCCCCGCCTAGTCCAGCCACCATCCGAACGCAGTCTTGAAGGTAGAGCACAGTCCCTTCGCGGAGATAGCGATCCCGAAGGGTCAGTCCCCGCCCCTCGGTCATGATCGAGACGGCCCCCCAACAGGCAATGCCGTACTTTTCTAGCAGCTTGCGCGTCTCTTCGACGGGGTACAGCTCTGGCTCGCCGCTGATCTCGATAGCGTCATACCCACACTCGGCCAACCGAGCGAGTGTCTTCTCCAGCGGCTCCGGTCGCATCCAGTTATGCATCGCAATGCGCATCACAAATCCTCCTGTGTCACCTCGGTGAGTCGGCCAGCCACCAGGTTGATTCTGAGTCCTCTATCCTAAGGGAGGGAGGTCCAGAGGGCAAGTAAAAGGAGATCCCCTTGCCACCAAAAGATGACGGCGCGGGGAAAAACATCAAATGCCAGGGAGCTCCCCACGCGCCCTGCTTGAGGGATTGTCCGCTCACGGTTCCGATGATGGGAGAGAGCCAAGATCGGGCTGAGAAGGTGCCCTGCCTAGTACTCATTCTCTTCGAAAATTTCCTCTTTGCATTTTCGAAATGGTTCTGTAATATCAGAGTAGCGATCATCGCCGTTTGAGGTGGCTTGGGCCACGTGATTCAGGAAGGGAGGTAAGCATGCGACGAGGCTTTTGGCTGATCGGAGCGGTTCTCTTGGGGGTCGCCCCGTTGGCATGGGGACAGTTGCTGTTTGCCGCGTTCACAGGGGAGGATCCGATTCCCAACAGATCGGTTGAAGATCCCCAGAAGTGGAACGACAACGTCGTCACGCCTGGGATTCTCATCTTCGATGCGGCCGATGGACGGCTGAAGCAGACCGCGGACGGCTGCGGCGCCACCTCCAAGGTGCTCTTCCCAGAGGTGGACATGACCGGTTGGTCCGACTACACGGTCGCCTTCAACGCCTGGTGGCGGGACGATGACGGGATTGCGATCATCTTTCGCTACCAGGGGGAGGACCGCTATTACTCCTACGTCGCCGGCGGGGCCGATGGTCACTACAGCCACAGCTGGTTTTTAGGTCCGGCGATCTTCAAGGAGGGGGTCTGCTTTCTGGATCAGGGAGGAAACCCCTTTGATCGGGGACCGCTCGGCCTGGCGATTGACAACACGGGGAACACCGGCTACACGATGATGCTCCGCGTCGAAGGCTCGAAGATGGAGGCCTACTTTGGCGAGCTGATGCCGCTAGAAGACATTCTGGCGGGGAAGACGCCGCCCAAAGTCGGAGAGTTCGAGGACGCGGAGATCCCCGACGGTCCGGCGGGAATCGGCGTCTCAACCTGTCCCTCCGACTTTGCGAACATCGTCGTTTACGGCCCCGGAGGGCCGCTGGCCGTGGACCCGCAGGGGAAGCTACCCACCGCCTGGGCGTGGACCCGCAGGGGAAGCTACCCACCGCCTGGGCCCTTCTGAAGGCGCTGCACTAAGCCGTCTTCCCGTTGCACAGAGCCGACGTCGGTGAGAGACTCTCTCCGAGGTCGGTCTTTTTTATCGCCCCGAACGAAATCCCACTCAATGGAAAAGGAGAAAGCCGGCATGGCCAAAGTAGCTGTAACGGTGAAGTTCGCGAAGCCCGCCCGAGAGGTCTGGGCGATCATCGGAGGTTTCTTGACCATCGGCGAGTGGAACCCCGGCGTCGCCAAGTGCACCCCCAAGTTTGAGGGGAACGACATCATTCGCCACCTGGAGTTAGCCGACGGGGGCTATGTTGTCGAACCGCTGCTTTACTACGACGCGGCAGGAATGGAGTACGCCTACGCGATTACCGAAGGCACCCTTCCGTTCCGGGACTACGTGGCCCGCCTGCGCGTTCTGGAGGACGACAACGGGGCCTCCTGCATTGTCCAGTGGACCGCCTCGTTCACGCCGACCGCCGACGAGGCCGAAGTGGTGGACCTGGTGGCCAACGGGGTCTTCCGGGCCTCGCTGAACGCGCTCAAAGAGCGCCTAGGCGCCTGAGCAACGCCGAGATAGCTCCTGCAATCCTCAGCCGGGTTGTCAACTCGGCGATCGGTTCTATAAACTCCTGAGTGAGCGTTGCGTCTATAAGAAACTGAACCTCTCTGATGATGGTGTTCGGTGAGGAAAGGACACGCGCCATGTGGAAGCGGATCGCTGCGTTGGTTGCGATTGTGAGTTTGGGGTTGGGGGCGACGGCGTTTGCGGCAGCGCCCAAGATCGGTGAGTACATCGACGACTTCACGCTGGTGAACGTCCACGACAACAAGCCGGTCTCGCTGAGCGACTTCAAGGACGCCAAGGCGGTCGTGTTGATGTTCATCGCGACACAGTGCCCCGTCTCGAACGCCTATAACGAACGGATGGTGGAGATCTACAAAGCGTTCAAAGACAAGGGCATCCAGTTTGTCGGGATCAACTCGAACCGGCAGGAGCCGTTCGAGGAGGTCCGAGAGCACGCTCAGGAGCACGGCTTTGAGTTCCCGGTGCTCAAGGACGTAGACAACAAGATCGCCGACGTGCTGGACGCTCGAGTGACGCCGGAGATCTACGTTCTGGAGGTGGTCCGCCCCACTTCGGAGCAGGCGCACGCACACGCTGAGATGGGTTCCCACACACACCAGGACGTGCCCGCCGCGATGCACGAGGGGAACGGCGCTCCGAAGTTCAAGCTGATCTATCACGGCTGGATCGACGACAATCAGAACCCGGCAAAGGTAACCGAGCACACGCTTCAAGACGTACTGACCGCCTTTTTGGCCGGAGAGCCGCTGCCCAAGACCGAAACGAAGGCCTTCGGCTGCACGATCAAGCGGGTCAAGAAGGGATCCCCGAGTGCGACTCCCTAAGACGCTGCTGATCGTCGGAGTGCTGTTGCTGAGCGCAATGGGAGGGGGCTGCCGCAGCTCGGAGCCGGCTTCGAGCTCCCAGGCGGCCCCCGCCGCCACCCCTTCGTCGGCGACGATGAAAGCCCCTTCGGCCCCTGCCGTGCCGACCGTGGACGCAGCAGGGATTCAACAACTCCTTGAGGAGCGACGCGGAAAGGTGGTCGTTCTGAACTTCTGGGCCACCTGGTGTGGACCGTGCAAGGAGGAGATGCCCCACTTTCAGCGGCTGGTCGAACGGTACGGGGACCAAGGAGTAACCGTCGTTGCCGTCTCGTTCGACGACCCGGCCACCCTTGAGAGCCACGTGATCCCCTTCATCCAACAGACCGGATACCCCTTTGAGTTCTTCCTGAAAGCCGACACTCCCGGAGATCAGTACGCCGCCTTTATTGAAAGCGTCGATCCCAATTGGCCCGGCAACGTTCCAACGACTATCATCTATGATAGAGCTGGCAACAAACGGGCCGTCTTTTACGAACAGATTGATGAAGCGACCCTAGAGGCGGCCGTGCGACCGTTGCTGAACGAGACAACTCCGGGAAGTGAACGCTCCTGATGAGCACCCTGCCTCCGTTGGAAGTGATCGTCGCCCGCAGCGCGGGAACCTGCTTTGGTGTAGAAGCAGCGATTCGACTGGCCGACTCCGTCCGCAAGCCGATCCTCGGGCCGCTGGTCCACAACCCCAAGGTGGTCAACGATTTGGCCAGCAAGGGCATCCCGATCTTCGAACGGTACGCCGATCTGGACGCGCTGGAAGGCGTCTCTGAGGTGGTGATCACCGCCCACGGATATCCCAAGGAGCTCAAAGAGGCCCTCAAGGCGCGGGGTATCCAGTTTTACGACGCGACCTGCCCGGTACTGCTGAAGTGGGTCTATCGGAAGATTCAGCGGTTCGAAGCCGACGGCTATCGAGTGATCCTGATCGGCAACCCCAACCACGCCGAGATCATCGCCAGCCGAAGCTACGGAACGGACATCCACGTCGTCTATTCGCCCGAAGACGTGGAGCAGCTGCCGGACAACCTGGGGAAAACGGTCGCAATCTGCCAGACGACGATCACCCGCGAGAAGTTCCAAAAGCTCGTGGACTTGATCCGAGAGAAGAAGTACCCCGACCTCAAGGCGGTGGACACGCGCTGCAAGCCGGTTAAGAATCAACAGGAGGCCGTCGAAATGCTGGCTCAGTGGGTGGACGCTATGCTGATCGTCGGCGGATTCAATTCCAGCAACACAACCAACCTGGCGAACATCGCCCGTAAGTATCTCCCGGAGCGCACCTACCACATCGATTCTCCGGCGCTGATTCAACCGGAGTGGCTCGAAGGCGTTCGCCACCTGGGGATCGGCGCGGGAACCAGCACCCCCCGCGAACAGATCGAAGAGGTCAAGCAGCGCGTCGCCGAGCTGTACCCCGGGCCGGTGCTCTTCCGCGTCAACGACGCAGAAGAAGAGGACCTCGTCGGCGTGGATAACTCCGAAATCTAACGCTCCCCCTCGGACTGAAAGAGCGGTCGGAGCGCCGGCTTCATCGTCTTGCCCATGGCGTTTTTGGGAAGCGTCTTCACGAGCGCCCACCGGCTGGGCGTCTTGTACGAAGCCAGCCGCCCCCGACACCAGGCCCGGAGCTCCCGCGGGGAGACGGCCACACCCGCCCGAAGGACGACCGCCGCTGCGATCCGCTCCCCCCAAACCGGATCGGGGATGCCGAGAACTGCACACTCTTCTACCGCCGGATGGGCTTTCAGGACGTGCTCGATCTCCAGCGCGGAAACTTTATAGCCGCCCACCTTGATGATATCGGTCGAAAGACGTCCCAGAATGCGGTAACGGCCTCCCTCCTGAACGGCCAGGTCGCCGGTACAGAACCACCCCTCCCGGAAGGCGGCGCGGGTCTCCTCGGGACGGTTCCAGTACTCGCGGAACACCGTCGGACCGCACACCTCGATTTCTCCAGGTTCGCCCGGAGCGCTCAGCGTCCCCGCCTCGTTCCGAAGCCGCACCCGAACCCCTGGAAGAGGATAGCCGACCGTGCCAGGGACGCGTTCTCCCCGGAGCGGGTTGGAGAGGGCCATCCCGATCTCGGTCATCCCGTACCGCTCCAGAATGCGATGGCCGGTTACCTCCTCCCAGCGCTCGAAGACCGGAACGGGCAACGCAGCAGAGCCGGAAACAAACAGTCGAAGCCGACGGGCGCCTTCTCGCCACCGTTGCTGGGTCTCCGGGTCGGTGCCTTCCCAGGCGGCGATCAGACGGGAATACATCGTCGGAACGCCCATGAAGAGCGTGATCTCCCCCGACGCGAACGCCTCCCAGACGGCGAACGGATCAAAGCGGGGAAGAAACTGGACCGACGCCCCCGCCCACAGCGGGCAGCAGAGCGCATTCACAATTCCGTGAATGTGGTGGAGGGGAAGCACGTGAAGAATCCGATCCTCCGGCGTCCACTCCCAAGCCTGAACCAAGGAGGCCACCTGAGCGGCCACGTTCCGATGGGTCAAAACCACCCCCTTGGGCCTGCCGGTGGTGCCGCTGGTGTAGAGGATCATTGCGCGACGCTCCAGCGCAACCCGCGGAGCCGGCTCTTGAGGCAAATCTCCAGAGACCACTTCTTTCCAGTCCAGGAGGGAAAGGCCCATGCGTTCCGCCAGCGGCTCTAAGCGAGGACGAAGCACCGCGTCACAGATAATTCGAGACGCCCCACTATCGCGAAGGACGTGTTCCCATTCCGGCTCCGGATGCTGCGGCGCCAGCGGAACGACGATCCCTCCGGCCCGCCAGACTCCCCACTGCGCAGCGGCATAGGGAAACCCGGGGAGCACCGCCAAGGCAACCCGCTCTTCCTGGAGGTCACCTCGACCTTCCAGCAGCCGAGCGGCGACCGTTGCCGCGACCGCGTCCAGCTCATTGTAGGAATGCTCCCCCTCCGAGTCCAGGACGGCTAAACGGGGAAGAAGTTCCTGGGCTACCCCAAAGGGGGCGAATCCCCCTCTATCCAGCGTCTCGTTCATCGGCACGGCACTTCGTAAACGGCAACTGGGTGGAGGAAGCCTTTGAAGCGCACCTCCCCTTGGGGAACAAATTCGATCGGTAAACCGCCGCACTCCCGGACGACCGTCTCTGCAGCGAGAGTCTGCTCCGGTTCCGCGTGGGCGCAGACGCGACTGGCCAGTTGGACGGCCGAGCCGAACAGGTCGCCGTGCTCCTCGACCGGCTCCCCGGCGCTCATGCCGATCCTCACCTGGAGCGGGTAGCTCCGGTTCCGCCGGTTGAACTCCCGAAAGGCCCGCTGGATGGCTACAGAGCAGCCAATCGCATTGGAAGCCTTCTGGAAAGAGAGCATAAACCCGTCGCCGGTGTGCTTCACCTCTCGGCCACAGTGCTCCCGAACGGCGTTCCGGACCAGAGCGTTGTGCGCTCGGAGCAGCTGCATCGCTCGCGACTGCCCCAGCTGAACCGTCATGGCCGTTGAGTCCTTCAGGTCGGTGAAGACGATCACCCGAAAGGCGCTCTCAATCGCCCGCTCGTCGGGGCGGCCGCTCCCATCGCTCATCCGAGGATCGGTCACCCGCCCCAAGAAGGCCTCTACAAGCGCCGGGTCCACCTCGATGATCTCATGAGGAACCGAACCGTGCGACTCGGTATGGAGCCGCACTACCGACTCCTTGTCTGGAGAGTCGATCAGGCAGAAGACGGTCCCCCGGACGTCGTCGTGCCAATAGGTCAAAAAGCGCACGCCGTAGCGATCCTGAATGGCCAGGTCCTGTCGGTGCGCCTCGATGATTTCGTCCCGCGTGAGCCCCGGCTCGTAATGCCGGTCCATGTAGATTGGCATCCGAACCCCCCTTGTCGTGGTGACCGACGGACGGCACGCCCTCGGTATAGGACATTGCCTCTTTTAAGGGGATTCTAATTCCTCGCGCCTTACCGGGCAATAGAGCCGCCCCCTCCGGCGTCTCGTTCCAGAGGTTGCTTGAGCCAGGCTATCGCAGTGGCGTAAAATCTCCCAACCAAGTGAGAACTCCGAGTTTAGGTAGTCTCTCAGGAGCAAGGCGATGATGTACGTCTGCACCGCTTGCGGGTACCTGTTCGAGGATGTCTCTTCGCCGGAGGAGCTGCCGGAGGTTTGCCCCAACTGCAACGCCACCAAGGATAAGTTCGTCGAGTACGATCCGGCGTTAGAAGCCTGGGTCAAGAAGGCCGTCGCGCAGCACATCGCCTATCCGGACGAGGAAGGGGCCGACCTGCGCGCGCCCAATTCGGCGCTCTCCTCTCACATCCGTTTCGCCATTGTTGGCGCTGTGCGACAACTAAAACAGAGCTAGCGAGACCCGGCGCGGCGGAGGCGATTTTTTGCCCCGCCCGCGCCTTCCCCAGACCCACCCCCTGCTGAGAAGAAAGCGGCCTATGACGCGATGGGAAACGCTCCGGCGAAGTCTGGTCGGAATTGTCGTCCTGAGCCTCTGGATCGCCGGTTGCGGAGGCTCCGATCAGGAGGCAAGAGAATCGCCAGCGTTGGAGAAGGTGTTCGTCTTCGGTCGTGCGGCCGACTCGGTGGGGCTAGACCCGGCCCACGAAGAGGACGGCGAGTCGTTTAAAGTCGCCGAGCTGATCTTCGACACGCTGGTTGAGTACCAGCCGGAGACGACCGAAGTCCAACCGGGGTTAGCCCAGGAGTGGAGCAGCAGCGAAGACGGACTGGTTTGGCGGTTTCGGCTGCGGTCCGGCGTGCAGTTTCATGACGGAACCCCGGTGGACGCCAACGCGGTCGTCTTCTCCTTCGCCCGGCAGTTTCGAGCGGATCACCCCTACCACAACGTCGGGGGACCGTGGCTTTACTGGACCTCCCTCGGCCTGAACGAGATCATCGAGGACGTCGTTGCCGTAGACCCGCTGACCGTCGAAATCCGGCTGAAGCACCCCTACGCTCCGTTGCTGAACATGTTGGCGATCCCTTCCTTTGCGATCGTCAGCCCGGCGGCGCTGGAACGGTGGGGCGAGGACTTCAAGACTCATCCGGTCGGGTCGGGACCGTTCCGGTTCGTCGAGTGGCGCCGGGACGATCGGATCGTCCTGGAGCGGAACGAACAGTTCTGGGGAGGCCGCCCTCCGCTCGACCGGATCGTCTTTCGGGTCATCCCAGACCCGGCCACCCGACTCCTGGAGATTCAGCAGGGCAACATCCACCTAATGGAGTTTCCTGACCCGGAGAATCTGGAGGAGATTCGGAACGATCCCAACCTCCGGCTGGTTCAGCGCCCCGGGATGAACATCGGCTACATCGCCATGAACATGGAGCGCGCTCCTCTAGACGACGTGCGAATCCGATACGCGATCAACCACGCGATCAACAAAGAGCAGATCGTCCAGGCGCTCTACCAGGGCCTGGCCGTCCCCGCGAAGAATCCGATTCCGCCGACGCTCTGGGGCTACAACGACGCCATCGAAGACTTTTCTTACGATCCAGAGCGCGCCCGGGCATTGATCCGTGAGGTGTTTCCCGATGGCTTTCCCCGAACGCTCTCGTTCTACGTCCTTTCTAATCCGCGCCCGTACTTCCTAAACCCGCATAACATCGGCCTGGCCGTTCAGTCCGATCTGGAGAGGGTGGGCATTCCGACGCGGATCGAGACCTACGACTGGGGAACCTACCTGGAGAAGGTGAAGATGGGCGAACACGACCTAGCGATGCTCGGCTGGATCGCCGACTACGCCGATCCGGACAACTTCTTCTGGTTCCTGCTGGCGGCACCAAACGCCACCAAACCGGCCAGCAACATCGCCTTCTACCGGAACGAAGAGGTTACCCGATTGCTTCGAGAGGCACAGCGGGAGGCGGATCAAGAACGGCGGGCGGAGCTGTACCGACGGGTCCAGGAGCTCGTCCGCGAGGACGCCCCTTGGGTCTGCGTGGCCCACGCTCAGACGGTAGCCGTCGTGCGAAAGGAAGTTCAAAACTTTACGCTGCACCCGACCTCCTGGCGACATCTCTGGCGGGCGGACCTGCAGGTCGCCAAAGAGTAGTCGCTTACATCACCGGCCCCAGGTGGGGTCCCCAGCGTTGCGCCAGCCGAAGGCCGTCCCGGCGGAGCGCTGCCCACTCCTCAGGACGGAGCGGCTCAGCCGTTCGCACTGTGCGGGCGGCTTGCCGGATCTCCTCCGGCGTCGCCGCGCCGATCAGCACACAGGAGATCCCCTCCAGACTAAGCGCATAGCGTAGGGCCGGCTCATACCGCGGGCCGCTCAGGAGCGCCGGCGTCGGACGGTCGTAGCGCATCCCCCGGGCACCGCCCAAAACCTGAGTGGCCAGAACGGCCAAATCCCGCCGTCGAGCCCCGGGAAGAACCCGCGACTCGAACCCATAAGTGTACCGATCGACGTAGTTGATCGGCATCATCACCAGGTCGGTTGCCGGGTCGTCCAGCGCGGGAAGAAATCGCTCCGGGCGATAGTGGCCTGCGACGCCGATCCAGCGGACGATCCCGCGCGTTTTGGCCTCGACCAGTGCCGCCCAGGCCCCCTCGGGACCAAAGAGCAGCTCCGGCGGAAACGCCCCGACGTGATGGATCAACACCCCGTCCAGCTGATCCCGTCGGAGTCGACGGCGACTGATCTCGATCTGTCGGAGCGCTCCCACTCGCGAGGGGTCCCCTACCTTGGTGAGGAGGATCGGTCCCTCCCGGTCGCCGAGCAACCGCCCGAGATACTCCTCCGCCGGCCCGTAGTTAGGCGCCGTGTCCACCACCTGAACGCCTTCACTGAGAGCCGTCTCGAAGACGGCGGAAAACCGATGGAACGACGCCCTCTGAACGCCCAGCGGCGCAGTCCCCAGCCCCAGAACAAAACACCGAACACCGGTTTGGCCGAGCGCTCGAACTCCCGCACTCTCCGGCCCTGGCTGAGCGCTTCTCAACAACAGCAGTCCGCCGAGCCCTCCCAGTTGAGCAAGGAACTTCCGTCGAGCGATCCTTTTGGACACGTCTTTGTTCCCTTCTGGCGTTCTCTGGGGTTGGTCCCTCGGTTAGTATCATAGGGAGAAGCGTTTTCTTTCGCACGGGGTAGTCGATGGAGATCGCGTTTGAAGCGCTGATCGGGCTGCGTCTCTTCTCTGACCGTCCCGTGGAGGCGCTCCAGCACGGCGAGCACCGGGGGCGACGGTTGGGAGGGCGCTTCGAGTTTCGAGACTACCGCTTTTACACCCCAGGCGATGATCTCCGCCGGGTGGACTGGAACGTCTACGCCCGCACCGATCGTGTCGTGGTCAAACAGTTCTATCTGGACGCCCAACTTCCGGTTCTGTTGCTCTGGGACGTCAGCCGTTCGATGGCGGTCGGAGAGCCGAGCCCCTTTGAGAGAGGGCGGCAGCTCTGCGAGGCGGTGGGCTTTCTGGCGCTTCACCACGGCGAACGGGTCACGGCGTACGCCCTCCGAGGCGGCAGTGTGGAGGGATTTTCAGCGCAGAGCCTGGAGCAGTTCCCCCTTCTCCGCCGATGGCTTGAGGAACGCAGTCCGGCGACCGCAACGGCTCTAGGCTCCGACCTTCGTCTGATCGCTGCCCGGGAGCGACAGCGAGGGATCGCCGTGCTCCTCTCGGACCTGTTTGATCTGGAAGGGGCTGAAGGGGGCCTCCGAGCCCTCCTGGCGACGGGTTACGCCCCGGCAGTCGTGCACCTTCTCCCTCCGGAGGTGCTGGAACCTGACCCCCCCGAATCGGTCGAGCTGGAGGACGCGGAGACGGGGCGCTCCCGACCGATTCGATGGGACGCCGACGCCCGACTGGCCTACCGACAGCAACTGGAAGTGTTCTTGAACCGAGCCCGGCGTTTTTGCCGTCGCCGGGGAATCCGATACGCACTCGTCCGCACCGATAGCCCTTTGCGCTCCGTTCTCTTGAGTGAACTGCGCGCGGCAGGCATTCTGATCGAGTCACCACGGTGAAAGGACTTCACCCCATGGCCCGGCTGGAAGTACTTCGTGAACGGTTTCGATCCATTCAAGTGGTCGTTCTGATGGGCGGGCTCTCCGGTGAACGGGAGATCTCCCTTCGATCTGGAAGGCGCGTTCTCGAGGCGCTTCGCCGGCAAGAAGTTCCCGCCTACCCGTTAGATCCTGCTGAGGCCGGATGGGCCGAGCAACTGATTCGGCTCCGCCCGGACGCGGTCTTTTTGGCCCTCCACGGACGCTACGGCGAAGACGGGACGATGCAGGGTTTCCTGGAGACGCTTGGTCTTCGCTACACCGGCTCCGGCGTCCTAGCCAGCGCCCTGGCGATGGACAAAGTCAAGACCAAGGCGATCCTCCGGGCCGAGGGGCTGCCCACCCCCGACTGGCGAACGGTTTCCCCAGAGGAGGACCTGCGGCTCCAGGCCCCAGCGCTTGCTGAAGCGATCGGCTTTCCGATGGTGATCAAACCGGTCGCTGAAGGCAGCTCGTTAGGGGTTTCGATCGTCCGCCACCCGGACGACCTGTTTCCAACCCTTCGCAAGACGTTCTACGAATACCGCCATCTCTTCGTGGAACGGTACATCTCCGGAATGGAGGTCACCGTAGGGTTATTAGGCTGCGGAGACGCGCTCCGAGCCCTGCCGGTTTTAGAGCTGGTGCCCAAAAAGGAGTTCTACGACTACGAAGCGAAGTACACGCCGGGAATGACTCGCTTTTATCTTCCCGCACGACTGACGCCGGAGCTGACAGCTCACGTTCAGGCGGTCGCCCTCGCCGCTCACCGAGCGCTAGGTTGCCATGGTTTCTCCCGCGTGGACATGATGATCTCTAAGGACGGTTCGCCCTACATCACCGAGATCAACACCCTGCCAGGCCTGACCGACCTAAGCGATCTACCGGCGCAGGCGCACGCCGCCGGCATCTCCTATGATGAGCTGATCCTGGAGATCCTGGAGAGCGCTTTTATCGAGCGGGAATGAAGGGCTTCTTCGGAGAGTTCAGGAGGGCTTCGAAATCCTCCGGTCGGAGCTCGGCCAGCGAGCGGACAACGCGATCGGCGGCGAGGAGTCGCTCCGGCGGTTGGCTGGTCGCCACGGCGATCACCCGCATTCCGGCCCGACGGGCCGCCTCGATGCCGTGAGTGGCGTCCTCGACGACGACGGTCCGCTCCGGAGGAACGTCCAGTTTTCGCGCAGCGAGGAGGAACACGTCCGGCGCCGGTTTCCCAACCGGCACATCTTCGCCAGCAACGATCGCGTCAAACGCGTCGCTCAGTCCGATCTCTTCAAG